>CALWDO010000079.1 GCA_944376715.1 uncultured Lachnoclostridium sp. | reverse complement strand
CGGCTGGATGTGCCGCAGGTGACGCTTCTCGCCCATGAGCTGAAGCAGGCGGGCGTGGAGATTCCGGACGGGATATTGACGATAGAGGAATTGGTGGACGCATTATGTCAGTAGAATTAAAAGATGTGACTTATACCTACAGCCCGGGAACCGCTTATGAGATGCATGCCCTGGAACATGTGTCGATGGAAATCCAGGACGGTCAGTTTGTCGGAGTGATCGGTCATACCGGCAGCGGAAAGTCCACGCTGGTACAGCATTTCAACGGGCTGATCCGGCCGACCTCGGGACACGTTTATTACAACGGGGAGGATATCTGGCAGGAAGGCTACAACCTCCGGGAACTGCGCAGTCATGTGGGACTGGTGTTTCAGTATCCGGAACATCAGCTGTTTGAGACAGACGTTCTTACCGACGTCTGTTTCGGACCAAAGAATCAGGGACTTTCTCCGGAAGAATGTAAGGAGCGCGCGAAAGAGGCTCTGCAGCATGTAGGGCTGGATGAAAGCTATTATGAAAAATCCCCCTTTGAGCTGTCCGGCGGACAGAAACGCAGGGTGGCGATCGCGGGAGTCCTGGCGATGAATCCTTCCTTTCTGATCCTGGACGAGCCGACGGCTGGTCTGGACCCGAAGGGAAGAGACGAGATCCTGGATCAGCTGGCGCTGCTGCATGAGACCAGAGGGATCTCCATTATGCTGGTCTCCCACAGTATGGAAGATATCGCCAGATATGTGGAGCGGATCATCGTGATGAACAAAGGCCATGTGGCGTTCGACGATACGCCGAAAGAGGTATTCTCCCACTATAAAGAACTGGAAGAGATGGGACTTGCGGCGCCGCAGATGACCTATATTATGCATGCGTTGAAGGAAAGGGGAATGGATGTGGATGTCACGGCAACCACCGTGGAGGAAGCGAAGGATTCCATCCTGAAAGCGCTGAAAAAGAGAAAGGCATAAAGAACCATGTTACGAGATATCACAATAGGACAGTACTATCCGGCGGATTCAGTTCTTCACCGTATGGATCCGAGGGTAAAATTTATAGGGACGCTGGCGTATATCATCTCTCTGTTTTTGTTTCATAGCTGGGGATATGTGCTGGGAACTGTGTTTCTGGTCAGCATGATCGTACTCTCCAAAGTCCCTTTCAAATTTATGGTCAGAGGTCTGAAATCCATCGTGGTTCTTCTGATGATCACGCTGGTGTTCAATATTCTGTTTACGCCGGGTGAAGCGGTCGTGACGATCTGGAAGATCCATATCACCAAGGAAGGACTGATCCTGGCGGCACGTATGGGAATCCGTCTGATCTTTCTGATCATTGGAGCTTCTATCATGACGCTGACCACCACACCGAATCAGCTGACAGACGGACTGGAAAGCCTGCTGGGGCCATTGAAGAAGATCCATGTGCCGGTACATGAAGTGGCAATGATGATGTCCATTGCGCTCCGGTTTATCCCGATCCTTCTGGAGGAGACGGACAAGATCATGAAGGCGCAGATGGCGAGGGGCGCAGATTTTGAGAGCGGAAATCTGATCCAGAAAGTGAAAAATATGATACCGCTACTGGTGCCGCTGTTTATTTCCGCTTTCCGCCGTGCCAACGATCTGGCGCTTGCCATGGAAGCACGGTGCTATCACGGCGGCGACGGACGGACACAGATGAAACCGCTCCGTTATCAGAAGAGAGATTATGCGGCATATGCCGTTCTGGCGGTGTATTTTGGAATCAGCATCCTGTGTGCGGTATTCGGTTTTTGATGCACGAAAAGCCATGGAAACAGTCGGAAAAGGAAAAAGAATGAGACGTATAAAACTGATCGTTGCATACGATGGAACCAATTACTGCGGCTGGCAGGTACAGCCCAACGGGCTTTCCGTGCAGGAAGTGCTGAACCGCGCTCTGAGCGACCTGTTCGGCGTACCGGTCACTACAATCGGAGCGAGCCGTACAGACGCGGGCGTGCATGCCCTGGGAAATGTGGCGGTTTTTGACACGGAAGCGCGGATGCCGGCGGAGCGGGTAGCTTTCGCTCTGAACACCCGTCTTCCGGAAGATATCCGGATCCAGGGGTCTGAAGAAGTGCCGCCGGAGTTTCATCCCAGATTTACCCAGACCATAAAGACTTATGAATACCGGATCCTGAACCGGACATTTGCAGACCCGTGCCGCCGGCTCAATTCTACTTTCTGGTATGGAAAGCTGGATACGGATGCGATGCAGAAAGCAGCGGCATATTTGGAAGGAACTCATGATTTCAAAAGTCTTGCCACCGCGAATCCTGCGGTCACGGATACCGTCCGCACCATCTATAAAACCCGCTTGTGGAAAGAAGAGGATATGATCCACTTCCAGATCACCGGAAACGGGTTTCTTTACAACATGGTCCGGATCATCGTCGGAACTCTGATGGAGATCGGCAAAGGAACCTGGCCTCCGGAACAGATGCAGGCGATCCTGGAGGCGAAAGACCGGTCCCAGGCAGGTCCTACCGCACGCCCGGAGGGACTGACACTCCTTAAAATCGAATACCCTGAGTGGGAAAGAT
>CALWDO010000078.1 GCA_944376715.1 uncultured Lachnoclostridium sp. | reverse complement strand
TGTCCATCAGCATCACCTCCCATTCTATGTAAGAATAGAGGTCATCCACCCTGCAACACGGTTGCTCCGTAATTCATCCTATCATAATATGCTTTGCGTATTTAAGTTCTTTTTCATGGCTATTCCGCACTCAAATGCCAGCGCCATATATTTTTCCGCCCCCATTGCCACAGCTTCCTCAAAGCCGACGACACAGGCAGGCGCGCCTACTCTCGACTGGAAAAAAGCGATCTCCGTATTCTTATAGCGGATCTTATAGACGGGCATTGCTCCGTTTGCGGTATATAGTTCCGCGATCTGCTCTACATGTTCCATGGAAGCAAATTTCCGGATAATATTATCGGAAAATGTGGATACGCAGATCTTCGGAAAATCTTTTATCTTCTCTGTCGTATCCGCCGGATTGATCAGTGCCGGGGCAGACAGATCTGCCCTTTGAAATATGGTTTCCACAGCCATTGCTTACTACTTTCTCCAGGTACAGTCCACACCCTTTTTCATCACATAGTTTGTCAGCAATATCCCTTTTCTCTCCACCTGCTGCTCCTGCACAACCTGATAGCCTCTTTTTTCAAAAAACGGCTTCGCCGTAAGAGACGCATGCGTTGTAAATTCTGCCACATCCGCCGCCTGCTCCAGCCTGTCACAAAGTGCTGACGCAATTCTGCGCCGCTGAAAATCTTTATGCACATACAGCCGGTCAAGGTACCCTGTACCGTCCATGTCCGCAAAGCCCACAATCTGTTCCGCTCCATTCCCCGGATCTGACGTCATCACCGCAACCAGTGTCCTGTGCTCCCGGAAGGATCGGTCCCACGCCGCAGTATCTATATTTCCGTCAGCCCACGCATCCAGCTGTTCTTCCGTATAATCCGCCGCATTGACAGTGTGTACTGTATTGTAGAAAAGTTCTGCTATCTCTTTTATGTCTTCCCTTCTGTATGCTCTGATCTCCATATCTGTACTCCGATTTTCCTCCGCTTTATTCCATCCCGGTGTTTTCAGCTTAAAGAGCCGCCGCCCCAGTCCTTTTTTATGATACTTTTCCAGAAGGTACAGAGCTTTCAGTTCACACCGGCCGCTGTCCAGCTTTTTCAGTGCTGCTGTCCCGATCATATCTTCTCCGTCAAAAAGGCACCAGAAATGCTCGAAATATCCCGGAACATTTCTATACATTTTATGACGGCCGTCCGGCTCAAATTTTCTGTCTGACTGCGGCAGACATATTTCCAGAAACTGAAACAGTCTGTTCTGATATTGTGCCTCGTACTTTCGAATCGTAAACATATTAGTCTCCGTCATTCGTTTTCTCATCCTCAACTTTATAACTGTCTCTGTTCAGCCGTTCCACTGCCTTCATTTCATTTTCTTTCTTCACAAGAAATATCACCGCATACATGCTTTCACAAATTTCACGGGCACATTCATCCGTTCTGCGGCCTGCTCCGGTGTCATTCCACTGTCCAGGAAACGTCTGCAGACAACTTTCATATTTTCTCCGACTTCGATAATATGCCTGTCCGGATCATAAAAGCGCACTACTCTCTGGCCCCAGGAATGTTCCTTCACCGGATGCACATATTCAACGTCACACTCTTTCAGTCTGTCTGCAAATTTGTCAAAATCATCTTCTTCAAAATATATCTCAAAATCATTGCAGCCATACTCCCTGCAGAATAAATGCGGATATTATCAGCACCGCAAGCACCCGAACGGCCATACTGATAATCTCGGTCAGATAAGAGGACTGTCTGTTTTTTTTCATTCCCCTGATAAAAGGGATATCATATCCCAGTGTAAATGCTGTGTTTATAATAATTTCAATAATAAAGAGCAGAATCAGATTATTTCTGCTCCCATAGGAGACTCCCAGGCCAATATGCGTAATAACAGATTCCGGAATATTATTCCAGTTCGCAAAAAACAGAATGCCGGTCACTGCAATCATTGCCCATGTAATATAATTTATAATTTTTTTGATTCTATCCATCACTTTCCTCGCACAACAGCAATAACACAAATTCTCAATCTTCCAGTTTCTTCACTATATCTTCCAGGCATTCCGTATCTACAAAACTGACTTTTTGTCCGTACGTCTCAATCATTGCCCGGGTATCCGCATCCTGCTCATCAACCGACTGTTTTTTCACCTGTTCATAGAGCAGTTTCATCATCATCCTGTGTCTGAAAATCAGCTTTTCATAATCAATCCCGCCCCTCAGATGATAGAATTCCGTTTTATCAGCAAGGGGCTTCGGAATCTGTCTGAGCGCGGACGTCCTGATATTCTGTACATTTTTTTCATCAGCCGGATCGGCAAGTCCTACGGTTATCACGACAAATTTTTTACACTGATCCGCCGGAATTTTCTTCGCTGTCCTGGCCATGCCCATAACACCGCCTGCGTAAAGTCCTCCCACATAGATAATCCTTTCATATCCGGCCGGTTCTTTCACCTTATCGTACGGCAATACCTCAGATTTCAGTCTCTCTGCCAGCGCCTCTGCATATACTTTTGCCGTTCCGTAGCAGCTTCCGTATATAATAATTGTTTCCATATGCTTTTCTCCCCGGATTATATACTCAGCTCATTGTCTGTAATTGTTCTCTTTGCTGGGGCAGAATATTTATTCCGCCGGCACCCGGAATCCATAATCCACAGTACCGTTTTCCCATTGTCCCTGCACCAGATATACGCATCCCGGCTGTGCCGTGAATTCCGGATTTCCGTTCTCATTTTCCTGCACTTCCACAGGTGTGCCCTCCGGGATCTGCTCCGTGCTGTCCCGATATTGCCCCAGAAGGGAATCGTTCCCTGTTCTGTTCTTTCAATCTTTGTGATGCCGTGATACTGGGCGGGATACGACTCCGCCATGATCCCGTTTCCGTAG
>CALWDO010000077.1 GCA_944376715.1 uncultured Lachnoclostridium sp. | reverse complement strand
ATATGTGCGCGTAGCTCAGCTGGATAGAGCGTCTGACTACGGATCAGAAGGTCGGGAGTTCGAATCTTCTCGCGCACGTTAGACCACCTGCTTATACAGGTGGTTTTTTCAATACAGTATATCAGGAGAACAGATGGACAAAAAGACTTTTATAGAAACTCTCAGAAGAGCCTTATATGGAAAGATAGACAATAATTCACTGGAAGAGCATATCCGTTACTATGAGGACTATATAGCGCAGGAAATGGGCAAAGGCCGGACGGAACGGGAAGTATTGGAAGAGCTGGGAGATCCCAGACTGATTGCCAGAACAATTTTAGAGACACACGGACGCAGGAGCAACTATATGGAATATACGGTGGAGGAAAGCGCGCAGACCGCGTCAGAACCGGAGATTCGGGTGCACCGCTTTGACGGATGGAAGGCCACGTTGATTATGGCTTTATTTGCGGCTGCCGTAATTTTGTTATTGGTTGTTGTATTTAGAATTTTGGCGGCGTTACTCCCGATCCTTATTGTGGCAGGATTTGTACTTTGGCTGATCAGAAGATACGGGAGGTAAATTTTTTAGAATACAGGTATATTTTGTGCCGGTAAATCCCATACTACCCCTGTAAACATCTATTACAGGAGGTTTTGATATGAGTTCCAACAACACGAATCATTCTGCCAACAACATGAACAATTACAGCAATGCGGCCGGTGATTACAGCACCGGAAACAACACGAAGAGCAGCAATTCCAAGAATGCCAAGAACAGCAAAAACTGTTCTAAAAACAATGCATCAGACAAAAACAATAACTAGTCTGAGAAAGAGACAGGGCGCGGCGCAGACCGCGCCCTGTTTGCATATACTGCTAGTAAGAACAAAAAGAAAGAAGGATATGCCTATGTTGGAGACGATCTCCGCCCGGGAAATTGATCGATATATCTTTAATAGAAATTATCTGCTTGTCGATGTGAGACAGCCGGCAGATTATCGCAAGATGCATATTCGAGGGGCTGTCTGCATACCGCGCGAATATCTTTTGGAAAGGATACGGGGGCTGGGGAAAACGATCCCGATTCTGTATTGTGACAGAGGCGGACTGAGTATGCAGGCGGCCAGGGAACTGCAGGAGCACGGCTACCGCGCCGTTTCTGTAGTTGGAGGAATTCAGGCGTACCGGGGAAGGTATCTGGAGAGAGATTCCAGATGAGAAATGATTGACACGGCCTGTCCGGGCAGATAAGATATAGGGTATAGTAAATGATGGAAAGGAAATACGGATGAGCAAAGTAGAGCTGGTGGCTCCATGCCATTTCGGACTGGAGGCGGTCCTGAAGAGAGAAATCCAGGATCTGGGTTATGAGATTCTCCAGGTGGAGGATGGAAAGGTCACTTTCTGCGGAGATGAAAATGCAGTCTGCCGGGCCAACATTTTTTTACGCACGGCGGAGCGGATATTATTAAAAGTTGGAAAGTTCAAAGCAGTCACATTTGACGAGCTTTTTGAAAAGGTAAAGAACCTTCCATGGGAAGATTATATTCCTTCAGACGGGAAATTTTGGGTGGCAAAAGCCTCTTCGGTAAAGAGCAGGCTATTCAGCCCGTCAGATATCCAATCGATCGTAAAAAAGGCGATTGTGGAACGCCTGAAAAATGTCTACCATATAGAATGGTTTCCGGAGACAGGAGCAGAATATCCGATCAGGGTTTCTTTTATGAAAGATGAAGCTCTGGTCTGCCTGGATACCACAGGCCTTTCTTTACATAAGAGAGGCTATCGTACCATGGTCAGCAAGGCTCCGATCAAAGAGACCCTGGCGGCAGCGCTGATTCTGCTGACGCCCTGGAAGAAGGACAGAATACTGGTGGATCCGTTTTGCGGAAGCGGTACATTTCCCATAGAAGCGGCTATGATCGCCGCCAATATAGCGCCGGGGATGAACCGTTCTTTTACTGCGGAAAAATGGACGAATATACTGGATCGCAAGTGGTGGTATCAGGCGGTCGATGAAGCAAACGATCTGGTAGACGATGACATCGAAACAGATATTCAGGGATATGATATTGATGGAGAGATTATCAAAGCCGCCAGACAGAATGCCAGAGACGCGGGCGTGGATCACCTGATTCACTTTCAGCAGCGTCCATTGAGTCAGTTGAGCCATCCTAAGAAATATGGTTTCTTGATCAGTAATCCCCCTTATGGTGAGCGGCTGGAAGAAAAGTCTCAGCTTCCCGGATTATACACGGAGATCGGGGAGCGGTTTCGGAGTCTGGACAGCTGGTCCATGTACCTGATTACCAGTTACGAGGACGCGGAAAAATATATAGGAAGAAAGGCGGACAAAAACCGGAAGATTTATAATGGAATGCTGAAAACATACTTTTATCAGTTTTCCGGTCCTAAACCGCCCAGAGGGAACAGACAGGAGGGCATAGCACATGAAAAAGATCATATTCGCCACGGGCAATGAGGGAAAGATGCGGGAAGTGCGCATGATTATGCAGGATCTGGGAGTCGAGATCCTGTCCTTAAAGGAAGCCGGCATTGATGCGGATGTGGAAGAGAATGGGACGACATTCGAGGAGAACGCCGTGATCAAGGCAACAGAGATCATGAAAATGTGCGGCGAGATCGTCCTGGCAGACGATTCCGGGCTGGAGGTAGATGCACTAAATAAAGAGCCGGGCATCTATTCTGCCCGATATATGGGACATGATACCTCCTATCACATAAAAAACAAAAGTTTGATCGACCGGCTGGAAGGCAAGACCGGAGAGGAACGAAGCGCAAGGTTTGTGTGCGCCATCGCGGCTGCTTTCCCGGATGGAAGAGTTTATACTACCAGGGGCACCATGGAAGGCCAGATCGGTTATGAAGAAAAGGGCGAGAATGGATTTGGCTACGATCCGATTTTTTACCTTCCGGAATACGCGTGCTATTCTGCGGAGCTTCCATTGGAGGAGAAAAATAAACTGAGCCATCGGGGCAAAGCGCTTCGCCTGATGAAAGAAAAATTAAAAGAACTGCAGGAAGTATAAGAATGATGAAGATATTGATTGTCAGCGACACCCACGGCAGGTTGACAAATCTTGAGAAGGTTTTAAAAAGGACTGGTCCCATTGACCGGATGATTCATCTGGGAGATGTGGAAGGAGACGAGGCGAATATCCGTACTATGGCCCGCGTGCCGGTGGATATGGTGGCAGGCAATAATGATTATTTCAGCGCCCTCCCTTCAGAGATGGAGATCGATCTGGGAAAACATAAAGCGCTTCTCACACACGGACATCATTATTTTGTAAGCATGGGTCATGAAATGCTGAGAGAGGAAGCGAAGAAACGGGGCGTGGATATCGTCATGTATGGACATACGCATCGGCCGTGCCTGGAACGAAACAAAGGCCTTACAATTCTGAATCCGGGAAGTCTTTCCCTGCCGCGTCAGGAGGGCCATGAACCCAGCTGGATTATGATGTATATCGACGATAAAGGCGAGACGGATTATAACATTTGTTACATGAACAACAGCCGCCGTATTTTTTGAAAAAAACAGTTGACATTTGTGATGCAGTCTTATATAATACCGTATGTGTCCACAAAAAGGGCGCTTCCGGGGTGTGGCTCAGCTTGGCTAGAGCGCCTGGTTTGGGACCAGGAGGTCGCAGGTTCGAATCCTGTCACCCCGAT
>CALWDO010000076.1 GCA_944376715.1 uncultured Lachnoclostridium sp. | reverse complement strand
ACAAAAAGCAGGTTGCAGATCAGCCCCGCCCCTATGGCATTGGGGATCTTGTCCAGAAAAGACAAGGATTCACTGACGTTGTACTTCCAGATAGTCTCCCTGGGGTGGGCAGTGACCAGGAGTCCGTAGTCGGTGACCCGGGTCGTCACGGGATAATTGTCCAGGTACCATTTACTGAAAGCGGAGACCTGGGAAACCGTATAGGAATGGTTCAGATTCTCCGGGAGCTGCCATTGCCATATGATGTTTCCATCGTCATCCAGAAGCATGGCCCAGGAATAGCTTTCTTCCAGATAGTCATATCCCTTTTCTGAAAGGGCGGGATGCCCGCCTTCTTCCGAAATTTCTGAAGCGATCTGTCCGGTAGTGCGGCTGATGAAATTGGTGGACCGGATGATCTGGAATCCGATGATGACGTAAAGCCCTACGTTGAACAGGAGTACGCTCAGCACGATCAGCACGGCTGTGGCCAGATAGTGGAAAAGAATCTTGGAAAGGCTTTTCATGCTCCGGTATTTCCTCCCTTTGTCAGTTTATATCCCAGTCCCCGGACTGTCAGAAGCCATGCCGGGTGAGAGGGATCTTCTTCGATCTTTTCCCTCAGGCGGCGGATGTGGACCATCAGGGTATTTTCATATCCGTAATAATTTTCACCCCATACCGCATCGGAAAGAGCGTCGAAAGTGACGATGCTGCCGCGGTTCTCATTCAGTTTTTTCAGGAGTGCCAGCTCTTTTGCAGTCAGGGAAGTCTCTGTTCCGTCTTTCTGTTTTACGACTCCGCTCTCCAGATAGACTATGCGGTTTCCCAAAAGCAGTTCCGGCGACGATGATTCCTGATGGAGCGAGGAAAAGTAGGTGCGCTTCAGGATGGCGGTAAGCCGCAGTACCAGCTCGTCGGGGAGAAACGGTTTTGTAATATAGTCGTCGGCGCCCAGTCCCAGGCCGAAGAGCCGGTCATTGTCCTCGTCTTTGGCAGACAGAAAAAGTACCGGCACATCGGAAGACGCCCGAAATTCCCGCATCAGAGAGAACCCGTCTCCATCCGGAAGCATAACGTCAAGAATTATGAGCTCCGGCTGAAAAATGCGGAACTTTTCTTTTGCCTGTCCGCAGCAGGAAGCAGTCTCGATAGAAAGAAATCCTTTACGGGACAGAATATTCTTCAGCATTTCTAAAATATCCGCATTATCGTCCACGATCATGATTCTGCTTTCATACAGATGTGTCATATGCATCGTCCTCCTTAGTGAAACCCTGCGGCTTCCGTATTATTATAAGAGTTTTTCCGCCTGTTTTCAGCAAGAAACCGAAAAATTAAGGAAATTGTAAGGGAGCCTTAAAGGACCGGTAAGAGAGATCCTGTATGATGGTCATGAACCGAAAAGGAAAAAGAAAGGCGGAAGAAATATGAAGTATATGATCGAGACAAACGGCCTCTGCAAGAAGTACGGGGACAAATATTCAGTGAAAAAATGCAGCCTGAAAATACGTCCGGGCTGTGTCTATGGATTTTTGGGTCCCAACGGAGCAGGCAAGTCCACGACGATGAAAATGATCCTGGGCCTGGTACAGCCTACGGCAGGAGAGATCCGGATCTTCGGAGAAGAGGTAACGGAAAGGAACCGGATTGAAATCCTGCGTGATACGGGGTCATTGATTGAATCTCCCTCTTATTATGGGCATCTGACGGGAAGGGAAAATCTGGAAATCATCCGGACCCTGAAAGGAGTGTCCAGAAAGGAGATCGATGAAGTGCTGCAGATCGTGCGGCTGGAGGGACAGCAGAAGAAAAAGGTAAGAGAGTATTCCCTGGGCATGAAGCAGAGACTGGGACTGGCCGCCGCGCTGCTCGGCCGACCCAAGCTGCTTTTGCTGGACGAACCGACCAACGGGCTGGACCCCGCGGGGATCCAGGAGATGAGGGATCTGATCTCTGATCTGCCGGAGCATTACGGGATGACGGTCATGGTATCCAGCCATCTGCTCAGCGAGATGGACCAGATGGTTACAGATGTGGGGATTATTGATAAAGGAAAGATGATCTATCAGGGCAGTCTGGAAAAACTGCATGAACAGGCGAAAGGGAGCCTGAAAGTTCATGCCCTGAATCAGGGGACAGCGGTCCGGATTCTGGATGAACACCGGGAAAAGTACCGCATCGACGGCGCGGATCTGCTGCTCCCGGAGCGAAGCGAACGGGAAGTGGCCGATGTGGTGACGATGCTGGCGGCCGAGGGGGCGCAGATCACCCATGTGGAGATGCAGCAGAAGAGCCTGGAGGATATCTTCCTGGCATTAACCGGAAGGCAGGTGAGTCTGTGATGCTGAGGGAATGGAAGACAGAATGGATGAAAATCAGACGGAGAAAGATCGGGCTTCTGGTCGGCGCGTTTGTGGTTCTGATCTTTGCCTGGATGACCTGGGCGATCAGAGATTCGTCTAAGGAGCAGATCTATGACGGCTGGAGAGTATGTTTCCTGCAGTTTTCTCTGATAAATACGATCCTGCTTCCTACGATGATCGCCATGCTGGCCAGCCGGCTGTGCGACGCGGAGATCAAAGGGAATACTTTGAAACTGCTGTGTACCATGGAGAAGAAAGGACGGCTGTTTGACCTGAAGTTATTGACAGGAGCAGTCTATCTTCTGCTTTTTATTATCGCGGAATATGCGATGATGTTTCTTCTGTCTGCAGCGTTGGGATTTGGCCGTCCGGCAGAACCGCGGCACCTGATATATTTTTTCCTGGAGAATTATACGTCCAGCATATTGCTGCTGCTCCTGCAGCAGGTACTGTCGTTTTTCTATGAGAACCAGATCATACCGCTGGCAGCCGGGCTGTTTGGATCTTTCGCGGGCCTGTTTTCCTGGTTCCTGCCGGGAGCTCCCGTCTGGTATCTGATACCCTGGGGATATTATTCCAAGCTTGCGTACATCAGTTACACCTGGGATGAAGCGACGCGGATCACGACTTATTATAATGCGCCGTTTAATTTCCCGGGGCTTCTGGCCCTGCTGGCAATCATCGCGGCGGGCTATGCGGCGGGCAGATATTTGTTTGTGACGAGAAAGGAGATCTGACATGCTGGCAACTTGTATAAGAATGGAACAGAAAAAACTAAGGCATTCCCATCTATGGCTGGTCTTTGCCGTGATACCGGTGATCCCGGCAGTGATGGGAGCGGGCAACTATATGCAGAATCTGGAACTGCTGAAGTCCGGCTGGTATTCTCTCTGGACGCAGGTGTCCCTGTTCTATGCGAATTTCTTCTATGCTCCGTTGATCGCGGTTTATTGCTCCTATATCTGGAGAGTGGAACATATGAATTATAACTGGAATACACTGATGACTATGCCTGTGCCCAGAAGAGATGTTTTTTTGTCCAAGCTGCTTTTATCGCTGGAATGTACGGTGGGCCTGCAGCTCTGGCTCTGGATCCTTTACCTGATCACCGGTAAATATTGCGGACTTCCGGGTATGCCGCCCATCCAGATTCTGATCTGGCTTCTGAGAGGAAGCATCGGAGGACTTGCCATCGCGGCGCTGCAGATGTGCCTGTCCATGGTGATCCGCAGCTTTGCCGTACCTATCGCGCTGGCGCTGATCGGAAGTATTCTCGGTCTGTTGGCTTCCAACAGCGGTCTGGGACTGTTCTGGCCCTATTCGTTGATGATGATGGGGATGAACGCCAACAGGCAGGAAGATATGGTAAGCAATCTGGGCGGTTTCCTGGCCGCCGCGGTGATTTTCCTGGTTCTGTTTGTTCTCTTCGGGATCCTCTGGCTGAGGAAGAAAGATGTGACAGCGGGCTGAGAAACATTCATTTCTTGAAATTCGGGCATTGCTCCTTGTGTTTTCTGATAACTCTAAATATAATAAAAGAGTAATCGTAAAACACAAAACTGATAAAAATGTAATAAGGGAATTTGCCCGGAGACCAAGACAGCATGAAGATCACAGACCTGTATATTCACAACTTCAAATTTATCCATAACATGCAGATCCGGAATATTGAGAAT
>CALWDO010000075.1 GCA_944376715.1 uncultured Lachnoclostridium sp. | reverse complement strand
TTCCCGATGACAGCCCGCGTAGATCCGCGTACAACCGCAAGAAGCGGCGATACCGTTAAATTCGCTCTGGATATGGAAAAAGTTCATCTGTTCGACAAAGAGACAGAGCTTACCATCGCCAACTAATACGATATCTTTCTGGATTCAATCCATGGGGAGACCGTCTGCGGACGGTCTCCTTTTTATACCCTTACAGATATCTGCAGTATCCCGTGACAGCAGCTGAACAATGGCTTCTATGGCTGCGTTGGGTTTGTCGGCGAACGGCTGCCTGCGCATGGATTTTTTTGAGGAAAATCATTGCCAATCCTTTAAAAATACGATATTATTTAAATATATGTCAAAAGATTCTTATATTGTCAGGACATTTTGATAACCGTTCGGCCGGGTCTGCACATGAACTGCGCAGGCAGTATGAAAACGCGGTATCGCGGGCGGTACGCAAAGTGTCCGGGCCCCTCAGGATTGACGGGAGGGGAGTTGAAGCGGGTCTGCCCGCTTTGTTTAGAATCCAAGGAGAAAGGAAGTGGCAGTTTTGGTTTCAAGTCAGGTTTTACAGAAGACTCTGGATGAACTCAGGAATATTACAAGGATTGATTTATGTGTGACAAATACGGATGGTGCTCTGCTCGTTACCACGTTTCCGGAAACAGCGATTGATGCAGACAGCATCCGTTCTTTTGTGAATTCCGCGGCGGACAGCCAGGTAATTCAGGATAATCATTTTTTTAAGGTGTATGACAATCAGAATGTGGAGTATGTCCTGCTGGCGAAAGGCAGCAGTGATGACGCGTATATGATCGGAAAGGTCGCGGTCTGTGAGATCCAGAATCTGATCATCGCTTATAAAGAGAGACTGGACAAAAATAATTTTATTCAGAATCTTCTGTTGGATAACCTTCTGATGGTGGATGTCTATAACCGTGCGAAAAAACTGCGGATCGATACGGATGTGCGCCGTGTGGTTTATATGGTAGAGACAAAGACAGAGAAAGACACCAACGCGATGGAAACCGTGAAGAGTCTGTTTGTATCCCGTCCGAGAGATTTCATCACAGCAGTGGAAGAAAAGAGTATCATTATCGTAAAAGAATTGAAAGAGGATGATACGTTTGATGATATGAACCAGACGGCAAATATGCTGGTGGACATGCTGAACGCAGAGGCGATGTCCCAGGTACGCGTTTCCTATGGAAATCCGGTCAATGAGATTAAAAACGTGTCCCGTTCTTATAAGGAAGCAAAGATGGCGCTGGAGGTAGGAAAGATCTTTTATGCGGAAAAGAATGTGGTTCCGTACAATAACCTCGGGATCGGCCGACTGATCTATCAGCTTCCGATTCCTTTGTGTGAAATGTTTATGAAGGAAGTGTTCGGCGAACATCTTCCGGACACCTTCGACGAAGAGACCCTGACGACGATTAATAAGTTCTTTGAGAACAATCTGAATGTGTCGGAGACTTCGCGCCAGCTTTATGTACACAGAAATACGCTGGTTTACCGGCTTGAGAAACTGGAGAAGAGCACCGGACTTGATATTCGGAGATTTGACGACGCTCTGACATTTAAAATTGCAATGATGGTAGTAAGCTACATGAATTATATGAATAATAATGACAATATCTGAGGGAGAGAGGAGAGAACCTATGATTGAATTGCTGAAAACAGGAGCATATCTGGTCAACGGCACTCAGGTCATTCCGGATACGGAAGACGGAAGAGCACAGCTGAAAGCTTTTTCGGGAAAAGTTCCGGATCAGAAAGAAGCTGCGAAGGAAACGATCGCTTATGGGATTCTGAAGGATCATAATACCTCCGGAAATATGGAAAATCTGGAGATCCGTTTTGATAAGCTGACTTCCCATGACATCACCTTTGTCGGCATCATCCAGACGGCGAGAGCTTCAGGACTGGAAAAATTCCCGATGCCCTACGTTCTGACCAACTGCCATAATTCGCTTTGCGCAGTCGGCGGTACGATCAATGAGGATGACCATATGTTTGGCCTTACCTGTGCGAAGAGGTATGGCGGAGTTTACGTACCGCCGCATCAGGCAGTGATCCATCAGTATGCCCGCGAGATGCTGGCGGGCGGCGGAAAGATGATTCTGGGTTCCGATTCCCACACCCGTTACGGCGCACTGGGAACCATGGCTGTCGGAGAAGGCGGGCCGGAGCTGGTGAAACAGCTGCTGAACAAAACGTATGATATCGCGATGCCGGGAGTGATCGGTATTTATATGACGGGCGCACCGCAGCCGGGCGTCGGACCGCAGGATATCGCGCTGGCGATCATCGGAGCGGTATTTGCCAACGGCTATGTGAAAAATAAAGTCATGGAGTTTGTCGGACCGGGCGTGGCGTCTCTGAGCGCAGATTACAGGATTGGCGTCGACGTTATGACGACAGAGACTACCTGCCTGTCTTCCATCTGGAGAACGGATGATGAGATCAAAAACTTCTATGAAATCCATGGACGAAGCGGGGACTACAAGGAACTGAATCCCGGCGCTGTCGCTTACTATGACGGCATGGTGATGGTGGAACTGGACAAGATCAAACCGATGATCGCAATGCCGTTCCATCCGAGCAATGTGTATACTATCGATGAACTGAATGAGAATCTGATGGATATCCTGGATGACGTAGAGCAGAAAGCCAAGGTAAGTCTGGACGGTAAGGTTCCGTTTACACTGAAGAATAAGGTTCATGACGGAAAACTCCTTGTGGATCAGGGAATCATCGCCGGCTGCGCCGGCGGCGGTTTTGAGAACATCTGTGATGCAGCGGATATCCTTCGGGGACACAGCATTGGATGTGATGCGTTTACCCTGAGCGTTTATCCGGCAAGCACGCCGATTTATATGGAGTTGGCAAGAAACGGAAGACTGGCGGATCTGATGGAGACGGGAGCCGTGGTTAAGACCGCATTCTGCGGACCGTGCTTCGGTGCAGGCGACACGCCGGCAAACAATGCATTTTCCATCCGCCATTCGACCAGAAACTTCCCGAACCGGGAGGGTTCCAAGATCCAGAACGGACAGATCTCTTCCGTAGCGCTGATGGATGCCCGTTCGATCGCTGCGACTGCAGCCAATAAGGGTTACCTGACTTCTGCGACAGCCTTTACGGGAACTTACACGAAACCGGCATATCATTTCGATAAGACGATTTACGAGAACCGTGTCTTTGACAGCAAGGGAGTAGCGGATCCCACGGTTGAGATCCAGTTCGGACCGAATATCAAAGACTGGCCGTCGATGCCTGCGCTGGCGGAGCATCTGGTGCTGAAGGTTGTCTCCGAGATCCATGATCCGGTGACGACCACAGACGAGTTGATCCCGTCCGGCGAGACTTCCTCCTTCCGCTCCAATCCTCTGGGGCTGGCGGAGTTTGCTCTGTCCAGGAAAGATCCGGCTTATGTAGGACGCGCGAAAGAAGTCCAGAAAGCGGAAAAAGCGATCGAGGCCGGCGAGAATCCGGAGACTGCTCTTCCGGAACTTACACCGGTGCTCGCGGCGATCCGGAAGAATTATCCGGCGCTGGAAGATAACTTCGGTGTGGGATCTACGATCTTTGCCGTGAAGCCGGGAGATGGCTCCGCCCGTGAGCAGGCGGCTTCCTGCCAGAAGGTTCTGGGCGGCTGGGCAAATATTGCAAACGAATATGCGACCAAACGTTACCGCTCCAACCTGATCAACTGGGGAATGCTTCCCTTCCTGATCCCGGCGGGGGATCTTCCGTTTAAGAACGGAGATTACCTGTTTGTTCCGGAAATCAGAAAAGCAGTGGAGGAGAAAGCGGAGACTATCCAGGCATACGTGGTGGATGGACAGGAACTGAGACCGTTTGAACTGAAGCTGGGCGAACTGACAGATGACGAGAGAGAGATCATCCTGAAGGGATGCCTGATCAATTACTACCGTGGCTGACCGGGAAAATAGAGAAAGACGATTTAAAACATGCATTGTGGAATGTATGGATAGGATCATATGACCGCGCAAAAAGGGAGACAGAGTCTTTTGGATTCTGTCTCCCTTTTTGCGAGGTATATTCCTGCAGATACAATAATCTCTGCAGATGCGATATATCTCTGCAAGTGCGGCACACCGGCAGGCGGCTGCCGTTGTTTATGAGCGAGGTCAATTCCTCATAATTGGCGCGGCACTTCCTTAAAATCATCATTGTCAGACAATTATAATTACTCATTCATGCCTTGATTACCATTATCGATACATTACCGTAAAATCAAGGATTTCAACCGCGATAGCGGCGCGAATGCGTCCTTGATTTTTCGGAAATGTATTGATATTCTTTGAAACTGCATGAATATACAACGCTGATTTTAGGGAATCATAACGATGAAAATGGGGAAAATTGCTCGCCAAAAAACATGCCGTGCTTATACGGGAGGCCTACGTTTCGCTGCGTTCTGCGCGGAACGTGTGCCGCTGGCACAGTACCGTTTGCC
>CALWDO010000074.1 GCA_944376715.1 uncultured Lachnoclostridium sp. | reverse complement strand
AGCACACGAAGGCGTCGGCGGTGCTGGTGGAGTGCTGTTTTGTGGACGACCGGGATGATGTGGAACTGTACGATTTTCGGAAGATGGCCGCGGCGATCGTGTATGGCATCACCGGTCAAAGCGTTCAGGAGAGCCAGGAAACAGCCCCCGCAGATCCGGGAGAAGAAACGCCTGTCGGTAATCCGAAGGAGCTGTACCGTGTCCAGGTGGGCGCATACGGCGTCAAGGGAAACGCCGATGCCATGAAAGCCCGCCTGCAGGCAGCCGGCTTCGACGCGATCATTGTAAAAGCCTGATTCTATCATGATGATACTTTTAAATATGAAGTAATCCCGCCCTGATGACGATGGGCCTCGCCATGGGCTCGGATCTGTTCTACGACACTTTTGAGGATTATGGTCTCCTCACGAAAACCGACATCGATATCCCCGGAGAGGCGGGCACGATCATGCATCAGAAAGAAAATATCGGTGAGGTGGAACTGGCGACGATGACCTTTGGCCAGTCATTCCAGATCACGCCTGTGCAGCTGGCGACGATGGCCAGCTCTGTGATCAACGGCGGACGCAGGATCACGCCGCATTTTGCCGTGGCGGTTCAGGAACGCTCTTCGGGGAAAGTTTTAAAGGAATTTTCCTATGAAGTACAGGAAGGGATCGTGACTGAGGAAGTGTCCGCGCAGATGCGGGAAATCCTGGAGAAAGTAGTATCCGAGGGCTCCGGCAACAAGGCTTATCTGGAAGGCTACAGGATCGGGGGCAAGACTGCCACTTCCCAGACCCTCCCCAGAAGCGCCAACAAATACATCTCTTCATTTCTGGGATTTGCTCCGGCCAACGACCCGCAGGTGCTGGCAGTCTGCATTGTCCACGATCCGCAGGGCGTCTACTATGGCGGCACGGTGTGCGCTCCGGTGGTGAAGGAGATTTTTGCAAATATTCTGCCGTATCTGGGGATTGAGAAGGATGAAAGCCTGATAGAAGAGACAGAAGGGCAGGAGTAAATACGGCGGCGGGGCTTACGTTTGTCCCGCCAGCTTAACTTTTCCCCTTTCAAAGTGGAAATAAAGTTTTCACTTCAGCGTGGAGTTTTCAAAAGAACTCCAGGGGGAAATTTTCCTTGCTTTTTTAAACTCATTGTTGTATAATACTTTCGTTCGCAGGTATAGTTCATCGGTAGAACGCCAGCTTCCCAAGCTGGAGAGGCGGGTTCGATTCCCATTACCTGCTTTTTCTTATGCCTTTCGGCGAATTTATCTCCCATAAAAATATTTGTTTCAGGTTGATAATCGGCGGGAAAAGACGTATACTCTTAAAGAATAAAAACAAAAGAATGAATGTTGAGGTGTGAAAAATGATGGATTTTGGCGTGGCTGTTCCGGTGCTTCTGTCTTTTGTAATCAGTGCGGCGGCGGGACCGGTGATCATTCCCATACTGAGAAAACTGAAAGTAGGGCAGACAGTACGCGATGACGGACCGCAGACCCATCTGAAGAAGAATGGGACGCCCACCATGGGAGGAATCATATTCCTGTTGGGTGTGGTGGTGACATCCCTTTTTTACGTGAAGGATTATCCGAAGATTATCCCGATCCTTTTTATGACGGTAGGTTTCGGCGTGGTGGGATTTCTGGATGATTTCATCAAAGTAGTGCTGCGCCGCTCCGAGGGCCTGACGCCGGCGCAGAAGATGGCGGGTCAGCTGGTGGTCACAGCGGTGTTTGCCTATTATATGGTGCAGATGTCAGATGTGGGGCTGACGATGCTGATTCCGTTCAGCGGAGGGAAATACCTGGATATCGGTTGGCTGGCGGTTCCTCTCCTGTTTTTCGCAGTGATCGGTACTGTGAACGGTACAAATTTTACGGACGGTCTGGACGGCTTGGCGGCCAGTGTGACGGTAATGGTGGCGGTATTCTTTACCGTGGTGGCAGTGGGGACCAACAGCGGCATTGCTCCGGTGACCTGCGCGGTAGCAGGAGGTCTTCTGGGATTCCTGCTGTTTAATGTATATCCTGCCAGTGTCTTTATGGGGGATACAGGTTCGCTGGCGCTGGGAGGTTTTGTAGCCTCCGCGGCGTATATGATGCGTCTTCCTCTGTTCCTTCTGATTGTAGGCTTGATCTACCTGGTCGAGGTGCTTTCGGTGATCATTCAGGTTACCTATTTTAAAGCGACACATGGAAAGAGATTTTTTAAGATGGCGCCGATTCACCATCATTTTGAAAAATGCGGATGGTCGGAAACCCGTGTAGTGACGGTATTTTCTATCATAACCGCCCTGTGCTGTCTGGTGGCGCTTGCGGCAATCTGAGAAGGATCCTGCGGAAAGCAGCGGGAAGATCATCTGGAACAAAGAGACCAGCACGCTGACCTTCTGCTTCTATACAATATCCCCTGCTGGAGCCGGTGTTTTGTAAGTTTCGCACTGACCGATACTCCAGTTGGGGATTCTTTTTTTATGGGCGCGCGCATAAACTTAATAAGAGGCGCATGAGAATCCGGAGGAATATATGGAGAATCAGAGGCAGGCAGACACGAAAGAATCTGTAGATTATGTACTCCTGATCCTGGTTCTGATCCTGGCTGTATTCGGACTGGTCATCCTCTACAGTACGAGCGCGTATAATGGCAGGGTTAAATTTGCAGACCCTGCCTATTATTTAAAAAAGCAGCTTTTTGCCACCAGTATCGGTCTGATGGCCATGTACCTGGTATCGCAGATTGATTATCGGATCTGGATCCGCGCGGCTGTTCCCGGATACTTGTTGTCTTTGATTCTGTCCACGGCGGTACTGTTTGTGGGGCAGGAATACAACGGATCCAAGAGGTGGCTGGCGTTTGGCCCCCTTTCTTTTCAGCCTTCAGAATTCGCCAAACTGGCCGTGGTAGTCTTGCTGGCCGCTATCGTCAGCCGTCAGGCGTCGCATATGAAATCCTGGAAATATATGTTTCTGGTGATCCTGGCGGTGCTGCCCATCGTGGGTCTGGTGGGCACCAACAACCTGAGTACGGCGATCATTATCCTGGGAATTGCGGTGATCCTGATCTTCGTGGCAAATCCCAGATATCTTCCTTTCATCTGGATGGGACTTCTGGGGACTGGGTTTATCGGTATTTTTCTGAGCGTGGAATCTTATCGGCTGGAGCGTTTGGCTATCTGGCGCAACCCGGAACTCTATGAAAAGGGATATCAGACCATGCAGGGACTTTATGCCATTGGTTCCGGGGGAATCTTCGGCGTGGGACTGGGCAACAGTATGCAGAAGCTGGGATTTGTGCCGGAAGCGCAGAATGACATGATATTCTCCATTATCTGTGAAGAATTGGGACTGTCCGGCGCGGTCGGAGTGATCCTGCTTTTTGGTTTATTGATCTGGAGACTGATGGTGATCAGTACCCATGTGCAGGATTTGTTCGGCTCTCTCCTGGCCGCGGGAATCATGGGGCATATCATGATCCAGGTGCTCTTAAATATCGCCGTAGTGACCAATACCATACCCAACACCGGTATTACGCTTCCTTTTATCAGCTATGGAGGTACGTCCGTAGTCTTTCTGCTGGCAGAAATCGGTCTGGCGTTAAGCGTATCCAGAGAAGTGAAGAAGGAACATTGAGAGGAAAGACGGCATATACTGGTATATAGCGGCAGACCCGTAAGACGGGCGTGGAGGGAATGGATTTGGACGGGAATGAACTGTATATCAAAGGTCCCCAGAGAATGCAGGGGGAATTACTGATACAAGGATCTAAAAACGCGGCTCTGCCGATCCTGGCGGCCATGGTATTGGGTTCGGGAGTTTTTCTTTTGCATCATTGCCCGCATATTTCTGATGTGGACCATATGTTGGAGATGCTGGAGATGGCAGGGTGCAGAATCCAGTGGGAAGGGCATATGCTGATCGTGGATACCCGGAAACTGAATAACCACCGGATCACTGGAACGGGAGGAGGCAAGATGCGTTCTACCTTAGTGCTTCTGGGCAGCCTGCTGGGACGCCTGCACCGGGCAGAACTTCCATATCCGGGCGGATGCACCATCGGTAAACGTCCCATAGATCTGCATTTGAAGGCGCTTCAGCAGATGGGCGTGGTTTTTGGGCATCAGGAAGACGCTCTGGTGGGAGAAGTAGAGAAGCTCTGCGGAGCGGAAATATATCTGGATTTTCCCAGTGTGGGCGCTACAGAAAATATTTTGCTGGCTGCTGTTCTGGCGGAGGGAAGGACAACGATTCATGGGGCGGCCATGGAGCCGGAAATTGCGGAATTAGCATGTTTTTTAAGAAAGATGGGTGCAAAGATCCGGGGAGACGGGACTTCTCTTGTGGAGATTGAAGGAGTAAAAAGACTCCATGCGGCAGAGTATATTGTTCCGGCGGACCGGATTGTGGCGGGCACTTATTTGTTCGGCGCGCTTCTTACGAGAGGGGACGTCCGGCTCCTTCATGTGCCGGTAAAGCATCTGGGAGGGATCCCCACGCTTCTGGAAAAACTGGGGGCGCATGTGGAATCAGAAGACGACTGGATCTATGTGCGCATGGACCGTCAGTGCAGCCCGGTGCCTTATGTGGTGACGGCGCCTTATCCGGGATTTCCTACAGACTTGCAGTCGGTGCTGCTGGCAGTGCTGTCTGTGGCGTCCGGCATGAGCTTTATCGAGGAGAGAGTTTTTGAGGCCCGTTTTCAGATTGTACCGGAGCTTCGGCGTATGGGCGCAGATATCGAAGGAGAAGAGTCGTTTGTGCTGATGGAAGGAAATTCCAGGCTGCACGGCGCGCAGGTAGAGGCAAAGGAGCTGCGGGGCGGGGCAGCGCTGATCATGGCGGCGCTGGCGGCGGAAGGAGAGACCTGCGTCCGGGGGATGGAATATGTAAGGCGCGGCTATGAGGATATAATTGGGGATTTGAAAAAACTGGGGATTATGGTATAATGAGCGGAAAAGCAAAGGAAATGATCTAAGACAGATGCGGTATCATGAAAAGAAGAAAGGTTTCAAAAAAGTGATCCTGGCAATAGCGGTACTGGCAGTTGTGGCAGTACTGCTTTTGTCCGTTGCAGGTTTTTTTCAGATCCGCCAGGTGACTGTGATCGGGAATGAATATTATACAAAAGAACAGATAGCAGATTTTGTGATACAGGACGGATATAAAAGAAATTCTTTATATCTTTATTTTCAGTATCACTATATGGAGCAGCCGGAGATTCCTTTTATCGATACGATGGAAGTGACGATTGATTCTCCCAGCAGCGTGACGATCCGGGTATATGAGAAAAGCATCGTCGCTTATGTACGGTATCTGGGGAAAAACGTGTATTTCGATAAAGACGGGGTTGTGGTAGAGATTTCGGAGGAAGAGATGGAAAATGTGCCGCTGATCAGCGGTTTGTCTTTTCAGGAGTTGACGCTCTATCAGACTCTGCGCGTGGAGGATGAAAGTATCTTTGATACGATCCTGGATGTGACGCAGCTGCTTTCCAAGTATGATCTGAGTCCGGATGAAATCCGGTTTGGGAGTGCGGGGGAGCTTTACTTCCAGATGGGCGGCGTTCGGGTGGCCCTTGGGGAAGGGGACAATCTGGATGAAAAGGTGGCCAGACTTAAACAATTGGAGCCGGATCTGGCGGACAAGACCGGAACACTACATATGGAAAATTATACCGATGAGAGTACCCACATCTCGTTGGAAGCAGCCAAATAAGCCTG
>CALWDO010000073.1 GCA_944376715.1 uncultured Lachnoclostridium sp. | reverse complement strand
GCTTCCAGCAGTTTCCTGCAATAATATGCAGAACCGTGAATATCAGATGCAATCAGCAGTTTCATATTGTTCCTCCATCGTTTTTATTTTTTCTCTCAGGGCCGCCTCCTGCCCTTTCCGATCCAGCAATACAGCGTATTCCGGCCTGGAAAATCCCAGAACATGCGCGTCCCCGTGGTTTTCAATTCCGCGGAGCCATTCCGCAAGTTCCAGGTCCTCCCCAAAGGTATCTCGGACAAAATCTGTCAGCCGGTTTAAATTCTTAAGG
Organism: uncultured Lachnoclostridium sp.; assembly: GCA_944376715.1. GTDB lineage: Bacteria > Bacillota > Clostridia > Lachnospirales > Lachnospiraceae > Hominiventricola. Next base: position 5,996 of record CALWDO010000073.1, on the reverse strand, counting down.
ATCTCTTCTTTCTGCCTTTTCAGGTCTTCCATTTCTTTCTCCGTATCAGGATCATCGCCGGAAGCATACAGAATCTCTCTCAGACTGTCATCCACCCGACGTTCCAGAGCTTCTTCGCCCGGCTTTAACAGACCGTTTTCTTTCCTGACCTTCAGCGCATGCGCCCGCTGTCCAAGAAAATCCTCTGCGTCCTGTCCGTCTTCCCGTCTGCTCCGGTACTGTTCCAGTACCTCCTGCCTCCGATACAGGCATCTTCGTCTCCTGCCGTATTCCGTCATCTGTGCGCCGGCTGCTGCCAGCAGATGTCTTATAAACATACAACGGGCATCTGCCGTGATATTTTGGAGAGATATCTTCAGTTCCTCCACTTCCGGATCCTTAAGCCGTCCATCTGCCAGCTCCGCGATCCGGTATCTCCCTGTCATGGAACAGTACATCTGATAATAGGAAGTAAAATCTCCGGCGATCTCCGGACAGCGGAGAAATTCAGCCATAAAATCTCTGCCCGTCTCCATTTCCTGCCTCTCATATTCTGAGAGTATCACTGAGAGATCCTCCCATCCTCTGGCGGTTACGAACTCCCTTTTCCCATGTTCCTGGTTCACCCGGTAAAAATGCTCCGGGTGTGTCTCCAGATAGGACAGCACCGCCGGATGCACGCCCCTTTTCCATGCATAATCCTTCCAGACTCCGAAATCCGCCTCCACTTGAATCACCCTGACCCGGTCCAGAGAAGCCATATCCAGTTCGCGCACAGAACGGTTGAACTCCTTCGGGTTTCCCGCGGCCGCGATGATCCACCCTTCCGGCACCTGATGATTGCCAAAAGTTTTGTACTGAAGAAGCTGGAGCATGGCAGGAGCCAGCGTCTCCGATACGCAGTTGATCTCATCCAGAAACAGAATCCCCTCCCGATGGCCGGTACGCTTCATATACGCGTAGATCTCCCCGATGATCTCGCTCATGGTGTATTCCGTCATCGTGTATTTCTTCCCCTCGTATTCCTGCTCTACCAGCTGAGGGAGTCCTACCGCGCTCTGTCTGGTATGATGGGTCATGGTATAGGCAAGAAGTCCTACTCCGCATGCGTCGGCCGCCTGCTCCATGACTGCGGTCTTCCCCACGCCGGGCGGTCCTATCAGGAGCAGCGGCCTTTGCTTCGGCACCGGTATCCGTCTGCATCCATATGCGTCTTTCGCGGTATAGGCACGCACGCTGCGGATAATCTCTTCTTTTGCTTCTTCTATATTCATTCCCGTCTCTCCAATTCCCGGTCCAGGGTCAGGGAAATCGCCCAGTCGGGCGCTTTTCCTTTCCGCAGTTCCTCATTTAAAAACACAAAAGCCGTATCATATGCGGGTGCTTCCGAAGGGTAGACCCCATCCCCGTCCGTAAAATACAAAAGGCCTTTCAGGTTCCGGAGATCCCCTTCGCTCACCAGCCGGTCCACCAGCCGGAAAACCGGCGTAAAATCTGTATCTCCATGCCCCTTGATCCGGATATGCTCCAGATACTCCTTCCACTCTTCTTCGCAGGTGATCCTTACATGTTCCTGAATCAGGCAGTCACATTGAATAATATGAATCTCCATTTCCCGGAAAAAATTTTCCCGCTCGTTTAAAATCTCCCAGGTCTCCTCCAGAAAGCTGCGGACAATCTCTCCGGAACAGGAACCGGACGTGTCGATGGCGATCACGAACTCCTGAAGTTTCCTCATCTCTCTGTACTCCAACGGTTCCAGGAAAACCAGCCGGTCATACATCCTGCGGCTGTAATCATAGGAGATATAGTCGAAACTGTCCATATCCAGACACATTTCTTCTCTCTGCACTGCGAAGCGTTTCAAAAACCGGCGGAAATCATGCCCGCGTTCTTTTTCCAGGACAATGGAAACATCCCCTGATCCGGCGCTGCCTCCCGCCTGTCTCCGGTGCTCCGCCTCCCTGGAGGGAAGCTGCTCAAAGATCGTTCTCCAGCGGTGCAAAGCTTTTATCTTCTGTCCGGCGTCCGTCCGATCCGGCATGTGTTCTCTTTTCACAAATCCGTCTTTTTCATTTCCATCGTCATCCATTCCGGAAAGCCAGTATTCATGACTGTCTCTGCCAAATACCACTCTTAACTGTTCCAGTTCTTCTGCCGTCCGGGAAGACAGCCAGGAAAGCAGCTTTTTACCGGAAAAAAGGCCGCCGTTCTCTCTCAGCGTCCGATACACCCTGCTTCTGTCTTCGGGAATTATCCCTGCATTCTCCCCCAGATACAGGCGGTCAATCCGGTATTCTGTCATCAGATCGCAGGCTGCGTCCCAGACAGGCCGCCCGGCGCCCGCTTTGCGAAACGGATGCTGGTACAGATTATGATAAATAAGATGTAAATAGGCTCGCCGGAGACTCTCCGTATCTTTGCGAAACCATGTAAGAACCGCTTCCGGATTCCAGTACAGACTAAGGCCGTCCGTCCCAGGACTCCCCGCCGTCTCTTTCCATTCCGGAAACGCCAGCGCCTCGTCCAGATAGGGAAACTCAACCTGCAGATCTCCCCGGATCCATCTTAACACTTCCCGGGCAAGTATTTTTTCCTCAGATTTCATACGCCCATTGTACCTTGTTTCTCCGGGATTTGCAATTGCATTCCGGGATTTCCTGTGTTATGCTTGACTTACTGGCTGCAGTTTGAATGATAACACTTATAAAATACAGAAAGGGGGAATTCATCTATGAAAATGCAGGAATCGCCGGAGGATTATCTGGAAGCCATTCTGGTTCTTTCCAGAGAATTAGGGAATGTCCGTTCCATTGATGTGGCGAATCATCTGGGATACAGTAAACCCAGCATCAGCGTGGCGATGAAACGCCTCCGGGAGAATGGATATGTAACGGTAGACGACCACGGCAACCTGATGCTTACCGGTTCCGGTCTGTCCATCGCTCTGAAAATCTACGAGCGTCATCTGGTATTGTCCCAGTTCCTGATCTCCATCGGCGTGGATGAAGAAATCGCCAAAAAAGACGCCTGCCGCATGGAACATGTCATCAGCGACGAGAGCTTTGAAAAGATCAAACAGCTTCCCAGGTAATCCCGGGAAGCTGTTTTTCTACGCGCCCATGCCTGTCAGTTCTTCTGCCCGGCGGATTTCATCCTCAGACGGAGGGCGTACTTTGTCCAAGGCATAAGAAAATCCCATCTGCTCCCATTTTATCTGCCCCATGGTATGATACGGAAGGATCTCGGCTCTTCGCACCGTCTTCAATGTTCCGAGAAAATCTCTCAATGCCAGCAGACTTTCCCGGCTGTCCGTTATCCCAGGCACCAGCACATGGCGGATCCACATATCTTTCCCCATGTCTGACAAAGTCTTTGCCATCTGCAGGATATTTTCATTTCCCCGTCCTGTCAGTTTCCGGTGTTTCCCGCTGTCCATCTCTTTCAGATCCAGGATCACCAGATCCGTCACCTCCATCAAAGAGCAAAACCTCCCCCAGAACGGATCCTTCATGGAAAACAAAGCCCCTGATGTGTCCAGCGCCGTATGCACTCCCTGTTTTTTCGCCAGTTGGAAAAAACGGGTTACAAATTCCATCTGCAAAAGCGGTTCACCGCCGCTTACAGTGATTCCTCCGGTCACTTCTCTTCCATGTTTTCCCTTCCAGTACCGGTGGTACCGATACGCTCTGGCGAACAGCGTTTCCGCCGTCCAGAGCTCCCCTTCCTTCATCTTCCAGGTCTCAGGATTATGGCAGTACTGGCAGCGCATGGGACATCCCTGCAAAAAAACCACAAAGCGGACACCCGGCCCGTCTACCAGGCCGAACGTCTCTATAGAATGAACATATCCTTCCACACTAGATTCTTGCATGGCAGGTTCTCGCAATCACATCCATCTGCTGCTCTCTTGTCAGATCGATAAATTTCACCGCATAGCCGGACACCCGGATCGTGAAATTGGCATACTCCTCCTTCTCAGGATGCTCCATGGCGTCGATCAGTTTCTCTCTTCCAAACACATTTACATTCAGGTGATGCGCTCCCTGATCAAAATATCCGTCCATTACCTGAACCAGATTGCGGATCCGTTCCTCTTCCGTATGTCCCAGTGCGTCCGGATTAATGGTCTGCGTATTGGAAATTCCGTCCAGAGCCCACTCGTACGGCAGCTTCGCCACAGAATTCAGCGAGGCCAGCAGGCCGTTTTGTTCCGCGTGATAACTGGGATTCGCTCCGGGCGCCAGCGGTTCGCCCGCCTTACGGCCGTCCGGCATACTGCCGGTAGCCTTTCCATACACCACATTGGAAGTGATGGTCAGGATCGACGTGGTGGCCTCCGAATTCCGATAAGTATGGCACCGTTTAATTTTATCCAGGAACGTTTTCAGAAGCCATACGGCGATATCGTCCGCCCTGTCGTCGTCGTTGCCGTAGCGCGGAAAATCTCCTTCCGTCTCGTAATCCACCGCCAGGCCCCGTTCGTCCCGGATCACTTTCACCTTTGCATATCTGATCGCGCTCAGGGAATCCACCACATGGGAAAATCCCGCGATGCCGGTGGCGAAAGTCCTGCGCACATCCGTGTCGATCAGCGCCATCTCTGCCGCTTCATAATAATATTTATCATGCATATACTGGATGGCGTTCAGTGTATTGACATAAAGCCTTGCCAGCCAGTCCATCATCTGGTCATATTTTTCGATCACTTCATCATAATCCAGATATGCGGAAGTAATCGGGCGGTATGCGGGGCCCACCTGTTCCCCCGATTTAGTATCCACACCGCCGTTAATGGCATAAAGCAGACACTTGGCCAGATTCGCCCGGGCGCCGAAGAACTGCATCTCTTTCCCTGTCTGGGTCGCGGACACGCAGCAGCAGATGGAATAATCGTCGCCCCATACCGGTTTCATCACATCGTCATTCTCATACTGCACCGAACTGGTACGGATAGAAATATCCGCCGCATAATTTTTAAAATTTTCCGGCAGCGAAGAAGAATAGAGAACCGTCAGGTTGGGTTCCGGACTGGGGCCCATATTTTCCAGCGTATGGAGGAACCGGAAATCAGTCTTCGTCACCATAGACCGTCCGTCCACGCCGGTTCCCGCCACCTCCAGTGTCGCCCATACCGGATCTCCGGAAAAAAGCTGATTATAGGACGGGATCCGCGCAAATTTCACCATACGGAACTTCATGACCAGATGGTCGATCAGTTCCTGCGCTTCCTTCTCTGTCAGAATGCCCCTGTCCAGATCCCTCTGAATATAGATATCCAGGAAGGTGGAGATACGTCCCACGCTCATGGCGGCTCCATTCTGCGTCTTGATCGCCGCCAGATATCCGAAATACAGCCACTGCACCGCTTCCCTGGCGTCCGCCGCCGGTTTGGAAATATCATATCCGTAGATCTGCGCCATCTTCTTCATCTCTCCCAGCGCCCGGTACTGCATGGATATCTCTTCTCTCTGGCGGATCACATCGTCGGTCATGGTTCCATCCCCGCAGTTGGCAAAATCTCCGGCTTTCTCCTCCATCAGATAATCAATGCCATAGAGCGCCACCCGGCGGTAATCGCCTACAATCCGTCCCCGGCCGTAAGTGTCCGGCAGTCCCGTGATGATTTTATTATGACGCGCCTTCTTGATCTCCGGCGTATAGACGTCGAACACACCCTGATTGTGCGTCTTGCAGTATTCATTAAAAATCTTATGGAGTTCCGGGCTGGGTTCATAGCCGTAAGTCCGGCACGCCTCCTCCGCCATACGGATCCCTCCGAAAGGCATAAACGCCCGTTTCAGCGGTTTGTCCGTCTGAAGGCCTACCACCTTTTCCAGATCTTTCGTCTCTTCACCGATATAGCCGGGACCGTGTGAAGTCAGCGTGGATACCACATCCGTATCCATATCCAGCACGCCGCCTTTGGCGCGTTCCTCTTTCTGTAATTTCTGTAAAATACCCCACAGCCTGTCGGTCGCTTCCGTGGGACCTTCCAGAAAAGAAGCGTCCCCGTC
>CALWDO010000072.1 GCA_944376715.1 uncultured Lachnoclostridium sp. | reverse complement strand
CGGGATCAGAGCCGCCGCTTCGGTTTTCGCTATTTAGCCAGCAGCGCGTCTGCCAGCGCTTTCATTTCTTCTTCGTTCTCCTTCGTCATCGTAGAACGGATCGTAATCATCGGATCCGCGATCCGGATATTTTTCATTCCCTCAAAATAAGCTTTCATCTGCTTTCCTGCCATAGGCGCCCAGGAACCGTTTTCCACAATACCCACTTTGCGATTCTGGAAATTTTTAATTTTCAGATGATACAGGAAATCCTCCATACACGGGAACAGATTCGCGTCATATGTACAGCATGCCGTCACCAACGTATCATAACGGTAAGCGCTTGCCACCGCTTCCGCCATATCGTCTCTGGCCAGGTCAAAGAAAACTACATTCTTCGCTCCTTTTTCTTTCAGGATCTCCACAAAACGCTGCATGGCTTTTCTGGTATTTCCATGAATGGACGCGCAGGCCACGACAACGCCCTCTTCTTCCGGCTCATAAGAAGACCATTTCAGATATTTGTCAATGTAAAATCCAAGATTTTCTTTCAGGATCGGCCCGTGCAGCGGGCAGATCATGGCGATGTCCAGCGTGGCTGCCTTTTTCAGAAGGGCCTGTACCTGCGCGCCATATTTTCCCACAATATTGATAAAGTATCTCCTGGCTTCATCTGTCCACTCTTCCTCTGCGTCCATGGCCCCGAACTTTCCGAAACCGTCTGCGGAGAACAGGATCTTCTCGGAAGATTCATATTCTACCATCACTTCCGGCCAGTGTACCATGGGAGCCATCACAAAGTGCAGGGTATGGCTGCCCAGTTCCAGACTGTCTCCTTCGCCCACAGTCACAGTACGGCCGTTCAGGTCAAAATCAAAAAACTGAGGCAGCATGGCGAACACTTTCGCGTTGCTGACCAGCTTCATGGAAGGATATCTTTCCGCGATTCTCTGTATACTTCCCGCATGGTCCGGCTCCAGATGGCTGATCACCAGATAATCCGGCTCTTTTCCATCCAATACTTTTTCTACATTCTGCATCCACTCTTCCATTGCGCGGGGATCCACCGTATCCATGACCGCGATCTTTTCATCCATGATCACATAAGAATTGTAGGTCACACCGTTCGGCACATGGTACTGACTCTCAAACAGGTCAATGTCCCGGTCGTTGCATCCCACATACAATACAGAATCTGTTACTGTAACTTCTTTCATCTCTCATCCTCCATAATCTTCCCAAGTTCTCCCGCGTTCAGGATCCAGACCGTCTTTCCCTCGATCCGGATCAGTCCCTGTTTCTGCATCTCCATCATGGTACGGGACAGGGACGGGCGGGTCACGCCCAGGTAATCTGCCAGTTCCTCGCGGTTCATATCCATTACCGCTTTTTTTCCGTCTTCGCTCACCTCCAGAATCCAGAGCGCGATCTTCTGCCTCAGAGTCGTGTTGGTGACGATGTGCAGCTTTTTCGTCATCTGCAGATTGTTCCTGGCCTGAATATCCAGCAGGTTCCGGATAATCATCTTGTGATGTCCGCAGACATTGGAACAGAATCCGTATATAAACTGATACGGGAGAATCAATACCCTGGAGGGTTTTACTGCCACCGCCTCATACCAATAACAGCCGCTGGACTCAGACGGGCAGGTATCTCCGAACACCTCCAGTTCATTTACCTGGAACAGAAGGTTTCTCTTCCCGGAAGGCAGATTCTTGACAATCTGGACTTTTCCCTCCAACAGTAAGTACAGGTATTTCGGTTTGTTATCCTCCCCGAAAATGATGCTTCCTGCACTGTAATCCCGGTACCTTGCTTTTGCACAGTTCAGCATCCGCTTTGCCTCTTCCTCCGATATCCGGGCAAACAGCGGGCTCTCCAGATATTTCTCCATCGTTTATCCTCTAGTCTAAATACGGAAAAATGGCTGCCGCATTGTCAATGACCATTCCGCGACAGCCTTCCGCTCCATTAATCTTCTGGTTCAAACTCCTCTTTGCCTACTCCGCAGACCGGGCATACCCAATCATCCGGAAGATCCTCAAAAGCAGTTCCCGGTGCAATCCCGTTATCCGGATCACCGACTTCCGGATCGTATACATAGCCGCAGGGGCCGCAAACATATTTTTTCATAATGACACTACCTCCATTTATTCTTTTTCTCTTGTTATAGCATATCCCTTTTTGGCAGATTATACCGTAACATTTGTTACATTTTTAAAAATTCTCTCAAAATCTTTGAGACATTTTCGCAGGTATGTCCGGCATGTTTTTTGATCTCCGGCTTCGCATGTGCCATGGCATAGCTGTTGGGCGTCAGCTCCAGCATCGAAATATCATTCTGATTATCTCCAAATACCATCACTTCTTCCGGCTGGAGTCCATGCTCTTCCATCACTACCCTCAGTGCCTTTCCTTTTCCTGACCCTTTGGCAATCATATCCAGCCAGCCATTGCCAGCTGTCACAAAATCGGCATATGCTCCATATTTTTCCTGAAAAAACGGCTGGATCTCCCCGATGTGTTTTTCAAAATCATGAATGTACATGGATACTTTCACAATCCGGTCATCTATTTGCTCCAAATTATCAAAACGCTCTGTAACATTCTTCAGCACATTCTCGATCTGATTGGCAAACCACTCTGTTCTGGGTTTTATATGGCAGGCGCGGACTCCGGACAGACCAATCTCTGTTTCCGGAAACCGTAAAATATCCTCCGATACTTCCATCGCCAGCTTTCTTGGAAGTTCATCCACAAAAACCACCTGCTCCTGCTCCGTGACGATCGCCCCGTTTTCACTGATAAATCCCATTCTCTCTGCATAATTATCAAAAAGCCTGCGCATATTGGCATACTGCCGTCCGCTGGCCGCATAGAACAGGTACCCCTGCTCCAGAAGCTGCTCCAGCGCGCCCCAGAAATCCGGAGCAATCGTCTGTGTCCCTTCCGGAATCAGGGTTCCGTCCAGGTCACTGGCTATCAGTTTTATCATCCGCTATCTCCTCCGCTTCTATCATATTGCGTATCTCCTGCATCCGCTGGTCTACACCGCTGATCACATCCGCGCACTTGCGCAATTCTTCCGCAATCATCTCAGGATTCGCCACATTCTTCTTATATTTCAGTTTATGGTCCACGCTGGCCCAGAAATCCATGGCAATGGTGCGGAACTGTACTTCCACCCGCATGTTCTTTTTCTGATTCGACAAAAAGATCGGGATCTGGATAATCAGGTGCAGGCTCCGGTATCCGTTGGGCTTAGGATTTTTTATGTAATCTTTGACTTCCAGCACCTTCAGGTCATCCTGGGCCGACAGCATGTCTGCCAGATAATAAATGTCCTCCACGAAAGAACAGATCACCCGGATCCCCGCCACGTCTGATAATTTCTCTTCGATATTCTCCACTGTCAGTTCAAACCCCTTCCGGCGCATCTTCTCTATGATGCTCAAAGGTTCCTTTACACGGCTTTCTATAGATTCAAACGGATTTCTTTCATGCCGCAGAGAGAACTCATCGTTTAATACATTCAGCTTGGTCTCGATCTCCCGGATCGCGCAGCGGTATTCCATCATCAGATACATAAAGGACTGAAGTTCTCCCAGTATCGTGGCCTGCTGTCTGTCCTCCATATAATTCTTCAGGGCTTCCGCGTCCATTTTGCTTCCTCTGATCCATATATCTTTTTCGCTCATGTCTTTTGTGTTTTAAATTCCTCCTGCATAGTATTCCCGGTACAGATCCTCCCTCCGGTCTTCCTTCATCGGAAAACGGCTCCGGTACCGTTCCACATCGCACTCCATCTCATAACAGAACAATATTTCTTCCGGACATCCACCCGGAATACAGATCTTCTCCCCGGCCGTCATATACATACCGTCCGGTCTGTAGATTCCGGAATCGCCTGAATAATACTGTCTTCCCATGCGTCCCGCACAGTTAATCCCCGCCGCATACACCTGATTCTCTATCGCCCTGGCGCGCAGCAGGCAGTCCCAATGCTCCCTCCTGGACGCGGGCCAGTTGGCAGGTACCAGGATCAGATCCGCTTCCCGGGACAGGATCTGAAATGGTTCCGGAAAGCGCAGATCGTAACAGATCTGTACCCCAATCCGGAAATCTCCCAGCCGGCAGACCGGAAGCGCCTTCCCTCCCCGGAAAAGCTCTGTCTCTCCGCCGTACCGGAAAGGATGCAGCTTGGCATAATCCAGCAGCGCGCCTTCCTGCGTCACAAGGGAATAATGATTTTCGCACCGCTCTCCAGCATCCTTTACCCAGCCGATCCCCACGGCCATCCCATATCTGCCAGCCAGCTCCCGGGCGAGCTCCACCGTTTCTCCCTGTTCTTTCGTATATTCTGTACGCATGGAAAAACCGGTCAGGCTCATCTCCGGAAGCAGAAAGAGCTCCGTTCCTCTTTCCCGCAGCAGTTCCATACACTGCTCCGCCTTCCGGAGACTTCCTTTTTTGTCCTCCCAGCATATCCGTATCTGTCCCAGTCCTATCTTCATCTTCCGATTCCCCGCCTTATACACAGCTGTTTTCTATTTTACATGATAATACGCGGTTTGTCGATGAAGATTCTTTCCCTTTTGCAAATTTTATGATATACTGGCACTATTGGCGTAAAGAAGCCAATGGAGAATTGCCAAATTGGAGGAACATGAATGGAACACTTATACATACCAGAAAACTACCATTCCGATCTGTCCCTTTATGACACACAGATCGCGATCAAAACGGTGAAAGATTTCTTTCAGCAGACACTGGCAGAGCGGCTCTATCTGCTCCGCGTATCCGCTCCTCTTTTCGTGACACCGGAATCCGGTCTGAACGATAATCTGAACGGAGTGGAACGTCCGGTTACCTTCGGCGTTAAAGAGCAGAATGACCGTCCGGTGGAAATCGTGCACTCCCTTGCCAAATGGAAACGCTACGCGCTGAAGCAATACGGATTCCATATCGGCGAAGGACTTTATACGGATATGAATGCCATCCGCAGAGACGAGGTGACGGACAATATCCATTCCATCTATGTAGATCAGTGGGACTGGGAAAAAATCATCCTGAAAAAAGACCGTAATATTACATTCCTGAAAGAGACTGTACGGGAAATCTATAAGGCGCTGAAAAAAACCGAGAAATACATGGCAATCCGCTATGATTATATCGAGGAGATTCTTCCCAAAGAGATCTTCTTCATCACCACCCAGGAGCTTCTGGACCTTTATCCCAATCTCACTCCCAAGGAAAGAGAAGACCGGATCGCACGGGAAAAAGGCGCTGTCTTCCTGATGGAGATCGGCGACAAGCTCACAAACGGCGAACCTCACGACGGACGCGCTCCGGACTACGACGACTGGCATCTGAACGGCGACATCATCGTATGGTACCCGGTACTGAACCGCGCCCTGGAGCTGTCTTCCATGGGAATCCGCGTGGATGAAGATTCTCTGCAGCGCCAGCTTACCCTGGCAGGCTGTGAAGAGCGTGCTGAACTGCCGTTCCAGAAAGCAATCCTGGAAAAACAGCTGCCATACACCATCGGCGGCGGCATCGGACAGTCCCGTATCTGCATGTTTTTCCTTAGGAAAGCACATATCGGAGAAGTACAGTCCTCCATCTGGCCGGATCAGATCCGCGAGACGGCGCTTCAGAATCAAATCGTGCTGCTGTAAAGAAGGTGTGATCATGAAAGAAAGGCTGACTAAAAAGGACATAGAAAAAATCCAGCAGGAAATCGACCACCGCAAACTGGTGGTCCGTCCGGAAGCCATCGAAGCAGTAAAAGAAGCCCGGGCCCAGGGCGACCTGAGCGAGAACTTTGAATATTACGCGGCAAAAAGAGATAAGAACCAGAACGAGAGCCGCATCCGCTATCTGGAACGGATGCTGAAAACCGCGGTGATCGTGGAAGACCACACCGCCTCTGACGAGATAGGGCTTAATAAGACCGTCACCGTCTACATCGAGGAAGACGATGAATGCGAGACGTACAAAATCGTCACCAGCATCCGGGGAAACTCCATGAAGAACCTGATCAGCATCGAGTCTCCTCTGGGAAAGGCCCTGCTGCACCACAGAGTAGGCGACCGCGTCACCGTACCTGTCAGTGATGATTACAGTTATGATGTGGTGATCCGGGAAATCAAAGACACGGCGGATGATGAAAATGATGATATCCGCGCTTTTTAATGGTAGAAAATGCTAGCGTAAAATTTTTGTAGGACACATAGAAAAGGGAACACCAGTTTTGTGTTATTATATTAGTCGACCAAAACCA
>CALWDO010000071.1 GCA_944376715.1 uncultured Lachnoclostridium sp. | reverse complement strand
GAACAAAGCGAGCTTTCGGAGGAAGAAAAAATGCAACTTGACCCGTTCTACGGAGCAGGGATTGACGGAAACCCAGATTGATATGCCCACTCCCAAACAGCGACACTTCTGATGAAGAAGTATCAGAACAACGACAATGTGGACAGCGCAAACTTCGCTTACCACCATGCCAAGAGCTTCCATGGATGGGGATTTTTTATCGGGAAAACGGCAGGGAGCGTCCGGGTACGTACAGATTTCTTACTGTCATGTTCTGCCCGGAATCATCCTGCAGATCTGCGCAGCCAGATTTTCCACATCCACATGATCTTTCCTGCAGCACTGGAGCAGCAGGCCACATATTCCAAATGCCCAGAAATCCAGCGCCTCGATCTGTTCCCGTTTCTGGGAATCCATGAGACGCAGGATCAAATCCCGATTATTTAATGTGGAAGAAATCAGGATACCCAATGCTTCTTCCGGCGTATCCGCCTCCAGGCTGTGTTCAAGCATCGCCCGGGCCGCCCGTTCCATGGACCATTCAATCACTTCCATAATATCCCGAAAATGATAATAAAAAGTCTGTCTGGAAATATTACACTCATCAATCAATGCCTTTACTGTTATCTTATCAATTCCTCTTTGTTTCACCATGGATACAAACGTGGTGGAAATAATATTTTTCATATCAGCCGGCACAGCTTCATCACCCTGTTTTGCAACATAGCACGGATTTCTTCCTTTTGTCAAGCAAGGCTGTTTTGTCCGGTATAGCAGACCATTCCAAAAAACATCTGCCAGAATATAGATTCATTCCCTCTTACAGAAAAACGGAGGAATGACCTCCGTTTTCTGACCAGAATACCATTTTCAAAAACAACACTGGTTTCCATCCAGGGCGTTTTTGCTTATATTTTATTTCTTCTCTTCTTTTATCTCTTCATTCTTCCGTAAACGTTTCTCACGTCTGCGTTCCGCCCGTCTGGAAATCCTCCAGATGATCAGCACGATCAGAGCGATCACCGCCGCCCATACCGCCAGGATCGGAAGCGACCCTAAGAATCCTACCGCGAATCCTCTCAGGCCACGGCCCACCGCATAGGCACTGTCCCCGAAACGGTCCGCCACTTCCTGGAAGAAGGTCCTCTCGCCGGTTTCCGTGATCCGTTCTACTTCCGTCAGGCTAATATAGACGGTGCTGTAATCCACCTGATTGTCCAGAAGGCGCAGCTGGCTTTCATAGGATCCCAGTTCATAGCGCACTTCCGACAGCCGGCTCTCGATGGCTATGATATCCTCCATCGTCTCCGCGTTTTCCAGAAGTTCCAGAAGCCGGGTCTGTTCAGTCTCCAGGGCCTCTTTATGGCTTTCCGTATCCACGTACTGCAGCGTCACATCTTCTACTGATTCATTTTTGTATGTGACATTGCCCACCTCGTCTACAATATTTATAAATTCATCCAGACGGTCCGCAGGTATCCGTACTGTATAGCTGGCGGAACGGGTACTCTCGTAATAATAATCGCTGCCGTAGACAGAAGACGACTCCACATATCCGCCCAGTTCGTTTACCTTTGCCGTCAGTTCTTCCGTCGCCGTGTCAAACTCCAGGGTCTGTACATCCAGATTCACCGTCTTGATCAGCTTGCGGCCCGTATCCGCAACCGCTTCGATGCCGTTCTCCGAAGAGATCCCTCCTCCATAACTCTCGGATTCCGCTGTGCCCTCCTCCATCGGAGCCATATCCATCGCTGCTGATTCCGCGGTCGACGATACCGTACTGTCCCCGGAAGCTCCGCAGCCGGACGTCAGAAAAACCGCCAGCAACACGCCTGCCAATAATCTTTTCCACATAATATGTTTCATTCTCTCCTCCCTTTCTCCGGGTCCCCTCTCCCGGTCAGTCGCTCATGCTCTCAGAAAATTCTTCAGAAAACGTAAACTCTGCGCCGATCTTATCACCGTTTACGCGGGTTACCAGGCGGAATTTCTGCGCGCTGTAATCAATCTCATAGCTGCTCAGGTCCACAATCTCATCAACAGCCATTCCTGCTTCCAGTTCTCCGGTACGGATTTCTTTTTCTTCATATACCGGAAGCGCGTACCATCCATCGTCCAGCCACACTTCCAGAGCGCACCGGTCTTCATACTCCACCGTATCCTCCCCGGTATTCCCGATGGTCAGATACAGAACCGGATTTTCTTCATCCTGTACCGGACTGTTGACTTTTACCGTCACGCCGCCCAGCGTCTCAGGCACCTCCTGCTGATCAGCCAGATAAACGGTCTGTCCGCAGTATTCCTTTGCGGCTTCTTCTGAAGCGCCCCCGGAAACTGCGTCTTCTGCGGAAGCCACAGCATTTTCCGCGGCGTCTTCCGCGGCCTCTTCCGATGTCTCCGCTGCCGGCTCCTCTGTCCTCGGTCCGTCCGCAGTGCTGTCGGTACTGTTCCAGTCCGGATAGAGCACCCCCAGGAACAGACCGCCGCATATACAGAACACCAGCGCACATGCTGCCAGATATCCGTAACGCGGCATAAAGTGCCTGCGTATCTCCTTCTCTCTGGCCTTTTTCCCCAGGATTCCATCCATGAATTCCGTAAACTGTTCGGAAAACCGGTGCGTCCTGGCGATCTCCCTGTCCGGAGGAACAAAGCTCAGATCTTCATCCAGACACTCTTCCAAAGCCTGGGTCAGCAATTCTTCTCCCCTGGTCAGCTTCTCAGGCTTTTTCATACTGTCCCGCCTCCTCTCGGATCATCTTCTGCAGTTTCTTCCTGGCCCGGAAATATCTTACATTGACATTTTTCTCTGAAATGCCCAGTATATCCCCGATCTCGGCATCCGTCATCTGATACAGATACTTGTACTCAAATACGGTCCGGTACCGGTCATCCAATTCCAGGATGCAGCTGACCAGCCGGTTATAGTGTTCCTTCCGCAAATACTGTTCCAGAATATCGGTTCCTCCTCTGCTGTCTTCCATGTAGTCCTCCAGTTCCTGTTCCGGCGCCCTTTTGCGCAGGATATCCACCGCTTTGCTCCTGACAATCGTGGAAAGAAAACGTTTCGTCCGCGGGCTGTAGATATCTTCCACCTTATCCAGGTGCCTGGTCAGGGCCAGAAACGCTTCCTGTACCGCGTCTTCCGCCAGATGCTCGTCCTGCAGCTTCTGGTTGGCCAGATACCACATAAAATGGCGGTAATGCTCATAAATCTCTTTGAATTTTTCCTGCTCCCCGGGGCTGTCCAGGAGTGCCAGAAACAGAAACATATTTTTATCCTCCCGGTAAATGCATTTACATCTGTATAAACACGATTTTTCTTTATTTTACTACAGGCAGAGAACGAAATGTTCTTAAATCTTCTTAAATCTTTCTAAAGAGGCCGAAATATGGTAAGATGTTCCTGAATCTATAAGGGAGATAAATGTTATGAAGAAAAAGAATCACGCAAATATAAACCGGGATCTGTGGACTTCCAAGTGGGGGTTCATCCTGTCCTGTATCGGTTCCGCGGTGGGCATGGGAAATATCTGGCTGTTTCCCAGCCGTGTAGCCGCCTATGGAGGCGCATTTCTTGCAGCCTATCTGTTTTTTGACGTGGTGATCGGGTTTTCCGGTGTGATCGGAGAGATGAGTTTCGGCAGGAAAGCGCGCTCGGGTCCCATCGGCGCTTTCGGCGCGGCATGCGCTTCCAGAGGAGAGGATAAGCGCCGCCTGGGATCTGCCATAGGTGCGGTCCCCATGCTGGGTGCCCTGGCTCTCGCCATCGGCTATTCTGTCGTCATGGGCTGGATCTTCAAATATCTGGCAGGTTCTTTTACCGGCTCCACACTTTCTTACGGCTCCGATATTCATGATGTTTCCGGCTATGAAGCCGCCTTCGGGAACACCGCTTCCGCCTTTGGAAACAATATCTGGCTGCTTATCGCGCTGGTATGCACTTTCCTGGTAATGGCGCTGGGAGTAGCAGCCGGCATCGAAAAAGCAAATAAAATCATGATTCCGTTATTTTATGCGTTGTTTATCAGCCTTGTGGTCTATGTGGCCATTCAGCCGGGCGCAGACGCAGGTTACGCGCATATTTTTACTATCCAGACTGAATATTTCAAAGATCCCATGCTCTGGGCCTACGCCCTGGGACAATCCTTCTTCTCTCTGTCCCTGGCGGGGAACGGAACTATTATCTATGGATCCTATCTGTCAGATAAGGAGGATATTGTAAGCTCCGCCTGGAAAGTGGCGCTTTTCGATACGCTGGCAGCCTTCCTGGCAGCGCTGGTCATCGTACCTGCCATGGCGGCGTCCGGGATCAGGGATTTTTCCGGAGGTCCGGGATTAATGTTTATCTATCTGCCCAATCTTTTTGCTTCCATGCCGGGCAGCCGGATCATCGCGGTCATCTTCTTTTTGGCGGTGCTTTTTGCAGGGTTCACTTCTCTGGTGAATCTTTTTGAGGCGCCGGTGGCTACGCTGCAGGATCATCTGAGATTCAGCCGTCCCAAAGCGGTGGCGGTTATCGCTGTCATAGGTACTGTGACGGCGCTGTGCATCCAGGGCATCGTCAGCCAGTGGATGGATTTCGTCTCTATCTATGTGTGTCCTCTGGGCGCAGGGCTGGCAGGAATCATGTTTGCCTGGGTCTGGGGAAAGAAAGCTGTAGAAGAGGCCGTCTCCCTGGGAAGGAAACGGCCTGTGGGAAGATGGTTTTACCCGTTATATAAATATGGCTTCTGTATTCTGACCATGGTTGTACTGGTGGCTGGCGCCATATTCGGCGGGATTGGCTGATATCAGCTCTATCCCACCACCTCTTCCAGCACAAATTCCACACATCCCATGTATCCCGGAGCTACTTCATATTCATTGAAGCAGATCACCACATGTCCGTCCGTATTCACGTAGAAGTCCTGGTTTTCCGCGATCTGCTGAAAATTTTCGTCTCCCATATCCGGATCGTCCACCCAGTAGACGATATTTTCATCCGCCGCCATCTGGGCGCGCATCTGGGTTTTTACTTCTTCGCTGATCTCGCTCACATAATCATCTCCGTAGAAGTCGGCCAGTGTCGGCTGCTTTCCGGTGGTCTTGTCAATGGTGTAATGACGGTGTCTCTCATATCCGCTGCCGGACGCTTCAAACATGACGAGTTCCAGTGAGAACCATCGGTCATTATCCGTCAGCACCGTACTTTCGATATCCAGGCTCCGATATCCTTCTTCTGAAGATTCCATTTCTTCCTGGAACTGCTGAATCAATTCATCCGTGGCTTTCTGAATATCGAAGTTAATGGCATCCGCACTCTGCTGTGCCTCCTGCGCCACTTCATCCGGGCTTCCCTCCGGCGCCTCAGAAACCACTTCCGGCACCTGCACATCCGCAATATAATGATCCTCTTCTACCTGATACTCCCGTACTGTGATCACTTTAAAGAAATTGCCCAGTACCGGTATCTGCTGCATGGCGGCGGCAGCTTCCCGGCTGGTATTGGGAAGGATCAGGACGACGGCCAGCACGGCGGCCATGCTTCCGATTGTTTTATAAATATTTCTTTTTCGTTTTTTCTTCTCTCTCTGTGCCCGATGCACGGAGAATTCGATCTTATCCCTTAACTCTTCCGGCACTCTGATCTCCTCATACTCCTTTTTCCATTTTTCCATAATTCGCCCCTCCTGTCTCCATGTATTTTTTCAACTTGTCCATCGCCCGGTACAGGCGGCTTTTTACCGTATTCACATTCAGATCCAGCATCCGTCCGATCGTCTCCAGTTTTTCTTCCTCAAAGTACCGAAGTACGACGATAGCGCGGTCTGTTTCATTCAGAGAGGACAGTGCCTCCTTCAGATCCGGATCCTCCATCTGATCCATCTGTCCTTCCTCCGGCAGCTCCGCCAGATCTACCGTCTTTCCGCGATTCTTTTCCAGAAAGCGTATGGCTTCGCGGATCATGATCCGGCAGATCCAGGTATCCGCATATTCCGGCTGCTTTAATGAATCACTCTTCAGGATCGCCCGGTAGGCTCCCTCCTGAACCACGTCCATGGCGTCTTGTTCGTGAAATGTATAACTGTACGCAATCTTATAATATTTTCCATAGTTTTTCACCAGGCACTCGTGTACGAGAGCTTCTTTCTCCGAAGATTTCATCCTTGTTTTCCTCCTTCCTTCTGCCCTTTCACTTATTAGACCTGTAATAGCCGGAAAAGGTTTCAAATAATTTGAATTTCTTTGCTATAAGAAAACCGCAGGGCAAAATCCGGCGTCTGACGCCAGATTCGTCCTGCGGCAAATATATTTATATATTACATTTCCAGATATCCCGGGCGTATCTCTCCCAGATTATTTACAAACTGATGGCAAAAGCTGCGCACCAGCTCCACATCCTGCATCTCTGGTTCATAGAC
>CALWDO010000070.1 GCA_944376715.1 uncultured Lachnoclostridium sp. | reverse complement strand
CCGCCCCTTTCGGATACATCCGCAGGAAAGAGGCTGTTGCCTTTGAAATCAATCCTCCGGCGGCAGAGATCATTCAAAGGATCTTTACTTTAGCATTGGCGGGCAGAAGCCGTAAAGAAATCGCCAATCTTTTAAATGAGGAAGGGCTGCCGACACCGGCTGTCTTTAACGCCCGCTATCATAACAGTCTTCATAACCGGACCAGTACTGCCCTGGATCACGCACTGTGGGAGCCTTCTATGCTGCTCCCTATTCTCCGAAACCCTGTATATTGCGGAGACCGGGTGCTACGTAAAAATGTTTCTGTTACTCCAGGTTCAAAGAAAAGACGTCCGGCACGCCCGGAAGAGCAAATCATAATAAAAGACGCCCATGAACCAATTATAAGCCGGAAGGATTTTGATAAAGTTCAGAAGATGCTTCCGGCGAAGAAAAGCTGCAGCCACCGAAACAGCAGCATGGACTATACCTTAAAAGGAGCGGTCCGGTGCGGCATATGCAAACGCTCCATGACACGGGCTAAGAACTATTCCGTATTTATCTGCAGCCACGCAAAACTGGAACATTCCCGGTGCTCAAAGAAAGAATTTCCTATTCCGGACATTGAGCAGGCTGTTTTTGCTTCCTTAAAACCAATGCTTCAGATTGCGGCTTCTGCCGGACGCCGCCTTCAGAAAAAAGGCGCAAAAGCCTCTGCGGAAGCATACCTGACAGATTATCAGAAAGCGATAGCTGATTCTGAATATTCCCTGCGCCGGATCCGACAAAGATCACTGGACATTTACGAAGCATACAGCCGAAACGAGTTGACCCTTGATCAATACTCAAAACAAAAGACGGAACTTGCCCAGGAGAAAAAGAAGCATACAAAGCAGCTGGATTCTCTAAAATCCCAGGAAGCTGCACTGACCAACGGGATCATTCCGGTTGAGATGCAAACGCTTACCGAAACAGCACGGCAGTTCCAGCATGGAACATCTCTGACCCGTGAGATGGTTACGTCCTTTGTGGAAGCCGTTTATTTATACGATTCCCATATTGAAATCGTCTGGAAATATCAGGATATCTGGAATCAGCTAAAATCACAAGAAGGAGAAAATACAAATGATGGATACGAAGAAAACACGAAACAAGCACCAGCTGCCCCCTGACGGAGTTCTCACTGCCAAATGGATTCCTTACGGATATATGTACGATCCCGACTCCACAGCATTGGTAAAGATTGATGCACAGGTAGCAGAATACGTCCGTTATATCTTCCAGAAATACTTGGAAGGGGTTTCGATTTCTCAGATCTGTAAACAGTTGGAAGAAAAAGGCGCTCCTAATCCCACTCTGCGCCGCTTGCAGCTGGGAGATACTGTCCGGGAAAATGCTGACAGAGAACATTGGAATGCCTCATCTCTGAATCAGTTTTTATTCAATCCTATGTACGCCGGGGATCTCCTGCTGTCAGGCAGGGTATGGGATGCAGTTTACTACTACAGCGGCGAGCCTGCACCGGAAGGAATTACTCTCCCGGATATAGAGGAAAACCACCACGAAGCTATCATTAACCGTGACGATATGAAAAAAGTCGCTCTTGCTTATCTGAAAGACCGTAATCAGCGGCATTCCAAAAAAGAGGCAATTGCAAAGAACGAAACGGATAAGAAGGCTTATTCCATTGGCTTCACTCTCCGCTGCGGGGAATGCGGCCGGATCATGAATAAAAATGAGATTTTTATGGGACCCGGGAACAGCTTTATTGCCTATACCTGTTCCAGCTTTACACTTCAGCAGGCCAGTAAATGTACCAACCGGTTCTATTGTCTGGATGAAATCGCCTCTGCCGTCAACTCTGCTGTAGATGCCGAAAAAAAGCTGGCATTAAAGCAACTGGAAGTCGTCTCAGGAGAAGAGAAGGGATTGCAGTACATAAGGGTTGAGAATTATCTGCAGCGGCAGATTGATAATTCCGTCGATACCGTCCGCAAAAATATGGCAAGTACCAGAAAGGTCAAATCCAGATATGAAGCAAAAAAACTCTCTGAAGAAGAATATCAGCAGGAACTCACCAGACTTGAGGCAGCAGACCGTGAGGCTGAAAAAATGGTAATGGCTGCCCTGATCCGAATCCGTGATTTCCGAAAGTCCTGCACTCCGGACAACCCCTGGCTTTCTCTCTACACTTCTCTTCCGGATGAACTGGACTTTATCAATGACACGGAACTGGTCCATAAATTGATCGAAGAAATAAAAGTGTATCCTGATCGTCAGCCGGAAGTAACTTTATCTCATATGGAAGACAAAGAAACGTTTATGAATACGCTTTACATGCCTCTGCGCTTAAAGGCTGCTCATGAGGCAAGCAACAATCCAGAGCAGAACTCAGACATTGACAATGAAAGAAAAGAGGATGAAGAATGACATCAATGACACCGAAAACTTACCAGGCAGTTCTCTACGCTCGACGGCATTTTGTTGATATCGTCCAGCCAGACGAGCCGGATCCGCCGGCCGCTGAGCAGATCAAAGAAATGAAAGCTTTTGTCAAAGAACTGCCAGATGTAAAAGTATCCGCTGTCTATATGGATGGGCGGCGGCTCCGTTCCGATGGGCCACGACCGCAGTTTTACAACATGATGCGTGAGATTCAGGACGGAAAATATGATTGTGTCGTCATCAGCAGTTTTGATAAATTTGCAAAAGATGTCCACGAAAGTCGGTATTATCTTATGAACCTGCTGGCTTTGCTGCGCCTGCGTATTATTTCTGTCCAGGATGATTATGACAGTTTATACTCAGAGCCGGATCCGGGAAAATACACCCGTCTGGAAGAACAGATTGCCCTGATCGATAAATACGCCAGGTCCAGGCTATTATCTGCCAAAGCAAAAGAGAAAAAAGCAAACAGTTATCTGGAACTGACTTTTACTCCATATGGCTACTTATACAATCCTGACACAGAGTCCAACCTTGATATTGATCCGGTAGCCGCTCCCGCCGTTCAGTTCATTTTTAAGGAATTTCTCTCCGGCTCCCGCCGTGGATACATTGCTGATGAATTGACGAAGCAAGGCTATCCCAGCCCCTCTCTTAGAAAAAAGCAGCTGGGAATCAGTTATTCAAAGCCGGATGCCAAAGATTACTGGACCTTCGGCGGCGTGAATTATATCCTCCGCAACCAGGCTTACGTAGGGGATCTGATCTTCGGCCAGCAGCGCTCCGCCATGTATGTGTACCGGGAATGCCGGAAACATCACTGGACCGGCGAAAAACTGATTGTCCGCAACCACCATGAAGCTTTAGTCTCCCGGGAAGACTTTGAACGGGTGCAGATCATGTTAGAACTTCTTTTTGAGAAAAACAGGTCTGACGCACTGAAAAAACCCGGATACAAGTTTCCGCCGACACCCTTTAAGTATGTTATGCGCTGCGGCCATTGCGGACGGCCTATGCAGCTCCAGAGATACATGAGCAACCGGCACCCTTATTCCTCTTATGTCTGCACAAGCCATGTAAAACATCTGGAAAATCCCTGCCCGCCGCAGAAGTTCCTTATGGAAGACATCATCCCGGCAGTAAAAGACGCTCTTCTGCAGGAACGCAAAATGGCTCTTTCTGTCACAGAAATGCTAAACGGCGGAGAAAACAGTCCTTGGTATTTGCGGGCAGAAGCAGCCTGTCAGGCAGAGATCAATGCTGTGCTTGACAAGGTGAAAGAAAATTCTAATCTCCTATCTGCCAGCCATACGGATCCGGAGATCCAGAAAGACGCAGACCGCCTGAGAGGAGAACTTTCCGAGATTATCCAGAAGAAACAAAACCTGAAAAAGTTTATAGCCAGGAAAAATCCATGGCTGGAGTTATTCAGAAATCTGCCGGAGGAATTTGTTCTCACCCAGGAGATCACAAAAAAATATATCCATCAGATTGACCTTTACCGGGACAAGCCTCTTGTTGTCACACCAAAAGAGTACAAAGAAAAGGAAAACCTGTTTGTCTGCCTGAACCTGCAGCAAGGCGGTGAAGAAACGGATCTGTGCATCCCGGCTGACAGAATTAACACAGAAAAGAGATCGACAAAAGATAAGGGGGAACAAAATGGCACGGAAGAGCCGTCAGAAGGCACAGTTGTTTCAGCTGGGGAAAGCCCCGGATTTAGAACAGATTCCGATTCCGGTTACCCGGACCGGAATCTATGCCCGTCTGTCCCTGTATGACATGAACCATACTGTCCGGGACAGCATCCAAAATCAGCTTATGATCCTGACGGATTATATGGACCAGCATCCAGAACTGAACCTGACAGAGCAGTACATAGATAATGGCTGGAGCGGCACCAATTTCCAGCGTCCTGGTTTTCTCCAGATGATTGATGACATCCAGGCAGGCAAAATTAACTGTATCGTTACGAAGGACCTCTCACGGCTGGGACGAAATTATATGGAGACAGGATATTATCTGGAAACATTGTTTCCCATGCTTCATGTACGCTACATTTCCATCAATGACGGTTATGACAGCGCTACTTCGGAGCCTGGCCAGCTTGCTGTGATCCTGAAAAATATCCTCAATGACTTTTTCAGCCGGGATCTCTCCAGACGATATTCCGCCAGCTATGACCTGCGGAAAGAACAAGGTGTCTTCCGGAAAGGCCTCCCCTATGGTTACGCATATGATCCAGAATGTCCCAAGCATATGACCTAAGATGATCACGTAGCACATTTTGTTCGCCTTATTTTTGCCTGGGCGCTGGAAGGAGTCGGCAACCACACCATTGCCATGCGGCTCCGGGAACTGGACGCTCCCACGCAAGAGCGGATCGAATATCTCAGAAGCGGCGGCCGTACCTGCCATGAAGGGACCTCGCTATGGTCTGCCGCTTCCGTCCGGCAGATCCTTACCAACCGAATCTATACCGGGGATTTTGTCTGTGGAAAACGCTATAACCGGCTCTGCGACCCTTATAACCGCCGTCCCAGTATCCCGGAAGAAGAATGGGTCATCATCCCGGATTCCCATCCGGCCTATATATCAAAAGAGGACTTTTCCCGGATTCAGGACCGCATGAAAGATAATGTTAAGAAAAGACGGGAGATTATAAAGAAAAATCAGGAAGGCCGTCCGTTCGAGGAAAATTACTACAAAAGGATCATCTTCTGCGGTGTCTGCGGCAATCGGATTCACATATGCCGGGATAGTGTTGCATCCAAAGATAAATGTGCTCTCTATCATTGCCAGGGATATGCCACATCCAGGCATCCCGTTCCACACCGCATAAGCATTCATAAGAAGCTGCTGGATGTTATTGTTTTAGATCAGCTGCAGAACCAGTTCCACCTTGCCAGACAATTTACGGACTGGCTGAAATCTTCAGCAGGTAAGCACTGTGTTGCCACCTATTTGCATAATCTGGAAAGTTCACTGGAAAATTGCCGCCGGGATCTGGAAAGTTTATCTTTACACCGGACGCAGATTTTTGAATCATATGCAGATGCACTCCTGGATAAGGACAGTTATCTTCAGGAAATGAACCACATCAGAGATAAAAAGCACTCCTTATCGCTGCAGATAGAAAAAGACACAAAGGAACTGGAGACTGTGGGCAAAGCCTTTTCGCCATCCAATCCGTGGCTGGTCATCTTTACCAGCACCCCATCTCCTGTCCTACTCAATGAAAAGGTTACACACAGCCTGATCGATCGGATTGAACTTGCCGAGTCCTGGCAAGTCACCATCAACTTCAAAGAAGAAAAGTGGTTTCTGCCCCTGCAAAATCTTTATGAGTCGAACTTACCGCAGACTTCCACAGAATTGTAACGTTTTTGGACTATAAGTAATCATAAAAAGAGGAAAGATATGATGAAAATGAAATTTCTCGCATCTTACTTGCGTCTCTCCAGACTGGATGCAGGCATTCATACGAGCGAAAAGCAGGAAAGCAACAGTATCAGCAACCAACGATTGCTTATCAAAAGTTTTCTTTCTTTACATCCGGAACTTCTGGAGATGCCCTATCAGGAATATGTAGATGATGGCTATACCGGCACAAATACCAAGCGCCCAGCCTTCCAAAGGCTTCTCTCGGATGTAAGGTCCGGTAAAATCGGCGTGATTATCGTAAAAGACATGAGCCGCTTTTCCCGTGAGTTTATCGTTCTTGGCGATTATGTAGAGCAAATATTTCCTCTGTTTGGAGTGCGCTTTATCTCCATCAACGACAATTATGACAGCTTGACCTCTCTGTCCTCTTCTGCAGAAACCATGAATGCCGCTATCCAGTCTCTTGTATACGATTATTACAGCAAAGACTTATCCAAAAAGCGTGCTAGTTCCGTAAGATCACGTATGCAAAACGGAAAGTTTCTCGGGCCTGCACCGTATGGATATATTTCCAACTATCGTGACCACCAATATAAGATTGATCCGGAGGCTGCTCAAATCGTAAAGGTAATCTTTACCATGGCTGCACAGGGAATACGGCCTACTGCTATCGGTAATTATCTAAATGAGCAGAAAGTTCCCACTCCGGCACGCTATAACCAGGAACATCCTGAACTTCACAAAACCGGCGGTTACTATAAAACTTCCCA
>CALWDO010000069.1 GCA_944376715.1 uncultured Lachnoclostridium sp. | reverse complement strand
GGTTTTTATAAGGGAGAAGACCCTCATGCTCCGTTGTCTTCTCCCCTTATGAAACCACCCTCCGTATTCTTTTTAATAATATTTCTTACATAATCCCACAGAACTTCAGAACCTTCATGAGTCCTTTCATTCCGCTTCAGGATCTGGTCGCTGCGTACTCCATGTTCCAGCCAGGATTTTCCCTTCGCGTGGTCCGTCAGAAGTACCGGCTGAATCTTGTCCAAAGTATTGGCGAACTTTGCTTCCGGTGTCTCCATAGCCTCAAATTCATCCCACAGGCCCCTGAGATATTCCCTCTGATCCTCCGGCAACAATCCATAGATACGTTCCGCCGCTTTAAGTTCCCGGTCTCTCTTCGTCGCGTTGCCCGCCTCATCATACGCATAGGTATCGCCTGCGTCGATCTCTATGACGTCGTGCAGAAGCAGCATCATGATCGTTTTCGGCACATCGATGGGCTCGTTGGCATACTCGCTGAGAACCATACACATGACCGCTATATGCCAGGCATGTTCCGCGTCTGTCTCCTTGCGGCTCCCGTCCGCCAGATAGGTCTGACGGATAATCTCTTTCTGCTTGTCTATCTCCAATAGAAAAGAAATCTGCTGTTCCAGCCTGTCCATCGATGTACTCTCCTCTTCTTTTAAACAATCTTCCAGCGAAATGCCTTTGCAGGGCATATAAACGCCTTCCTCCCGCAATTCGGAAAACCAGACATTTGCCAGCTCAGGTTCCCGGATCAGGGCTTCCTTTTTCTTTTTTGAAAGCCGCTTGATCCGCGTTTCCAACTTCGCGGCTGCCGACCAGCCCGGAGCGGTCCAGGCCATTTCCAACGACTGCATCTGTCTGCTCTTCGTATATTTGGCGGCGGATTTCTTCCTATAATAATGTTCTCTCATCCTCCGTCCCAGGTCCCGGGCGATTCCGGTATAGATGGAATTGTCCTCGCATCTCACCATATAAACATATGCAGCCTGTCCGTCTTTATACTCATAATAGTATAACAATTTTGAAAAGTCCATCTCTTTTTTGGTAAATTATACTAAATACAACACGCATTTACAACCTGCGGAATATTCGCCCTATAATCTAAATGCGTTTCAAATGTGTATATTGCACATATCTTGTTTCAATTTCCCTATATCGCAAAAAAAGAACACCGCCCCCGGGCTTCCTTGTCCCAAAAACAGTGCTCTAACATGCGTCTTCAGGGGCTCGAACCCTGGACACCCTGATTAAGAGTCAGGTGCTCTTCCAGCTGAGCTAAAGACGCAATTTATTTTGTTCTGTTCCAACCGAACAAAACATATTATACTGGATGTATAGGAAAAATGCAAGTCTTTTTTCACAAAATTTTTACAGATTTTTTATCGCTAGTACAACCCCTCCAAAATCCGCAAATACTCTTCCGCCTGAGGCGGCAGCGAGAGATTTTTCAGCTTTGCCCAGCCAAACTGGCCGGTGGTCCGGCAGTCTTCGATCTCGCGGATCCGGATATCGGGCATGTCATTATATTTCCGGAAAGCCTCCGGACGGGCGGCGACCAGTCCTACAGACGCGGTATTCCTTATGATCTGAAAGAAGAGCTGGCTTCCGTTGACACTGATTACCCCGGAGGCATGCAGGGAAAGGCCGGTTTCATGCAGCAGGGAATGGCCGGGATCAATAGATGTGGGACCGTACTGAACCGCCGTAAACGGATACAGATCCGCCATCCTGACGCTCCCCTCCCCTTCATACAGCGGATTCTCCTTTCCGACTACCACGCAGACCGGGTTGTTTCCTAATATATGATATTCCAGCGACGCCTGGCGGATCTTGTTCTGAGCAATCTTCTGCTGGGTAGAAAAGACGCCAAACACTGCCAGGTCCACGCGATTGCCGGACATTTCCGCGATCAGCTCGTCCAGGGAACCATAATTCAAAAAAGAGAACTGGATCGGAGTTCCCGCGTATTTTTCCACCATTCTGGTAAAGGCAGAGGCGGCCCGGCTGGAGCTTAACGAACCGATCCGCAAAGACTGCCGCGTCTGATGGGGCCGGTCCGCATACTCCTGTATCTGGTCATATTCCTTTTTGATGATCCGAAACCGCTCCATCACATCCTGCCCCTCCGGAGTGAGCACCACACCGGATGTAGTCCGGAGGAAGAGCTGTATACCCAGTTCCTCTTCCAGCTGCCGGATGGCATAGCTCAGATTGGGCTGAGAAAGAAAAAGATTACGCGCCGCCTGGCTGAATGATCCGGTGTCTGCTATTTCCAGGGCATAAAAAAAGCTGTCAAATTTCATCCGGATTTGCCTCCTGTCTCTCATCAAACTTATTTATGGATTTTAATAAAAATAATATATTTGCAGACTATTTCTGTCAAGTTTTATAATAGTCACATAAAACGCAAGGACGCGCCGGGAAGTATGTCCTTGCGTTTTTTGTAAAAATACTGAGAAAAGGAGTGTTCCAAATGAATCAAATGACAATCTGCCTGATCATCTTTATACTGACATTGATCGCATTCGGTTTCCTGAATAACCGTATATCCATGACAGTTATTTCCCTGATCAGCGTCGCAGCCCTGATGTTGACCGGATGCCTGGATCCGTCGGACGCGCTTTCGTCCTTCTCTAATTCCAGCGCTATCCTTATGGCGAGCATGTTCGTCGTGTCCGCCGGTCTGAACCGTACCCAGATGGTACATAAGATCTCCGCGTTTATCTGCAGGATCAGCAAAGGATCCTTTACCAAGGTGCTTGCCGGGTATGTAATCCTGACCTGTATCCTGGCGCAGTTCATTCCCAGCGCCGTCGCCTGCTTCAGCGTAGTCTTTCCGCTGGCGCTGGCCGTATGCCGCGAGATGAAAGTCGCCCCCTCCAAGATGATGTTTTCCCTTGGCATCACTGCTATCGGAACCGTTATCACGCTTCCTCTCAGCTCTGCTGTCAGCGAGATGGCCAGGATCCAGGGATTTCTGGAAGCATACGAATACACAGATTATTCCATGACAATTATGGATATTACTTACGCCAAACTGCCTACCATGATCGCGATCATACTGATGGCCATCTTTGTAATTCCGCATTTTGCGCCGGACCATGAGGATATCGTGACGGCTGAAATCAAACAGCAGGCGCAGCAGGAGCCCTTGTCGCCAGTCCGTGAAGCCATCGGATATCTTACTTTCCTGGCGGTACTTCTCGGCCTGCTCTTTTCCTCTGTGATCGGACTGTCCACCTGGCAGGTCGCTTTTATCGGCGCTCTGGTCATCGCCGCATCCGGAGTACTTAATAAAAAAGAAGTAATTGAGTCCATGAACCTCAGCATGGTTCTGTTATTCGTAGGTACACTGGCGATCGGCACCGCGCTTTCCACCACCGGTGTGGCCGATCTGATCGGAGACCATCTCTCCGGCATCATTACCGGATTGCACAACAACTATCTGGCAGGACTGGTATTCTTCCTGGTACCTTTCATTCTGACACAGTTCATGTTGAATCTGGGCATTTATTCCATCTTTGCTCCGCTGTATATTATGATCTGTAAATCCATGGGCGCCAACCCTATCGGTCCGATCATGCTCTGTATGATCGCCGCTATGACTGCCTTTTTCACCCCGTTGGCTACTCCGGCGGTACCGCTCATGATGGGCGCCGGCAATTATAATATGAAAGATCTGGCAAAGATGGGCTGGCTTCCAATGATTATCATTACAGTTGTCAGCGTAGGCTGGATCATGACGGTTTATCCGATTTTCTAGGAGGATCAAATGAAACAAACAATTGAAGAAACTGTAACAAGATATGCGGAAGAATGCCGCGAAGAACAGCTGTTGCTGCTGCGCACCCTGGGTATCATCCCGGCTCCTTCCCACCAGGAAGATATGCGGGCTGCCTTCTGTCGGGACTGGTTTCTGACAAATGGCGCCTCCGATGTAACGATCGATCATGCCAAAAATGTCATCTGCAAATATAATTACAGCGATACCTCTGATCTGGTCGTTTTCGCCGCCCATACAGACATCGTGTTTCCGGACACCACAGAACTTCCCATGCGTGAAGAAGACGGGAAACTGTATGCCCCCGGCATCGGAGACGACACCTCCAACCTGGTAAATATGATGATGGCTGCCAAATATATCATGCAGAACCATCTGAAGACCAGCTGCGGCATCCTGTTCGTGGCAAATTCCTGTGAGGAAGGGCTGGGAAATCTGGACGGCACAAAAGCATTATTCGCGCAGTACGGTTCCCGCATTAAAGCATTTTATTCCTTTGACGGATATACGCCGCAGTGCTGCAGCAGCGCCGTAGGATCTTACCGGTACCGGATTTCCTGCCGTACGGGCGGCGGACATTCTTATATCAATTTTGGAGATCCCAACGCGATCCAGATTTTGTGCAGCCTGGTGGACGCGCTGTACCGGATCGAACCCCCGACGGAAGTACTGACCACTTATAATGTAGGACGCATCGAGGGCGGATCCACAGTCAATTCCATAGCGGAGGAAGCATATATGCTCTATGAATTCCGATCCACTTCCCAGAAATGCCTGGAAGAAATGGAAAAGAAATTCAACCAGACCGTAGATTCCTTCCGCAGCCTCGGCGGAGAACTGAACGTGGAGCTCTTAGGCGTCCGGCCCGGCAACGGTCCGCTGGATCAGGAGGCGCTGAAAGCTTTCACTGACAGAACCGCCCGGATTATCAGTACCTATTATGATAAGGAACTGGATTTTGCCGCCTATTCCACAGACAGCAATATTCCGCTCTCCCTTGGCATCCCGGCCAATACGGTGGGAACCGTACTTGGCGCCGGCGCCCATACCCGTGAAGAGTGGGTGTATACCGACAGTCTCTCCATGGGCCTGAAAATCGCGTTATCGCTGATGATGGAGTACGTACAGTAAATTCATCTGCTGATGATCATCTTATGGATTGGATTTCCCTGAGCGGAAAAACGCTCTTCGTATTCCGTCATAATATTATTTTGATTCATCTTATCATCATGATGCAGGTCAAAAGTCACTGCATCCAGCTTCCAGCCCGCTTCTTTGACCGATTCCAGCGAATAGTCAAAAAGCGGGCGGTTGTCTGTCTTGAATTCCACTTTCCCCTCCGGAATCAATATTTGATCGTACCTCCGGAGGAATTCCGGGCTGGTCAGCCTGCGCTTCGCATGACGGTCTTTGGGCCATGGGTCCGAAAAATTCAGATAGATCCCGGACACCTCTCCCGCGGCAAACACCTTTGTGATATACTCCGCGTCCATCCGCACAAAATACAGATTTTTCAGGGGCTGTTCCTCCTGGTCCATCTTTTCCAGAGCACGAAGCAGCACGCTGGAATATTTCTCAATCCCCACATAATTATTCTGGGGATTTCTCCTGGCCGTCTCCATGATGAATTTCCCTTTTCCCATACCGATCTCTATATATACCGGATGATCATTTCCAAAAATCTCTTTCCAGGTTCCGGCCCTGGACTCTTCTTCATGGATCACATAGGAACTCTCTGCGATGACTTCCCGTGATCCTCGGATATTTCTTAAACGCACGTCATTATCTCCCATCTTAATCATTTTCAAAGCTATTTTACACGATTGCACCGGAATTGCAAGATTTTCCGGGCTTTTATTTATCTGACAATAAAATACTTATTTTGACATTTCTGAAGTTAAGAAAACTTTTCAGATTTTTCCTGAAATGTGGATTTTAGAAAATAATCACAAAACATCTGTTTTGTTTTCCCCTGCATTTAATCCACGGATTTCCTCCAAAAAATGTGGATAATGTGGATAACTTTGTGAACAACTTCTTTCTCACGCTATTTTAACCGGTCTCAGATGTGGATAATTTTTTGATAAGAAGTGGGCATCTTGGGAGTTATCCAAGGGGTATTTCCGTTTTTGTGCATTCTGCATATTTTTCCGTTTGTCAATACGAAATCTCCCGAAAAATATTCGCAGATAATTCACATGATTTTTTCATAAAATTCACGTAACAAAACCTTATCCTTTCCGCAGATATGCGGATATGCTATAATCAGAGGCAATGACAATATGGAAATGAGGAACGAAATATGAACGCAGAAAAATTGTTGGAAATACTTCACGTGGCGGAACGGTTGAAAGACACGCCGCGGCACTGCTATACCTCCGGCGGACGCCGGGAGAGCGTAGCAGAACACAGCTGGCGCATTGCTCTGATGGCTTATCTGATCCGGGATGAATTTCCGGATGTGGATATGGATAAAGTGATCCGGATGTGCCTGATCCATGATCTGGGAGAAGCATTTACCGGCGATATTCCTACATTTTTAAAGACAGAAGAAGATGAAAAGAAAGAAGAAGCGCTGTTGACCCAGTGGGTACAGTCTTTCCCTGAACCCTGCCGGAGCGATATGCTTTCCTTATATAAAGAAATGGCAGATCGGACCACCCCGGAAGCCCGCGTCTTTAAAGCCATGGACAGCCTGGAGGCAGTGATCCAGCACAATGAATCCCACATATCTACTTGGGCTGAGAATGAGTATGATCTGAATCTTACCTATGGAAATGATAAGGTAGCTTTTTCCCCTTATCTCACACATTTAAGACAAGTAATCCGGGAAGAGACGCTCCGTAAGATGGAAGAAGCGTAAAAAGAGGGTGTCCCAAAAGTCACGAAGTGACTGAAAGGACACCCGACTATAAAAAAAGGAGAACGGTTACCACGCCGTT
>CALWDO010000068.1 GCA_944376715.1 uncultured Lachnoclostridium sp. | reverse complement strand
ACTTCCACCTTTGCGGTAAACACCGCCTGCCGGATAAATTCTGACTGGGACAGTCCCAGCTTTTGCGCCTGGGAATTGAACAGCTTCCACTCTTCCTCGTTCATCCGGGCATGAGCCACATAGGTCCGCAGTTCGGGCCGGTAGAACGCTTTCTTTTTCATGGGCGCACACGCTCCTTTCTGTCGATGGTTGAGTCTCAGGAAGCCCGCCAGGCCATCGACATTTCCAGAAGGAGAAGCGTCAGGTTCTCTGTCTGGAAATCCCCGCCGGTTCCGGTCATTTCCATCTCCCCTTATAAGAGAGGGAAGTGACGGAAACGGCACTGCGGCTCAGCCGCAGTCTCAGCGAGGGTCCGGGGAAACGCAATCCCTGGCAAGTTTGGGCGCAGGGGCACGAAAATCCGTGTGCTACATTCCATGTGCTACGGATTTGTGCTACAAGCCGAAACTTGCTCTTGATGACCCGGGTTCCATGCTTCCACATCTTTTACCGCTCCGGAGCCGCTATCTTTAAACTTTTTCTGAAAATGTGTTCCGGTTTCGACAGCCTTTTTCTCCTGAACATGCAATACTGATATAAGGGAAATCGAACACAGCCCCCATTATGAATACAGACCTTCCCCTGTGACCAGCATAGGCAAAGGCACGGATACCCGACTGCGTGGTATCCGTGCCTTTGTCATTTACGGAAATGATGAATAGCAGACGACAAATCTCTGCCGGACTCATCATAAAAATATGCCAGGAACCCCCATTTTTTTACGCACCTATGTCATAAAGCGGTAATAACTATAGGGGTATATGACATACCTATAGTGGTAACAGCGCATAAAAAAGCGCAGCGATAGAAACTCTCCTGACCGAAATGGCTACAGAGAGCATCCTGTGTACGTTTGGACTCTTGGATTTTACATTCCTTTGCTGCCGCCATGTCAGGGGCACACCTGAAAAAGGAGGAATTGGATGGAGAAAAGATCAGATCAACTCACATGTTATAGTGTATGCGTAGACGGCACATATTATGACATCGACCCAGGCACAAAAGAGAAACTCCGGGAAGGCATTGTTCCATCAGCCTTAAAAGAGAAGATCACCAGCGATCAGGGAAGCGACGCCTGCTATGATTTCTGCAGACAGCAGCGTCTGATCCGCCAGGCAAGGGAACAAATTGAGAACGGTCAGCTGCCTGCCGAACTTTCTGATCTGATCGAAAGCGGCGAAGTACCAGCAGACATCCTCTATAAACTGACCCAGCACAAACTGGTGGGAAAAGCGGAGAAATTATATAAAGCAGGACTTCTTACCGAAGAGACGTTAAATACCGTCCGGAAGAAATACTTATCAAGAGAAATCCTGCCGGAATTAAAACGGGCTTTCCTCACAGATACGGCCTTATATCTGTATCGTCACAACGAAATCAGCGCCGATACATTAAACGGAATCCGGGACGGGACCATAGAAGGAAAATTCATTTTGGTGATCCGAAGATATCACCGCAGGCTATGTTACCTGATTGAAACAGAGAGCAGCCATTCCATACAGGAACAGCCGGACGAAAAAGGGCAGTTCTACATCCGAAACAGCGTTTCCGACAGCCGGACGGAGCCTGACTACATCCTGTTTGTCCAGCATCAGAAGCAGTGCCTGATTGATGCTTTAAAGTGGCTTTCCGCAGAAGACCTGCAGCTGATCCGCTACATATTTTTTGACTGCATCTCCATGAGGCAGGTGGCAAAAATGCTTGGTGTTTCCGAAGGTACGATCCGATACCGGAAAAACCAGATCCTCGCCCGTCTGAAAGTGATCCTGGAAAAAATGATGGATCTCAGCCAGGAAGCCGTATTATAAGGAGATGACGCCATGACGCTTGAAGAAATGAAACAGATAGATCCGGCTTCTGTAGACCGGAACACACTGGTCGATATCACCGAAGTGGAGATTGATCCGACTCTCCCACGGGAAGAATTACTGAAAGATTATCTTGCTCAAATCCGCAATCCATATCTCTTCCGCTGCGGCGATGTAGTAGTAAAAATCGCATACGCCGAAACGCAAGTCACATTTGAAGACGCTCTGGAGCAATTCATTCACCAAAGACAGCAATCACAATACAGCGCTATATAAAAAACGCAAAATCCAACAGGAAAAGTGTAAAACCCAGTCTCGACAGAGGCCATATAACGTGCTATCCTTGATTCGTGGGTTAAATGAATAAAAAGAACTTGGAGCCTTTGGTTTCTTGGTAGCACGCAATTTTGTTATCAGGAGGTCAAAGGCTTGTTTTTTTCTAATGAAGTACAAATACAATCAAATCAAACGCATTGGCTCTGCGGTTCCTATGTCCGTCTCTCTAAAGAGGATATTGATGCGATCAAAGGCGGCAAGGACGAAAGCAACAGCGTCACGAACCAGAAGGCTATGATCCGCTCCTACCTGGAAGAGCATCCGGAACTGGAACTGTACGAAGAATATGTTGACGATGGCTACACCGGGGTGAATTTTGATCGTCCTGACTTCAAGCGCCTGATGGAGGATGTCAAGGACCGGCGGATCAACTGTATCATTGTCAAAGACTTGAGCCGTTTTGGCAGAAATTATATTGAAGCAGGAAAATATCTGGAACAGGTTTTTCCTTTCTTAGGAGTCCGCTTTATTGCAATTACAGATGATATTGATACCGGGAGACAGCAGAGTGATTCCGAACAGTTTATCCTGCCCTTTAAGAACTTGTTTAACGACACCTATAGCCGTGATATTTCTACCAAAGTACGCTCCCACCTTGCCATCAAGCGCAAGAATGGACAATTTGTCGGCAGCTTTGCCTGCTATGGGTATTTCAAGGACCCGGCGGATCATAATAAGCTGGTGATCGACCCGGAGGCTGCGGAAGTTATAAAGCAGATTTTCTACTGGAAAATCCAGGGATTATCTACGGAACGAATTGCAGATAAGCTGAATGATCTCGGCATTCTCTGTCCTATGGAATATAAACATAGCCTGGGAATGAAAGTCTCTACAAATTTCCGCACCAAAGGGAAGGCACAGTGGGCGCCAAAATCTGTTCTGCGTATTTTGAAAAATGATATCTATATCGGGACCATGACACAAGGGAAAAAGACTACGCCCAGTTATAAGGTAAAGAAGATCATCGCAAAACCGGAGGAAGAATGGGACCGTGTAGAGGGAACCCACGAACCAGTCATACATAAAGACATATTTGATGTAGTTCAGAAGCTGCTCCTTCGTGATACCAGGATTTCCCCTGATGAAAAGAAGCTGTACTTATTCTCCGGATTTTTATGCTGCGCTGACTGTGGCATGAACATGGTGCGCTCCCGCCGGAAATATAAAGATAAAGTATATTCTTACTACTCCTGTTCCGGTTACAAAAACGGTTCCGGCTGTACCTCGCATATGATCAGCGAAAAGCGTTTATATGATTCTGTGCTGCAGGCAGTCCGGCAGCAATGCCGATTGGTAGTGGATATGTCCCGCCTGCTCAAATATGCACAGGATCTGCCGGATGATCCGAACAGCCTGCACCGCTTTGATGTCCAGCTGGCAAAGTTGGATAAGGAAATTGCCCATAACCAGGAAATGAAGATTCATCTGGTGGAAAACCTGAACTCAGGGCTTCTCTCAAGAGAAGAATACCAGGAACTGTCCGCCATGTATGACAAGCGGATCAAAGATGCCCGGCAGGCAAAACTGAATGTGGAAGCAGAGCGGAATGGCCTGAAGGATCTTCCTCTCGAAGGGGAATGGCTGAAAACTTTTAAGAAATATCAGACTTTTACAGAGTTGGATCGGATGATGCTTGCGGAATTAATTGATTTTATTGAAATTCACAATGATAAGCAGCTGACCATCCATTTTAAATTTGCGGATCAGATACAATGTGTCCAGCAATATCTGGACAGCCTTCCTGCACTGCGTGAAAAAGCAGGAGGCAAAAACTGATGGCCCGCAAGAGCAGACGCCAGATACAGACCCAGCAGTCTGGACATATCCAGAAACTGCCGGTACCGCCAAAGCCGGAGTTACTGAAGACCGGTATCTATACACGCCTATCCCTCAAGGATCTTGGAATAGAACATGGTGATACCATGGAAACGCAGATTGCTCTGCTAAGAGATTTCGTTATCCAGCATCCGGATCTGGAATTAACAGAAGTATATGAAGATAACGGATTTACGGGAACTAATTTCCACCGTCCGGAATTTCACCATATGTTAGAAGATGCAAAGTCTGGAAAGATCA
Organism: uncultured Lachnoclostridium sp.; assembly: GCA_944376715.1. Lineage (GTDB taxonomy): Bacteria > Bacillota > Clostridia > Lachnospirales > Lachnospiraceae > Hominiventricola. The sequence continues at coordinate 2,516 of CALWDO010000068.1, read as the reverse complement.
ACTGCATTGTCGTCAAAGATTTTTCAAGGCTCGGAAGGAACTATATGGAAGCGGGTATGTATATCCAAAACATCTTTCCTTCCATGGGGGTTCGCTTCATCGCTGTAAACGACTTCTATGACAGCAAAACTTCTGATCCGGAGTCCATGGTCGTCGCCATGAAAAATATCGTCAACGATTACTACAGCAAGGATCTTTCAAAAAAGATTTCTGCAACCATTGATATCAAGCGGGAAAAAGGGCCGCATTATCTCGGTCCGCCGCCATACGGATATGAAATGAGCAGACGTGGAGCCAAGCATTATGTGATCGACCGGGAGGCCTCACCCTTTGTCCACCTGATCTTCCAATGGGCAAAAGAAGGTGTCCCTTACCATCAGATAGCAGAAAATCTGTCAGATATGCGGGTTCCAACCCCATCAGAACATTATAACTTAAAGCACACGAAAGACTGCCGTCCGCCTGCCTGCAGATGGAACAGCGGCGTTGTACGGAAAATTCTCCTGAACCAGACCTATACCGGGGATTTTGTTTCCAACAAAAGCTATTTCCGGAAATATGATCCCTCAAACGCACGGATGATCCCGGAGAATGAGTGGGTCATTTATCCCAATACACATGAGGCCTACATCAGCCATGAGGATTTCCAGGCTCTGAAGACAAAACTGACTTCAAAGGCAAAACAGCGTGCGAGATCTGTCAAACGCCACCGCAGGCAACAGGCAAATACAGAGAATCCGTTTTCCGGCTTGCTCTATTGCGGGGAATGCGGACGCAGGCTTTCACCAAAAGGGCCCGAGGATTCCCGCAGGATTGGATGCAATGGCGCTGCGAATCGCAGCCATATCGGCCATGAACCTTATCAGATGGATTTTGGAAAACTGAAGACAATAGTCCTCTATAACCTGCAGGCGCAGCTAAAACTTGCCATTGACATTGATAAATTTTTAAAACGGATCTCCATGGAGGAAGCAAAAAAACGTTTGAAAAGCCGACGTCAGGGAGCGCTGCAAATGCTCTATGCGAAGCAAGCGGAAATCCGTTCCCGCCGTCAGAAAGCTTTTGAGGACCTGACAGCTAAGATTCTGGATAAAGATACCTACACAATGGAGATTGAAAAATTGACAAAAGAAGCCAAGTGGCTGGAAGGCGATATTGAACGGGCCATAAAACGTCTGGAAGAGGTTTCCACCTATTTTACTTTAGACAATGAATGGCTCACCCTCTTTTTAAATGCCCGTATTTCGGATGAACTTGACAGTCGTGCCGTTCATCTCCTGATCGACCGGATAGAGGTCTGGCATGACCAACAGATCAGGATTGCTTATCGCTGCAGCGACTGGATGATACAAATACAAAACTACATAAACGAATTAAATCAAACGGAGCCTGCCGTTTTCCCCAATAGAACCGAAGAAGGAAGGAATCTTGCAAATGCCTAATAATCTTGCCTACTACATCCGCCTTTCGTTAGCTGACTTTGATGTTGGCGGCGCCAGCAAAGACGAAAGTAACAGCGTAAAAAATCAACGGGACTTGATCCTGAGTTATATCGACAGCCATCCGGAATTCCAGGGCTGGCAGATCCACGAATTTGTCGATGACGGATATACCGGCACCAATGATGACCGTCCAAACTTTCAGCGGCTGATCGACTTAACACGTAAGGGACAGATTCAGTGCATCATAGTGAAGGACCTGAGCCGCTTCGCCAGAAATTACATTATCACCGGCAATTATCTGGAACAGGTTTTTCCTTTCCTGGGAGTACGCTTTATCGCAATTAACGATAATTATGACAGTGCAAGCAGCCAATCCGTGGAAGACAACATGAGCGTAGTGCTGAAATCTGTTCTGAATACCTATTACAGTAAAGATCTTTCCCGGAAAATTACCGCATCTTTTATTCAGCGCATGCGCCAGGGAACCTACAAAGCTGCCGCTCCTTTCGGATATATCCGCAGAAAAGAGGCAATTGCTTTTGAAATTAATCCTCCAGCGGCAGAAATTATTCAAAGAATCTTTACTTTAGCATTAGCGGGCAAAAACCGTAAGGAAATCGCTAATCTTTTAAATGAGGAAGGGCTGCCGACACCGGCTGTCTTTAACGCCCGCTATCATAACAGTCTTCATAACCGGACCAGTACTGCCTTGGAGCATGCGCTGTGGGAGCCTTCTATGCTGCTCCCTATTCTCCGCAATCCAGTATATTGCGGAGACCGGGTGCTGCGTAAAAATGTCTCTGTAACTCCAGGTTCAAAGAAAAGACGGCCAGCACGCCCGGAAGAACAAATCATCATAAAAGATGCCCATGAACCAATTATAAGCCGGAAGGATTTTGATAAAGTTCAGAAGATGCTTCCAGTGAAAAAAAGCTGCAGCCATAGAAACAGCAGTCTGGACTATACCTTAAAAGGGGCGGTCCGATGCGGCATATGCAAACGCTCCATGACACGGGCTAAGAACTATTCCGTATTTATCTGCAGCCACGCAAAGCTAGAACATTCCCAGTGCTC
>CALWDO010000067.1 GCA_944376715.1 uncultured Lachnoclostridium sp. | reverse complement strand
TATCCCATACGCAAGTAGTAAGACCCCTTGAAGACGACGAGGTAGATAGGGCAGAGGTGGAAGCACAGCAATGTGTGTAGCTGACTGTCACTAATAGGTCGAGGGCTTAACCAAGAGGTTCTGGGTAGGATGGAAGTGTGGAAGATAAAAAAGGTATAGACTGTATGCAGTTTTCAAGGTATAAAAAAGGCTTAACGAATGTGTGTTCGTTAAGCCTTTTTGCATATCTGGAAATGTTCGATATTACATTATTGAGAGCTGTCCTCATTTTGCTCCATGATGTAATAGGAGATGCGCAGCACCAGCCGTTCTTTGGCGTCGTCCAGATTCACATCCGCGATTTTCTGAATCCGTTCCAGACGGTAGAAAAGCGTGCTTCTGTGGATATACAGGAGCTTGGAAGTCTGCAGCACGTTTCTCTCCCGTTCCAGAAATATTTTCAATGTGTGATACAGATCCGTATGATTTTCCTGATCATACTGCTTCAATGCCAGTAATTTGGCAGAACAGAGCAGCTCCGGCGAGAAGACTTCTCCCCCTTTCTGGAGCAGATATTCCAACAGATAATCTTCAAAACGATAGTACCAGTGCATACTATGGCTGCGGCGGCCCAGCTGCAGGACTGTTTTGGCCTGCAGATAACCCTGAGAAAGCTGGAAGAAGTCGCCAAGCTCGGAACTTGCGCCCATTTTCAGCAATTCTTCGCGGAGAAGCATGGCAAGGCTGCGCAGCACGTCTGAACGCTGGGCCCCAGAATGTGTCAGATTCACGATTACGGTGATCCTGTTTTCGTATAGAAAAGCGTAGCTGTCCTGGATCTGAGTTTCTATATAACTTAGCGTCGCAGCGGAAGAATGCATCTGGATATCCGGCTGGTCAGTTTCCAGGCAGAGGCACAGATAACGGTCGTGCCGTTTCCATCCCAGAAAAGACAGACAGTTCATGATACGGGCTTCATCCTGAATGCCCTGGTCCAGAAATTCACGGAAAAACTGGATCAGGTCGCCGCCCATGCCAAGCCGGTAGAGGCTTTTTTTGCGGATCGCGTCCAGAATTACTTCGCTCAGATATTGGATTGCCAGATAGTGTCCGGGAAGAATAGAAGTCTCCAATTCATCGACACAGATCCGTCCCTCATATCTTCCCTCGTTCCACAGGTTAATATATAGAATCGGGTATCCGCGCAGTTCGGCGGAATACAGAGCCGGTCCCACCGTGCTCAGCGTGTGGAGATACTCCAGATCCGCCCTGAAATCGTGGATCAGACTTAAGGGAGCAATGTCCATGTCGGTTCTGGGGTCTTTATCCCAGGATACCATGCCTGGAACTGTATGCGGACAGGAAAGAATGAAAAAGTTAGAATCATGTATAAAGATCGGATTTTGGAAAATATCCAGGCTTGCAGTCAGCATATTATCCAGAGGATTGGGGCTGTTCAGGGCCTGATGCAGCAATCGGTCCCACCGGAGATATTTATCAAAAATGTCCTGGGCTCTTGTGAGTACATCCGCCGGATCGGAGGCGTCTTCGATCAGAAGCATCTCATTTTCTGCTTCAGGTTCTCTGCCGGATGGTTTTCCCAGCAGGATCAGATGCAGCCCCTGTACGGCCGGAAACTCCTTTCCCGTGAGCAGATACACATATCGAGGTGAAAGATCGCAGTGTTCTCGATAGAGACGAACTCCTTCCAGACAGGGAGTGTCTTCCTGAACATGAAGGTCCATGTGCTGATAATATTTCTGAAATTCATCATACAGGATCTGCATGGTCAAATAAAATGTAAGCATGCTCAAGCCTCCTAGAAACAAAATAGTACCTGTTTATTATTATAACATGAACAGAACGGGTTGTGAACATTGTCCAAATGTGATACTACAAAAAGTCGAAAGTATAGGAAAAAGAATGGAACCTTATGACGGATTTACGAAATATTACTGTCGTATTATAGTATAAATGGCAAAAGTATTGCCAAGTACAAAAAGTAGGAAGGCGGAGGGAGTATATGAATCAAAAAGAGGCGTCTCTGTACCTGAAGCGGCTGCATTATGAGGATACTGTACAGCCGGGCGCGGATGCTCTTGGAAAATTGATACGTGCGCATCTGGAACAGGTACCATTTGAGAACCTGGATATCTTTGACTTTGGAAAGGTACCGGACCTGAAGGAAGAATCATTATTTGACAAGATTATTGTACGGAAGAGAGGTGGAGTCTGTTTCGAATTGAATCTGCTGTTCCTTTCTCTGCTGGAATGCCTGAATTACCGGGTGTATCCGGTGGCGGCAAGGATCCTCTGGAACAAGATGGAGATGCCGCCGCTGTCGCACGCCGGTCTGGTAGCGGAAGCAGATGGAGAATTGTTTTACTGTGATGTGGGATACGGAGGTCCCGGTCCAAAAGGATTGATTGCATTAAGGCAGGGAGAGCAGGAAGTGGACGGCTGCAGGTTCCGTTTCCTGCGGATGTCAGACGGGGACTACAGACTGGAGCGTCTGCATCACGGGGAGTGGAAAGCGCTTCTGCAATTTACAGATCATCCGGTGAGAAGGCTGGATTTTCAGGTGCTGAATTATTATTGCGCCCGGAATCCGATTATCATGTTCACATATAAAAGAGTCATAAACCTTTGTACGCCGAAAGGAAGCAAGGCGCTTACGGACATGGAACTGACTGTCCATGAAAACGGAGAGGTCCGTCAGACAGTATATAAAGATCTGAAAGACCTGGAAAAAGGGCTGGAAGATGAATTTGGCCTGCGTGTGTCGCTGGCTGACAGTATCAGGAAGGGAGAATGAGTATGATAAGAAAGTATCCGAATCTGTGCAAACCGATTACGATCGGGAATGTAACTTTTCGCAACCGCATGTTTTCCGCGCCTATGAGCGGAGCGGAGATCACGCCGGAGTGTACGATCGGTCCCAAATCCACGGCATTTTATGAGCTGCGGGCGAAGGGAGGAGCCGCCGCGGTGACGGTCAGTGAACTGATGGTTCATCCTGCTACAGACGCGTCCCATGCGTATCATCTGAATACAGAGACAGTAGGATCTGTTTCCAGTTTTACCTATACGGCGGATGCGATCAAAAGACACGGAGCCGTACCCAGCGTGGAATTTTCTCATTCCGGCCAGTATGCGGGGACATACCTGCTGGATAAAAATAAGAAGGAGAGCATGACTCAGTACGGCCCCAGCGCGGGGACAAGACCGGATGGTCTTCCGGTGACTCCATTGACAAAAGAGCAAATTGGAGATATTGTTAAAGCATACTATGACACATCAAAACTGGCTAAACTCTGTGGATATGAGATGATTATGGTTCACGGCGGGCATGGCTGGCTGATCAATCAGTTTTTGTCGCCTTATTTTAATCATCGTACAGATGAATATGGAGGAAGCTTCGAGAATCGTGTACGGTTTGCCCGTGAAGTGCTGTCGGCAGTCCGCGAGGCGGTAGGACCCGGATTCCCCATTGAATTTCGGATGAGCGGATCTGAATTTTTTGAAGGCGGATACGGACTGGATGAGGGAATACGGATCGCCCAGGCGGTGGAAGACCTGGTGGATCTGATCCATGTATCTGCCGGATCTTACAAATTTGGTTTTTCCATCACCCATCCGTCCATGTTCCGAGAGCACGGATGTAATGTATATCTGGCGGAAGAGATCAAAAAACATGTGTCCAAGCCGGTGGCGACGGTGGGCGGCCTGAATGATCCGGCAATGATGGACGAGCTGATCGGTTCGGGCAAAGTAGATGTGGTCGTCATGGGACGGGCGCTTCTGGCAGATCCGTTTCTGCCCTCCAAAGTAGCGGAAAACCGGGATGACGAGATTGTCAGATGCCTGAGATGTTTTGTCTGCATGGCGGAGCGGGGAACGACGCAGACCCGCAGATGCTCGGTCAATCCGTTGATCGGACGGGAATGGGAAAGCGACGAGATCCCGGAAGCCAGAAAGAAGAAAAGAGTTCTCGTGGCAGGCGGCGGGGTAGCCGGACTGGAAGCCGCATGGACGGCGGCCCGCAGAGGACATCAGGTGATATTGTGCGAAAAGAGCGATCAGCTGGGCGGAATCCTGAAGAGCGAGCAGGCCATTGATTTCAAACATGAGATGTATGAACTCGGTCTTACACTGGAAAAGCTGGCCAGGGAAGAAGGCGTTGAGGTTCGTCTGAATACGGAAGTGACGCCGGAATATGTGGAAAAGGAGCAGGCAGATGCGGTGATTATCGCCGTTGGCTCCAGACCTGTTGTGCCGCCGCTTCCCGGTATCAACGGAGATAATGTGGTCATAGTCAATAACTATTATCTGGAAAAGGATAAAGTAAAAGGCGACGAAGTGGTAGTGCTGGGCGGAGGCCTCGCAGGATGCGAGTGCGCGATTCATCTGGCAAGGGAAGGCAAAAAAGTGCACTTGGTAGAGATGCGGGGAGAATTGGCTCCGGACGCCAATATCCGTCACAGGCCGATCCTTCTGAAAGAACTGGAGGACCGGGGAGTCATATGTCATACCAGTCATCAGGGACTCCGTGTCACGGAGGAAGGTATCTGGTGCAAGGCACAGGAACAGGAAGTCCTGATACCGGGGACTTCTGTGGTCTGCGCCGTGGGGCAGAAAGCAAGAAGAGATGTGGTGGAGACGCTTCTTGACAGCGCGCCGGTAGTAAAGCAGATCGGGGACTGTATCCGTCCGGCCAATATCTGTATGGCGGTTTATCAGGGCTATCACGCGGCACTTGACATCTAGGAAATATGAATTAGGAGGAAACAGGGGCGAAGACAGATGAAGTATCGGATTACATTTGTAAAAGAAGGAATAACATATGAGGCAGAAGAGGGAATGACGGTGCTGGAAGCCGAGATCGCGGCCGGGCTGAAACCTGACGCTCCCTGCGGAGGAAGAGGAAAATGTAAAAAATGCAGGGTACATATCGACGGAAAAGAAGTTCTTGCCTGTCAGACAGTGATTCACGGCGGCCTGGAAGTGGAGACTTTGCATGAAGAAGTAAAAAGCCAGATTCTGACAGCCGGATATGGCAGGAAAGTACCCTTTCATCCAGGAGAACTTCCCGCAGATATCAAGGATCCGCTGCTGGCGGCGGTAGATCTGGGATCCACGTCTGTCGTAGCTTATCTGTTGGACGGGTGTACGGGAGAACAGCTTTCGGTAAAAAGTGTCTTGAATCCACAGCGGCAGTATGGGGCGGATGTGGTTATGAGGAGCAGTTATGCGCTGGAAAAGGGAGCGGATATACTGAGCAGCTGTATCCGCCGGGCCGTGAATGAATTACTTCGGGAGGCTGCCAAATCCTGCGGCAGAAGTCAGGAAGAGATCGTGAAGATCGTCATGGTCGGTAATTCCTGTATGCATCATCTCTTTTTGGAGATCCCGGTAGATACACTGGTGCTGGCTCCTTATGAGCCCAGAGTGAAGGAAGCGCTGACGCTTAAAGCATCTGATTATGGATTTCTGGTCCATCCGGAAGCGCAGCTTTTATGGCTGCCCAACATCGGCGGCTTTGTAGGGGCGGATACGGTTGGCTGTCTGCTGGCGACGGATATGGATCAGAGAGAGCGTATGACGTTAATGGTAGATATCGGTACCAATGGCGAGATGGTGCTTGGAAATCGTGAAACCGGATTGACCGCCTGCTCTACGGCTGCGGGACCGGCATTTGAGGGGGCGAAGATCACCTGCGGTATGCGGGGAAGCGCCGGAGCTATCGATCACGTGTACCTTAAGGACGGGAAACTGGAGTTTCATGTGATCGGTGACGGGGAACCTCAGGGGATTTGCGGTTCCGGACTTTTGGACGCTGTAGCCTGCCTGCGCAGAACGGGCGCGGTGGACGAAAGCGGACGCATGAAGGAGACTTATTATTTTACCAGAAACGTATTTATAGAACAGAAGGATATCCGGGAACTTCAGCTTGCCAAAGCCGCGATCGCGGCCGGGATCCGTCTCCTGTGTAAGAGAAAGGGGATCCGGACGGAGGATATCGAGGAACTTCTGATCGCCGGGGCCTTTGGAAACTATCTGGATCCGGCCAGCGCATGTGCTATCGGCATGCTGCCGAAAGAACTGAATGACCGAATCATTTCCATTGGAAATGCTGCCGGAGAAGGCGCCAGGATCGCGGCGTTGAATACGCAGGAATTTGAACGCAGCAAGGAACTGGCTGCGAAGACAGAGTTTCTGGAACTTGCTATGGATCCGGAATTCCAGGATGTATATGTGGACGAACTGGAATTTCCGGAATAATGACGGAGGGATAAGACATGGAAGCATTTGAACAGGTGGAAAAAATTGCGAAAGATGCAGGATTTACCTATGTTTCGCGTCTGGATACAAGTACGCTGGTATTGCTGGATGAAGTGAGAGATATGTGTGCGGCGAATACCTGCGGAAAATATGGAGCCAACTGGGCCTGTCCTCCCGGCTGCGGGGAACTGGAAGAACTGAGAAAGCAGGTTGCCCGTTATCAGTGGGGAATCCTGGTCCAGACTGTGGGAGACGTAGAGGACAGCATGGATTTTGAGGGAATCGTAGAAGTAGAAAAGCACCATAAAAAGTCTTTCTATGAAGCTGCGGAAAAACTGAAGGAAAAGTTTCCGGATATGCTGGCGCTGGGTGCGGGATGCTGTACGCTCTGTAAGGAGTGCACTTATCCGTCGCAGCCCTGTCGTTTCCCCCAGAAAAGAGTGTCGTCCATGGAATCTTACGGGATCCTGGTCAACGATCTCTGCAGGAAAAACGGCATGAGCTATTATTACGGTTCTGAAAAGATGGCGTATACATCCTGCTATCTGTTCGTTTAGGTTTCCGGACTTTGCTGCTGGTCTTCCATATCCAGCAGATGAAAGGAGAGGAGCAGATAGAGCAGTTCGTCCGGATCCGAGAAATCGGTTTTCAGGATATCTTTTATCTTGTCAAGACGGTAGAGCAGCGTGCTGCGGTGGATGAACAGGGCTTCCGAAGTCTTGGTCACACTCTGATGATGTTCCAGATAGCAGCGCACCGTCTGGTAGAGCTGGGAGTGATTTTTCTCATCCGCATATTTTAGATTAAGAAGCTTCTCGTGACTGACCATATACTCGGGAAGCTTTTTTGTTGTCTGTTCCAGCAGATATGGCAGGGCGATCTGGTTAAACTGATGGATCCACTGAGAAGG
>CALWDO010000066.1 GCA_944376715.1 uncultured Lachnoclostridium sp. | reverse complement strand
TATTAATTCTTATGTCAATAGAGCGTGAATGGTATATACTAGATGAACCTTTTGCATTTTTAGATGATGAAAAAAGAAAAATAATATGGCACCTTATCAACATTAAAACTGCACAGGGAAAAGGAATTATACTAACCTCCCATGGAAACGAAATAGAGAATATCCCCTCTGCTGCAAATATAATTGATTTGGGGCAGTAAGAATTAATCAGCAGCAGTTTCAGCAATGGACTCCTCGGCCATAGACTGTCCGAACTGGACTACTCTTATTTCACGTTGTTCTTTAATTTTGCTCAAACAGATGAAGAACAGGCAATAGATTTCAGGCACATCCTGCAATTTGGGAAAGCAGTTACGTTCACCCCTAATCTAGTGTATGAGCACAGTACATAGTACAACAAAGGAATAATCTAATCAGATACCCAAAATTTACAGCAGATTCTGGATGGGCACCTGTACATCTGCAGTTCCAAAGAAGACAGTTTTATTATAGCGAATGAGCAGTTTCTCTTTCATACTTGATATGCCAGAAAAATAACTACCGTGTAAACTATTCCGATATTCTCACTATATGTTGGGAACTAGATATGAGAGAAATGCTAAATATCAGTACGGTTCCGGATAGCCGCCTATGTAAACTGGATTCAGAGGGATACGCAGAATACCTGTCATCATTGGAAAGAATGTCCGATGCTTAAAGTATCGGACATTCTGTGTTTTACTGAACCAGCGCTGGTGGCCCCTGCTGGTAAGGAAATCCTCCAAGGTGCAAGGTGTACTTTCAATTCAGTGATACTAACGCCGAAACTTTGAGCGATAAAATCAGGCATATGCTCAAAACGAGATACAGCAGCTATAAGGATAACGGGTTGGAATCCTTCCGGTCTCCAGCCCATTCCATGCCAGAATTAGCCGTTTCGCTTTCTTATATTCTAGCTACTTTATACAGCGAAATCCCCTCCTTCATCACATTATTATAAAAAGGATATGCATCACACCAATATTGAAAATGGTTCTTATTTTTAACTACCGGCATAATCCAGATACCATAGCTGACGTTATATTCAAACCCCACTTCCGATAATTCATCAGAATAACGATCCGTTTCTTCTTCAGGCAGATCGACCAGCACCATAAGATCAATATCAGAATCATCCCGATAATCTCCGCGTGCGTATGAGCCATACAAAATAATCTGCTTCAAATGGTTTCCGTATATTTTTCGCAATTCTTCGATATATCATTCTAATAAAACGCGGATTTCTTCAATCATAATAACATAACCATCCTTCTTTTCAGATTAAGCAAACATTGCCGAATCTCTCTCAGCTTAGAGGCTCTTTCCACCCCAGAGCATTTTCAGTCTGTATCTGATACATACTCTCCTACCCGATAAAATGGGGACAGCTTCCGCCATCCCCACAATGCCTCAGAACCTTTCGCAGCAATTTCCTATCTTTTTTCCAGATATACCTTCACTGCATGAATTACCTCCTGCGCACTCAATATCTGCTCTTCTCCCTCCTCTTTTGACACAATAACAAAATCATCATAGTCATATTTTTCTCTTTTCTGCTGCAGTCTGGCCAGTTTTCTTCCGATTTCTTTCGGGAAAATATCTGCTGCAACATAATGCTGGTTGAAATAAGCAATCACATCTTTATGGCGTTTAAAATCCTTTTCTTCCAGGGCAAGGACTGCCTTTACTGCATAAAAGGCAGCATAGTAAGACCGGTTCACCGCATCTTTATAATGTTTTCCGTCCATGCATATCTGAGCAGCATCCAGTGTTTCCTCTGCTGTATTCATCCGATATCTGCTCAGATCCTTCCGTCTGTTATCCGGCAAGGACAATCCCCTCCTTTTCGATATTGTCATAATAAGGCAATGCTCCCAGCCAATAGTTGAAGTGGTCCTCATTCCTGATATTTACGCTGATCTGTACCCTGTCAGACAGTTCATAATCGAAGGCAATATCATAAACCTTATCCTCTATTTTCCGTATTTCATCATCTGACAGCGCAGCCAGAATCATAATGTCAATATCCGAATCATCCCGATTATCTCCTCTTGCATAAGAGCCATACAGAATGATCTTCTTCAGGGATTCCCCAAACAATCCCTTCATCTCCATCACAAACCTTTGCAGGATATCCTGTTTCTCCTTCATAATATCTGCTCCTCTCCTGCTTCAGCAGAAATATTTCCTAAAAATACTGCCTCATACGTTTATTATACCAAATTTCACCCCTCTTTTCTATGTAAAGTATGCCTCTTCCGCCTGGATTTCAGGAAACAGGCTCATCTGTACCGGCTCCATTTTCTGTTCTTCCTCCTTTTTCTTCCGTAATTTCTCCAGCCCGCAAATTCTTTCCTCCCCGAGCCATTTCCGTGCCCGTATCTGATCGATGCTTTCCAGCCCGTCAAATCTTGAATCCAACAGCCGCTTTTCAAGCCTGCTGATCCGTTTTCGTTTTGCTTCTTCCCGCCGTTCCTTTTTCTCTATCCTTTGCTTTCTTTGTGCATCCGAGTCATGAATGACTGTAATCCCATCCCTGGTATCCTGCAGATCCTGCATGAGGTCACGGCTTTCCCGCTGCTCTGCCCGGATGTTTTCCACCTCAAGCTTCCAGTCCCGTCCGAAATAATCTGCAAAAAACAATTCCTGGCTGTACTGGCCTTTTACCTTCCAGAGTATCTCATCCTTACAGGTATTGACAAAGATCCGGCAGATATCCATACTCACTGGCTTCTTAAAAAACCGGCATCCTTTTTTGATATGGCAGAACCGCTCTCCTTCAAACAGGGTCCCATCCAGGTCATAACGCCTCCCGCTTGTCCGGATATCATAAAAAACATTCCCTTTTTTCCGGTCCAGGCTGCGGCCCAGGACCGGGCAGATCCCGGAGCAGTTCATGGACGCGCAGATTCCCGGATCATAATTCATCTTCCACTTTTTTTCCTCGCAGTCATAGTGCATCTGCATTTCACAGACCCGCCCCCTTTGCTGCATGGAAAAACTGATCTTTTCTCTCCGGATCTTATCATCATGCAGCTTCAATGCTGCCTCCAGACTGCCTTCATAAGTATACGGTTCATCGGTCCGGTGCACGTTGCAGTGATACCGGAGCTTCAGATCCCTCAGGTATTCATGCGTCAGTCCGCAGTCCTGTTTCTCATAGGGGCAGACAGTCACCGCCATATCATTTTCAAAGGTCCAGTTGATTCCCATATAAGACATGCAGGAATGGCAGCTGGAGCCTTTACAGAGCAGGCCGCAGGAAGTCCGGAAGGTCTGGTCATAGATGTACCATTCATAGTACCGGAAGCCCCCGTCAAAATTCTGAAGAGGATCCTGATTTTCGCTATAGCTGTTTCTGACATATACATAGTCCGGATGGTTTTCCACCGTATACCCTTCCGCCGGCAGCTTTTGTGTCAAAAGATTATATTCTCCCATCTCTTTTCCTTTCCGGAGCATCCACTGTTCTAAAGCCCCTGGCAGGGACGCATCCCGTAGAAGTCCTCCATTCTCTCCCGGAGCACTTGCACATCCATATCATATTCCCTGGCAATGCAGGCTTCACAAACCGGATACCGGTATCCCAGCGATTTTGATAAGCGGCGGTCCCAGCTCGTCAGCCGGCGGCCGCATGCGTTACAGTCCGCATCTTCTCTTTTTTTAATTGACATTGCTGTTCTCCTCCTCCAATTTATGCATCCGTTTTTCCCTTCCCCGGAAAAATCTGAGGAAACTGGACCAGATTAATCTGTCCAACGCTTTCCCATGTTTTTGTGGGTATCCCGCAGTGTTCCATCGCTTCCCGGTAGGTTATCCCATTATTTTTTATCTGCATCCCCCATTCATAGATCTTTCTATGGGCCGGGACGGGAGATATGGACAATCTCTGTATCCGGTTCGGCTCCTTCTCCATCTGGCAGCCAAATCCGCACAGGATACAGCCGGTCCGTTTCTCTGCTGTGGTATCCAGCCACCCGCCGCTTTTCCGGATCACGTTTCCATATACACTGCAGATCGGGATCCTGTTTTCCTCTTTGAAACGCAGCACATCCTGACGGGTCCAGAACGCAATGGGCTGGCTTTTTACGGTTGTGCCTTCATACACATTGCATCCGGTATGCCGGTACTGGTTTTTTCTCCGGAAGCTTTCGTCCTGCGTGATCCCAATTACGGGATAGCAGCCCGTCCTTCTGCGATATCTCTGAAATGGTTCCGTCTTCAGTATCTTATAGCAGGCCGACGAGATATCGAACGTGGTAGCCTCTCTGTCCGCCAGATACTGCCATCTGGCCGCAAGCATTCCGAACTTTCCTCTTTCATCGCCATGAAGCAGATAATTCCGGTATCGTTCTCCCAGTTTCCCGTGCCGGAGCTTATGGATTTTATCCGCCGTATCCTTACTGAGGATCGGGAAGCCCTTTTCTTCACATACACGCTTAAAATTCCAGCCTTCCTTCGGACGGATAATCTCAAAAACAATTTCAAGATCTGGAAATTCCGCTTTCAGCCACTCCGCATAGCGGCAGGTAAACGCCCGTACTTCCGGGAATTCCGTACCTGTATCCGAGAAGACCAGACGCACCGGACCTTCCAGAGAATATTCCCGGTAAGTCTGGCAGACCAGGAAAGCCAGATGGTACTGTCCAGGCCGCCGCTGAAGGATACATAGATTCTGCCGTCAAAGTAGCCATACCATTGATAAATCCGTTTTGCGGAAAAAGACGGTTTTAACCGGTATGGCTGGTATACCATGCTGTTATATTCCCACTCCGGAAATTTCAAATCTTCATTCAATAAAAACACGCTTCCGCTTCCTTTCTTTGAAAAAAGAGCGCTCTTTTCAGAACGCTCTTAAAAAACTACTGTTCTCTTTCCCACTTTTCCATAATGGAGATGTACTCTGTAAATGGCAGAAGACGCTCTATGCCTTTCTCTACGTTCTCTTTTGAGTTCCAATAACCTATTTCTGCAAATTCGTTGTCGGAGACAATAGTACCGTCTTCCGTGCGAAACATCAGAAGCCCTTCGTATTCGTATAGATAATACAGAAACCGGTCTGTTGCATAAACCAAATTGGCAATATTCCCCATGTTATATATAAAGTACGGGATAACCCGGTCACCGGTGATCGCCGGGTATTTTTTAAATTTATCCAGTGCCTTTTTCAGTACCGGCCAGATATCGTTCACGGTCAGCGTTCCTGTCTCATTGCGCGTTATCCTTCCGGCAACGTCCCTCAGCGCGTCAGTAGGAGTCTGCCGCTCCCCAAACCAGTTCACAGCTTTAATTACAAATGGTGATAGCACTCCATCCGTTTCTTTATACACATTATCAACTCTTATATCCTCCAGCATACACTCAAGCCATTTGCATCCCTTGTCTTTACGCGTCTTTTTATACCACGATATGTCCGCATCAAAGATGTAGTGTCCGCCCTCTAAAGTGATATCCAAAATTTTCATAATCAGTTTCCTCCTGTTTTTCTATATTGTTCTATGCAGATACATCCAGCCTTCCATCCGGCTGAGCAGGAAACAGGGATTATCCCAGCGGCTGCATCCCTTCCAGAATCAGCTGTACCGCGAGGCGGAACCCATAAATAAATCCTTCCCGGTTCCGGAGAGCTTCCATCCGCCTGGTCTCCTCTTCCAGTTTTTCCACCATGGCATAGCCTTCCTCCGTAAGCAGCTTTTTCAACTCCTCCCATATTTTATCAAGATTCTCCCTGATTTCCTCATACTCCGGGCCATGTCCGTTGATCCTTTCATCCGGATATAATTCTCCGCCATATAACTCTTCCAGTCTTCCCATTCTGCTCTCCTTTCCACATAGCGTCTCTGCTGTCACTGTCCCAGGCGGTTTATTTTGGCCCTTTCAGAAGGGACAGCTTTCCCTCTTCCCAGACGTACATGCTGTTTGACAGCTCATTTTCCACATCTGCTCCCTCTTCCTGTCTTTCTCTCAGATACACAAGCGTTTTTTCCAGCAGCCTGTGGTCCTCTTCATGGATCAGCATCATCCGTTCCGTATTTAACGGAAAGAGGAAAATTTTTCTGCCAAAAAAGCTTTCTGCTCCTTTCATTACTTTTCTGTTCAGGACCGCCGCCGCTCCGAACAGGCGGTCTGCATATACCGCATACCACAGCTTCGGATTATAAAGAAACCCTTCCGTTTTTAACGGTTCTGTTTCCCTCAGCTGCGGTCCTTCCGGCCCCGGTATCAGCTCTCCTGCGGAGAAAACGCACTCTTCTTCCTGGAGGTTCTGATAGGCTGTCTGATACAGTTCCTCCTCCGTGACATTCCACATCTTTGCGATCAGTCTGGTCACGGCCGTGCTGCTGTCTGCATCTATCTGTATCTGATACATAATACCAAGATCTATATGCTCCAGTTTTCTCCAGGGCACCCGCTGAAGCAGATGTCTGTTTTGATCTACATGGATCAGGCGGATCATAAGCTTTTCCTTCATCCGTTCCCAGCCCTGTTCTATTTCTTTTGCAGCCTTCTTATAGTTTTCCGGCAGTTCTGTCCGCCAGCCAGGCCAGTCTTCTACGATTTCCCGCAGGGTCCGGCCGCTCCGGTATTCTTCATATTCCTTTTCCGGATTCACAGATTTTCCAGCGCCGTCCCCTGCCCTGCGTACGCAGATCGTATCCGTTTCCATGTTATTTTTATAAGATTTTCCGATATCTTCGATGATATACTCCTCCGGATGTTCTTCATGCAGCAGGACATAGGTCCTCAGTTCTTTCATCAGTTCTTCCTTAAATTCTTCATATCTCATTCGTCTTCCCTTTCCTTTCTGACCCATCTCCCATCCCGCCAGATACATCCGGTCAGCAGGTTCCGGATTTCCGGGCAGTCCGGGGGATTGTCAAAGCACTCTTCTTTCAGGTACAGACAGATATATCCGGGATAAAAGGGTTCCAGCGCTGCTTCTGTCAGCCTTCGAAGCTTCTCCGCAAGCCGGTCGATCTCGTTGATATCCTGACGTTCATAGGCAGCAGCGGAAATCTCTGACTGGATCCCCGATTCCTCGACCGCCCGGTAAACTGCGGCAGAAATCTCTTCGGCGTCACTTTTCAGGGGATAAAAACCATGAAATGCCGTTTCCGACACATACTCCGTCAGCAGGGCGCCGATCTCCCGGGACAATGCTTCATAGCCTTTCCGGTATACCGTTTTCAACACCTGTCTGGGATACAGCTCCAGATTCCTGCGGAGCTTGTCCAGCCGTTCACACAGTATCTTTTTCAGTTCCACTCTCCGGCTTTCCCGCGTTATCCTGTTCTGTATCTCTTCCATACTTCCACCTCCTTTCCTGAAGCATTGACTGTAAAATCCGGCATTGGATTTGCCTTCAATGATGATGGCCTGCAGCCCGTGTCAGGAAACAATCTCCTGTTTTCCCCACCGGATACACAGCCGCCCTTCTTCATCTTCCTCTTTCCGCATCAGCATGGACATCAGATCATAGTCCACGCCAAATTTCTCATAGACAGAATCCATATCGGCATCTTCTCCCTTCATAAAGCGGTTCAGCTTTTCCTTGGCAAGGATCATCCGCATCAGGTTGGATTCCAACGTGCCGGCGTAGGTGATAAAATAGATTTCCTTCTGATTTTCGGAGGTATACCGGATGAACCGGAAATAAAACTGGCTCATCTGCGCATTGTTGTAATGCAATTCCGGAATGATTACCTTGTCCACGAATTCAAAATTGACGCTGGAAGGCAGGCTCTGCTGGGTGCATAAAAGGATCCCGTTCCGG
>CALWDO010000065.1 GCA_944376715.1 uncultured Lachnoclostridium sp. | reverse complement strand
CAGTTTGCTGCGCAGTTTCTTCACATGGGTGTCTATGGTACGGGCATCTCCAAAGTAATCATAATTCCACACATTATTCAGGATCTTTTCCCGTGACAGAGCGATCCCCTGATTCTCCATAAAATATGCCAGTAATTCAAATTCCTTATAGCTTAACTCTATACTTTTGCCGTCGATCGTGACCTGATGCGCAGATCTGTTCAGTTCGATCCCTCCCGCCGACAATATGTCTTCGCTCATCATCGGATTGGATCTGCGCAGGATCGCTTCCACACGCGCCACCAGGATTTTCGGGCTGAAAGGTTTCGAGATATATTCATCTACGCCCAGTTCAAATCCTTGCAGCTCATCCCTCTCATCTCCTTTTGCTGTCAGCATGATGATGGGCACCTTGGAATAATTTCGTATTTCCTTGCAGACCTGCCAGCCATCCATCTTCGGCATCATCACATCCAGCAGGATCAAAGCAATATCTTTTTCCCGAAAGAAAACATCCAGCGCTTCCTCTCCGTCCCCTGCTTCCAAAACTTCAAAGTTCTCTTTCACAAGAAAATCTTTGACCAGCTTGCGCATACGGCTTTCATCGTCCACGACCAGCACTTTGAGCTTCTCCATACTATGCAGCCCCTTTCTTTTTCCTTTATTGTATCAGCGCTCTATGTACTTTTTGTGAATCCTGTCCCCGCAGGATATACTTGAAAACTTTCCTGTTTTCCTATATTATTTTCCTATATTATTTGTGAAAACACAAGGAGAACCTTATGAAAAAAAGAAAAACTGTTCTCATGCTGCTTCTGGCAGCCGCATCATTTTCAATTTTGCTGTCCGGATGCGCAGCAGGCACCGGATCTGACGCCGGATCCGGCGAAACCGCAGCGTCCTCCCCGGACGACTCCTCTGTCGAGCTGGAACCCTTTTCGCCTCCGGTCACCTTTGAGGCTGTCGCTGCAGACGGCGAAACCGTCACTTCCGATATATTCGCCGATTCCAGACTGACCATGGTCAATGTATGGGCCACCTACTGCAACCCCTGCCTGATGGAGATGCCTTACCTGGGCGAACTGGCAGACGAGTATTCCCCGGAAGATTTCCAGATTGTCGGGATCATCAGCGATGTGCTGGAAGGCGATGAAGACGCACTGCAGACCGCCCTCTCCCTGATCGACGAGACCGGCGCGGACACCTATACGCACCTGCTCCTGAACGAATCCTTATATACAGCCATGCTGACTGATGTAACCGCCGTACCTACTACTTTCTTTGTGGATTCCGAAGGCAGGATTCTGGATACAGTTCTTGGCTCAAAAGATAAAGACACATGGAAGGAGATTATCGATGCTTACCTTGAAGAATAACGCCAAAACATCCGGACATATCCCCGGATGGGCCGCCGGTCTTCTGACTGGCTTTTTATTCCTGGCCGCCGGCGCGCTGCGCGGCGAATATACAGTTATTTTCCGGAAAGCAGTCATGATCTGCCTGGAATGCATCGGGATCGGGTAAAACTATGAAACGGATAAGACTTACTGTACAGCTCCTCTATACCATCATCACCAACGGCTACGCCTACGGTTTTCTGAATGGAAAAATTTATCAGGGAAATCTAAAATACGTCTGTGTTCCGGGTCTGAACTGTTATTCCTGTCCCGGCGCGCTGGCTTCCTGCCCCGTCGGCGCGCTGCAGGCGCTTCTCAACCGTCAGGGATACGAGATACCCTTCGCGGTACTGGGATTTCTCTTTGTATTTGGCAGCCTGATGGGACGTTTTGTCTGCGGCTGGCTCTGTCCGTTCGGACTGCTGCAGGATCTTCTGCACAAGATACCTCTGTTCCATAAAAGAAAACGGCTTCCTTTCCACTACATCCTGAAATATGGAAAGTACGCCGTTCTTCTTCTGCTGGTATGTATCGGATCCTGGTTCCTGTTTGGCGGCAGTTTCGCAAAGATACCTGCTTTCTGTAAATATCTGTGTCCGTCAGGCACTTTTTTCGGCGCTTTGCCGCTGCTCGCTGCCAATGAAGGCCTGAGAAGCCAGATCGGGCCGCTGTTTTTCTGGAAACTGGGTATCCTGATCGGTATTCTGTGTTTATCCATCAAAGTGTACCGGCCGTTTTGCCAGTATCTCTGCCCTCTGGGCGCAGTCTACGGATGGTTCAACCGTTTCAGCCTGGTGCAGATACGCTGGGAAAAAGAGAAGTGTATCTCCTGCATGGCCTGTCAGCGGGCCTGTCCTCTGGATCTGAAGCCGGAAGAGATCTCCGTCTCTCCAGAATGCATCCGGTGCGGAGCCTGCCGTGAGGCCTGCCCCGCTTCCTGCATTCATTTTGGAAAGCATCAATAATTAATGCCGGTGATTGCCAGTCCGTCTGCGGTCATACTGAAGGTAATGCTTCCGCTGACACCTTCCGTCATCATGGTAAATCCTGCCATGCTGGCGGAAAGCGCGGTCACATCCGTCCCTTCCACTGCTTCCTGAAGCTCCGGCGTGATCACCGTGTCCGCTCCCAGCGCCAGAAAATCATCTCTTGTTTCCACTACGCCGTCCTCGGAGACGCCCACGTATACCGGGAAAGAGGTCAGATCAGCCAACGCTTCCAGATCCTGAGCGGATACCGCCGCTTTGATCTTTTCCGCAAATGCTTCGACTTCTTTCTGATCCACATCAAAATTTTCCAGCCCTCCCGAGGTCTGTTCTTCCTCTGCCGGACCGCTGCTCTCCGTACCATTTTCCTGCTCCGCAGGCGCTTCTTCCGTCTCCTCCGGCGCTGCCGCTTCCGTCTCTTCCTGTTCTGCGGCTTCCGGCAGTTCTGCTGTTTCTTCAGAAGTCGCCTGACCTCCGCATGCCGTCAGGCAGACCGCCGTCAATATTCCCACCATAATAAGTCTTATTTTTTTCATCTTTATCATCCTCCTGATTATTCTTTTACAATTTCAAATTCCGGCATTCCTTCAGAACCCGGCGCAATCTCATACTGGTCAAATACGATAACCGGATTGCCCGCTTCATTGATGTAGAATTTTGTATCTTCGGTAATTCCGGTGAACCCGCCCTCTTCCTCTGTGAAGAAAACCGCTTCTCCGGCAGATGATCTTTCCTGTATCTGCTTTCGTATACTCTCATCCGCGATCCGGATGTAATCATCACCCAGCAAATCCTGTAATGTCACTGTCTTTCCTGTAGACAAGTCCACGTTGTAGTACCTCGTCTCATTGTATGCAGATACCCAGTTCTCGGTTCCCATGACCGCAAAGGACAGATAATGTTCTGTCTGGGATTTAATCTCGTACCACACTTTTATCTCAATATTATGAGCGGCCCATTCTTCTTCCGTTCCGCCGGTTGCCATAAACGCCTCTTTGTACTCCTCCGCACGCTGTACGGCTTCCTGCGCATATTCTTCACAGCGCGCGTAGATTTCTTCATTCAGGTCATCGGCTAGGCCGCTGTCTTCCCCGATCATCTCCACGCTGGGAATATCCACAGAAATTGACAAATCTTCCGTTGTCTTCTCATAGGACCGGAAAGTAAGCACTCTTGCAACAGGTCCTATCACCGGGAGTTCTCCCATGCTCTCCGCAAAAGCTGTGCTGGTATTCAAGCCCAATGTAAACATAACAGCCACAGCGGCTGCGGCAGCCAGTACTTTCTTTCCCATTCTGGACTTTTGCCGTTTCCGGATCTTTTTCTTCCGTACTGTCGAATAGTCGATCGCCGATCGGACAACGCCGGACAATTCTTCCGGAATCGGAATCTCATCATATCTCTTTTTTGCATCTGATATCTGGGTCATGCGTCCACCTCCTGTATGTTCTGCTTCAAAGTTTTCAGTCCCCGGTACAGCCTGGCTTTTACCGTATTCAGATTTGCCCCCGTGATCTGAGCAATTTCCTGCAAGGTCATTTCTTCGTAAAATCGCAGTTTGATTACTGTCTGCACTTCTTCATTCAGACGATTGATCTGTTCATAAAGATCATCCTGTATCTCGTAACCTTTTTCATGATACGGGATCTCTCCCCCTGCTCCGTCATCCGGCAGCGGCACTTCTTTTTTCTTTTTCAGCACAGCCAGGCTCTCGTTCACCAGTATCCGGTAGAACCATGCCCGGACCGCCCCGGCGTCCCGCAGCGTCTCATACCGCTCCAGTGCTTTGCATATGGCGTTTTGTACAATATCAAGAGCGTCGTCTTTATTCTGCACATAGCTGTAAGCCAGCCGGTAAAACCGGTTCTGATCTTCCAGGATGTATTCTATCAAAATCTCGTACAAATCCTTTTCCATACCTGCTCCTTTCTCCTGTCCTTCTACTATATAGATCTCTGAAGGCGGCAAATAGTTGCAGGAAAAAATTATTTTTTTACGCGCTCTGTTCAAACTGACTGTTGTAAAGCTCCGCATAAAACCCGTTCTTTTTCAGAAGTTCTTCGTGGTTCCCCTGTTCAATGATATCTCCGTCTTTCACCACCAGTATCACATCTGCGTCCTTGATCGTGGACAGTCGGTGAGCGATGACGAAACTGGTACGGTTCTCCATTAACTTATCCATGGCTCTCTGCGTAATCAGCTCTGTACGGGTGTCCACGCTGGATGTGGCCTCGTCCAGGATCAACATGGGGCTGTTCTGGATCATTGCCCTGGCGATGGTGAACAGCTGCTTCTGACCGGCCGAGATGGAGGTGTTGTCATCCAGCACCGTATCATATCCCTGAGGCAGCGCCTTGATAAAATGATGGATGCCGCAGGCTTTGCAGGCTTCCACCATGGCTTCTTCCGTCACGCCTCTGCAATTATAGATCAGGTTCTCCCTGACAGTCCCTTCAAACAGCCAGGTATCCTGCAAAACCATGCCGAACAGCCTGTGTACATCTTCGCGGCGCATGTCTCTGGTATTTACGCCGTCAATAAGGATCTCCCCGCCGGTCACTTCATAAAACCGCATCAGCAGGTTGACCAGCGTCGTCTTTCCTGCCCCGGTAGGGCCGACAATGGCAATCTTCTGTCCCGGTTCCACTTTGGCGGAAAAATCATGAATAATTTCTTTTTCCGGCTTCTCAGGATAAGCGAACCATACATTGCGAAACTCTACGGCGCCGGAAACCTTCGCCGGCGCCGGCGCTTTGTACGACTCGTCTTCCAGTTCTTCACTTTCCAGAAATTCAAAAACCCGCTCCGCCGCAGCCGCTGCGGACTGCATGTTGGTCATACCCTGGGCGATCTGCTTCAGCGGCTGCTCGAACAGGCGCACATAGATCAGAAAGGCGGTAATTACGCCGAATGTAATACTGCCGTTCAGAACCAGCACAGCGCCGACCACACAGACCACCACATATCCCAGGTTTCCCATAAAATTCATGATCGGCTGCATCAGCCCGGAGAGAAACTGGGATTTAAAATCCGCCTGTTTTACGGCCAGATTCCGCTCTGAGAATCCTTCTCTGACCTTCCGCTCTCCGTGAGAAATACGGATAATATCGTGACCGCTGTACATCTCTTCAATGTATCCGTTTAGTTCGCCCAGGCTTCTCTGGCGTTCACTGAAATAATGCTGAGAATGCTTCATCAGGAATCCCATGAAAAGGATGCCCAGTACCGTAGTCGCCACCGTCGTAGTCCCCATAATCCAGTTCGTCCAGAACATCATGACCAGGCACCCTGCGAACTGCGCCGCCGCGGATACGATAGAGGCGGCGCTGTTGGAAAGCCCCTGACCGATGGTATCCACATCGTTTGTCACCCGCGACAGCACGTCTCCATAAGAATTCTCTGAAAAATATTTAAGCGGCAGACGGTTAATCTTCGCGCTGATGCCGCTCCGCATGCGTCTGGATATCTGCTGCGTCACCGTCGCCATGATAAAATGCTGCGCAAATGTGCAGAGAGCGCTGAGCAGATAAATGGAAAGCAGCAGAATACAGACAGAAAAGATCCCGTCCATATCGATCTGTCCTGTCAGTCCGCTGTACATATAATCTGTAATCCGGCTGATCTGGCTGGGGCCGGTAATGGTAAGCACCGTACCCAGAGCCGCCAGGATCAGAGCCAGTATCATAAAGGCAAATTCTTTTCTGCAATAAGATATCAGTTTTCCCAACGCACGTTTCATATCTTTCGGCTTCTGCGCCGCTTTGTTCATTCTTGCCATTTTCTTCCTCCTCTATGCCAGCTCTTCCTGCGATAACTGTGACAGGGCAATCTCCCTGTACACCGGACAGGTCTGCATCAGTTCTTCATGCGTGCCGATACCCACGGCTTCTCCATTATCCAAAACAATGATTTTATCCGCATGTCTGATCGTACCGATCCGCTGTGCTATGATCAGGCAGGTCGTTCCCTTCAGCTCTGCGGCGATCTTTTCGCGGAGCGCCCGGTCGGTCTTATAATCCAGCGCGGAAAAAGAGTCGTCAAAGATCAGGATCTCCGGCTTTCTGGCGATGGCTCTGGCAATGGACAGACGCTGCTTCTGTCCGCCGGACACATTGGAACCTCCCCGGGCAATCCGGCTCTCCAGGCCATGTTCCATCTTCCCTACAAATTCGCTGGCCTGGGCGATCTCCCCCGCCCTTGACACATCCTCGGCAGTCACGGCGTGGCCGCAGGAACCGAACGTCACATTATTCTGAATTGTATCGGAGAACAGCACCGCCTTCTGAGGCACATACCCCATCCTGTCATACAGTTCCTGGAACGTATACATGCGGATATCTGCTCCATCGATCAGTACTTTTCCTTCCGTCGCGTCATACAGCCGCGCGGCCAGGCCCGCCAGCGTAGATTTTCCGGAACCGGTCGCGCCGATAAAGGCCACCGTTTCTCCCGGATTTGCTTTAAAGGAGATATGCTTCAGGCAATCCTCTGCCGCATCGGGATACCGGAAAGTCACATCGCAGAATTCCACGGTTCCTTTTTCTTTCACCTCTCCCGCTCCGTCTCCTTCCCGGACAGCTATATCCGCATCCAGTACCTCATTGATACGGACGGCGGATACCTGCGCACGGGGCAGGATCATAAAAATTGCCATCAGCAGCACAAAAGACATCACCACATACAGAGCGTAGGAGTTAAATGCCACTACGTCCCCCAGAAAGGCCGCACGGGCAGCAACCGCCGCGGCGATTTCCTCCGCCGTGCCTGCCGCCGGTATGGCAATGCCGTTGATCAGGTACGCGCCGATCCAATATATGGCCAGCGTCAGCCCGCTCTGCACAAAGATCATAACCGGGAACAGAAACGCCATTCCCCGCATGGTAAACATCTGAGTCTTCATCAGGGCCTCATTCGCCTGCTCGAACTTTTCTTCCTGATATGCCTCCGCATTAAAGGCGCGCACCACGCGAAGACCGGTCAGGTTCTCGCGGACGACACGGTTTACATCGTCCACCTGCTTTTGTACCTTACGGAATTTGGGAAGCAGAAGAAACATCAGGACGCCAATCACCGTGATGAGCAGGACGACCGCTCCGGCCGTCACAACGGACAGCTGCCAGCTGGTACCGACGATTTTCGTCACCGCCCAGACTGCCATAATAGGCGCCTTGACCATCACCTGCAGCCCCATGGCGATCACCATCTGGATCTGGGTAATGTCATTGGTGGTACGGGTGATCAGGCTGGCAGCAGAAAACTTTTTGATCTCTCCGCTGCCGAAAGCAGCCACTTTATCGAATACCTTTTCCCGGATATCAAAACTGAAATCCGCGGCGATTTTCGCCGCATAATAACCCACGATTACCGACAAAGCCGCGCTGGCGAACGCACATGCCAGCATCTTACCTCCCGCGATAAAATATGCGGACAGTACAGAATTCTCCATACTGACCAATGTGGTGATCTCCTTGGTATAATCCGGCAGATTCAGATCCAGATAAACCTGGCCGCCCACCAGAAGGATACACAATAGCGCCATCCGGCGGTCTTGCATTTTCATTTGTTTCAATAATCGAATCATATATGGCCTCCATAATTTTTTCCGTCAC
>CALWDO010000064.1 GCA_944376715.1 uncultured Lachnoclostridium sp. | reverse complement strand
TAGGTGACTATGTGTGGGTTCAAGTCCCATCTCCTGCACTTGTGCAAAAAGCCTTCCTGAAGAGCAGGAAGGCTTTTTTCGTATTAAAAAAGAGAAGGGGTGAAAAGATGAGTATACGAAAGAGAATAGCGAAAGGATTCATGGCAGTGCTTCCTACGGGAGTATTTCTGGCTGTGCAGTATGCATTTACTATCTTTGTGATGGTTCTGGTAACTGTTTTTATCGCCATCGGCAGCCCGGGGATGAATTCCGCGGCATTGGGGCAGAGCGCTTCAGAGATTTTGATGGACTCGATAATGGATATACAGGTCATCGCTCAGCTTTTGACCTTGCTTGTCACGGCGCCGTGGTTCTTCTTCGCGTTTGTTTATAAAAAAAGAAAGATAAAGATACTCCAGGTATTTCGGCCTGACAGACTGGCGGGACTGGTAATTTTAAGCATTGGATTTTATTTGGTCATCAACTGTTATATGGCTGTATTTAAATGGGCGTTGCCCGGAGTAATGTCAAATTATGAAGCGTTGGTGGAAGAGAGCGGACTGGCAGGCCTGACTCTGATGTCCACGATCGCTACGCTGGTGCTGGCGCCTCTGGGAGAGGAGATTGTTTACCGGGGATTGACACTGGGCTATCTGAGACAGACCGGCATGCCTTTTCTGGCGGCGAATATCCTGCAGGCGGCTGTATTTGGGCTGGTTCACATGAACTGGGTGCAGGGCGGATATGCGTTTCTTCTGGGAATTCTGTTGGGATATGTATATCGGAAGGCCGGAACTTTAGCGGCTCCGATTATCCTGCATATGCTTTTTAATTTTTCCGGAACCTATCTGGCGGGGGCGCTGGATACAGTACCGGACGGCATGTGGTGGATCGGCCTTCTTCTGATATTTGTAATGATTATATGCACGACGGCAGGACTCTGGCTGACTTTCCGGGGCCCGGAATGGGGAGAACAGGAGTGACGATATGAACTGCAAAGAAGTGCAGCGGCAGCTTGTGCCGTATATTAACGGAGAGTTACAGGAAAAGGCGGAAGAGGAATTTGTCCGGCATGTCCGGCATTGTCCGGACTGTTATGAGGAACTGGAGGTATATGCCACTGTCTTTGCCGGCATCCGCCAGCTGGACGGGGCGGAGGAAAAGATCGATTACAGAACTCTGGTGGAAGATACGCTGGAGAATTCTGAAGAAGACGCGAAGGACGAACGGTTTTTTGCCCTGTATTCTTTCCTTCTGAAAACGGCGGCGACAGCGAGCCTTTTCTATATGATTGTGAGGTTGTTTTTCTGATGAGTGAAAAGATTGTGCTGATAGACGGACACAGTATTATCAACCGGGCGTTTTACGGGGTCCCGGATCTTACGAATGAAGAGGGACTGCATACCAACGGAATTTATGGATTCCTGAATATTATGTTCCGGATCCTGGACGAGGAACATCCGGACTATCTGGCGGTGGCGTTTGATCTGAAAGCGCCCACGTTCCGCCATCCGATGTACGAGGCGTACAAGGGCACCCGAAAGCCTATCCCCGAAGACGTAAGGGAGCAGGTTCCTGTATTGAAGGAGCTGCTGCAGGCTATGGGGATTCCTCTGTTGATGCGGGAAGGCTATGAGGCGGACGATCTTCTGGGAACGGTAGCCAGGCAGAGTGAAGCCAGGGGCATGGACGCGGTCATTGTCTCGGGCGACCGGGATCTGCTTCAGATCGCCACAGACCGGATTATGATCCGCATTCCGAAGACGAAGCGGGGAACCACGGAGATCGAGAATTACCATACGCAGGATGTGCTGGATGCTTACAAAGTGACGCCTCCGCAGATCATAGAGCTGAAGGCCTTGATGGGGGATTCTTCGGATAATATTCCCGGGGTGCCGGGCATCGGAGAGAAGACGGCTACCAATCTGATCGTAGCCTACGGCAGCGTGGAGAATGCGTACGCCCATGTGGAGGAAGTCAAACCGAACCGTGCGAAGGAAGCGCTGAAGGCGCACTATGATATGGCGGTGATGAGCAAGAAGCTCGCCACGATCTGCGTGGATGCCCCGGTGGATATGGACTGGGAGCAGGCGCGGCTGGGCGACCTGTATACGCCGGAGGCATACGAGTGGTGCAAAAAACTCAACTTTAAAAAATTACTGCAGCGTTTTGAATCGACAGAGCTGGAAACGCCGGAGACAGAGACCGTAACGGATCTTGGCCGGGCGGAAGAGATCTTCCGGCTGGCTTCCGGAAAAGAAAGCCTTGCTTTCGAGATCTGCCGGAATGAAAACGGCATGGGAGTGTCGCTGGCCTTTTCGGAAAAAGAGGTCTATTATCTGTCTGCGGAAGGCTTTATGACGGAAGAATATCTGCTTGACAAGCTTTCCGGGATCATCGACGAAGTGCCGCTCTGCGGAGCTTCTGATGTGAAAAGGCTCATGGACGATATTCACGTAAAAGAAAAAGGACATCTGTTCGATGTGGAAATCGCGGCATATCTGGTCAATCCTCTGATTGGAAATTATGCCCATGAGGATCTGGGGAAACCCCATGCGGCCGGAACGACCTACCGAAAGATGGTTTCCCTGATGGAAAAACTTTCAGAGACAGATATGAAGAAACTGTTCGACGAGATAGAGATGCCGCTGGCATTTACCCTGCATGATATGGAGAAAGCGGGTATGCGTGTCAATGCAGAAGAACTTCATGCTTACGGGGAGGCTCTGACAGGACGGATCGGGGAACTGGAAAGCCAGATCCATCAGGCGGCGGGAGAGTCGTTCAATATCCATTCTCCCAAGCAGATGGGAGTAATTCTTTTTGAAAAGCTTGGTCTTCCCGGAGGGAAAAAGACCAAGACCGGTTATTCTACTTCGGCGGAAGTGCTGGAGAAGCTGGCTCCGGATTATCCTATCGTGAAAGATATTCTGGAGTACCGGCAGCTTACAAAGCTAAAATCCACCTATGCAGACGGCCTTGCTTCCTGCATTGCCGAGGATGGAAGAATTCACAGCAGTTTCAATCAGACGATCACCGCTACGGGACGGATCAGCAGCACGGAACCAAATCTTCAGAATATTCCGGTGCGGATGGAGCTGGGGCGTCTGATCCGCAAAGTGTTTATCCCGGAGGACGGGTATGTGTTTGTGGATGCGGACTATTCCCAGATCGAACTGAGAGTGCTGGCCCATATGTCCGGAGACGAGAAGCTGATCGAGGCATACCGGCAGGCGGAGGATATCCACCGGATCACCGCGTCCCAGGTATTCCATGTGCCTTTGGAGGAAGTGACTCCGCAGCAGAGACGGAACGCCAAGGCGGTGAACTTTGGAATCGTATACGGGATCAGTTCCTTCGGACTGAGTCAGGACCTGGACATCTCAACCAAAGAGGCCAAAGAGTATATTGACCGTTACTTTGAGACCTATCCGGGTATCAAAGTATTTCTGGACGGACTGGTAGCGGAAGCGAAAGAGAAAGGCTATGCCACGACCATGTTCGGAAGGCGCCGTCCGGTTCCGGAACTGAAATCGTCCAATTATATGCAGCGCTCATTCGGGGAACGTGTGGCGATGAATTCTCCGATTCAGGGGACGGCTGCGGATATTATCAAGATCGCCATGGTGCGTGTGCATGACCGGCTGCAAAGAGAGGGGTTCCGTTCCCGGCTGATCCTGCAGGTGCACGATGAACTTCTGATCGAGGCGCGCGAGGATGAAGCGGACCGGGTAGAGGAGCTTCTGCGCCAGGAGATGCAGCAGGCGGCAAAATTAAAGGTGCCTCTGGAGATCGATCTTCACCGGGGCAATAACTGGTACGAGGCGAAGTAGATGAAAATAATCGGTATAACCGGAGGCGTGGGCTCCGGAAAAAGTATGGTGCTGGAATATCTCCATGAGCAGTACGGCGTGACGGTGATTCAGGCTGACCTGGTTGGGCATGAGATCATGGAACCGGGATTCCCGGCATATGACCAGGTCCGCAGCGCGTTTGGGGACGGCGTCCTGGATGAGGATGGCAGGATTGACCGGAAGAAGCTGGGAGGGATCGTGTTCGCCGACCAGGCGCGGCTTCAGGTCCTCAACGGCATCATACATCCGGCAGTGAAAACAGAGATTTTAAGAAGACTCCGGATGTACGAAGAAGAAGGACGCGCTTACGCGGCGGTGGAGGCCGCCCTTTTTCTGGAAGAAAATTATGGTGCGTTTTGTGACGAAACATGGTATATTGATACCAGTGAAGAGATCCGCCGGAAACGGCTGAAGGAAAGCCGGGGCTATACGGACGAGCGGATCGATCAGATCCTGCGGGCGCAGCTTGGCAGGGAAGAATATCTGGCAAAGTGCCAGGTGGTGATAGAAAATAACGGTACGGTCCGGGAGCTTAAGGACCGGATCGACAAAAGGATGAGACATTAGATGAGATTGTGCAGTATTGCCAGCGGGAGCAGCGGGAATTGTATTTACACGGGAAGTGACAGCACCCATCTTCTGGTGGACGCCGGGATCAGCGCTAAAAAGATCGAGGCAGGGCTTAGGGAGATCGAGCTGGAAGGAAAGGATATCCAGGGACTTCTGATTACGCATGAGCATTCGGATCATGTGAAGGGAGTCGGAATTCTTGCCAGAAGATACGGGATGCCGATCTATGGAACGGCGGGTACCATCGAGCAGATGAAAGCCATGTCGGGGCTGGGTTCCATCGATGAGAGTCTGTATCATGTGATCCGTGCGGACGAGCCTTTTACTATCGGAGATGTGGAGATTGAACCTTTTGCCATCTCTCATGACGCGGCGGAGCCGGTGGCCTACCGTTTCCGCTGCGGAGAGAAAAGCGCGGCAGTCGCCACGGATATGGGTATCTACAATGATTACATAGTGGAACACCTTCAGAATCTGGACGTGCTGCTGGTAGAAGCCAATCATGATATCCAGATGCTTCAGGTAGGGCCGTATCCGTACCCGCTGAAACGCAGGATTCTGGGAGAACGGGGACATCTGTCCAATGAAAGCGCGGGACAGCTTCTGTGCCGGGTACTTCATGATAATATGAAAAAGATATACCTGGGACATTTGAGCAAGGAGAATAACTATGCCGAACTGGCATATGAGACGGTAAAGCTGGAGATTCAGCTGGATCCGGTAAAGTATATGCCCGGGGATTTCGACATCCAGGTGGCGAAGAGGGACTGCGTCTCCGGCGTATGCGAATTCTAAGATAAACAAGTCGAGGAGGACAAGAGAATGAAAAAATTTATCATTACCGTAGTCGGACATGACGCAGTGGGGATCATTGCCAGGGTCTGCACCTATCTGGCGGAGCATCAGGTGAATATTCTGGATATTTCACAGACGATCGTGGACGGATATTTCAATATGATGATGATCATAGACGCGGTCAAAGTGACGGACGTGACGCAGATGTCTGAAGAGCTGGCAAAACTGGGAGAAGAGATCGGCGTGGTGATCCACTGCCAGCATGAGGACATTTTCAACATGATGCACAGAATCTGAGCGCCGCGTTTTTTGCGTAAGGATAAACAGTCTGGAAAAATACAGGACAGGAGCGTATATTCATGATCAATATTAACGAGGTGCTGGAGACAAATAAGATGATCGAGCAGGAGAATCTGGACGTGCGTACAATTACGCTTGGAATCAGCCTGCTGGATTGTATTGACTCAGACCTGGAAAAACTGAAAGTCAACATTTATGATAAGATCACCGGAACGGCGAAGGATCTGGTAGCGGTGGGGAAAGCGATCGAAGAGCAGTATGGGATCCCCATCGTGAATAAAAGAATCTCAGTAACGCCTATCTCTCTTGTGGGCGGAGCGGCTTGCCGCACGCCGGAAGATTATGTGGAGATCGCCAAGGTGCTGGATCAGGCCGCCGAGACGGTGGGAGTAAACTTCCTGGGCGGTTTTTCCGCGCTGGTATCCAAGGGAATGACTGCCAGCGACCGTCTGCTGATGCAGGCGATCCCCCAGGCGCTGGCCCAGACCGAGCGGGTTTGCAGTTCCGTCAATGTGGGTTCTACGAAGACGGGGATCGATATGGACGCGGTGAAGATGATGGGAGAAGTCATCAAAAAGACTGCGGAACTGACGAAGGAGAAAGATTCGCTGGGATGCGCGAAACTGGTGATCTTCTGCAACGCGCCGGATGATAATCCTTTTATGGCCGGCGCTTTCCATGGCGTGACGGAGGCAGACGCGGTGATCAATGTGGGCGTCAGCGGTCCCGGAGTAGTAAAGACCGCCCTCTCCAAAGTGCGCGGCGAGAATTTTGAGGTATTGTGCGAGACGATCAAGAAGACCGCTTTTAAGGTGACCAGAGTGGGACAGCTGGTGGCAAAGGAAGCGTCCAGAAGGATGGGAATCCCGTTTGGCATCGTGGACTTGTCCCTGGCGCCCACGCCGGCCATCGGGGACAGCGTGGCGGATATTCTGCGGGAGATCGGTGTGGAATATGCCGGAGCGCCCGGTACGACGGCTGCGCTGGCTCTGCTGAATGATCAGGTGAAAAAGGGCGGCGTTATGGCGTCCTCTTATGTGGGAGGCTTAAGCGGAGCGTTTATTCCGGTCAGCGAGGACCAGGGCATGATCGACGCGGTGAAAGCCGGCGCGCTGACGCTGGAGAAGCTGGAAGCCATGACCTGCGTCTGCTCTGTGGGTCTGGACATGATCGCGATCCCCGGAAATACCCCTGCGTCGACGATTTCCGGCATTATTGCGGATGAGATGGCCATCGGTATGGTGAATCAGAAGACGACTGCAGTACGTCTGATCCCGGTGGTAGGAAAAGGCGTGGGTGAGATCGTGGAGTTCGGCGGTCTCTTGGGATACGCTCCCATTATGCCGGTGAACCAGTACTCCTGCGAGGCGTTTGTCAACCGGGGAGGAAGGATTCCCGCGCCGATCCACAGCTTTAAAAATTAAGGGGAATGTGCATGGGCAGGTATTTTGCAGCGGATGGCGCTCTGGGAATGATTATGGAGAAAATCGCTGATTTCCTGATACTAAGTGTGCTTTACCTTTTATTCTCTGTTCCGATAGTGACAGCGGGAGCTTCCGCGGCGGCATTATACACAGTAACGCTGCGCATGGCGAGACATGAGGAGAGGAAGACGGCGAGAGGCTTCTGGAAAGCATTCCGTGAGAACTTCCGCCAGGCCACATTGATCCATCTGATTCTGACGGCGGTCCTTTTTCAGCTGGGATTTTACGCATTGGCGGTAAGTATTCTTCCGGGGAACTTACAGATCGTGTTTGGCGTATTGACGGGGATTTTCCTGATCGTCTGGCTGATGGAAGCGGTATTTGTATTTCCTGTGCAGGCGCGTTTCTGCGGAGGGATCCGCCAGACGATGAAGAACGCCTGGCTGATGGCGGCGGCGAACTTTCCGTATTTTCTTCTGATCGTCCTGATCAGCGGGCTTCCCATATGGAATCTTCTGCTGCTCCCGGCCTTATTCCTGCGTATGCTGATCCTCTGGATTCTTCTGGGGCCGGGGTTTCTGGCCTGGGTGAACAGCCGGCTGTTTCAGAAATGCTTCCGCAGATATGCGCCGGAAGAGGAAAAACAGGAAGAAACTGCTTGACGTACAGGGTATTTACATTATACAATCAGTTACAGGCAAAGACGCCACTAAACCGATTTTATTGGTTTGGTGACGTCTTTTTTTGCAGAAATGATTGATACGCATGTTAATTGTATGTTAAACTACAGAAAGTTATTGACAACAGTCAGATACGAAGGAGGAATGTAAAATGAGTGTTATCGAACAGGTTCAACAGGTATCGAATTCTCCGATCCTGTGGCTCCTCTGCGGAATTACGGTGGTTCTTTCCGCGGTGCAGGCGGTACTGTACATGCGTCAGTGCGGCAAGATTACGAAAGAAGCAGGAATCGACCCCCATATTCCCAAAGAGGCCTTCCGGGTGGGATTTATCTCCGCCATAGGACCTGCTCTGGGCGTATTTATCGTCATGGTGGGATTGATGGCTTCTATCGGAGGACCCATGGCGTGGCTGCGTCTGTCCATCATCGGCGCGGCGGCTACTGAGCTCTCTGCCGCCAACATGGGCGCGGAGGCGTGCGGAGTAGCGCTCGGATCCGAGCAGTATACACTGGTCTGTCTGGCAGTATCCTGGTTTGCCATGGCATTGAACGGCGCCGGATGGCTTCTGTTTACCGGTGTCGCTACTCCGTCTCTGGAGACTCTGCGCAACAAAGTTTCCGGTGGTGATATGAAATGGCTGGTAGTGTTAAGCGGGGCCTGTTCACTGGGAATCTTCGGCTATCTGAATTCCGGCGAGATACTGAAAGGCGTGGGAAATACCATTGCGGTTCTGGCAGGAGCCATTTCCATGGTTATCCTGGTAAAGACGGTATGTAAGAAAATTCCCCGGCTGATGGAGTATTCTCTGGGTATCGCCATGATCATCGGTATGATATTCTCGCTGGGTTACGATCAGTTGTTCCATTAAAGGGAGGAAGAGAACCATGAATGAAAAAGATATTTTAAAACAGTGGAAGCGGGACAGCATCATCATCGGAACCCCG
>CALWDO010000063.1 GCA_944376715.1 uncultured Lachnoclostridium sp. | reverse complement strand
ATCCAGATAGACCTGGCCGCCCACCAGAAGAATACACAATAACGCCATCCGGCGGTCTTGCATTTTCATTTGTTTCAATAATCGAATCATATATGGCCTCCATAATTTTTTCCGTCACGGGAGTATATCAGAGAAAAATAAACTCAATAACAATTCTCCGCACATTTTACATTTTTTAAAAGAAAAAACCGCAAACCACCTGCTCCGCAGGTAATTTACGGTTTTCTATGGACCTGGCGGGAATCGAACCCGCGTCCGAAAGCCCATCCATTGCAGTATCTCCCATCACAGCCGCTTATTTGACATTCCCTCCGCCGTACGCCAACCGGCAGGCTTACAGCTTCAGTAGCTTCATGATACGCCCATATGCGCAAAGCTTAACATATGTCGTTTCCTGCATCGTCGATGCCTGGTCCGCAAAGTGCAGGTGCTCTGCGTCAGACAGCTGCCATTAGGCAGCGATTGCTAAATTATCTTCAGCGTTTATATTTAGGTTTGCACCTTACGCGGTGCCTTCGGATGGCTGCTCCAACTTCAAAACCCCCGTCGAAACCTTTACAAGCCCGAAAACTGGTAAAGTATTTGCTTGCTGAAAATAATCTTAATGCTTTATAATATTACTAGGCGAAACATAAAATGTCAAGGGAATTGACAACCAAAAGTATTTTTACATGGAAAAAGAAAGGATATTCATGTCTACTAAAAGCAGAAATTATCATTATAGTTTCCCAGAAAGCAGTGTCATTATATCTCTTATCTGTGCATTATCTTTATGGGGATGCGCCGTACCGGAAGAAATAGCATCGTCGCCAGATAATCAAATTCCATCCAATACACAAGAAAATATTATTTCTGATTCAGATACCGCCCGTGTCTCTTATTTCAATGCATATTATGCAGAAGCCGACACGCCAAGGCAATTCCCTTATCCTGTTCTTCCTGATTTTCATGAAGATGAAGAATTTTATGCACCTTATATTATCTGCTCCGAAGATATTTTCTGTATCAAAACAGAAAAATATTTCGGCTATGCGGATGCGAATGGAAAATGGATCTGCAAACCCCAATATGACTTTGCCTATCCATTCTCCGAGGGAATGGGATGCATAAAGAAGGGCGACTACTATGGTTTCATCAATACAGACGGAGAAGAAGTCATCCCTGCTTATTACCTGGACGCTGCCCCCTTTTCAGACGGATTAGCATATTTCTGTACTCAGACCGGTTACGGCTTTATGGATCATGAAGGCAAACCGGTATTTTATCTGGACTGCGATAGTGTCAGTTCATTCCATGGCGGCCTCGCTTATTTCAGTATTGACGGAAAATACGGCTACATCGATCAAACCGGAGAGGTGGTGTTAGAACCGATATATGATGATGCCGGATACTTTGAAAATGGTCTGGCTCAAGTGCGAATAGGGGGAAATATAGGAGTAATTGATAAAGCTGGAAATGTAATCATCCCCATAGAATATCAATATATCATTCTGAACAATACGGCATTTTTATGCCAAAAAAGTCCTGACGAAATCGACTACTTTATGCCGAATGGCGAAAAAATCACCAGCGATCAGTATTCCAAAATATCGAATGAACAGCTGAAAACATACCAAGAACCCATTTCTCTCCTTCCTGAAGAATTTTCCAGAAATGGGATAGACAGTACCGATCTTCTCTGCCGAAACCATATTACGCCCCGCAAAAAAATATATTGGGAAATTTCCAAAGGAAAATCCGTAACGCAGCAAGACATCGAAGGAAATATATTCACAGAGCCGTTATATGAAACCTGGGAAGATAATAATTATCGCAAAATTTTCAAATTATTTTCTGTAAACGATATAAACGAGCCAATTCTTTACTGCTGTGAAACGCCATTATATATCCCTCTCTTTCCTTTGTCTGACAGTACCATCTACAGTATCCAGAATAATCGGCTGACAAGGCTCACGAGCGGTTACGAATGCGGCGGTTCAGCCAGGGGTGACCGGGCATGCTTGTGGTGGGATTATCTGGATCAAAAGATACTGATAGGACTTCATGGAGGAGTTGGAGGCTTTGCCGGTTTTTCCAATTATGGAGATATCTATGAAATATCTGAAAACCTTCCGAAGATATACATGAGTTTTTGGTGTGTAACTCAGGACAGAAATAATTACAATGATGAATATCTGTCAGAAAATGCAGAACAAATATATTCTTCCGATGGCATCCCATTTACCAAAGAAAATATATGGGAAGCAGAAATTGTCTGTGAATATGAATTGAACAGCGAGAAAGTATCTCCGAAAACATTCCGGCAGGCAACAGAACGATATCAGGAAATAAACATTCTCTAGTAATGGCCGTGCGGAATCAATACAGATTCCGCACCTTGAATTCTTTCTCCGCCTCCCGGCGCATATCTTTTTTCGCGATATCCTGCCGTTTGTCGTAGAGTTTTTTACCGCGTGCCAGGCCGATCTCCACTTTTACCAGGCTGCCTTTGAAATAAACACGCAGGGGCACTAACGTATACCCTTTTTCCGCAATCTTCCCGGTGACCTTATTGATCTCGTACCGGTGCATCAGAAGCTTCTTCGGCCGCAGCGGATCTTTATTGAAAATATTTCCTTTTTCATACGGACTGATATGCATGCCGTAGACGATCACTTCTCCTTTTTCTATACGCACGAAAGATTCCTTGATGCTGCATTTTCCCATGCGCAGGGATTTCACCTCCGTTCCATGGAGCGCCACCCCCGCCTCATAGGTATCTTCTATAAAATAATCATGATACGCCTTTTTATTATTCGCTATAAGTTTAATACTATCTTTCCCCATGAATCCCTCACTCTTCCTGTTGTTCTGCCAGCTCGAAATCTACGGTCCGGGTCATCCGGTCCGCTTTTACCACCCGCACCCGGACTGTCTGCCCCAGGCGGTATGTCTTTCCGGTGCGCTGGCCGACCATCTCGTATGCATTTTCATTATACTCAAAATAATCGCCCTGTAAAGAGGCCACGTGCACTAAGCCCTCGACGGTATTCGGCAATTCTACATATAATCCCCATCCGGTCACTCCACAGATCACGCCGTCGTATTCTTCCCATAAGTGCCGGCTCATATATTCCGCTTTCTTCAGCCGGATTGTTTCCCGTTCCGCCTCGTCCGCCCGGCGTTCCCGTTCACTGGACTGTTTCGCCACTTCATCCAGAATCTTCCGGTAATGCTCGATCTTCTCCTGATTCATCCTGCCCCGCAGAGAGTCTTTAATGATCCGATGGATCTGAAGATCCGGGTAACGGCGGATCGGAGAAGTAAAATGGCAGTAATATCTGGCCGCCAGGCCAAAATGTCCGGTGCACTCCGTCGTATATTTCGCCTGTTTCATGGAACGCAGGGTAAGCCGGCTGATCAGCGTCTCCTCCGGCGTCCCCTCCAGCCTCTCCAGAAGTTTCTGAAGTTCCTTGGGATGTACTTCATCCTCCCGGAACCGGATAGAGTAACCGAAATTATTGATAAATGTGCTCAGCTTTTTCATACGGTCCGGATCCGGATTTTCATGGGTCCGGTACACGAACGGCAGCTCCTGCCAGAAATAATCCTCCGCCACTGTCTCGTTGGCGATCAGCATAAAGTCTTCGATGATCTTTGTGGCCGTGTTCCGGTCATAGGGCCGGATCTCCACCGGCACTCCCTTTTCATCCAGGATCACCTTTGTCTCCGGGAAATCAAAATCGATGGAACCGCGCGCTCTTCTGCGCGCCCGCAGAAGCCCGGCCAGTTCCTGCATCTTCTGAAACATGGGGACGAGTTCCTCATAACGGGCAGTTTCCTCTGCATCCTGTTCTTCCAGTATCTTCTTCACACTGGTATAAGTCATCCTGCGGTCCACACGGATCACCGTCTCCGCGATCACATGGTCCAGCACTTTTCCCTTCTGATCAATGGTCATAATACAGGAAAGGGCCAGTCGGTCCTGTCCTTCATTCAGGGAACAGATCCCGTTGGACAGGCGGCGCGGCAGCATGGGAATCACCCGGTCCACCAGATACACGGAGGTTCCCCGCTCTAACGCTTCCCTGTCCAACGCGCTCCTCTCCTGTACATAGTTCGCCACATCCGCGATATGAACGCCCAGAATATACTGATCGCCTTTCATCTCCAGAGAAACCGCGTCATCCAGATCTTTTGCGTCTTCCCCGTCGATAGTCACCATCTGTACATCCCGCAGATCCATCCGTCCCTGCATATCCGCCTCACTGATCTGATCCGGCACCCGTTCCGCCTGACGCATGACTTTCTCCGGAAACTCAACCGGCAGATCATAGCCTTTTACAATGGATAAAATATCCGTGCCGGGGTCGCTGATATGGCCCAGGATCTCCACGACTTTCCCCTCCGGACTTTTCCTGTCCGTGCCATACGAGACCAGTTTCACCACCACCTTGTGGCCGTTCATGGCTCCCCCTGAATCTTCTTTCGGGACAAAGATATCCCTGGTATACCGCTCATTGTCCGGGATCACAAATCCGAAATTTTTGCTTTCCTGATAAAGTCCGACAATCCGCTCTGTTCCTCGCTTTATGATCCGGTTTACCGCGCCTTCCCGGCGTTTCCCGCTCTGTCCCGGTTTCACCGTAATCTGAACCGTATCCTGATGCATGGCGCCGTGAACCTGATCTTCCGGAATAAACACATCTTCCTCCATGCCCTCCACAGACACGAAACCGAAGCCTTTGGGATGGGCAGTGAAAACTCCCGTCAGGAATACGCCTCTGCTTTTCTGATATTTACCTTTCTGCGATACTTCGATCTTCCCCTCCTGCAGAAGCGCGTCCAGCACCTCCTGCAGTTCCTGGCGCTGTTCTTTGGGCACCTGCAGAAGAATCGCCATTTCCTTGACCTTCATAGGTACATAGAAATCACTGCAGATCAATCCGTATACTGTCTCTTTTTTGTGTTTTAATTCTTCCTGCGTCATCCCTTCACCTCCCGAGAACGACAAAATGGGCACCCTTGTCTATACAAGAGTGCCCAAAATCCAGTCATTTTAAAAATTAAGATTCAAAATCACTGCCAGCAGAATAAACGCCGCAGCAAGAATCTTCGTAAGTTTCACAAGAGTTCCTTCCATGGAACGTCCCTTATTCTTGCCCCAGTATGTCTCCGCCGCGCCTGCGATCGCACCCAGACCTTCTGATTTTCCTTCCTGCATCAGCACCAGCGTCACCAATGCAATACTAACTAATACAAAGACAACCGTAAGTACGATTCTCAGAATTCCCATTTTCACACCTCCTACGTGTCAAACAGTTGTATTCTAGCACAAAACGTCGGCAGTTTCAACCACAGCTTTTACAAAACTTTTCCAAGGAAGTTCTTTAACCTTTCATTCTGCGGATTTCCAAAGAATTCTTCCGGCCGGTTCTGCTCCATCAGGATCCCGTCGTCCAGGAAAACCACCCGGTCCGCCACCTCTCTGGCGAACCCCATTTCATGGGTAACAACCACCATGGTCATATGCTCTTTCGCAAGATCCTTCATAACCTGCAGTACTTCGCCCACCATCTCCGGATCCAGCGCGGATGTAGGTTCATCAAACAGCATCACTTCCGGTTTCATACAGAGAGCCCTCACGATGGCGATTCTCTGTTTCTGACCGCCGGAAAGCTGGCTGGGATAAGAATGCGCCCGGTCCGCAAGACCGACGCGCTCCAGAAGCGCCATAGCCTCTTTTTCCGCTTCTTCTTTGGGAAGTTTCAGCAGTTTTTCCGGACCGATCGTCATATTCCTCAGAATATCCATATGCGGGAACAGATTAAAGTGCTGGAACACCATGCCCATCTTCTGCCGGTGAAGATCGATGTCCACTTTCTTTCCGGTAATATCCACGTCGTTAAACCAGATATGTCCAGCGTCAGGGACCTCCAGCAGATTCAGGCAGCGCAGAAACGTACTCTTTCCGGAACCGGACGGCCCGATGATCACGACCACCTCGCCCTTATGGATTTCCAGATCAATTCCTTTCAGCACTTCTTTTCCGTCAAAACTTTTGCAGACGCCCTCTGCACGGATCGCCACATTATCGTTCACTCTGCTTCAGCCTCCTTTCCAGCATGGATACCAGCTTGGTAAAGATCATAACCATGACCAGATAAATCAAAGCCACGGCAATCAGCGGGAAGAAAGCATCATAAGTACGGCTTCGGATAATATCTCCGCCCTTCGTCAGATCCTGCAGCGCAATGTATCCGGATACGGACGTTTCTTTCAGGAGCACAATAAACTCGTTGCCCAACGCAGGCAGTATGTTCTTAAATGCCTGGGGCAGGATAATGTACCACATGGTCTGGGCGTAACTGAAACCAATGCTGCGCCCTGCCTCCAGCTGTCCGATATCAATAGACATGATACCGGCACGGCAGATCTCCGCCACGTACGCCCCTGAGTTGATACCGAACGCCAGCACGGCCACGATCACTT
The DNA here is from genome assembly GCA_944376715.1 of uncultured Lachnoclostridium sp. Lineage (GTDB taxonomy): Bacteria > Bacillota > Clostridia > Lachnospirales > Lachnospiraceae > Hominiventricola. The sequence continues at coordinate 2,365 of CALWDO010000063.1, read as the reverse complement.
TATTAATATCCACTGATGCAAAGATTATGTAATAAATAATCATCAGCTGCACTACTACCGGCGTCCCCCGGATCACAGTCAGATAAATCTGGGCGATAAAGTTGAGCACCTTAAAGTTGCCCGTCCGGTCATGGGTGGACCGGATGATCGCAATGATGAAGCCGATCACAATCCCCAGCAGCGTGGCGAACAACGTCACCATCAGCGTTATTTTCAGTCCGTCCCAAATATACAGCCAACGGTTATCTTTAATAAAGTTTAAATAAAAATGTTCCTGAAAACTCATGATTTATCCTCTGCCTGTATCAGTCGACTGATTATTCAGCCGTAATATATTTGTCAACGATTGCCTGAAGAGTTCCATCCTCTTTCAGTTCTGCCAGAGCGGTATTGATCTGATCCAGAAGCTCTTCATTGTCCTTTGCAACTGCGATCGCATAATCCTCGGTTGCAAACGCCTCGTCCAGAATCTTAAGGCCTGCCACCTCGGATACAAATACGTTTGCCGGCTCATTATCAATGATTACCGCATCGATCTTACCCTGGGACAGAGACTGTACTGCTTCCATACCTTTTGCGTAACGTTCGATCGTAGCGCCTTCCACGTCTGACGCATACAGATCTCCGGTAGTTCCCTGCTGAACGCCGATGGTCTTTCCAGCCAGGTCGTCCGCGGATGTGATCTCGCTGTCCTCAGGCACAATGATCGCCTGAATACCGGTTGCATAGGTATCAGAGAAGTTTACAGAAGCCAGACGGTCTTCCGTTACAGTCATACCTGCTGCCACAATATCTACTTTACCGGAAGACAGCGCCGGGATCAGTGAATCAAAAGCCATATCCTCGATTTTCAGATCCATACCCAGTTTCTCTGCTACCGCTGCAGCCATCTCCGCATCGATTCCGACAACCTCCTGTCCCTCATAATACTCATACGGCGGGAACTCTGCGTTGGTACCCATTACCAGGGTTCCGCCCGCGCTCTCCTCTGTATCAGCCTCAGCGGTATCTGCAGTTTCTTCTGCTGCATCCTCAGTCTCTGCAGCCGTATCTTCGGTCTCTTCCGTCGCTGCGGACGTATCCTCTGAGGTTGTCTCTGTACTGCTGCTTCCGCATCCGGCCATCAGAGCGGCCGTCATGGCTACACACAGCATCACACTTACTACTTTCTTTTTCATAATCATCATTCTCCTCACTTTGAACTGGTTTTTGTACTTGTAAACCTATTTTATTATAATGCAAAGTTCCGTTAATGCAAGTCTTTTTCTGAATAAAATTTCAAAAATACTGCATAAAAAGGGGCTATCCATACGGACAGCCCCTTCTATCCGGCATCTCCGGTTTATTTCTCCACAACTTCCAGTACATCCATAGGACAGGCTTTTGCACAGATGCCGCATGCGATACATTTGCTCGTCACCGGCGAATCTTCTGCCTTCACCATTACATGGAACGGACAGACTTCCACGCACTTGCCGCAGCCGGTGCAGAGTTTCTTATTGATCATATACACACCCTTTGCATTCTGGGTGATCGCTCCGGCTTCACAGGCTTTCGCACATTTTCCGCACTGTACGCAGACAGACGGCTTTACCACTCCGTTTTTCTCCACGATCTGGATGCAGGATTTTCCCGGATCCATCACCTTGTAAAAGGCTTCGGAACAGGCCTGTACGCATGCCAGACAAGCCATGCACTCTTTGTCTTTTCTAACTGTCAGTTTTTTCATGTCGATGTTCCTCCGTATTTGAGACTTTTTATCGTATAAAGTCATTATACGAAATTCCACCGGCAAATTCAACAATTATCGACAGATCTGATGCTCTAAATACACCTCTCCCTCCAGATTTTTCCATGTGAATGTTCCGTCTTCATACGTCATATAACTGTGCTCGCTTCCTTCCTTAGGAATAGATACGGAGCCGGGATTCATATAAATATAGTCCTCATGCTCTCTGCATACAGGCACATGGGTATGCCCGTGAAGCAGGATATCCCCCTTTTTCAGCATGGGCAGATGATTCTCGTTAAATACATGCCCGTGAGTCAGGAAAATCATGCGTCCCTTTTCGTACAGGAAACCATAATCCGCCAGGATAGGGAATTCCAGCACCATCTGGTCTACTTCCGTATCGCAGTTGCCCCGCACGCACAGGATTTCCTGTTTCATGGGATTCAGCATGGCGATCACCTCTTTGGGCGCGTATTCTTTGGGCAGATCATTCCGGGGGCCATGATACAGGATATCCCCCAGCAAGATCAGTTTGTCCGCTTCTTCCCTTCTATAAGCTTCCAGCAGTTTCCTGCAATAATATGCAGAACCGTGAATATCAGATGCAATCAGCAGTTTCATATTGTTCCTCCA
>CALWDO010000062.1 GCA_944376715.1 uncultured Lachnoclostridium sp. | reverse complement strand
CGCTGTATCCCACATTTACTACTGCCTCTTAATGAGGTGGCAGTATTGCTAAAAATCAGCAGGTCAGTACACTAGATGATAGGTCACTGCTAAAATGCGTTTTGGATTTTCAGTCTTTACAAATGGTTTCGTATAAAATATTTGCGCTTCCAATTGACTGTTTCGTATTTCCTTATAATCAGCCGCATAATAATTTATCACTTTATTCCAGTCATCATTTTTGATTCCTAAAAGTTCTATATCTTTGTATTCTAGGGGTGCTTGCGTTTTTCCACACGCTCCTATCAGCATAATTAATATTGTACAAAACGCATGAATATCCACTCCTACTTCTTCTTGTATAACCTGTGCACAGCTTTTTTTTAAATTTCTTTGAATCTTTTTTGAACCAATTAAAATATGATAGTTTCTATTAAAACTATTTATAACCCATTGTAGGTTTTGAAACTGTTCCTGCTCGCCCATCGTTCCGCATAAAAATTGTGAAATTTCATCAAATCGAACATCTTTTAAAAAGCTGACATCTGTTCTTTCATTATCAAAATCATAAAACTCATTTATAATTCTTATTATATCCGAATCACGTAACTTCTTATTTCTGTAATCATTGGATTTAACTATTGACCAATACACTATTTCAGAAATTTTCCAAACTGGTAAAGTTATTTGTTCCTTTATCAAGCCACGATTTTTAATTAAGAGATGAACAGGAATATTTAAAAAACCTTTATTATCATTTTCCATCATTTTTAATGATAATTTATATAATTCTGTCATCACTTCCTGTGGACTATATCGCCGAATTAAATTTGTGAATGTATCCATGGCATATATCACCTCTGCTCTACGAATTATTTTAAATCAATTATACGATATATCCTTCTATCTCCACAACAACCAACAGACACGCTCCCGCATGTCTGCCGATCATCCTTATTTTCAATTTTATCTCTATTCTTTTTTCTCTACAGATTTTTCAGGAAGTTCACGGATCTCTGGTCTATGGCTCTTTTCAGCCTTGCGTTTTCTTTCTCCAGACTTTCAATCTTCTGCTTCTGTTCTGCAATCGTCTTCTGCATCCTTTGGATCTGCTGATCCATGGCGTGGTTGATGATGCTCCGTCTGGGATCCACCATTCCTACCTGACACTCCATTGCCCGATCCAGTTCTCCCCGGATGGTATGGTTCTTATAGAAGAATCCTCTGGACAGCCCCGTCTTCTTCATCAGTTTGGGGATTGTCACCTTGTCTTCCTGATCCACCATTTCCCAGATGGTCTTCTTCGCCTTTTCCATCTTTTCTCTGCTTCTTTCTGCGTTCAGGGCTACCATTTTATCGTACTTGCTCATATTCCACTCCCCATCCTTCCAAATGTTCTGCAATGATCCGGGATTTCTGCTCCCGGACTGCCCTTGTATCTTCTGCCAAACGGTGGTTACTCATCCTCCGGTAATATTTCACGCTCTTGATACTCCGGTGTCCGAACAGCTTGGCCAGCGTCCAGTCATCCAGATCCATCTCTGTAATCTTGGAGCCGTAATAATGCCGGAACATATGGGTATTGAACCCGAAGAGTTTTCCGTTCCCGTCTTTGAGCTGCTCTTTCTGGATCATCGCCATGATCTTATTCTGCAGGGTTCCGTATTTCATTGGTTTCGTGGGATCTTCTTCCCGGACAAAAATGTATTTTGTCTCTCCGTACCGCTTCTTCGTCTCTGCGATTGCAAGTTCAATGAGTTCTTTTAATTCCCGACTGATAGGTTTGATATATGTATTAGTCTTCATCTGCCGGATCCGGATCATGGGCACCTGCTTCTGTTCGAAGAGGCAGTCTGTCCAGAGTGTCAGGGTATCGGAGATCCGTGTTCCCAGCATCTGGTGGATCACCAGCAGCCTTGCGATCTGGATGTCCAGCTTCGCCACCGCCGCATTAAATTTCTGGATATCCCAGTCCGTGTAAGTCCGGAACTCTGCCTGTGGCGTGGATGGGATATCTGTATTTAAAAACAGAAGCTGCAGTTGGCGGTAGCCGTAGACTTTCCCGATGCTGTCCAGGATACTCCGAAGCCGTGTCAGTTCTGCACGGTAATCTTTCTTCTGGATCTCTGTGCGGAACCAGACCAGATATTCTTCCAGCAGATTCCGGTCGATCTGCTGGCAGGACTGTACTCTCGGTTGTTTTTCTTCTAGATAGCCTGCAAATCTCTGTATGGCATGGATTTCTTTTCTTATGGTATCAATTGCCTCGGAACGCAGGTTCAGGTAGATCCCTTTCTTTGCCTCTGCCCGGATCTTCTCCTGTGGTATCCGGGTAAAATTGAGCGTCATGTCATTGCGAATCAGATTCTCTTTTATTGGAATCTCCAGTTTATCCAGACGCCAGACATCTTTTTCTGTTTCTTCCCGTTCATCTTCGGGCCTCCTGTCGCAGATCACCATCCGGAAGTAACGGATCACTGTGGACGGCAGCACCTTTTCCTTTCCATATTCACTGACAGCAGATACCGTCAGACGGTAGCCTTCCTCCAACAGCCATGCCCGGAGCTGTCTGAGCCACACCTCTGGTTCCCTCTCCTGAAGGCTCTGGACCCGCTTCGCCCGTTTCGCAAGGAATGCGCTGATCGCATCATAACGCCAGACTTCCGAGTACATGGTCGTTGCTTCCACCTCTCTGCCCCGCTTTTTCAAAAATTCATAAAATTCTGTCCTCAGTCCTTCTGTCGGCAGGGCTTTCAGATGGAAGTATGCTCCCGGCGGGATCTTCTTTCGCTGTTCTAATGTTGTTTTGGTATAGCATGGCATTTCTCGGATAAAATATTTATTCTTCATGTTCTTTCCCCTTACTTCCTTTCAGCAGTCCTGCCGCCAGATTATTCGCAGGATCTTGGAATACTGCGTCTGCCGCTTTCTCCACCCGATCCGGCATATGGTCCACATACTGCAGGGTCATTTCATCGTAGGTGTGACCGTGGTAATCCCGGACACTGGATAAGGGGACGCCGCTGTCATAAAACTCTGTGGCAACGTTATGCCGATAATCATGGGATCGGAAGATGTACTCCCCGTTATTGATCTGATTTTCCTCACAATACCGGAGCATCTGTATGCGAAATGTACCATACCGGAATGCTCCGCCTTTACTGTTTGGGAACAGGTAGTCTTCTGCTCCGATATCATATTTTTTGATATATACTTCCATCAGACGGTACAGCATTTCCGGGATAGGCACCCTCTTATATTTCCGCATCTTAGGTTGCCATACTCGGATCCAGGCATCCCTGCCGTCCCATTCGTAGGCGCTTCCTTTCAGGGCGCACACCTCGCTTGCCCGCAGGCCGATCCCCCACAGGTGGAGATACATCAGCCGAAGGTGCTCCGGGAAATATTTTAGTTTTGAGATGATCTCTAGACTAATATCTTTCTCCACGCTGCGGTCGTGGTGGATGTCAAAACTTTTCTGTATGTATTCGTTGGGCTGGTATGGCATACGATCCACTTCTTCCCGAACCAGCAGGAAGTTGTAAAACTGGGTGATTGCCAGCAGTTCTGTATTAAAGCTCTGCGGCTCCATATTCTTCTGATGCATCCGTTTTATATATATTTCAAAGAGTTCTTTCTTCACCTCATCCACGGATAATCCCTTTTCATCCAGAAACTTCAGGTAATTCCGCACATACGAGTTTTTTGTCCGAATATTGCTGACAGAAATATCTGACACCGCAAGCAGATATCTCATGTACTTTTTCAGCAGTTCCCGATTCCTTTTGTTTCTCACATCCTCAAAGATCAAGCTTCCCGGCGGATTGCTCTGGTTGATCCGCTCTTTTGAGATGTGGATCCGCTCCAGATACCAGACATTTGCTTCCCAGCAGATCTCTTTAGCAGACAGGAATTCATGGCGCTGGATCCATGCCAGGACGCCGTACATAGTCTTCCGCTGATTCTCCGGCACCTGTTGTTTCTTCAGTTCTTCCGCAAACCTTTCTTTTTCTTCCAGCTCCATCATCTCAATATCTGATATCGCTGAACAGATGCAGAACCGGTACAGATATTGCAGGCCGGTCAGCGCAAGTTTTCTTTCTCCGGAATCCTGCTTCTCCCTTGAGATGGAACAGACTGCACGGAAGATCTGCTGTTTCAGTGTTTCCGGGCAGGCACTCCGAAAATCCCATAAAAGATGGCTTTCCTCTCTGGCTATAGTATATTTTTCTGCGATCTCCCGGTCTGGAAGGTACTTCAGAAACATCAGCGTATTTTCATATTTCAGCTTATACTTCTGTCTTCCCGCCAGCGTTTTCTGTTCCTCCCACACCGCCTGCTGACGGATCCGGTCAAAGGCGTTGACCATGACATTCTGCTGTTTTTTCAGGAAATTCTGTTTCGCATAGGCTTTGAACTGGCTCCGCAATGGATAGTCGATCTCCGTCAGATGACGGATTCCGCTGTCTACAAGGAACCGATAAATCTTATTGCGGAAGGTTCCTTTGACCTGCGTACACTTTTCCAGCTCCTCTCTCAACTGTTTCTTTCTCTCTTCTTCCTGTCGGATCTCCTGCGGCTCTGCGATATGCAGGTATGCAGGCATCTTACTCACCTCCTGTGCAGCAGCTCGTCCACTCCATAAACATCTCTCGTCTCTTCATAGAATCGGTTACTGGCATCGATCAGCCTGTTGTCCACAATATCCAGATAAGTCGTGGTGGTTTCCAGATGCCGGTGGCCGTAAGCGTAGCTGATCAGCTCCAATGCCCAGCCAGCTTCATACCGGAGATTCCCGAAATAGCGCCGGATCATATGGGGTGTCAGTCTTACGCCGGTCTTTTTCTCCATCCGGTCAAACATGTCGTAGACGGAAGCCGCTTTCAGCGGTTTCCCTTTAGTATCTCCTGCAATATTAATAAACAGGAAGGTCTGGTGCTGCAGCAGTTCCCGATATTCGCTGATGTAATGCAGCAGGAACTGGAAGGTATCGTCGCTTAACTTTCCTCTACGCTCTTCTGCATTCTTCGCTCTGGATTCATTCTCATTGTCTGCACGGAAGCGGACTTTCACTTCATGCCTTTCATAGTCGATGTCTTTCGTATAATAGATACCAAGGATTTCTCCCAGCCGGAATCCCAGTTCCGCCATCATCAGGATCAGAAGCTGATCCCGGCAGTTGGTACATGCTTTTAGTGTGTCCAAAATTTCTTCCTGACTTGCCGCTCTGACATCCCGCTCTTCTTCTTTGAGATAACCGTTAAAAGCCCGGTAGCGCAATGTTTTCCTTACGCCTACCGCATTTACGACCACGGATTGCTGATAGGACACCACTTTCAGATACCCTGTCTCCGGATGTTCCGTCTCAAAAAAAGAATAAAACCTGAACACATCTTTTAAGTATGCGTTGCAGGTTTTATTCCTCGGGAGCGTCTGATCCTCGGTCTTATATGGGATTCGTTTCAGCCAGGACAAGAACCCGGTAAAGTGCTGAAACTGCTCATCAAAGGGCAGGTCATAAGGTCCTGTCAGTCCCATCTGCTTTTCATTCAGATATTCCAGATAAAAGCACAGTGCATATGCTGCTCTACGTGCAGTGTTTGGTGAACGGTTGCTTTCTATGTAATGCAGCTTCAGGTACTTGGCAGTCAGAGGCTCGATTGCAAACGTCTCCTTTTCCCGGACAAAATAGTAGCGGTCTGCTCCTTCTTTTACCGTACCGACTTCATATCGTCTCATCTGTCTCTCTCCTTTCCCTGACGCTATACACAGTATACCCACTCCATGTGAAATAAGCTATTCAGCAATACCACCAAGCAATCCATCCGAAACCCAAGCAGAACCAACAAATGCCGGGCTTCGGTTTTTATCGTTCTATTTCCCGTTCTCTTTGCCGCTTTTCCAACTTTTCCAACTCTTTTACCGCTTTCTGTACCAACGGATGAGCCGCATAATAAGGAACATAGGACAGCAGTTCCTTGCCTTTCTCGCCAGTTACCAGCGGATACTCCGCATTGTTATAAATAGGATTGTCTGCGTAATGCAAAGAAAATTCCAATGACGGACACATCTGCGGCGAGCGGCGGCAAAATCTCAAATAATGCCGGAATGCTTCTTTTAAAGAATCACATTCGATACTTTCCCCCATCTCATGGAATTCCCCACATTCTGAGGCAAGAAAAGTAATAGTTGTTTTTTCTTCCATAGCTATCTCCTTTCAGCGAAACAGACAGGATCAAATGACGTTTACTGCAATCTTACATATAATAATCAATCCCTTTTCTCTCCCGGATAAACCGTTCCACGTCTCCAATATCTTCCGTCATCCGGCACCTTGGCAGTGCCTCCAGCACAGCCTCATGGTATCTTCCGCCTCTGGCCGCCCGGCTGTCAAGGATAGATACCACGCAGGTATCGTTCTCCGTGCGGATTGCCCTTCCAAATCCCTGCCGCAGCTTTAACTGCATATCCGGGACAACGATCTGCCGGATATATTCCTGCAGGCTTTGGTATCTCTCCCGCTCCGCTTCCCGTACCGGATCCGGAACAGGGAATGGCAGCCTTACAATGATCAGGGAAGATACCATGTCTCCGGGAAAATCCATGCCCTCCCAGCAGGAGCCTGCGGCAAACAGGACAGCGTTTTTATGCTCCTTAAATTCCCGGATCACCCGCTGGGAGTCTTTCCAGACACGCAGGATAGGAACACTGGCCTTCCCTTTCAATTTCCGGTACACGCTTCCCATCATGGTATAGGAAGTAAAAAGCACAAGAGTATGCCCGTTGGTAGACTCTATCAGCTTCCCGATCTGTCCGGCAATTATCCGGATCCGTTCCTGTTCTTTTGAAACTTTTTGTTTTCCGGCTCTGCCGCCCTTAATCCTGCTTCTCCTATAATTTTCCACATAAGGCAGGTACAGCAGGACATTTTTCTCATACTGAAATGGCGAAGCTGCCATATACTCCCGGACACGGGAACACGCTGTAAGGCCGCTGACCTGCCGGATCCGGCGGAAACTTCCGCCAGCCGCCAGCGTTCCGGAGGTAAGGATCGCCGGAATCCCCGGTTCCCAGACATCCCGCTCCAGACGTTCTGCCAGCCGCCGATGTATAGCACAGAGCGCTGGATTCCCTTTCCGGTCAAACTCCAGAAAGAGAACACGCCCTGGATTCATAGAGAAGAACAGCAGCAGGATTTCCCGGCTCTCTCCCAGCAGATTGGAACCCCATCTGGGAATCTTCCCTGCCGTGGTATCCTCTGCCTTCTTCAGCAGACGGACGCAGTTTTTCAACGCCCTCCTGACCGAGGCATCCGGCTGGAAAGAAATTCGTTTCTGTTCCAGGCCTGCCCTGTACTTTTCCTGATCCCTATCATGGTCTTCCGGCACAAGAGCAGTAAAAAGCTGGCGGAAACTTTCTCTCAGCTTTGCCGCCGTAAGGGTGTATTTCTCCTGCTCCAGCAGGGTGCAGATCTCTGCAATGTCTTCTTTTCCCAGCCGTTTCCCGTACATCTGCTGTGCGGTTTCCGAAAACTTATGCGCCTCGTCAATAATGAGCGCCTGATAGGTCTTCAGAAGCGGCCGGTAGCCGCTGGATCGGTGGATGGCGTCTGCCAGAAAATAATTGTGGTTGCAGATCTGGATATCATATTCCATCTCCACCGCCTGCAAGATACTCCTGTGTATAATTTTTACTTCTACGCAATCGCCGGATATTTTCTCCAATTATGATAAAATCTCTGTTTTCCAACAGTTTCTCCTTTCGGTACATTTGAATTATAAATGTATCCGGCACTTTCCACCATTACGCACCATGTAGATTTTCTCTACACCACAGGTAGAATATGAGACTGTTATCGCAATTTACAGATTCCATAATATCCGGTTCAGCAGAATTTTCCCAAAGGATGCCGAACAATGCTTCTCTGGTGATTGCCTCGCACCAAATACCATAGTGACATGGCGGTCTTTAGCGCCCGGATACTTCGAATCGTAATTTTCCGCATCTCCAGATAGTAAGAATACGGGATCCAATGTTTTCTTCTATACAGAAGTTATTTTTTGTTTTTGAATCGGATAGAGGAAGAGAATCTTCCCCCTATCCCCGCGATACCACGGGCAGCTCACGGCGAAGCCGTTCGCTGTCCGTTGCCCGGCAAATGCCTGCTCGTGCAAGCACGGCAGCCGCTTGCCGGGCTTATCGCACAAAAAGAAAAGGACCGGAACTTTTTCATCCGATCCTTTCCCGCTTCATTTTATTTTTTATATTGATCCAATAAATTTCTTCAGTTTTTCATGGCTGTCATCAGACAGGATATGCTCCATCCGGCATCCTTCATACTCCGCCCTCTTCTGGTCCACCCCGGCGGCAATCAATAGTTTCGTATAATACAGATGCCGGTTGTAAATATTTTCTGCCATTTTTCTTCCTTTTTCAGTCAGGATGATAGTGCCCCGGCTATCCTTTTTTGCATAACCCTTTTCAATCAGTTCTTTCACAGCCACAGATACGCTGGGCTTTGACCTTCCCAGAAGCAGGGCGATATCAATATTCCTCACATCTTGTTTTTGGGAAAGCCGATAAACTGCTTCCAGATAGTCCTCCAATGACTGTCCGAGTTCCATATCTTTCCGCCTCCTTACACAAGGGTGTGCTCATTATGAACGTTGCCCCGGAAGAACAAATTTGCTGTTTCCGGGACACTGTCTGCTCATTTTACCAGATACACCTCCGCCTGGCCTCTCCCAAGCTCCAGCGCTGTCTGGTGGTCTTTCACATAGATATCAATATGATTCCCCCTGACCGCACCGCCGCAGTCTTCTGCCGTGAACACATGTCCATTGATGATAACCTGGGTTCCATAAGGAATTACAGACGGATCCACTGCGTATGCAAAGCCTGCGAAAGAAATCTCGCACCCATGGCCGACCCGGCTGAAAATATTGACAAGCTTTGTCATTACTTC
>CALWDO010000061.1 GCA_944376715.1 uncultured Lachnoclostridium sp. | reverse complement strand
AGCTGAGAAGTCAGGTTGGACAGCATGCCGCCCGGCACCTGATACAGCAGCGTCTTGATATTGACTCCCAGGTTCTTCGGATTTAAGAGACCGCTGTCCAGAGCCTCGTCACGGATCGGACGGAAATAATCCGCGATCTCGGAGAGCAGTTTCTGGTCAAACCCGGTATCGTACGGAGTACCTCTGAAGGTTTCTACCATAACCTCTGTTGCCGGCTGGGATGTGCCAAGCGCGAACGGAGAAATGGCCGTATCAATCACATCCACGCCTGCCTCCACTGCTTTCAGATAAGTCATGGAAGCCACGCCGGATGTATAATGGCTGTGAAGCTGGATCGGGATCTTGACCGTCTCTTTCAGGGCAGTCACCAGTTCTGTCGCTGTATATGGAAGCAGAAGCCCCGCCATATCTTTGATGCAGATGGAGTCTGCTCCCATCTCCTCGATCTCTTTTGCGATATTCGTCCAGTACTCCAGCGTATACGCGTCGCCGATCGTATAAGACAGCGCCACCTGCGCATGTCCTTTTTCCTTATTGGCTGCCTTTACCGCCGTCTGCAGGTTGCGCAGATCGTTCATGCAGTCGAAGATACGGATAATATCAATACCGTTGGCGATGGACTTCTGTACGAAATACTCTACCACGTCGTCTCCATAGGGACGATAGCCGAGGATATTCTGGCCGCGGAACAGCATCTGCAGCTTCGTATTTTTCACCTTGCCGCGGATCTTTCTCAATCTGTCCCAGGGATCCTCTTTTAAGAAACGAAGACAGGTGTCAAAAGTAGCTCCGCCCCAGCACTCCAGAGAATGATATCCTACCTGATCCAGTTTTTCCAGGATCGGCAGCATCTGCTCTGTCGTCATACGAGTAGCAATCAGGGACTGATGCGCGTCACGCAGGATGGTTTCTGTTATTTTAATCGGTTTTTTTGCGATTTCAGTCATGTTCTATTCCTCCTACTCATTTACATCACACCGAAGATAGCCATAAATGTACCGGCCGCTACTGCGGTACCGATCACTCCGGCCACATTCGGTCCCATAGCGTGCATCAGAAGGAAGTTCGTGGGATCCGCTTCAGATCCTACCTTCTGTGATACACGGGCTGCCATCGGCACAGCAGACACACCTGCCGAACCGATCAGCGGATTCACCTTGCCTCCGCTTACTTTGCAGAGCAGACGTCCGAAAAGTACGCCTGCCGCAGTACCGAACGCAAACGCGATCAGACCCAGGAACACGATTTTCAGGGTATCCCAGTTCAAAAATGCCTCAGCGCTGGTGGTAGCGCCTACGGATGTTCCCAGAAGGATAACCACTATGTACATCATAGCGTTGGACGCGGTCTCGGTAAGCTGACGGACTACGCCGCTTTCACGGAACAAATTTCCAAGCATCAGCATACCAACCAGCGGAGCCGTTGTCGGAAGAATCAGGCAGACGACTGCGGTAACAATGATCGGGAACAGGATCTTCTCCAGCTTGGATACCGGACGGAGCTGTTCCATCTTGATCTTACGTTCTTCTTCCGTCGTCAAAAGTTTCATAATAGGCGGCTGGATAATCGGCACTAACGCCATATAAGAATACGCCGCCACTGCAATCGGCCCCAGAATCGCGGTCTGTTCCAGTTTGCCGGCCAGGAATATGGATGTGGGACCGTCCGCGCCTCCGATGATAGAGATGGCCGCTGCCGCCCGGTCTGAGAATCCCATAGCCATAGCTCCCAGATACGCCGCGAAGATGCCAAACTGCGCCGCCGCGCCCAACAGAAAACTCTTGGGATTGGCAATCAGCGGACCAAAGTCCGTCATAGCTCCTACTCCCATAAAGATCAGTGACGGCAGGATGGACCATTCGTCCAGTTTATAGAAATACCAGAGCATACCGCCTGTGCCGTTTGCCGCATCTTCAGCAGCCTGCATAATATCCGGATAGATATTTACCAGCAGCATACCAAAAGAAATAGGCACCAGCAGCAAGGGCTCATACCCTTTGGCGATAGCCAGATAAAGGAAGACACATGCAACAATGATCATGATGAAGTTTCCAAAGGTCAGATTGAAAAATGCGGTCTGCTGCACGAGGTTCCCTAAAGTATCAGCAATATAACTCATGTCGTAACCTCCAATGATTTATTCATGCACTTCATCCTGTCAGTTCATGGTTGCCAGTACGTCGCCGGATTCCACTGCATCTCCTACGGATACGTTGATGGTGGCGATCGTTCCGTCTTCCTGGGCCACCACGTCAACCTCCATCTTCATGGCTTCCAGAACGATGACCGGTTCCCCTCTCTTCACTGCCTGTCCTACTGATACCGGCACCTTGAATACTTTGCCGGGGACCTGAGCGGTCACTTCCTTGGAGCCGGCAGCGCCTGTCGGAGCAGGAGCGGAAGCGGGTTTTGCGGGCGCCGGGGCTGCCTTTGCCGGAGCAGGTTTTGGCGTCGGCTTAGGAGCCGCGGGAGCCTTTCCGCCAACATTCTCTTCTACAGTCACATCATATACAGTTCCATTTACAGTAATGGTATAATTTTTCATTTTTGTATCCTCCTATATCTCAAGCTCTGTTCCAGGAGGTTCTGTCCGCCCTCCGGATGGAACGCACCACAAATCCGTCTGCGGAAGTTCCTTCATATGCGCAGATGGCCGCTGTAATGGCTGCCACCAGCTCTGTATCATCCGCAAGTTCTTCTTCCGGTTCCTGCACTGCCGCCGCAGATGCCGGTTCCAGAGCTGCCGGAGCCGCAGGTTCTGCGTCCCCGCTCTTTTTCTTCCTGCCGAATTTCTTCTGAATCGCCGGGATAAATTTAAAACAGTAGATTACCAGGCTGATGAAGATCAGTACCAGGAACACGGTTCCCATACCTATGATGGTATTCATGACCGCTTTATACAGGATCTCTCCCATAGTATAATGGGGACTGACATCCACCGACTGTACAATGCTGTCCGCATCAAATACAAGGCTGATGTCCGCGGTGCGGTGTTCATACTGTACCTCCACGTCCAGCGTAATCTCGTCACCGCTGACCACCGGCGTACTGTATTCGACCGTATCCACATAAGCGCCCAGATCTTCGGCAACTCCTGCATAGGCGCTGAAACCGGTAGTGAACGCGTCTGCTTCAAAAGGAAGTCCATTGGCGTCAATCAGCGCCTGCGCGTCATCAGCATCCAGCTCCGAAATAGAAGCAATCTCTGATTCGGACATTCCTGCCCAATTGGCAATCAGGAAATCCGCTACAGAATCCAGATACGCTTCATTGTATGTAACGGCATCCTGAGAAGCGTTCTGTCCGCACGCGGTCACTCCCGCTACCGTCATTGCCAGGACAAGGACGGTGAATATTTTTGTTTTATAATGTTTCATCCTCTTCACCCCGCTTTAAACCGTTCCGTGTTTTTTCACCGGCCGGTCTTCTCTCTTGGTGAACAGCATCTCAAACGCACCGATCACATATTTCCTGGTATCCTGTGGTTCGATCACCGTATCCACATAACCTCTTCTGGCGGCGGATTCCACATGATTCTGAAGTCCGGCATATTCTTCCGTCTTTTCTTTCAATACGTCTGCTCCTGCATCCGGATACATGATCTTTGCCGCCATTCCCGCATCCATCATACCGATCTGCGCGTCAGGCCACGCATAGACATAGTCGGCGCCCAGACCTTTGCTGTTCATGACCACGCAGGCGCTTCCGAAGGCTTTGCCGGTCACCACATTTACCTTCGGCACGCTGGCGTCCGCGAAAGCATAGGCAAGAGCAGCCGCAGCCTTCGCCATCCGTTTTTCAGAACATTTGGCCGCCTTAAATCTGGTCACATTGGTCAGCGTCAGGACCGGGATATTGAACGCGTCACAGAATTTTACAAATTTTGCCGCCTTCTCACAGCCTCTCGCCGACAGCTCCGGTCCAAATTCTTCCACCAGGGAACCGTTCTCATCATAGAGCGCCGCACGGTTGGCCACTGCCCCCACCGTATTGCCGTTCAGTTTGATGAATCCGGTCACCATATCTTTTCCATATGTTGATTTTGTCTCAAAGAATATTCCGGAATCGGAGATCATGGGAAGCGCGATCGCCGGATCCGCCGCAGCATCTTTCAAATCTGCGCAGACGCGGTTCAGGTCGTCGTCACAGTCCATATAAGACAGGTCATCTTCGTTGTTAGCCGGGATGAGGGACACAAGTTCACGGATCTTGGCGATCAGTTCCGCCTCGCTGCCTGTCACATCTACAATTCCCGCCTCTTCGCTCTGGAACTGCGCAGAAGCCGTATCGCATTTAGAGACGTCGTTATCTTTCAATGCGTTAGGGGCATTTACAAATAACTTTGCTTTACTGTTCTCCATAAAAGTGAAATCAGACAAAGCCGACGCCACTGCCATGCCGCCGCCGCAGCTGCCGAATACCGCTGTAATCTGCGGAACGACTCCGGATGCCATCACCTGTTTCAGATACAACCCGCCAAATGCGTCAAGTGCATCCGCAGCTTCCTGCAGCCTCAGCCCCGCGCAGTCCACGAGCCCGATAACCGGAGCACCCATTTTCATCGCCATGTCGTAAATCCGGATGATCTTCTTCGCATGCATTTCGCCCATGGAACCTCCCAAAACGGACGCATCCTGGCTGTATACATACACAAGGCCGCCGTTAATCACGCCATATCCGGTAATCACACCATCCGACGGCGTATCCGTTTTGTTCATGTTGAAGTCTGTGGAACGTGCCGTGACTGCCGCACCGATCTCAACAAAACTGTTCTCGTCAAGCAGCGCCTGAATTCTGCCGCCTGCCAAGCTTTGTGCTGTACTGCTCATTTTTAGCCCTCCATATATAAATTATAGCAAAACCATATTATATCGTTTAATATTGTAGCAATTTGTACAAGTTTTTTCAAGGTTATTTTACAGGAATGCTCATTTTGACCATTTATTGAGACATTTATATTTTAAATCCATTTTTGTATTATCTGATCCAGGCACCACCAAAAATCAATCTTTTGAACGGTCTGCGCCGTATATACCGGGAAAAGATCTACAATCCCGTCATTCAGATAATATGTGACGGTTCCTACGATCTGTCCTTCTTCCACCGGAGCCTGCAGTTCGGCCGGACGGTCCGTTTCTATGCGGAATACATCTCCTTCTTTCAGGAGCATCTGTTCCGTACAAATATCGGCCCTGAGTTCCACTGACGGCTGCTGTCCGTCCTGCACAGCCGCCGGTTCCATACGGATAATCTCATCTCCTATCGTCTCCTGATGATAGTTTTCCAGCCCGTAATTCATTAATGTCTGCGTATCCGACCATTTCCAGGTGCGGTTATTCGGCCATCCGCAGGCAAGCAGCGCCACAATCAGCCGTTTTCCCTCCCGCTCCAGCGCCCCCACATAGCAGTATCCTGCATCATTGGTAAAACCGGTCTTTCCGGTCAACGCTCCCTCCATCATATTCAGAAAAGCATTTTTATTGTTTACCGTAAAACTTCTGGTCCCGTCCAGATCTGTAAAACTCCAGGAAGGCTCCCTGGTAATAGAGAGAAAGGCGTCATTCTGTATACAGAAACGCATGATCCTGGCGAGATCCTCCGCCGTCGTGGAATGAACGCCGTATTCATCCTCGGCGTCCAGACCGTTGGGCGTGATGAAATAAGTATGATAACACCCCAGATCCCTGGCTTTCTGATTCATCATGGACGCGAATCCTTCCACGCTTCCTCCCACGTGCTCCGCGATCGCCGCCGCAGCATCATTGTGGGACTCCAGCATCATAGAATAACACAGATCTTTCAGCCGGTACCTTTCCCCTTCCCGGATGTTCAGCTGTACGTCAGGCATGGAAGCCGCATAAGAAGATACGGTTACGGTTCCTTCCAGATCCGCGTTCTCCAGCGTCACCAGAAGCGTCATGATTTTGGTGGTACTGGCCATGGGAAGCTTCTCCTCCCCGTTCTTTTCAAACAAAATACGCCCGGTATCAGCATCCATCAACACTGCCGACCGGGCGTACAGACTTTCCGGCTCTTCCCGGGCGCACACATCCATGCCAGGCGCCAGCAAAGCCAGAAAAATACTTGTATATATTATCAAATGTTTCTTCATAGAACACCTGCCCTGATACTCTCTCTTCAATGTATGGCAGGAATTCCTGGTTCATGCTAAAGATTCAGCTTCAGCTGCACTTCTTCCTCTGCTTCATTCTTCATCTCCTCCGCCACTTCAGGCTGAATAGAAGGCAGGTCCTCCGTAGAGCGGACTCCGAAATTACGGAGAAACTCTTCTGTGGTCCCGAACAGTATCGGCCTGCCCGGCGCGTCCATACGGCCTGCTTCCTGTACCAGCCCGTATTCCACCAGCCGGTTCAGCGCATGATCAGAATTTACCCCGCGGATCTTCTCGATCTCCTGGCGGGTCACAGGCTGCCTGTATGCCACCACGGAAAGCACCTCCAGCTGAACATCTGTCAAAGAATATTTTTTAGGCTGTTTTGCCACGCGGATCAGCGCGTCATAGTATTCTTTCCTGGTACAGAGCTGGAAAGAATCGTCCAGTTCGATGATCTCCATACCGCCTGTTCTGCTGTTGTACCGGTCCATCATCTGATGTACCAGCCGTCTCGTGGTATCCGTATCATGTCCGATGGCAGCGGCGAGCTTGTCTACTCCCACCGCGTCTCCCATGGCAAAAAGCACCGCTTCCACAGTTGCTTCCAGTTTTTCCAGTTCCAAATCCGTACCCTCGTTTCTCCGTAATTCTCCGCTCATGAAGCCCTCCGGATGCGGATATCTCCGAAAGGATGATCCTGCACCGCCTGAATCTCTCCTGTCTTCATCAGCTCCAGCACCGCCAGGAACGTAACGATCACCTGAATGCGTCCCCTCTGACGTTCCAGAAGCCCGGAAAAACAGAAAGACTCATGGCAGGCTGCATATTCCCGGATCTCTATGATCTTTTCATCCAGGCTGACCTCTTCCTGCTCGATCTTTCCAAACCGGCTCCGAATGGGGTCGATCTTTTCATTCTGTCTGCGTATGACATTCTGAAAGATCTGATTGAGACGGCTCAAAGTCAGGCTCCCCACCAGTTCTTCCAGATCCAGCGGCTGCTCATAGGCAGCGACCTCGTCAGGAATCGCCGGTTCCCGGTAGAAGGATCTTTCCGCCACAACCATGCGGTCCTTCAGTTCTGCCGCCATATATTTATACATCTTGTATTCCAGCAGTTTCCGGACCAGTTCTTCTCTCGGATCCACTTCCTCCCCTTCCTCGTCCACTTCCGCGGGAAGGAGCATCCTGGCCTTGATTTCCAGCAGCGTAGCCGCCATAACCAGAAATTCACTCATGGTATTCAGATCCCGGTTCTCCATATTCTTAATATACTCCATATACTGATCCGTGATTTCAACAATAGGAATATCAAAAATATTGAATTTATTGATGTCAATCAGATGCAGAAGCAGATCCAGAGGTCCTTCAAAATTATCCAGCTTTACCGATAATGCCATCTCAGCCTGTCCCCTTTACTACGATGCAGATCAGCTGGGGCGGATTCAGAAACCGAATCGGCACTGTATGCTCTCCCAACCCCGCGCTGACCACCATGTATTTTCCGTCTTCTTCAAAAAGCCCTCTATCGTATTTAGGAAACAGCTTCGCCTGAGGTGTGATCAGGCCGCCGATCCCCGGCAGACGGATGATCCCGCCGTGCAGGTGTCCGGAAAGCGTCAGATCCGCCCCCCAGCGCGCATAAGTTTCAAAATACACCGGATTATGCGCCAGCAGGATATGGAAATCCCCGTCATGGATTCCTCCGAATTTCTGGCGCAGGTCTCTGGTATCGTAGGGAAGCATGCAGAGTTTCCGGTAGTATTTCAACGGCATCTCATATCCGTGGATCTGTATCTTTGCGGCGCCGATCTTCACCGTCTCCGTCTCATTTTCCAGTATCTTTATGCCGAAACCGCGAAGCTGTCTG
This sequence comes from uncultured Lachnoclostridium sp., assembly GCA_944376715.1. Taxonomy (GTDB): domain Bacteria; phylum Bacillota; class Clostridia; order Lachnospirales; family Lachnospiraceae; genus Hominiventricola. The sequence continues at coordinate 1,581 of CALWDO010000061.1, read as the reverse complement.
GCGTACTGCTGATACTGCCTTCCGTAGATCGCAAGCTGCTGGCGCATCCTGGACTCATGGTTTCCGTTGCTGCAGTAAACAGGCACACTCCTTTTTCCAAGTTCCCGAAAAAGCTGGATCGCGTTCTCCATCCGGGCCTGTTCTCTCCCAATCAGCATATCGCCCGCACAGAGTATCAAATCCCCCTCCAGTCTGTCTATCGCATCCAGAAGGATCTTCTGCTTCTCTCCCCACAGCCGGTTATGCAGATCCGAAAGCATCACCAGCCGAAGCGGCCTTTCGTCTTTTTTAATCTTTTTTGTCTGTATCTCGTAAGTCTTAATCTCCATATCAGGTATCACACCATTACAGTAAAAATATTCGCAGTGTCTTCTGAAAATAATCTCTATAACCGGCTTTCTCCACGGTTCCTGCCGCCAGGATCTCCGTAGTGCCGATCACTTCGCCGTCCAGCGAATAGACTGCTCTGCCCACCACACGTCCCTCTTCCACCGGCGCTTCCATACTCTCCGGGATCTCCAGCGTCTTCTCTACCTGGGAAAGGTTACGTCCATCGGTGGACACATAAGAAAAATCTCCCGCATATTTCAGGGGAACCTCCTCTGCGACTCCGCCTTCCACCGTCAGATTTTGAAGCGCCGGCCTGTCTTCATCGCGATACAGGCTGCAGCATGCAAATCCGCTGTTCAGAAGCGTAACCGCGTCCTGAAAACGGCTTTTACTGTCCGCGCCGCCCATAATCACCGCCACCAGTTCGATATCGTCTTTTTTCGCGCTGGCAGAAATGCAGAATCCCGCCACGCTGGTGTACCCCGTCTTAAGTCCGGTAGAATACTCATACTGGCGGATTAATTTGTTTGTATTGGTCAGCCCGAATTCAAAACTCCCTCTGGCTGTGGTATGAACAATATTTTCCATCCATATGGTACAGTATTCATGGATCTGAGGATGGTTAAGCAGCAGTTCCCGCGACATCAGCGCCACGTCTCTGGCCGTGGTCAAATGCGTATCTTCATCCAGACCGCAGCTGTTGGCAAAATGAGTGTTCGTCATCCCCAGTTCTTCCGCCCTTTTATTCATCTGCTGGACAAAATCTCCCTCGCTGCCGCTGACATATTCCGCCATGGCGACGCATGCGTCATTGGCGCTGGCGACAGCAATACATTTCAGCAGAGTATCTACCGTCTGCTGCTCGTAAGGTTCCAGATATACCTGGGACCCTCCCATGGACGCTGCGTGCTCTGATACTGTCACCACATCATCCAGGCCGATCCGTCCCTGTTCGATCGCTTCCAGAATCAGCAGCATGGTCATAATCTTGGTCACACTGGCCGGATGCACCTTTTCATCCGCCGCCTTTTCCATCAGTACAGTTCCCGTAGACACTTCCATAAGAAGGGCATGAGGCGCTGCCACCTCCGCCGCTACCTGGTTTTCTTCTGCACGCACCGATACAGGCTGGAACAGAAGCGTCAGCATCAGTATACAGGCACCTATCTTTTTCAGAATATCACCTCGGAATCCCTTTGCTATATGTGTAGCATGGAAACCGAAAAATATGCCTTGTTTTTACCAGAGGTT
>CALWDO010000060.1 GCA_944376715.1 uncultured Lachnoclostridium sp. | reverse complement strand
GTGCAACCCCATGGCTCCTATCTCATACAATTCTAAGTGCAACAGACTATGTTGCATTTAAATTTTCAACTGACCATCAGACCCTATTTTCAAAAAAAGGCAGACATAGTATAATAAAACCGGCAACAGAAACTGAGCATCTGCCGCCGACCGGCGGCGCTGACAGGAAATCAGAATGGAACTGCGAGTATTAGAATATTTTTTAACAGTAGCAAGAGAACAGAATATCACTGCGGCTGCAGAGTCTCTGCACATTTCACAGCCCGCGCTTTCCACGCAGCTAAAAGCCCTGGAAACAGAGCTGGGAAAACAGCTTTTGATCCGGGGAGTAAAAGGTTCGCGCAAGGTTATTTTAACAGAGGAGGGTATGATTCTGCGCAAGCGCGCGGAAGAGATCCTCTCGCTTGTAAAACGCACAGAAAATGAGATCACTCAATCCGATGAATCGATTGCAGGCAACGTATTTATCGGGACAGGCGAAACAGAAACCGTGCGTTTATTCGCCAAAGTCGCAAAAAATATACAAAAAAAATATCCAGATATCCAATATCATATCTCCAGCGGTAATGCGGAGCATGTATTGGAATATCTGGATAAAGGACTCATTGATTTCGGGCTGCTTTTTACAGAAATTGATTCCCATAAGTATGAAGCCATTCCGGTACCGTTCAAAGATATCTGGGGCGTCCTGATGCGTAAAGACGCTCCTCTGGCTGAAAAAGACGCGGTCTGTCCGGAAGATCTGTGGGATAAACCGCTGATCGTTTCGCAGCAAAAAGGGGACAATCTGTATCTTAGACGCTGGCTTCGGCGGGAAGAGTCAGAACTGCATATTGTCGCTACATACAATCTGCTTTTTAACGCGTCTCTATTAGTAGATGAAGGTCTTGGGTACGCTCTGTGCTATGATAAGCTGATTAACACCCGTGGGAGCAATCTGTGCTTCCGGCCTTTCTCTCCTCCTCTGGAAGCTCCCGCTTTCATCGTCTGGAAAAAATATCAAATATTTTCCAAGGCAGCAAATATTTTTCTTCAAAGCCTGAAGGAATTGCTCACAAATGAACAATAACCCTTGCTGTGCTTTTCCCCGGAAAAAATACAGCCGATATATGGATCTCCATGCAGAAAAAGAACGGGCGCAGCCAAAACTGTCCCGTTCTTACATGATTTCATTATTTTACTACAAAGTTCACCAGTCTGTTCGGCACATATACTTCTTTTACCAGAGTCTTGCCTTCCAGGAATGAAGCGATTCTGGAATCTGCCTTGGCGATGGCAAATACTTCTTCTTTCTCCGCGCCGGTGGGGATAACCACTTTTCCGCGGACTTTTCCATTTACCTGCACGCCGATCTCCGTCTGTGCTTCCACGGTCTTGCTCTCATCATACTGAGGCCATGCATGCTGGGAAAGGAATCCTTCGCCGCCCATGAACTCCCAGATTTCTTCACAGAGATGCGGAGCAAACGGGCAGAGCAGTTCGATAAAGATCTGAAGCTGTTCCCTGCTGATCTTGCCAAGGTTATAAATATCGTTGGTCAGAGACATCAGGCACGCGATCGCCGTATTGAACTTCATATCCTCAATATCCGAGCTGACTTTCTTGATCGCCCTGTGGAATGCAGTCTCCAGCTTCTGTGTCTCCGGGTCTTCCGACAGCAGATCCGTAAATCCTGCCACACGCTCCAGGAAACGCTTGCATCCTTTCACAGAATTATCGCTCCACGGAGTCGCCGCACCGTAATCGCCCATGAAAAGCACGTATGTCCGCAGAGTATCCGCGCCATAGGCTTCCACAATATCCAGCGGATCAACCACGTTGCCTTTGGACTTGCTCATTTTATCACCGTCCGGTCCCAGGATCAGTCCCTGTGCGGAACGTTTCGCATATGGCTCCGGAGTATTGACCACTCCGATGTCATAGAGGAAGTGGTGCCAGAAACGGGAATAAATCATATGTCTGGTCACATGCTCCATACCGCCGTTATACCAGTCTACCGGCATCCAGTATTTCAATTTCTCAGGATCCGCCAGCGCTTTGTCATTATGCGGATCTGTATATCTCAGGAAGTACCAGGAAGACCCCGCCCACTGGGGCATGGTATCCGTCTCTCTTTTTGCTTTTCCGCCGCATTTCGGGCAGGTACAGTTCACAAAGGAATCAATCTTCGCCAGCGGGGATTCCCCCTCTTCGCCCGGCTCAAAGTTCTCCACCGGCGGCAGACGCAGCGGCAATTCCTCATACGGAACAGGAACCACGCCGCAGTGCGGGCAGTGGATGATCGGGATCGGTTCTCCCCAGTATCTCTGACGGTTAAACGCCCAGTCTTTCATCTTGAACTGTACGCCCGGACGGCCTACGCCCAATTTCGTCAGTTCTTCCAGCATCCTTGCGATAGAATCCTTCTTGTTGGTATATCCGTTCAGAAATCCGGAATTTACCATCTCTCCGTCTCCTGCATAAGCTTCTTTGGAGATGTCTCCGCCTTTGATCACCTCTATGATATCAGCGCCGAACGCTTTGGCAAAATCATAGTCTCTCTGGTCATGCGCCGGCACAGCCATGATCGCGCCGGTACCATAGCCCATCATAACATAATCAGCGATAAACACCGGGATCTTTTTCCCGTTTATCGGATTAACCGCCTCGATACCCTGAAGCTTCACACCCGTCTTGTCTTTTACCAGCTGCGTACGTTCAAACTCCGTCTTCTTCGCGCACTCTGTACGGTATGCTTTTACTTCATCCATGTTGGAGATACGGTCTGCATATTTATCAATCAGCGGATGCTCCGGAGCGATGACCATGAACGTCACGCCGAACAGAGTATCCGGTCTCGTGGTGTAGATCTCCAGTTTCTCATCCAGTCCGTCCAGCGTAAAATCTACAAAAGCGCCCGTAGATTTGCCGATCCAGTTAATCTGCTGCTGTTTGATATTTGCCGGATAATCCACATGATCCAATCCTTCCAGTAGCTTGTCCGCATATTCCGTAATGCGCAGATACCATACGTCTTTGGACTTCTGTACTACGTCGCTGTGGCAGATATCACACTTGCCTCCCTGGCTGTCCTCGTTGGAAAGCACCACTTTACAGGACGGACAGTAATTTACCAGCGCTTTGCTGCGGAATACCAGTCCCGCGTCATACATCTTCAGGAAGATCCACTGAGTCCATTTATAATAATCCTCATCCGTCGTGTCGATCACTCTGTCCCAGTCGAAAGAGAATCCGACTTTCTTCAACTGATTCGTAAATTTCGCAATATTCTGATCTGTAATCACCCGGGGATGCGTACCTGTCTTGATCGCATAATTCTCCGTAGGCAGACCAAACGCGTCAAACCCGATGGGAAATAGTACGTTGTACCCCTCCATCCTTCTCTTTCTGGAGATCACCTCCAGACTGGAATATGCCTTTATATGTCCCACATGCATTCCTGCGCCGCTGGGATAAGGGAATTCCACCAGGCCATAAAACTTAGGCTTCGGATCAAAATCCACCGCACGGAAGATCTTGGCGTCATCCCACTTTTTCTGCCATTTTGCCTCTATTTTCCGGAAATTATGTTTCATTTCGTACATCCTCCTTTTCCGTATACCGGAATCAACTATATAAGTTTAATATAGCCGGGCTTTTTTGTCAATAAAAACGGGGCTGCCTGGCAGCCCCTGTATTTATCGTTATCTATGTCACGCCAGCTGATCCAGCAGCGATGTGCCGATCGTTCCTTCCGGCATCTGCACGCCGAAATTGTCCGCCACAGTCGCTCCGATCACCGCGAAGGTATCTGTCTCCGGCAGCTCCCCGCTTCCATCCATGGAAGGAGACCATGCCAGGAACGGCACTTTTTCTCTGGTATGATCCGTTCCGGTATAAGTCGGATCATTTCCATGATCCGCTGTAATAATCAGCAGATCGTCGTCCTTCAGCGTATCCATCAGTACGCCCAGATTTTTGTCAAATTTCTCGATCTCGCGGGCATACCCTTCCGGATCTCTGCGATGTCCCCAAAGGGCGTCAAAATCCACCAGATTTACAAAGCAGAGTCCGTGGAACTCTTCCTTCGCCGTATCGATGGTCTGCTCCATCCCATGTACAGAACTCTTGGACTTCAACGCTTTCGTGATGCCTTCCCCGTCAAAGATATCTTTGATCTTTCCGATGGAAATCACATCGTATCCGGCCGCCTTCAGGGCGTCCAGCGCCGTTTTTCCAAAAGGCTTCAGCGCGTAATCGTGACGGTTGCTGGTTCTCTTGAACTCGCCTTTTTTCTTACCCACATACGGACGGGCAATGACGCGGCCTACCTTCCATTCATCTTTCATGGTGATTTCCCTGGCTATCTCACAGCAGCGGTACAGTTCGTCCAGTCCAAAGGTCTCCTCGTTGCCGCAGATCTGAAGCACAGAGTCGGCAGATGTATAAACGATCATATGTCCGGTCGCGATCTCTTCCTCCCCCAGTTCATCCAGGATCTCGGTGCCGCTGGCGCTCTTGTTGCCGATTACCTTATGTCCGGTCCGTTCTTCCAGTTCATGGATCAGTTCCGGCGGGAATCCCGTCTCCGTAAATGTTTTAAAAGGCTTCGTCACTTCCAGTCCCATCATCTCCCAATGGCCGGTCATCGTGTCTTTGCCGCGGCTGCGTTCTTTTAACTTTGTGTAATAAGCCAGCGGTTTCTCCGCCGGTTCCACCTGTTTCAGCGGGCAGAGATTTGCCATGCCCAGTTTCTGCAGATTAGGGATCTCAAAACTGTCTACCGCCCGGGAGATATGCCCCAGGGTATTGACTCCCACGTCTCCAAACTCCGGAGAATCCTCCATGGCGCCCACTCCCAGGGAATCCATCACTACTACAAATATACGTTTATATTTTTCCATGCTGCTCCTTTCTCTCTCCCTACGTTTATGCCAGGTTCTTCGGTCCAAAGCCCATGGGAAGCAGATCCTTCAGTCTGTATACCTGATATTTCTCCGGGCTGACTGCCAGGATGATCTCGAACGTCTCCGGATCACAGAACTCCATCATGACCTGGCGGCACACGCCACAGGGAGCCGCATAATCTGTCGGTATCCCATCCTTTCCTCCCGCCACGCAAATGGCGTCAAACTCTTTTACGCCCTCGCTGACAGCTTTGAAAAAGGCAGTGCGCTCCGCGCAGTTGCTCGGCGTATATCCCGCGTTTTCAATATTGCATCCGGTATATACTTTGCCGTTTTTCGCCAGCAGAGCGGCTCCCACATGGAAGTGGGAATAAGGCACATACGCGTAAGGAAGCTGGTCCAATGCCGTTTTGATCAGTTCCTTTGTCTGTTTTTCATCCAGCATGTATTCTTCCTCCTGATAATCTTCTTTAATATCCTGACGCTTCTTCGTTTCTGACCAGTTTTACAATGCGGCTGGTACCAAGACGGTCCGCGCCCAGCTCCAGAAATCTCTCTGCATCTGCCAGAGAGGAGATTCCTCCTGCTGCTTTCATCTTCACATTTGGTCCGATATGTCTGGAGAACAGTTCAATATCCTCAAAAGTAGCTCCGGCTTTGGAAAAACCGGTGGACGTCTTGATATAATCCGCCCCTGCTTTTGTCACCGCTTCACACATGCGGATCTTTTCTTCCTCTGTCAGAAGGCAGGTCTCAATGATGACTTTCAGGATCTTCTCCCCGCAGGCTGCTTTCAGCGTGCGGATCTCTTCCTCCACCTGATCGTACTTTTTATCTTTTACCCAGCCGATATTGATAACCATATCGATCTCGTCCGCGCCGTTTGCCAGCGCGTCCTTCGTCTCAAACTCTTTGGTTTTCGTCGTGGAGTATCCATTTGGAAATCCTATCACTGTGCAGACAGCCATCTTATCTCCCACATATTCTTTTGCCTGTTTTACATAGCTGGGCGGAATACACACCGAAGCGGTGCCATACTCTATGGCGTCGTCGCAGATCTTCCGGATCTCATCCCAGGTAGCTCCCTGTGTCAATAATGTATGATCTACATGTTTCAGGATTTCTTTGTTATCCATTTTCTCTTCTCCCCTCCGATATTATTCTTCTGTTATGATGGTCCCTGTATCAAGAGTCTTTGCAGTTTTCCTGAAAAAAACTGGATCACCGGCCCGGCGGTAAGAGCCGTGATGATCGTCACAGCCCCCAGCTTACCTCCCAGGACCGTTCCCAGGACAATCATGCTGATGTCAAATACCACTTTAACCATCCGGTATTCCTTCTTCACTGCGTCCCGGATCACCAGAACGACCCCGGTGAAAGGATCAACGCCAATATCCATAGTGATGTAGATCGCCACTCCCAGATACAAAAGAGCGCACCCTGCCACGCTGAATGCAATCTGCACCGCCAGGCCTCCGGTCTCCGGAGCCAGGATCTGATACAACAGGATACCCAGCTCCACGAAAAAACCGTAAGGAAGAAAATATACCAGCGTACCTACGCTGATATACTTTCTGCCGGTGAGAAATACCAGAATCGCGAGCACTGCATTCACGATATTGGAAGCCAGTCCCAACTGCTCCGCGTTCATGCCCGTCACACTCCGGATTCCGTCATATACAATGCCGATCGGGTCGTTGCCCAGCCCGGCACAATTGTTGAACGCGACCCCCACGCCCACCAGCAGGACGCCGATGAGCGCGATGATCACGCTTTTTACTGTCACTTTACCTTGTTCCATAAAATACCATTATCTCGACTTTACAAAAATCTTTCCGTTGGCCGCCGGGGTATGCGCTTTGCCCACAAACAATACCAGCGCCAGGATCGTCACAATGTACGGGATCATGGAGATCAGGTTCGGCGATACCATATTGCTCTGGCTGGCCAGGCTTCGGATACCGCTGCAGAAGCCAAACAGCAGACATGCCTTGACAGCGCCTTCCGGCGAGAATTTTCCAAAGATCACCGCCGCGATGGCGATAAAGCCCTGTCCCACGATAACATTCGGCCGGAACTGGTTAATCGTCGCCAGCGTCACAAACGCTCCGCCCAGTCCTGCCAGGAACCCAGAAAGAATCACACAGATATAACGGATTTTATATACGTCGATACCCAGAGATTCACATGCTTCGGGATGCTCTCCAACCGCACGCAGATGCGCTCCAAAACGGGTTTTATAGAATACAAACCAGCATATCAATGCCACTACAAATACCAGATACGCTACAGAATACACGTTCAGCACATTATTCCAGAAGGTACCGGTAGGGAACACTCCCTCGAACAGTTTCGGCAGTTTACTGGACGGGTCCATAGCCGGCGTATCCGATGAATTGTTAAACATAGCTTTGCAGAGGAACACGGCAAGTCCGGGCCCAAGGAAATTAATAGCAGTACCGGCAATCGTCTGATCCGCATGGAAAGATATACATGCAATTGCATGGATCAGCCCGAAAACAGCTCCTGCCAGTCCGGCGCATAAGAATGCCAGCCAACCGTTTCCGCTGAACAGTCCGACTACAGCTCCTGTGAAGGCGCCTATCGTCATCATACCTTCGATACCGATATTTACAACACCGCAACGCTCGGAAAAACAGGATCCCAGCGCCGCGAACAGAAGAGGAGGCGTGGCAATCAGCGTCGCATTGATCAGAAGCCCGAGATCTTTGATGATAACATCCATACTATGATACCTCCTTCTTCTTCGTAAGATTTTTAAATAAAATACGGAATACCTGAGAAATAGCGATAAACAAGATTACGCATCCCATAATAATGTCCACGACTTCCGACGGAGCCTTAATAATGCTCAGCTTCGATCCGCCATACTTCATGGCTCCGTAAAACAATCCTGCAAAAATACATCCGATCGGGCTGGAGGATCCGATCAACGCCACTGTAATTCCCTGGAATCCATACTGTTCCTGGGCTGCAAACTGGCTCAAACGTCCGGACATGCCCAGGATTTGAACCGCGCCGCCCAATCCTGCCAAAGCTCCGGAGATCCCCAAAGCTGTCAGGATAGACCGGTTGGCATTGATACCGCCATAGAGAGCCCCGTAGCTGTTATAACCTACCGCTTTCAAACGGTAACCCAATGTGGTTTTTTCAATAATTACCCACATAATAATTCCTGCAGCAACTGCAAGTACAATACCCCAGTTCGCCGCGCTGCAGTCCAGAAAAGAGCGCACGCTCTCCGGGAACAGAATCCGGGCAGACGCCAGCACATCCTTTGTCGCCTCCCCGCTTCCTTTATGGATAGCAGGAATATTCACCACATAATTGGACAGATAAAAAGCGATCCAGTTAAACATGATGAAAGAAAGCACCTCATGAATGCCTCTCTTCACTTTTAAAATACCTACGATCAGAGACCAGACACAGCCGGCAGCGGCAGCGGCAACGATACAGACAAGCGCATGGATCACCGGCGGCAGATCCAGAAGAATTCCCAATACGCAGGCTGCCAGAGATCCCACCACAAACTGTCCCTCGGCACCGATATTGAAAACGCCTGTACGGAATGAAAAAGCTACGCTAAGGCCGGTAAAGATCAGCGGACTTGCATAAGTAAGAGTCCAGATCAGGTATTTAGGCTTGCTGAATACACTGTCAATCAGTTTTCCATACGCCACGGCCGGACTGATGCCCGCGATCAGAAGGAAGACAGCTCCGATCACGAAGCCCACCAGAATCGCGATAATGGTATAAAGCACATTGCTCTCTAAAATACTTTTCTTTTTATTCATGCTTTTTACCTCCCGCCATCATGAATCCCAGTTCCTTTTCATCTGCGTCTTTACCTGCAACGCTTCCGGTGATCTGTCCGTCGAAAATGACTTCGATCCGGTCAGACAGACTCATGATCTCGTCAAGCTCAAAGGAAACCAGGAGCACTGCCCTGTTTTTATTTCTCTGTTCCACCAGGTACTTATGCACGAACTCAATAGCTCCCACATCCAGTCCTCTGGTTGGATTTACCGCGATCAGGAGATCCTTGTCGTTCGTGACCTCCCTGGCAATAATCACTTTCTGCTGATTACCGCCGGATAACGTGCCCGACGGCGCCTCTTCGCATCCTCTGGGCCTGATATCAAATTTTTCGATCAACTCTGTAGCATGTTCGTGAATTGCCTTGCGGTTCAGGATACCGTTTTTAGAATACGGTTCTTCGTCGAAATGCTGCAGGATCAGATTGTCCTCATTGGAAAATTCCAGAATCAGGCCATGTTTCTGGCGGTCGGCAGGAATACTGGATATTCCGCCCGCAAAGGTATCGTGAGGATTCTTATTAAACAGGTCTTTCCCCAGGACTTTTACTTCTCCGCTTTCTCCTTTACGGAGCCCGGTCAGGACTTCCACCAGCTCTGTCTGGCCGTTGCCGTCCACGCCTGCCAGACCTACGATCTCGCCCCGGCGCACCTGAATATTCAAACCTTTTACAATCTCCACGCCGCGGTAATCTTTTGCGTGAAGATTCTTCACGTCCAGTACAACTTCCCCAGGCTCCTGGTCCTTCTTTTCCACGCGGAAGTTAACCTCGCGCCCCACCATCATGGCTGCCAGCTCATTCTCATTGACGCCGTCCACTTTTACGGTATCAATATATTTTCCCTGACGGATAATGGTGCAATAATCGGAACATGCCGTAATTTCCTTCAGTTTGTGTGTAATCAGGATCACGCTCTTGCCGTCGGCGGTCAGATTGCTGATGATCTCCATCAGGCCTTCAATCTCCTGCGGAGTCAGGGAGGCAGTAGGCTCGTCCAGGATCAGGGTATCTGCTCCTCTGTACAAAACCTTCAAAATCTCCACTCTCTGCTGCATGCCTACCGAGATATCTTCAATCCTGGCGTCCGGATCTACCTTCATCGCATAACGCTCCGAGAGCTCCATCACTTTCTCCCGCGCCTTTTTCTTGTCCACTACCAGACCCTTGGTCGGCTCCACGCCCAGGATGATATTGTCCGTCACGGTAAATGGCTGGATCAGCATAAAATGCTGATGTACCATACCGATTCCCATATCAATCGCATTTTTCGGGCTTGAAAACTGGACTTCTTTCCCACCTATGAAGATCTGCCCGCTGGTGGGCTTATACAGTCCACAGAGCACATTCATCAGGGTACTTTTCCCTGCTCCGTTTTCACCCAGGATCGCGTGTACCTCGCCTTTGTGCACCGTCAGATTAATGTGGTCATTCGCTACGAAGTCCCCGAACTTCTTCACGATGTCCTTCATGGAGATCACGACCGTGCTTTCATCCATATGGCTCTCTTTTCCCACTTCCCTGCCTCCTTTGTTCAGATGAT
>CALWDO010000059.1 GCA_944376715.1 uncultured Lachnoclostridium sp. | reverse complement strand
TACCATAGACACCCATGTGAAGAAACTGCGCAGCAAACTGGGTGATAAAGGCGAGATGATTAAGACAATCTGGGGTATGGGCTATAAATTTGAACCGTAGGGGGTATAAGAAATGGAGACAGTATCTGTAGAGCAGGCGGCGGAATTGATTCTGGAACGGACAAAAGCAATCGAAGAGACAGAAGAGGTAAAGGTAGAAGACGCGCTTGGGCGTATCCTGGCCGGGGATATGAAGGCAGAGTTTGACAATCCTCCGTTTGACCGTTCTCCTATAGACGGCTATGCATGCAGAAGCGCAGATATAGCGGGCGCATCGGAAGAACATCCGGTCCGACTGAAAGTAGTGGAAGAAGTATTTGCCGGAGCGTATACGGACCGGGAGGTGCGTAAAGGAGAGGCGGTGCGTATTATGACCGGAGCGCCGGTGCCGGCAGGCTGCGACTGCTGCGTGCGTCAGGAGGATACGGATTATGGAGAAGAGGTGGTCCGTATCTTCCGGCCGGAAAAAGAATGGGGAAACTATTGTTCCAAAGGAGAAGACTTTAAAGCCGGAAGTACCTTGATGAAAAAAGGAAGCAGAATCGGCTTTGTAGAGATGGGGGTTCTGGCAGGTATGGGATATGGGACGGTTCCGGTTTTCCGCCTTCCGAAAGTAGCGGTTCTGACTACCGGGGACGAAGTGGTGACGCCGGGAGACCCGCTTCCGCCGGGAAAGATCTATGACAGCAATCGGATGCTTCTGGTGGGACGCCTGATGGAACTGGGTGTGCGTCCCTCCCTGGTCAGATGGGTGGAGGACCGCCCGGAAGCGATGGCCGATGTCCTGCAAGAGACGGCGCAGGAGGCGGATCTGATCCTGACAACCGGGGCCGTTTCCGTAGGGAAAAAAGATATTATGCACGAAGCGCTGAAAATGGCGGGGGCCGAGCGTATATTCTGGAAAGTGAAAGTGAAACCGGGGATGCCGACTTTGTTTTCTGTGTATCAGGGCGTGCCGGTTCTGAGTCTGTCGGGCAATCCGTTTGGAGTCGCGGCGATTGTGGAGCTTCTGGTGCGTCCGGCCATCCAGAAGTTGAAAAGGGATGATTCTATTCGTCTTGTTCGTGTGAAAGGAATCATGGCGGATACGTTTCCCAAGCCCAGCAAAGGGCGCAGACTGATTCGGGCTTACTGGGAGAATGGAGTATTTCACCTTCCGAAAGGTTTGCATTTCAATGGGGTACTGGCGTCTATGATCGGCTGTAACTGCCTGATTGACATGCGGCCGGGGGATCCGGAATTAAAAGAAGGAGCTTCCGCGGAGGCTATCCTTCTGTGATGGAGAGAGCGGTATGGAAAAAGCTGGGACTTCATATGTGTTTGCGGTCAGCGGCATCAAAAATTCCGGGAAGACGACTTTGATCACCCGTGTACTTCCGTTTTTGACGAAGCACGGCGTCAAGACGGCTGTGATCAAGCATGACGGCCATGATTTTGAAGCAGATGTGCCGGGGACGGACAGTTACCGCCATTTTCAGGCGGGGGCATATGGGACGGCTGTTTTCTCCGGCGAGAAATATATGGTGGTGAAGAGAGAAAAGCGCGCGACAGAGAAGGAATTGATGAAATTATTTCCCGAGGCGGATCTGATCCTGCTGGAAGGCTTCAAGGATTCCTCCTATCCGAAGATCGAAGTGATCCGCAGGGGAAATTCCAGGAAAAGCGTGTGCAGAGAAGGACTTCGCGCGGTGGCTACAGATCTCCTGCCGGAAGAACTTCCGGACATAGATGTACCGCTTCTGAATCTGAACGCTCCCGAGGAGATTGCAGAGTTTCTTATAGATGCGATGTCCAGGGAGCGCCCGCGAACAGTTTCATCCGATCCCGTCTTGCCGCGCAGATCAGAGTCAGATGGTATTGCCGGGCCAGCATAACGGCTTCGGCAGTAGGGGAAGCCTTGCTGGCAAATACGGGAATGCCTGCCCTGATCGCTTTCCAGACCATGTCTCTGGGAGCTCTTCCGCTGGAATAAAGGATGCAAGATCCAAGCGGGATTTCGTGGCGCAGTGCATAGCCGACTGCTTTATCGATAGCGTTATGCCGTCCGATATCTTCGCATTGGAAGAGAAGACGGCCTTCACGGGCCAGAAAACAGCTGTGTGTGGCAAAGGTCTGGCTGTGCAGCGGCATACCGTCAGAAAAATGGTCTGCCAGCGAGAAAATCTGAGACGGGGACCAGGGGATAGGTGTCAGCGGTTCAGGCGCTTTGACGGAAGGGAGCGGTTCTTTTAATACTACGTCGGCAGTTTTCAGGCTGCCGTCAATCCGGACTTCTTCCACCTCGTCTGCCGATGAAATCAGGCCGTCAGTGAGCAGCCTTCCGAGAATCAGCTCAGGAAGATATTCCGGGATGCAGACGGCGGAGAAAGCGTTCATATGGGAGATTTGCACCTTCATATGGAGTTCGCACAGTACCTGCTCCTGCTCTGTACGGCAGATCTCATCGCGGCCAATATAGGTATATTTACATGTTTCTGTAAGAGGCGCCTTAGATAACGGTTCTTGTATGCGCATGTCTTTTCCTCCAGCTTTTTTCTGCATTATACAATCCCTGTTTTTGTGTGTCAAAAGGAGAATATATTGGTATGGAGTTTTCAATGATCGTGCTTGCGGGCGGAAAGAGCAGCCGGATGGGACGGGATAAGTCGGATCTCCTTCTGGGAATGGATACATTTCTGAATATTCAGATCCGGAAAGGGAGAGAACTGGGGATCCGGGATATCCTGGTATCCGGGTATCGCGGGGAGAACTGTCCGGTTCCGGTGATAAGGGACCAGCTAGAGGGAAGAGGACCCCTGGGCGGACTGGAGGCATGCCTGCGGCGTGCCGCCCATGACAGGGTGCTGGTGCTGGGAGTGGACATTCCGCTGGTTCCGGCCGCCGAGCTGAGGCAGTTGATGGCGCAGTCGGCCGGAAGCCGGGAAGCCGTGACGATCCTGTCCCACGGGGGAAAAGAAGAACCTCTGATCGGTGTTTATGAAAAAGATCTGGCGGATGCCATGAGGAAAGAAGTGGTCCGGGGAAGGGGATCTGTATTCGCTTTTATTAATCATACGGGCTATGATGTTTTTTACAGCAAGGCACCGGAATCCTGCTTTTCCAACGTGAACTGTGAAGAAGATTATATACGTCTGTGCAAAGAAAATATTATCTAAATTAAGAATAATAAAGGGAATAAAAACAGATTGTTTTTGAAGAAAAAGCAATTTATAATGATGATTATAAAATAAAATCACAAAAAAACAGACGAAGGAGGTAAGAGGGTATGCTTGATCAGTCCTATTATGCCAAGGCGGACGAGATCATCGACCAGTACGGCAGGGAGCCGGCGTCCCTGATCCCGATCATGCAGGCAATACAGGGGGAATATCGCTATCTTCCCGGGGAACTGCTGACATATGTTGCAGGAAAAATTGGGGTTACAGAAGCCAAGGCATGCAGTGTTGCCACATTCTACGAGAATTTCTCGTTTGATCCGAAAGGGAAATATGTGATCAAAGTATGCGACGGCACAGCCTGCCATGTGCGAAAATCCATGCCGGTGCTGGAAGCGCTATATGAGAAGCTCGGGCTGAGCAAGGAGAAAAAGACCACGGACGACATGATGTTTACCGTGGAGACGGTCTCCTGCCTGGGAGCATGCGGACTGGCGCCTACATTGATGGTGAACGATGAAGTTCATCCAAGGATGACGCCGGAGAAAGCAAGAGATTTGATCGACCAGCTGAGAGGGGGTGCCGGAGCATGATTCAGGACAGAAACGCGCTGACACAGGCAAGGGAGAATGCGGAAAAAGTGTTGGATTCCTATGCCTGCAGGATTTTAGTCTGTTCAGGAACCGGATGTATAGCTACGGGTTCCGAGAAGATCTATGAAAAATTTCTGGAGATTACCAAGGACGCTCCGGGCGTAACGCTGGAGTTCGCTCCCCATGATGAGAAAGCGCATCTGGGTGTAAAAAAGACCGGATGTCAGGGAATCTGCGAGCTGGGTCCGCTGGTCCGGATACAAAAAGGCGGCGAGACCGTTCAGTATACGAAGGTACAGCCGGATGACTGCCGGGAAATCTTCGAGAAAAGCGTACTGGGAGATGAAGTCATTGACCGGCTGCTGTACCAGAAGGGCGGACTGCACTGCAAACGTCCGGAAGACATTCCGTTTATCGCGAAGCAGACCCGTATTGTCCTGAAGAACTGCGGCAAATACGACGCGGAATCGCTGGAAGAATATATCGCCAGCGGCGGGTTCCGCGCTCTGGAGAAAGCCATGTTCGAGATGGATCCGGATCAGGTCATCGCGGAAGTGGATAAGTCCGGCCTTCGGGGAAGAGGCGGCGGCGGATTCCCTGCCGGACGGAAATGGATCCAGGTGGCGCGTCAGAAAGAGACGACCCGGTATGTGGTATGCAACGGCGATGAGGGTGATCCGGGCGCGTTCATGGACGGTTCGGTCATGGAAGGCGATCCCTATCGGATGATCGAAGGCATGATTCTGGCCGCATATGCGGTGCGGGCTCAGAACGGTTACATCTATGTGCGTGCGGAATATCCCAATTCTGTGGCGCGTCTCAGGCATGCGATCCAGGTACTGGAGGAACAGGGCCTTCTGGGAGACCATATCCTGGGAACGGATTTCAGCTTCCGCTTACATATCAACCGGGGCGCGGGAGCGTTTGTATGCGGAGAAGGCAGCGCCCTTACGGCGTCTATTGAAGGCAACAGAGGTATGCCCAGAGTGAAGCCTCCGCGTACGGTAGAGCAGGGGCTGTGGGCAAAGCCGACTGTCCTGAATAATGTGGAAACCTATGCCAATGTGCCGGAGATTATTTTAAAGGGAGCGGACTGGTACCGGACCATCGGGACGGAAGGATCACCCGGAACGAAGACTTTTTCTCTGACTGGAAGTATTGAGAATACCGGTCTGATTGAAGTGCCTATGGGTACGACGCTTCGGGAAATTATCTTCGATATCGGAGGCGGACTGAAATCCGGCGCCAAGTTCAAGGCGGTGCAGATCGGCGGACCTTCGGGCGGATGCCTGACGGAAAAGCATCTGGATGTGCCTCTGGATTTTGATTCGGTGAAAAAATACGGAGCGATCGTCGGTTCCGGCGGCCTGGTGGTAATGGATGAGAACACCTGCATGGTGGAAGTAGCGCGGTTCTTTATGAGTTTTACTCAGAGAGAATCCTGCGGCAAGTGCGGCCCATGCCGTATCGGTACCAAACGTATGCTGGAGATCCTGGAGAAGATTGTAGATGGCAAGGGAGAGCCGGAGGATCTGGAAAAGCTGGAACATCTGGCGCATTTTGTCAAAGACCGTTCTCTCTGCGGACTGGGCAAGAGCGCGCCGCTTCCGGTGCTCAGTACCATTGAGAATTTCCGGGACGAGTATATGGAGCATATCGTGGAAAAGAAATGTGCCGCACATGTGTGCAAGGCTATGCGTGTATATGCCATCGATCCGGAGAAGTGCAAAGGCTGTACCAAATGCGCGCGCAACTGTCCGGCGGGAGCGATCACCGGCAATCGGAAGGAACCGCATGTGATCGATGCCTCCAAGTGCATCAAATGCGGCGCATGTATGGATAACTGCGCATTTGGCGCGGTTTATGTGGAATAGAGGAGGGTAGATGATATGATTCATTTGACCATAGACGGCATCCCGGCAGAGGTGAAAGAAGGGACGACGATCCTGCAGGCGGCAGAACAGATCGGGGTGAAGATTCCGACTCTGTGTTATCTGAAAGATGTGCTGCCGGACGGATCCTGCCGGCTTTGCGTAGTCGAGGTGGCTAACAACGGCAGGACCAAGTTTGATACGGCATGTACTCTGCGCTGCTCAGAGGGAGATGAAGTCCAGACCATGTCGGAGAAGGTAGTGGCATACCGGAAGGATACGCTTGATCTTCTGCTTTCGGATCATCGGGTTCATTGTTTCTCATGCGAGGCCAATGGAGATTGTAAACTTCAGGACTACTGTTTTGAATATGGAGTGGAGAAGACCAGTTATCCGGGAGAAATGAAAAATATGCCGGTTGACGATTCTAATAAATTCTTTACATATGATCCGAGTCTGTGTATTCTCTGCCACAGATGTGTGAATACCTGTAAAGAGATCGTGGGACGCGGCGCCATCGATACGATGAACCGCGGATTTGAGTCTGTGATTGGCGCCCATTATAAGAATAAATGGGATCAGGGTATCTGTGAATCCTGCGGAAACTGTGTACAGGCATGTCCTACCGGAGCTCTTTCCATGAAACGCAGAAAGAAATATCGTTCCTGGCAGGTAGAGAAGAAAGTATTGACCACTTGTCCTCACTGCGGAACGGGCTGCCAGTTCTATCTGGTGGTCAAGGACGGCAAGATTGTTGATACGGAAGCATATGATGGAGCTCCCAACAAGGGACTGCTCTGTGTGAAAGGGCGAAGCGGAAGTTTTGATTTTGTCAATTCTCCGGATCGTCTGAAATATCCGCTGATTAAGAATAAGGAGACCGGTGAATTTGAACGCGCCACCTGGGATGAGGCGTTGGATCTGGTGGCATCCAAATTTATGGAGATCAAGAAAAAATACGGTCCGGATTCTCTGGCCGGATTTGCGTGCTCCCGTTCTCCGAATGAAGATATCTATATGGTGCAGAAGATGGTGCGTACCTGTTTTGGAACGAACAACACAGATAACTGCGCCCGCGTATGTCATTCCGCGTCCGTGGCGGGACTTTATATGACCCTGGGTTCCGGCGCCATGACCAACCCGATCGAGGATATTACCCGCAACGCGGATCTGATCATGCTGGTCGGCTCCAACCCTGAGGAAGCGCATCCGGTGATCGGCATGCAGATTCGCCAGGCAGTAAACCGGGGCTGTAAATTGATCGTAGTGGATCCGCGCGATATTGATCTGGCAAAGAAGGCGGATATCCATCTGAAGCTGAGACCGGGAACCAATGTGGCATTCGCCAACGGTATTATGCACGTGATCATTGAAGAAGGACTTCAAGATCAGAAATTCATCGAAGAGCGGACCGAAGGCTATGAAAAGATCCGGGATATTGTAAAAGAATATACGCCGGAACGGGTAGCCAAGATCTGCCATATTGATCCGGAAGATTTGCGCCGCGCGGCAATCATGTATGCAAAAGCGGACCGTGCGCCGATCATCTATTGCCTCGGCGTTACGGAGCATTCCACCGGTACGGAAGGCGTTATGTCTATGTCCAATATGGCTCTGCTGGTAGGCAAGCTGGGCCGTCCGGGATGCGGCGTCAATCCGCTTAGAGGGCAGAATAATGTACAGGGAGCCTGCGACATGGGAGCAGTTCCCACAGATTTCCCGGGGTATCAGAAGATCAAGACTCCGGGTGTGGTGGAAAAATTTGAGAAGGCATGGGGCGTGCCGCTGAGCCATGAAGTGGGTACGCACGCAACGGACGTATTTCCGAAAGCGGTCAAAGGCGAGATCAAAGGCCTTTACATCTATGGGGAAGATCCGGTAGTTACCGACCCGGATACCTCGCATGTGATCAAAGCGCTGGAAAGCCTGGATTTCTTCGTGATTCAGGAACTGTTTATGACTGAGACCGCGAAATATGCGGACGTTATATTGCCGGGTATGAGTTATGCGGAGAAAGAGGGAACATTTACCAATACGGAACGCCGCGTACAGAGAGTCCGCAAGGCAGTGACTGTGGAGGGAGACATGAGACTGGATACGGATATTATTATCGATCTGATGAACCGTATGGGCTATCCTCAGCCGCATTTAACCTCGGCGCAGATTATGGACGAGATCGCGTCTGTGACTCCGAGCTTTGCCGGCATCAGCCATGCGCGGCTGGACAGCGAGGAAATAGGCGGAAGGGGTCTGCAGTGGCCGTGTACTTCAAAAGATCATCCGGGTACGCCGATCCTGCATGTGGGCAAATTCACACGCGGACTGGGATGGTTCTATCCGGCAGAATATGTGCCGTCTGCGGAGCTCCCGGACGATGAATATCCGATTATCCTGATGACCGGACGTATATTGTATCATTATACAACCAGAGCCATGACGGGAAGGACGCCGGAACTGATGGAGATTGAAGGAAAATCTTTCATTGAGATGAACGAAGAAGATGCAAAGAAACTTCATATTGCCAATGGAGAGAAGGTACGGGTATCTTCCAGAAGAGGAAGTATCGAGACGACTGCCCGTGTAGGTACAAAGACCTCACCGGGTGAGAGCTGGATGCCTTTCCACTTCCCGGACGGAAACGCGAACTGGCTTACCAATGCCGCACTCGACAAATATGCGAGAATACCGGAGTACAAAGTATGCGCGGTCAAGATTGAGAAGCTTTAAAAAAGGTGAAAACAGAGTTATAATAGAAGGCGGAGCACTTACAATGCTTCGCCTTCTATAGTAAGGAACGATAGAATCTTGGGACGGTGATGAAGCGTGAAGAGAAAGAGAAAACATTCGATTCGTACCAGAATGATGATCATATTTACAGTGGTCCTGCTGGCCGCACTGGTTGCCTGCTGGCTGCTCAATCATTTCTTCCTGCAGCGTTATTATATGAGTAATAAAGAAAACGTACTGGTAGAAGCCTTTGACTATTTAAACGAGGCATCTGGCAATGACAATCTGGAGTCGGACGATTTTGTACAGGAACTCAGCAACATGTGCGAGACCAATAATATCAGTCTTTATGTTATGGGAGGCGACGGACAGGGCATTCTCAGCACAGTCAGGGATTCCGGCGTGCTGCAGAGGCGTCTGTATATGTATCTGTTCGCGCAGAACAATACTTCCGACGACATTATTATGCAGGAAACGCAGAATTATACGATCCATGTAAGCTCTGACTATTTTACCGATATAGAATATCTGGAGATCATCGGCTTTCTGCAGGGGGGAGAAGCGGTTGTGGCCAGAACAGCTTTAGAGCCGATCCGGGAAAGCGTGAAACTTGCCAATCGCTTTTTTGCTCAGGTCGGCCTGACGGCTTTAATCATTGGGGCGATCGTTATATGGATCGTGTCGGGAAAACTTGCGGGACCTATTTTAGAGCTGGCAAAGTTGTCTGAACGTATGAGCAATCTGGATTTTAATGTGAAATACAGCGGGGGGAAAGACGCGGAAGTGGATTTTCTGGGACAGCATATGAATCAGCTCTCGGAAAAACTGGAAAAAACTATTTCTGAACTGAAGACAGCGAACAATGAATTACAGAGAGATATCGAGCAGCGGGAGAAAAATGATGAGATGCGCCGGGAGTTTCTCTCTAATGTATCCCATGAGCTGAAGACGCCGATTGCCCTGATTCAGGGATATGCGGAAGGCCTTCAGGCATGCGTCAACGATGATCCGGAGAGCAGAGAATTCTATTGTGATGTGATCATCGACGAGGCCGGGAAGATGAATGCAATGGTTAAGAATCTTCTCACATTGAACGAACTGGAGTTTGGCAATGAAGTGGTAGAAATGGAACGGTTTGATCTGACGAGTATGATACACAACATGCTTCAGTCCACCAAGATCCTGTTTGAACAGAAAAATGTCCGGCTGGTATTTGATGTAGACGAACCCGTCTATGTATGGTCTAATGAATTCAAACTGGAAGAAGTAGTGACCAATTATGTAAGTAATGCTTTGAATCACGTAGAGGGAGAAAACATTATCAAAGTAACGATCGAAAAGCAGGGAAAACAAGTGCGTGTCGGCGTGTTTAACACCGGAAAGCCTATTCCGGAGCAGGATGTGGACCGGATCTGGGATAAGTTCTATAAAGTGGACAAGGCAAGAACCAGGGAATACGGCGGAAGCGGAGTGGGTCTTTCCATCGTAAAAGCCATTATGGAATCCATGCACCAGAAGTATGGAGTGGTGAACTACGAAAATGGCGTAGAGTTTTGGTTTACAGTGGATGCAGAGGCAGAAGGGTGATAGGTGACAAATATGGAAAGACAGAAAAAAGTATCAGAGTCCAGGACAGAACAGACCTATTTGATCATGAACCGTCATATCAACGGGTATGGCAGGCTGTTCGGCGGACAGTTAATGGAATGGATTGATGAATTGGCGGGAGTTGTGGCAAAAAGGCATTCCGAGTGTGAGATCACGACTGCCTGTGTAGACCAGCTGAATTTCAAGACGGCAGCGTACTTAAATGATATGGTAGTGCTGATAGGGAGGATTACCTATACAGGGCGTACCTCTATGGAGGTGCGCGTAGACACTTACGCAGAATCGCTGAAGGGGCAGCGCCGGTTGATCAACACAGCCTACCTGGTAGAAGTGGCTATCGATCAGGAGGGAAATGCACTGGAAGTACCGGGCCTGATCAGGGAAACGGCTGAGCAGGAGATGGAATGGGAAGGCGGAAGACGTCGTTATCAATTGAGAAAACAACGTAAAAAGGAAGGATATTGACCTTTGCTGTCGCGTAAAAAAGAAAAATAAAAAAAATTGAAAATTGTTGTTGACAATCCTGGAAAGCGGTGGTATTATAAACAAGCTGACTCCGAGAGAGACAGACAGGACGCCAAAAAGGCACAAGAAAAAATAAAAAAGTTCTTGACAAAGCCGATTGAATCTGGTATCCTATATAAGCTGCTTCTGAGAGAGGAACAGCAAAATGAACCTTGATAATTGAACAGTGCTTTGAAGATCTTCGAAAATTCTTTGAAAGATTATTCAAGAACGAGTCACT
>CALWDO010000058.1 GCA_944376715.1 uncultured Lachnoclostridium sp. | reverse complement strand
CGTGACTGACCATATACGCGGGAAGCTTTTTTGTTGTCTGTTCCAGCAGATATGGCAGGGCGATCTGGTTAAACTGATGGATCCACTGAGAAGGATTTTTGCGTTTGCCGAACTGAAGCGCGATGGACGCCTGTACATATTGGCGCTGAAAATTAAAATGTCCCAGCATCTTCCGGCTGTATCCCGCGTTCAGAAGACTGTCGCGGATGAAACTGGCCAGTTTCTGGGAGATCTCGTCGATGGACAGAGAACAGAGATCCAGATTGATGTAGACAACCACATTGCCGTGATGTTCTACGGCGCAGGAGGCGGGAATAGAATTCTCCACATATCCGCAGATGGCGCGCAGAGTCAGGTTCTTGAAATCCAGGATACCGGTCTTGATCAGGATGCACTGATAGTAGTGAGAAGACAGCCATCCCGCCGCGGAAAACTGCTGGCTGATTTCTACGTAATCTGCACTGGGATCCGTCAGCAAGGTCTGAAATATTTGATGGAGAGAGTGGGACGTATCATGGCTGCTGACCACATTGGTGGTCAGCGCATGAGACACCATGCGCGCCAGGTATTCCATAAGGAATCCGAAGGTGTCGTCCAGAGGTGCTTCCCCTGTGGAGATCATGAGCCGGTAGACCGTTTTCCCAAAGCGCATGATATTGACGCAGAGGGAAGGATCAGCGATATCATTGCCCGGATAATAGAAATAACCGACTTTATGAAATGCTTCTTCGTAATTCGGATCCTGTTTCAGGGAATTGACCAGCGCGCGGGTCTCTTCGGTGGAGCCCAGCACCGAGTTGCGAAGGCCGCTTAACCGGTACCCTCTGGATGCGACGACAGTAAAATCCATGCCGATGACCATCATGGGATTCGAGATAATACCCGCGGTACGGTCCAGCAGGTCCTGAATCGTAGAATTGGATAATCTGGACTCAAAAAGAGACTGGTTCCATTCTTCATAAAGTGAAAAAATATGCTGCAGAAAAGCCAGCGCTTCATCTGCAGCGACTTCCCGGGGCAGGACGCACAGATTAGGGTAATCCTGCTCTGAAATCGAGAATCTGGCGCCGGTCAGGACCAGAAAGATTTTCGACAAATGGTGGGAAGGCAGATGAAAATCAGGGTCGTCCACCACATAGACAGTCCCCTCATCCAGGGCCTTTTCCCCCTGATAATGAAGAGGATATTTTAAGTGAGGCTCGCTGGATATCCAGGAGGAAACAGAGACGGTGTACTGTTTTTTTAGGTGGTAGGTGATTAAAAGTGCGCTTAGTTTCATAGACGGAACCTCTTTATCGTAAATGTGTCAGTATATTTTTCTACGGTTTATTATACAGGGGAATCTCTACGGAAGCAAGATAATCTTCCTACAAAACGTAGGAAAGCCGGGACAAAAATCAGCGATTGTGCATATAGCATACATAATGGGTCTGTGATAAACTCAATATGTGGTTAAAATATACAATAAAAACGATGATCTTACATAAAAATTCATCAGAAGGAGGAAAGCACATGATAATCATCGGTGAAAAGATTAATGGCTCCATCCCGGTGGTGGCAGATGCCATTGCCAAAAGAGACGCGGAGTTCATTAAAAACAGGGCAAAGATCCAGGCAGAAGCAGGAGCTACTTACATTGACTGCTGCGCGTCTGTTCCGGAGGCAGAAGAGGTGGAGACGCTGAAATGGATGATCGACTGCATCCAGGAAGTAACGGATCTTCCGATCTGCGTGGACAGCCCCAGTGCGGATGTTCTGGCACAGGTATTCCCTTATTGTAAAAAGCCGGGCGTCATCAACTCTGTATCCGGAGAAGGCGACAAGATCGACAAGATCTTCCCGCTGATCGCAGGTACCGATTGGGGCGTGATCTGTCTTCTTTCAGACGATACAGGTATTCCGAAGAGCGCCGCAGACCGTTTGAGAGTATTCGACAAGATCCTTGCTAAAGCAGAAGAGTACGGTATTCCGCATAACCGTATGTATATCGACCCATTGGTAGAGATGCTGTGTACTTCCGAAGACGGGATCGCCATGAACGTGGAAGTCATCAGCACTGTCCGCAAGAGATGTCCGGATATCCATATCGAAGCGGCAGTCAGCAATATTTCATTTAACCTTCCGGTGAGAAAGATGGTCAATCTGGGATTCACCGTGCTGGCTATGAACGCAGGTCTGGACAGCGCCATTCTGGATCCGACCAACCGGGATATGATGGGTGTGATCTACGCGACGGAAGCGCTGCTCGGACAGGACGACTACTGTATGGAATATATCAATGCATACCGCGAAGGTATCTTTGGACCGAAAAAATAAAAAGTAAAAAAGATCAGTCAGGGCTGATCTGAAAATAATATTTAAAAATGGAGGATAAAAAAATGGCAGGTATTCAGGAAGTTTATGATCTGGTAGTAAAGGGAAAAGCAAAAGTGATCGCAGGCGCGGTTCAGGAAGCGCTGGATGCTGGATGTGATCCCACCGAAGTTCTGAACAAAGGCATGATCGCGGCTATGGACGAGGTTGGAGCAAAATTTAAGAACGGCGAAATCTTCGTTCCGGAGATGCTGGTTGCTGCAAGAGCTATGAAGAAAGGCGTAGAGGTGCTGAAACCTCATCTGGCAAGCGGCGTTGCAGGAGCGGCAGGTAAAGTCGTAATCGGAACTGTTGCAGGCGACCTGCATGATATCGGCAAGAACCTGGTTGCTATGATGCTGGAGTCTTCCGGATTTGAAGTAATCGACCTTGGCGTAGACGTTCCGAAGGAGAAATTCATCGAGACCGTTGAGGCGAATCCGGATACCAAGATTGTATGCTGTTCCGCACTTCTGACGACGACGATGCCGGCTCTGAAAGATACGGTTGCAGCTCTGAACGAGGCTCCGTTCCGTTCCAAGATCAAAGTCATGGTAGGCGGCGCTCCTATCACTCAGGCATTCGCAGACGAGATCGGCGCAGATGCTTATACAGAAGACGCAGCTTCTTGCGCTCAGAGAGCAAAAGAGCTTGTAGCAGAATAATTGTTTCTTCCTTCTGCGGGGGTTCTGCTTGTTGGCAGGATCCCTTTTCTGTTGGTTTCGGTGGAAAAATAGACTGCGGCAT
Source organism: uncultured Lachnoclostridium sp. (assembly GCA_944376715.1). GTDB lineage: Bacteria > Bacillota > Clostridia > Lachnospirales > Lachnospiraceae > Hominiventricola. The sequence continues at coordinate 7,869 of CALWDO010000058.1, read as the reverse complement.
GTTATACTGGATTTCGACAGGAAGATGCGGCGAAAGCGTGCTCATTGCCGCTGTGGAAGGATGAAAAAGATGACTTATACAGAATTATGCAGGGAAGTTCGGGGCGCCAATCTGGTGCTGGTGGGAATCGGCGAGGATCTGGATGGAGATCTGGACGGATTTTATCAGAGCCTTTCGGAACTTCTTCAGAAAAAGGATTATTTTATCGTGACATTGAAGGATCGGGACAGCCTGGAAAAAGCGGGCTTGTCTTCGGAACAGATCACGGCCCCTCTTCAGGAGGGCGAGGATGCGGCCAGCTGGGACCGATATCTGAACTGGCTGGGATTTACGCTGAATCAGAACCTGTGTATCCTGGAATTGGGCGTGGGATTTCAGAGGCCGGAGGCGATCCGTTTTCCCTTTGAGAAGACCTGCTATTTTAACCGGAAGTCCAGATACATCCGGGTTCACGACCGGTTCTGGCAGCTTTCTGCCGAGATCGCGGACCGGGGAGTATCCGTCGAACAGCAGCCGACGGTATTATTTACCGAGGGCAGAAAGGAGGAAGCACGATGATCGCGGTAATTGATTACGATGCGGGAAATATCCGGAGCGTGGAAAAAGCGCTTATGTATCTTGGCCAGGAGGTATGCGTAACCCGTGACCGGGAAGAGATCCTGAAAGCGGATAAAGTGATTCTGCCGGGAGTGGGGGCTTTTGGAGACGCCATGGAGCATCTGGAAGCGTATGGGCTTGCGGAAGTGATCCGAGAGGTGGTAAAACGTAAGACGCCGTTCCTTGGTATCTGCCTGGGGCTGCAGCTTTTATTTGAATCCAGCGAAGAAGCGCCGGGAGTACCCGGACTGGGGATTCTGAAAGGAAAGATTCTGCGCATCCCGGAGGGAGAGGGCAGGAAAATTCCCCATATGGGATGGAATTGCCTGGAACTGTCCGGGGACGGACGTCTGTTCCGGGGGCTTGAAAAGGATCCGTATGTGTATTTTGTACATTCTTATTATCTGAAGGCGCAGGATGAGGACATTGTGAAAGCCAGGACAGAGTATGGCGTGCAGATTCACGCGTCCGTAGAACAGGAAAATGTATTTGCCTGCCAGTTCCATCCGGAAAAAAGCAGCGATGTGGGACTTCATATCCTGAGCAATTTTGCCGGATTATAATCAGGAGGACGGAAGATATGCTGACAAAGAGAATCATTCCCTGTCTGGATGTGAACAACGGACGGGTGGTAAAAGGTGTGAATTTTGTGAATCTGAGGGACGCGGGAGATCCGGTGGAGATCGCCGCGGCCTACGACCGGACGGGAGCAGACGAACTGGTATTTCTGGATATTACCGCTTCTTCCGACAACAGAAACACGGTGGTCGATATGGTGCGCCGGGTGGCGGAGAAGGTGTTTATCCCTTTTACGGTAGGAGGCGGTATCCGTACCGTAGATGATTTCCGGACGATCCTCAGGGCAGGAGCAGACAAGATATCTGTTAATTCGGCAGCGATCATGAGGCCGGAGCTGATCCGGGAAGCAGCGGACAAGTTCGGCAGCCAGTGCGTGGTGGTGGCCATCGACGCCAGGAGACGTGCCGACGGGAGCGGCTGGAATATCTATAAAAACGGCGGCCGTGTGGATATGGGGATCGACGCGGTGGAATGGGCCGAGAGAGTCAGCGAACTGGGAGCAGGCGAGATCCTGCTGACCAGCATGGACTGTGACGGAACCAAAGCCGGATATGATATCGAACTGACCCGCGCGGTGGCGGATCGTGTGCCGGTGCCGGTTATCGCTTCCGGAGGAGCCGGTACCCTGGAACATTTCAAAGAGGCGCTGACTGACGGAGGGGCGGACGCGGCGCTGGCTGCATCCCTGTTCCATTATAAAGAGCTGGAGATCCGTCAGGTAAAAGAGTATCTGCGTGGATATGATATCCCGGTACGTTTATAGGAGGAGAGAAGATGGGAGCGATAAGCAATGACTGGCTGGAGCCGTTGAAGCCGGAATTCGGGAAGCCTTATTATGCAAAATTATATAAGACCGTGATGCATGAATATCAGACGCGTCTGATATTTCCACCCGCGGACGACATCTTTAACGCCTTTGAGCTGACGCCGCTTTCAGAGGTGAAGGTGGTGATCCTGGGGCAGGACCCGTACCACGGGGATGGGCAGGCCCATGGACTGTGTTTTTCCGTGAAGCCGGATGTGGAGATCCCGCCGTCTCTGGTAAACATCTATCAGGAGCTCCATGACAACTGCGGCTGTTACATACCGAATAACGGTTATCTGGAAAAGTGGGCCAGAGAAGGCGTGCTGCTTTTAAATACTGTATTGACGGTGCGCGCGCATCAGGCGAATTCCCACCGGGGAATCGGCTGGGAAGAATTCACGGATGCGGCGATCCGGGTCCTGGACCAGCAGGACCGGCCGATTGTTTTCATGCTGTGGGGCAGGCCGGCGCAGGCGAAGAAGGCCATGCTGCACAATCCGCAGCACCTGATCCTGGAAGCGCCGCATCCCAGTCCTCTCTCCGCATACAGGGGATTTTTCGGATGCAAACATTTCAGTAAGGCAAATGCGTTTCTGGAGGAGCATGGACTGACGCCTATCGACTGGCAGATTGAGAACCGGTAGAGATCTGATGTTTTGGGGGAGACTATGGAGGCGTTAAAGAAAAAAACAAGCCGTTTTCTGTGGGGAAGCCTGATCGGGCTTGTATTTCTCTGTGTGGGTGTATTTGTCTGGATCACGACATTTATGCTCAGGGAAAGCGAAAGTACGATCACGCAGGTGGTCAATCTTTATATGGAGGAGATGAACAGTCAGCTTCAGCGGCATTTTAGTTCTTTGATCGGAATGCGGCTGCTCCAGGTGGAGGGAATCACAGAGGTGGTGCCGCCAGACAGCGCGGCAGAATACGATGAGGATTTGGCCGATCGCCTGGAAGCTGCAGGAAAAAACAGGGATTTTGTGTATATGGCCCTCTATAATACAGAGGGAGAAGAATTTCTGATCTACGGCGATTCTGTTTCAGTTATCAATAAGGATTTTTATGTCGAGGAGATGAATGAAGGCAGGGAGACGGCTGCGACCGGGGAGACAGAGAAAGGGGAGCTTCTGCTGCTGTATGGGATCTCTGTGGGATATCCTTATTCGGCAGGATACCCTTTGCCGGACGGGAGCCAGTGCACAGCGCTGACGGTGGGTCTGCCTATAGAAAGATTAAACGAAGCGCTTGCCCTTAATGGGGATGGGAGTCTGATTTTCTCTCATATTATCCGTAAGGACGGAAGCTTCGTTGTACAGAATGCGAATATTCTGGATGATAATTACTATGAATGGCTTCAGAAAAATGCAGATTTTGATGACAGGGATGCGGACCAGGTAATACGGGAGCTGAGAAACGCCATAAATCAGGAAGAACCGTATTCGATGGTATTTTCTGTAGATGGGGAGCGGAGGCATGTGTATTGCTCCCATATGGAAAATTCGGAATGGACGTTGGTGACGGTCATGCCGCATGGGGAACTGGATGACGCGGTAGCGGGTCTGGGAGGCCGCCGTATATCCGTGACGCTTGCAGGATGCGGACTCCTTCTGGCGGCTACGCTTGTGATCTTTTTTATCTATATGAGAATGTCGCGCCGCCAGATTGAAGCAACGGAAAAGGCGCAGAGAGAGGCGGAGCGCGCCAACCTGGCGAAGAGCGAGTTCCTGTCCAATATGAGCCATGATATCCGTACGCCCATGAACGCCATCGTAGGTATGACGGCGATTGCTTCCGCCAATCTTGACAAGCCGGAGCAATTGAAAAATTGTCTGCAAAAGATTACGTTGTCCAGCCGGCACCTTCTGGGGCTGATCAACGACGTCCTGGATATGTCGAAGATCGAGAGCGGCAAACTGAATCTGAATACGGAGCTGGTCAGTCTGCGGGAGACTATGGAAAGTCTGGTAAGCATTGTTCAGCCGCAGGTAAAGGCAAAGGGACAGTCTTTTAACATCACAGTGAAAAATATTACAGCAGAACAGGTGCTGTGTGACGGAGTGCGGCTGAACCAGATCCTGATCAATCTTCTGTCGAACGCTGTGAAATTTACCCCGGAAGGAGGAAGTATCGGCGTCACGGTCACCCAGGAACTGTCGCCCAGGGGAGAGGGATGGGTGCGTACGCATTTCCGGGTGAAAGATAATGGAATGGGTATGACGCCCGAATTTCAGAAGAAAATTTTTGATTCCTTTGCGCGCGAAGATACCAAGCGGGTCCGGAAGATCGAAGGAAGCGGGCTGGGTATGGCGATCACGAAATATATCGTGGATAAGATGGAGGGAACGATAGAAGTCCAAAGCGAATTGGAAAAGGGATCGGAATTTCACGTGACGCTGGACTTTGAAAAAGCGAGAGTAACGGAAGAAGAGATGGCACTGCCATCCTGGAATATGCTGGTGGTGGATGATGACGAGCAGATGTGCCGTGACGCGGTTCACTCTTTGAAAGAACTTGGCGTCCATGCGGAGTATGCTTTAGACGGGAAGACCGCAGTACGGATGGCGGAAGACCGCGACAGAGAGGGGCAGGGCTATCACATTGTCCTTCTGGACTGGAAGATGCCGGGGACCGGAGGCCTGGAGACGGCAAAGGAAATGCGTGGAAAGATCGGGGATCATGTCCCGATTCTGCTGATCTCGGCTTACGACTGGTCGGATTTTGAGGAAGAGGCAAGGAAAGCGGGAATCAGCGGTTTTATTTCCAAACCGTTATTTAAATCGGCGCTGTATTATGGGCTGGAGCCGTATGCGGATTCCGGCTGTCAAAGAGAAGATATGCCAGAAGAGGCGGAGGATTTCAGAGGAGTACGCATTCTGGTGGCGGAGGATAACGAGATTAACTGGGAGATCGCCAAGGAATTGCTGTCTGCCCGGGGATTTGAACTGGAATGGGCGGAGAACGGCCGCCAGTGCGTGGATATGTTTATGGAGAAAGAACCGGGATATTACAAGGTGATCCTTATGGATCTGCGTATGCCGGTGATGGATGGATATGAAGCAGTGAAGGCTATCCGAGATCTGGAGAACCGTCCGGATGGAAAGGAGATCCCGGTCATTGTCATGACCGCCGACGCATTCGCGGAGGATGTCAGCCGCTGTCTGGAATGCGGTATGAACGCCCATGTGGCGAAACCGCTGGATATGGACGAGCTGGTAAGGACGATTCAGAGACTGCTTTGAATATTCAACAGACAGAAAACGGAACTGTTTTGGCGCAGTTCCGTTTTCTGTGTTTCGGATAATATCCGTTATGCTTCTTTTCTCTGTTCTTCCTCTTCTTTGTGAAGATTCTTGAACGCGCTGCTCAGCATGAGCTTGATCCGGTTGAGCTGGTTTACTTCGCTGGCGCCGGGATCGTAGTCGATGGCTACGATATTGGAAGACGGATGGCGGCGGCGCAGCTCCTTGATCACGCCTTTTCCTACGATATGGTTCGGCAGGCAGGCGAATGGCTGCGTGCAGACGATATTCGGCGTGCCGTCTTCGATCAGTTCCAGCATCTCGGCCGTCAGGAACCATCCTTCTCCGGTCTGATTACCCAGAGATACGATGTCCTTCGCCATATCTGCCATATGGTCGATATTGGAGGACGGAGAGAAGTGGATACTCTTCTTCAGCGCCTTGTTGGCCGGAGCCCGGAAAAATTCCAGAGCCCGGATGCCCAGACGTCCCATCATGGCTCCTGATTTTTTCTTACCCAGGTAGCGTGCCTTGAACTCGGTGTTTTTGAAGCAGTAGAGCAGGAAATCCATCAGGTCCGGCACCACTGCCTCGGCACCTTCGGCTTCCAGCAGATCCACCAGCCCGTTGTTGGCGGACGGGGAGAATTTCACCAGAATCTCGCCGACGATACCCACACGCGGCTTGGCTTCGTTGGTCACCAGGATATGGTCGAATTCGTCCACGATCTCGTTGCAGAGCCGTTTGAATCCCTTCCAGGTCGGATGTTTTTTCATAAGGAACGCCTTACAGCGCTCATTGAGCTGTTCATGCACCCGGTTGGCTTCGCCCGGAACTACCTCATAGGGGCGGGTGTGATAGAGCACTCTCATAAACAGGTCTCCGAACACCAGGGCATAGATGCCTTTGAACAGCATCTCCGGCGTGAACTTAAAGCCGGGGTTTTTCTCCAGTCCGCTTAGGTTGATGGAGATGACCGGAATATTGGGATGTCCGGCGTTCTCCAATGCCCGGCGGATGAATCCGATATAGTTGGATGCCCGGCATCCTCCGCCGGTCTGGGAGATCAGGATAGCAGTCTTGTTAAGGTCATATTTGCCGGACAGTACCGCTTCCATGATCTGACCGATGACGATCAGGGATGGATAGCAGGCGTCGTTATTTACATATTTCAGTCCCAGATCCACGGCGGTTCTTCCCGCGCGGGGCAGCACATCGATATGGTATCCGCAGGAGCGGAATGCCGCCTCCAGCAGATTGAAGTGGATCGGAGACATATCCGGGCAGAGGATGGTATAGTCTTTGCGCATCTCTTCCGTGAAGATTACCCGGTGGTAAGCGGAGGATACGACGGTACGTTTCTCCTGTTTCTTCTCCCGCACACGGATCGCAGCCAGCAGGGAACGGATACGGATACGCGCCGCGCCCAGGTTGCTGACCTCGTCGATCTTCAGGCATGTATAGATCTTGCCGGAATTAGTCAGGATTTCATTTACCTCGTCAGTCGTAACGGCATCCAGCCCGCAGCCGAAAGAGTTTAACTGCACCAGATCCAGATCATCCCTGGTCTTCACAAAATCGGCCGCCGCATACAGACGGGAGTGGTACATCCACTGGTCCATAACGCGCAAAGGTCTGTCTTCTTCATGGAGATGGGATACGCTGTCCTCGGTCAGCACTGCCAACCCGTAGCTGTTGATCATCTCCGAGATACCGTGGTTGATCTCGTTGTCGATGTGGTAAGGCCGGCCGGCCAGCACAATGCCGTGGGCGTGGTTCTCTTCGATCCATTTCAGAGTCTCCTCGCCTTTCTTGCATACGTCCAGACGTGCCTGGCGCAGTTCTTCCCAGGCGTCTTTTGCGGCTTCGGTGATCTCCTGAGCCGTCATGCCCTTTTCCCCTTCAAATTCTTCGATCAGCCGTTTCGTCAGGATCTCCAGGCTCTCGAAACTCAGGAACGGATTGCGGAAATCGAAACGGTCGCCCCGCAGCTCTTCCATATTGTTCTTGATGTTCTCCGCGTAGGAGGTGACGATCGGGCAGTTGTAATGGTTGTTGGCGTCCTTGAACTCATTGCGTTCATAAGGGATGCACGGATAGAAGATGAATGGAATGTTGTGCTGCAGCAGCCACTTTACATGGCCGTGCGCCAGCTTCGCCGGATAACACTCGGATTCACTGGGGATCGACTCGATTCCCTGCTCGTAAAGCTCATGGGTGGATACCGGCGACAGGACCACCCGGTATTTCAGTTTGGTGAAGAACGTGAACCAGAACGGATAATCCTCGTACATGTTCAGGATTCTCGGAATACCCACCAGTCCCCGGGACGCTTCTTCCTCCGTCAGCGGTTCATAGGAGAACAGCCGCTGGTTCTTGTACTCGTACAGGTTCGGCGCATGGTGCTCGTTCTTCTCTTTTCCCAGTCCACGCTCGCAGCGGTTTCCGGAGATGTAGCGGCGTCCGCCGGAGAATTTATTGATCGTCAGGCGGCAGTTGTTGGTACAGCCGCGGCATTTGGTCATGGAAGTAGAATACTGCAGATTCTCCATCTCTTCCCTGGATAGCATGGTCGTCTGCTGTCCTTCATAGCGTTCCCGAGCGATCAGAGCGGCTCCGAACGCTCCCATGATGCCGGCAATGTCCGGG
>CALWDO010000057.1 GCA_944376715.1 uncultured Lachnoclostridium sp. | reverse complement strand
ATACGCCGGCAGACGCGAAGAAGGCCCGCGAACTGGGAGCAGAAGGCATCGGGCTGTGCCGTACGGAGCATATGTTCTTCAGCGGCAATCGTATCGATGCATTCCGCGAGATGATCTGCTCCGAGACAAAAGAAGAGAGAGAGGCGGCGTTGGACAAGATCCTTCCGGAGCAGCAGGGAGACTTCGAAAAACTGTATGAAGCCCTGGAAGGCAATCCGGTGACCATACGTTTCCTGGATCCGCCTCTGCATGAATTTGTTCCGACGGAAGAAGCAGACATTAAGAAGCTGGCCGATTCTCAGGGCAAGACCGTAGAACAGATTAAAGCGATCATCGACGGGCTGCATGAGTTCAACCCGATGATGGGACACCGCGGCTGCCGTCTGGCAGTGACCTATCCGGAGATTGCGGTGATGCAGACAAAGGCAGTGATCCGCGCGGCGATCAATGTGAAGAAGAAACATCCGGATTGGAATGTAAAACCGGAGATCATGATCCCGTTGGTAGGCGATGCAAAAGAGCTGAAATATGTAAAGAAATATGTGGTTGAGACCGCGGACGCTGAGATCGCGGCACAGGGCGCAGATCTGGAATATGAAGTAGGCACGATGATCGAGATCCCGAGAGCAGCGCTTACTGCTGACGAGATCGCGAAAGAAGCGGATTTCTTCTGCTTCGGTACGAATGATCTGACTCAGATGACCTTCGGTTTCTCCCGTGACGACGCAGGCAAGTTCCTGAACGCATACTATGATGCGAAGATTTATGAAAATGACCCGTTCGCAAAACTGGATCAGAATGGCGTGGGCAAGCTGATGAAACTGGCCATCGATCTTGGCAAACCGGTGAATCCGAAGCTTCATCTGGGCATCTGCGGTGAGCATGGCGGGGATCCGGCTTCCGTGGAGTTCTGTGACAGCATTGGTCTGGATTATGTATCCTGCTCGCCGTTCCGTGTGCCGATCGCGAGACTGGCAGCAGCGCAGGCAGCAATTAATAACAAAAAAGCATAATGCTTTTTTAATGAAAAAGATAAGCGTACCGTCAGAAGTGGCGGTACGCTTATTTCCTGCAGTAATTTTGATGTTTGAATTACTTATTATTAAGATCTTTCATAAGGCAAAGGATATGGGACAGGACCTGGGGATTTAGTTTTTTGGCTTCTGCGATAAATTCATTTAAGATTTCCGGGTATACATTGCCCTCGTCGAAAAATTCCTGAGGCGTCACGCCCAGATACTCGCAGATATAGAAAAAAGAAGACATAGAAGGAAGCGATTTTTTATTTTCAATGTTGTTGATATAATTATTTGCCTGTCCCAGTGACAAGGACATGTCACGGGCAGATACTCCCTTCTGTAGTCTCAACTTTGCCAGCCGTTCCGGGACGAAATCTTCATACAACAGCATCACCTCTCAATCTGTATTAGATTTTACCTTACCGGGCAATTTTAAACGCTAAATAAGAAAGGGTATTTCTGTTGACTTGCAATCTTTAATTTATTAGAATGTGAATATACAGTAGATTTTAACTATCGAACGAATGTTCTTATTTGCTTCTTCCGGGAGGGATCTGATATGGTGATGAAGGAAATGCTGATATGTTTTCTGGACGCTTATTTAGAGGGAAAGAATCCGGAAGATACTCTTAGGCTGCTTGAAGATGATGCGGTCAGCCTGGGAAGCGGAGCGCAGGAAGTCGCTTTGAATAAAAAAGAACTCCGGACATTGATGATGGAGGGAAAAATAAATACTTTTGGGAATATCCGGTATGAACTGGATAATTATAGAGAAAATCTGTACCAGGACGATGTATATGGCGTATACTGCACTGTAAAGATTTCTATGTCGGATGAAAACGGGGGAAGACGGTCATACCGCACGCGGCTGACGTTGACGGCGGCGAAGAAAGAGAAGGTATGGAGGATTATCAGTCTTCATATGTCAGTGCCGGGAGATCAGCAGGGGAAAAAGGAATGGTTTCCTATTAAGTATGGACATCAGGCAGTGAGCAGGCTGGATGCTTCCTCTGGAAGGAAGCTGGTGGAAACCATGATGTCTATGCTTCCGGGAGGAATTATGGGCGGATACCTGGAAGAAGGGTTTCCGCTGTATATTATAAATGATGCTATGCTGCGTTATCTGGGATATACCTATGATGAATTAGTAAAAAAGACCGGAGAGCGGATGCAGGAAATTATCGCGCCTGAGGACTGGGAACGAGTATGCAGGGCGATATATGATGGAGTGGAGAAAAGCGGCGGATATGATATCCAGTATCGTGTTGTCAGAAAGGACGGTTCACGCATGTGGGTGAGAGACCGGGGGCATGCGATTACCACGGAAGACGGCAGGAAAGCGATGGTCAGCGTTATGCTGGATATTAATGAAGACATAAAGCTTCAGGAAAAACTAAGGCAGGAAATCATGGAAGAACCATTGACCGGCATTCTGAACCGTAAAGGCGCCATCTCTTGTTTTGAAAAGTATCTCTCCAAACATCAGACGGGCGCCATGTTTCTGTTGGATATTGACAATTTCAAACAGGTCAACGACACTTACGGACATCAGCATGGAGACCGGGTACTTGTATTGCTGGCGGAGATTTTGAAAAACCGTTCCAGGAAAGAGGATATTGTCGCCCGTATGGGAGGCGATGAATTTATGCTTTTTTTACTGGGCTGTACAGATGAAAAAGTATTGACAGAAAGGGCCCGGAATATCTGTTCGGCTTTTCATGAGGTAGGAGAAGAGTACAACAAAGCGGATATTTCCATTAGCATAGGGATCGCGGTAAGCGACGGGAATACAGATTTTGACCAGTTGTATAAGACAGCCGATGAGCGGATGTATATGGTAAAGAAAAACGGGAAGGGCAGTTTTTGCTTCAATCCGCCGCATCTGGCATGAAAAGGATGAAGTGAAGGAATTTCCACATCTGATCGCTTTATCCCGAAGGCGGGATCTGTGCTGGTGATCATCAAATCGGCGCTGCTGCCAAACTGGAAGAAAGCAGCTTGAAAACAGCGGTATTCGCATAGACCAGGGGCCTGTTGTGGGTGAAGAAGAGAATGCCGGAATCCGAGGAGCGGATCTCCTCTATGATCTCTCCTTCACAGGCATCCAGAATCTGCGCCAGCAGCTGACCTTTTTGTACCCGGGCTCCTGCAGAGGCGAGACACCGGAAGATGCCGGACGTCTTCGGACGCAGGGTAATCAGATCCCGGTCCGTAAAGACGATGGAATCCATGCCGGCAGGTATCTCCCGTTTCAGGAGGCCGTATGCTTTCAAAAAGCGTAGAACGCTCTGGATCAACTCTTGTGCGCTGGCTTCGTCTATGGAGTCCGTGACGGTCCCATAGAGGCTGAACGCGTCGGTCTCCCAGATCTGCCAGTTGTAATTCAGGGTGGTCGTATCATAAGGCTTCGGCACTTTCAGCACAATATATGGAAGACCGAACGCCCTGGCTTTTTCCACATTTTCATAACCGGTCTTCATGATCCTCACATGGGAACTGAAGTTTCCCGGCATATAAAAAGAAGGAAACTGTATTCCGTTTTCATAAACGCTGATTTGGTTAAAGATTCCGGCAGCCACCCGCTGGGTCGTCTCTCCCAGACGGTATCCCGGGAACATCCGGTTGATGTCTGTATTATCCTTGGGCCAGAACCGTTTTTCTATGTTCATAGATCCCGGATTCAGAGCCGGGATGACCAGGATCTCGTCCTCGCTGCTGAGAGATCCGTCAGCTTCCAGTCCCTTCAGGATGGAGACGAGCCTGGAGCAGGTATAGAGCTGCTGATATTCATTGCCCCGCATGCTTCCCACGATGCAGAGGGCTTTGCGGCCCTGACCGAACCGATATCCGTGAATACGGAAATCATCCCGGTAAAGTGACGGTATGGTATAGAGAAGTTCTTTTTTCATAATTCATCAGCCTTTCTTATCAAGATTCTTGCCAGCAGAGACCCTTCTTCCACAACCGGATATTCCCGGATTGTGAACAGCCATCCGCTTTCCGGAGCGGCGACGCATTGTAAAACTTCTCCCGTATAAGGATTCAGGATAGAACCGATTTCATCTCCCTTACGCACGATTTCTCCATGACAGCGTTTTTTCAGGAATATCCCGGAAACAGGCGCGTTCAGATAGCAGACCTCATCCGGATCCTGTGAAAATACCGGTTTCTTTACAGGATTCTCTACATCGTCCTTCCAGATATGCAGACGGTTCATCAGATGAAAAATACCGTCCGTCAGCTGCCGCGCATAGGCAGGAGTCAGACGCATGCCTACGCCCATCTCCACTACCAGGGCAGGTACGTCCAGACTGTTCAGGCTGTGCGCCAGTGTGGATTCCAGGACGGTGTTGGCCCCGTGTACCCAGATAAAATCCACGTTTGCTTCCTGAGCAATCGGAACAAGCCGTTCCCGGAACAACTCATTAATCCGGATCTGCGGGACTTCTGTCAGGTAAATATTACTGGCGTGAATGTCCAGACACAGATCGGAGCCTACCAGATCCTGTATGATCCTGGTCGCAACGTATTCCGTCAGGGTCCCGTCCGGCTCTCCCGGGAAGATACGGTTCATGTCCAGGTCAAATCCCGGGATTCCTCTGGTAACGGAATCGATGCCCAGAGGATTCGTGGCGGGATAGATGTCTACGGTTCCCAACAGTTTGCCGGGATTTTCCCTGATTTTTTTCGCTACATAAAAACAGACCAGCTGTCCTTCCAGTTCATCGCCGTGGATGCCTGTCACAATACTGATCCTTTTGCCGTTCCCGCCGTTTTCCGGACAGAAACGGTTTTTTTGATTTCCAGCGTTTCGTCCACGGGGAGCGGAGCGCTGACGATAGTCGTCATCATGTTTCTTCACCTCATATTTCAGTTACCTGCACGGAGATACTTTGTTTTTGACGTGCATTTCCGGTAAAGACTCCCTGATTAATCAGACAGTCCTTATAATCTCTGCCGTGCGAGATCTTAATATGATCTTCCGCGACAGGCACGTGGTTGGTGGGATCAAGCCCGTACCATTTGTTCCGGCATGCGATTTCCACCCAGGCATGGCTTGCTCCTTCTCCGAGAAGCATACCCGCCGCATATCTGGACGGTATTTTTGCCATCCGGCATAAGGAGATCATAATATGCGCGTAATCCTGACAGACACCGCTTCCCTGGGAAAAAGCGTCTTCGGCGGTCGTGCCTACTGTGGTGACGCCGCTTTGGTAGGAAAAAGAGCGGTAAACCTTATCCATGATCCAAAGGCTTTTCTCCCTGTTATCTGCATCGGGCGGAAGATTAAGGCCGGCAAAAAATTCTTTCAGATACGGTCCCGGTTCTGTACAGCTGGTTTGCACCAGGCAGAGTCCCTGGCCGGGACTGTCATTCGCCGGGACGCTGTCGCTCCATCCGGTTTCCACGACTCCTTCTTCCTCAACATGAAAAAGCTCGTGTTCAGCAACTGTTTTTCCAAAAAAGTAGAAATTCCCAAAGGAATCCCGATTGGTGCTCAGAAATTCCTTTGGAAGAATTTTTATGTCCTGACGCAGGATATGCTGCCGCTCATCGGTGTCAGGCACACATTTGACAGTAAAACTGTGATTGGTTACAGGTTCTGAAAATTCAATCTTCAGATCATATCGGAAGTGTAAAGTTTTCATCGTCACGCCTCCAGTATCCGGTCCACTTCCTCCACGATAGCAGGATAGTTCAGATTTTCTTCCGATATCAGTTCATTCAGTCTGCGTATGGTTTCTTCCCGGTAATGGAGCCCGGTTCTGGCGATCCGTCCGGTCAGGCGGTGGACTTCCCGTACCATGGAGGTACGGTCCATATGAAGCCGCCCGTAAAGATCCACCCGTTCCACCCGCTTGCCGATCTTGATGATATTTCTTGCATGTTCATCTTCGATGCTGTCGTCCACGTTTCCCCAGAAGGCCAGAATATCGTCCAGTATAGATTGAAACTCGATCAGGGGAGAGGCGCTCACCGCCGCTTTGTTCAGTTCGTAGACAGCAAGCTGGATATATGCCAGGGTCTCGCTGCCGATCTCTTCTCTGAGCTCGATGGCATTGTCGTAAGCCCGGAGAAGGTTGCTGTAGATGGAATTCGGGTCGTCTTTGCCAAAAGGATATCTTTTGCGGAAATCTTCGGCGGAAGCATAGATATTAGGAATGTCGAGAGAATGGCAGAAGGCGTCGTAGCCTTCTGATCCTTCTTCGATCATACTGTCGAATTTTTGTCCGTAGAGCCGAATGGTTGTATAAGCGCGTTCTGTATATCTTCCAAGCCAGAAAAGCCGGTCGATCATTTCTACTGATTTAACACCCATGTATCTTTAAATCCTCCTCCCTGAGATGAATTGACGATGAAAGAATCCGGATTTCTGGAGAAACGGGTCAGGCCGCTTTTCCACACGACGGTTTTTTCACCTGAAAGAACGAAAGCGCGAAGATCGGCCTTCCGTTCCGGCTGTCCTTCTTTTGTAAAGATCGGAAGCCCGCAGAAGTCGATGACCTCCTGCGCGATAAATCTTCTGGGCTCTTTTTTCAGAAGCGCGATAAAGTCCTCTTTCTGTCCTACAGACATGCTGTTTCCGAAGACGACGCCATATCCGCCGGCTTCCGCTACATCCTTCAGCACCAGGCTGTCCAGATGCTCAAGCACATATTTCATATCCTCCTCATAATAAGGCAGGTACGTAGGCGCGTTGCTCAGGATCGGTTCCTCCCCCAGATAATACCGGATCATGCGGGGGACAAAATAGTAGATCCCTTTGTCATCCGCGATCCTGTTTCCGGGAGCGTTGATCAGAGCTACGTTTCCCTTTCGGTAGATATCAAAGATATGCGGCACGCCTATGACAGATTCCGGATTGAAGTTCATAGGATCCATATATTCGTCGGATATACGGCGGTACACGGCCCCCACCAGTTCTCTTTTCCCGCTGTAATCCTTGAAATAGAGATGATCGTCTTCTACCGTCAGATCATTGCAGGTGACCAGCGGCACATGCATCCGTTCCGCCAGATAAGAGTGTTCAAAATAGGCCGCGTTGTATCTGCCGGGCGTCATGACGACAGTGAGACCGCCTGTATTTACATGTTCCAGCGTTTTTTTCAGGAGATCCGCATAGGTACGGTTATCTGCTATGGAAATGTCGTGGAATGTTTTCGGACTGCTCCTGCGGCACAGCTCCCGGGCGATCATCGGATAGGACGCGCCGGAGGGGACTCTCAGATTATCCTCCAGTATGTACCAGACCCCGTCCCGCCCCAGAACCAGATCGATTCCGGAGATGTGGGAGTAGACGCCTTCAGGGGGTATGATCCCCTCGCACTGAGGAAGATATCCGCTGGAGGCGTAGATAAATTCCTCCGGAATGATCTTATCTTTCAGGATTTTTTTCTCATTGTAGATATCTTTCAAAAACAGATTCAACGTATCGACCCGCTGCTTCAGTCCTTTTTCCAGAAAAGCAAATTCTTCCTTGGTGATGACCCGGGGAATTGCGTCGAAAGGAAACAACTGTTCATGAAAGGTGTTGTTTTTATAGATTCCAAATTTTACTCCGTAACGTGCCAACAGTGAATTGACCACATCGGTCCGTTCATACAGATCTACATGTTCTTCTAAATTCATACAATCACCCTTCCAATTGCGCGGCATAAATAAAAAAAAGACGCTCTGCTCTGTGCAGAACGCCTTTGTTGCTTATGTGTTAATATTACCTTGTATTTTGCGTGATGTCAATCATTTTCTGCTGACAACTGTCAAATATCTGATTGATTTTAAAGCACGCTTAGAATACAATGAAAAAAGCAGTTGAGGATTTGTGTAAAAATCTTAGGTTGGGCTCTGATATCCCTGGGATCCGGAGCCTTATCCTTATCGGGGGAATATATGCTAAGAATTGACTATCTCACACTTGTATTCGGATTACTTAACATACTGCTATATATAGGGATTACATGGATTGTAATAAAACATATGAAAAAGTACGATTTGTTTGTTTTAGTTATAATTGCTTTATTGATAGGCAGCATTTTTTTAAATAATCTGAGAAGCAGAGGAAGTATATACGAAGAGGCACCTTTTTATAAAATTTATTATATTTGACTCAAAACCGGAAATTGAAAATCAAGGTTGCAATTCTGCGAGAACGTGATATAATAATGGGCATGGAAGCATAGCTCAGCCGGGATGAGCGTTCGCCTCACACGCGAAAGGTCAGGAGTTCGAGCCTCCTTGCTTCCATTTTTTATGTTATAAAGGCTTTATGAGGAATATCCGGGAAATGTTGATTTTAAGACATTTCCCGGATATTTCAGTTTTACTTCTGATTTTCAGAGGTTGCATTTTAATGGTTGTATTTAGTGAAGTGCAACACGATATCAAACCTAAATGAGGCGGGAGGAGTGGAATATAAATATGAAAAAGATTGGACTTGTAGGAGGGATTGGACCGGCTTCTACAGTGGAATACTATTTCGGGCTTGTTGATAAAACTCTTAAAGAAAATGAAAATCAAATATATCCGGAGATCGTGATTGACAGTGTCAATATGCTGAAACATGATGATGCCTTAAAAGCGCATGATTATGGAAAACTATGTGAATACCTGCTTGCCAGTTTTTCGAATTTAAAAGCCGCAGGCGCTGAAATTGCAGCGATTACGGCCAATACAGAGCATATTGTCTGGGACACGATAATAGATAAACTGCCGCTGCCTGCTGTCAGTATTGTCGATGCGGTGCTTGCCGAAATTAAGCGTATGAATTATAAACGCGTTCTTATATTTGGCACAGAATACACACTTCGAAGCGGTCTTTATGAGAGCGCTTTGCTGGAAAACGGGATTAAAGCGATTATTCCTTCGGATTCAGATATTTCTAAATTGAGCAAGTTAATCTATCCCAACCTGGAAAATGGAATTGTGATTCCTGGTGATAAACAAGAGATGCTCGCATTGGCGAATAAATATATTGTAAACGAAAAGACAGATGCGCTGATGCTTGGCTGTACGGAACTGCCATATTGACATACACGTACTACTATGGTAGTCTGTATATACAAACTACTGCAGTAGTACAGGAGGAGGGAAACCCCTTGCAGGTAAAGTTATTTGATTCGGAGCTGAAGATCATGGGTGTGCTCTGGCGGGAGGGCGACGCCACGGCAAAACATATATCGGATGTGTTAAAAGAAGAGACAGGATGGAATAAGAATACCACTTACACGCTGATAAAAAGATGTATCAAAAAAGGAGCTATTAAGCGCTCGGAGCCTAATTTTATGTGTCATGCGCTGATTTCCAAGGAAGAAGTACAGGAAGCGGAGACAGAAGAACTGATCAATAAAATCTATGATGGTTCTGCGGATAAGCTGTTTGCCGCTCTGTTGGGGAGAAAGAAGCTTTCCGATCGTCAGATCAGGCAGCTGAAAGAGATCATTGAAGAAGAGGAGTGAGGTGACGAGAAATGAGCCTTGTTCAGATGAGCGTTTCCGGTGCGGCGATGATTCTGGCTATTTTGGCGGTTCGTGCGGCTATGGTTCACCGGCTGCCGAAGAAGCTGTTTATTCTGCTGTGGGAAGCGGTAATTTTGAGACTGGCAGTGCCATTTTCGCTTCCCTCGATGTTCAGCGTGTATACCTTTGCGAACGGAATGCTTGCGGAGCAAAACGACGCGGTGAGGCAGGGGCCGGTGAATGCGGCAGCTTATCTTTTGCCCCAGGCAGCGCAGACAGGAAGCGGAAACGGGGCTGCCGCCGGTATACAGAGCGTCCCGATCTGGACGATGATCTGGCTGGCAGGTATGTGCATATGCGCGGTTTTCTTTATCACAGCGTATGCGCGCTGCTGCCGGGAATTTCGGACGTCCCTTCCTCTTCAGGATCAGACGGCCTCCGCATGGCTGGAACGGCATCCGCTGAAGAGAACCGTCCGCCTCAGACAGTCGGACCGGATATCTGTCCCGTTGACATACGGAATCCTGAGACCTGTGATTCTGCTTCCGAAGGATACAGAAAGGATAGACAGACGCCGTCTGAAATATATTTTGATGCATGAATATATCCATATCTGCCGGTTTGATTCCGTCAGAAAGATGCTGATGGTGTCTGTGCTGTGTGTACACTGGTTTAATCCTTTCGTATGGGTAATGTACGTTTTTTTCAACAGAGATATGGAACTGGCCTGTGACGAAAGCGTCGTGCGCCGGTTTGGCGTTGGTTCAAGAAAATCTTATGCAGAAACACTGATCGGGATGGAGGAATACAAAAGCGGAGAACTGCCTCTCTGCAACAGTTTCAGCCAGAGTGTGGTCAGGGAAAGGATCAGGGCGATTATGAGGACGAAGAAACTGACGATTGGAGCATGTATCGCGGGGGTTTTGATTCTTGCGGTTATCGTGGTCCTGTTTGCCACGTCTGCAGACGGCGGACAGCCGGCGTCTGGCGCAGAGGAAGAAGCGGACATTTCCGATGAGCCGGAAATGTCTGACAGCGAGGAGAACACGGCAGGACAGGATACAGAAGAAACCTACACGGCGGCCGGAGAGCCGCAGCAGAGTGATACCAGAGAAAGCACAACGGTTCTTTCGTGCACAATCGAAGGAACACAGGAAGAGATACCGGCCACTCTTTATGTGGGAGACGGTTTCTCGATCTATATTCCGGACGAGGGATGGCAGATCTATGACGACGCACCTGTGGCGCCGGAGAAAATGTCGGCGGTATACAGCCCGGAGGTAGGCCTTTGGGTGGAATATTATGAGGAGAATGCCTCCGATGCGGAGGCGCGGCTGTTGTCGGAAGGTTATGTCTATGACGCAGGAGGCGGAAAGCTGCAGAGACAGTCAGGCGAAGTGCTGACAGAGGTGAGAATTTTCAGTGACGGCAGCTCATCCTGGGCGGTATGCAGCAGACGTCCCGTCACGTCGGAAGGAGAAGAAGGAGCGGCGGTCGGATTGGACGCCATAGCCTATACTTTTGCGGTAGTGGAGAAACCGGGTGAGGTGTCCGGGCAGGACGGTGCGGCGGCCGGCAATGGGGAGCAGGCTGCGCTGCGGGAAGTGATGACGGCATTTTCTGCCGCTTATTTTAACGGTGATGCAGAAGGAATCCGGCAGTATCTTTCACAGTCTTTCAGCGGCACTCCGGAAGTCTATGATGCTCCGGAAACTGCCGGGGATGTG
The DNA here is from genome assembly GCA_944376715.1 of uncultured Lachnoclostridium sp. GTDB lineage: Bacteria > Bacillota > Clostridia > Lachnospirales > Lachnospiraceae > Hominiventricola. The sequence goes on along the minus strand of CALWDO010000057.1, from coordinate 286 downwards.
GAAATCAGAGAGATCAGGGGGCTGGACGCCGTACCGGAGGATGCTTCCGAGTGCGGGCTGTCGCTGGTCTTCGTGGAACCAGGCGACGATTCCTATACGTATCTGGCGGCCGATTTCGTTAAAGAAGGGGACGGCTGGAAAGTAAGCTCTTATGGGCTGGATAAATAGGATGAAAGTGATCCGGGAGCTGATGCAAAGTGCACAGCTCCCTTTTCATATATGGGTCGGGTAGACCCAGTTGAGTACGTTGGAGTTTCTCAACAGAGAAACGGAAACGTGCGAAATA
>CALWDO010000056.1 GCA_944376715.1 uncultured Lachnoclostridium sp. | reverse complement strand
ACAGCATGAAGATCACAGACCTGTATATTCACAACTTCAAATTTATCCATAACATGCAGATCCGGAATATTGAGAATGCCCTGATCCTGGTGGGCCAGAACAATACCGGCAAGACGACGGTGCTGGATGCGGTCCGCGCTGTGGGAGGGGAGTATGAGATCACGCCGGAGGATTTCGGAGAGGACGGGGCCAACGTCGAGATTTCGGTGACGCTGGAATTTACCCCGGAAGATCTGGAATTATTGCACCGGGGCGGTATGGTCAGCCAGTATCGCAGAAAAGACGCCTGGCTTCAGGATTTTCAGAAAAAACTGCCGTCATTTCGGGATAGCCGCCTGTCCTTCACCATGACGGCGAACAGGTCCGGACGGGTGCGCTGTCAGGACGGCGTAAGAAAACATAACCCGTATCTGCAGGAAGTTTTTCCGAAGATTTATTATGTGGATACAGAACGCAACCTTGAGGCGCTGCAGGGAGATCTGCTGCTTCTGCAGGAGGATGAGATCCTGCAGAGAATGCGGTCCGGATGCTGTATGTTCAATCAGGCGAAGAAGTGCAATTACTGCTTCAGCTGTATCGGACTGATCGAGAAGAAAGCGCCGGGGGAACTGGACGTGTTTGAGACGGCGAAGCTGCTGGATTATAAACTGTATCAGCTGAATCTGGACGATTTCGCCAGACACGTGAATCGGAGCTTCCGGAAGAACGGAGGCCGGGATCAGATCCTGTATTCCATGAACCGGGATGTGGAACAGATGCTTCATGTGACAACAGAATTCCTGAATCCGGCCCAGAATCTGGCACGCCCCATTTCACGGATGGGCAAGGGCATGCGCTGCATTTACCTGTTTTCTCTGTTGGAGGCATATACGGAGATAGAAGAAAATCTGCCGAGCATTATCCTGATTGAAGATCCGGAGATCTTCCTTCATCCCAGACTGCAGAAGGTATCCGGAGAGATCCTGTACCGGCTGTCCAGGAAAAACCAGGTGATTTTTACCACTCATTCGCCCAACCTGCTGTCTAATTTTAACAGCCGTCAGATCCGTCAGATGGTCATCCGGGAGGACGGCTCTTCGGATATCCGGGAGAAAACAGATATCAGCGCGATCCTGGACGATCTCGGATATACTGCGGGCGATCTGATGAATGTGAACTTTGTATTTATCGTGGAGGGAAAACAGGATAAAAGCCGCCTTCCCCTGCTGCTGCAGAAATATTATTCGGAAGTATACGACGCGGAGGGCAGGCTCTCCCGCGTCGCGATCATTACCACTAACAGCTGTACGAATATCAAGACCTACGCCAACCTGAAATACATGAACCAGATCTATCTGCGGGATCAGTTCCTGATGATCCGGGACGGGGACGGCGAGGATCCGGCCCTGCTGGGACGCCAGCTTTGCCGGTACTATGAGGAGCGGAACCTGGAGGATATGGACCGGCTGCCCAGAGTGCGTCCGGAAAACGTGCTGATTCTCAGATATTACTCTTTTGAAAATTATTTTCTGAATCCGAAAGTGATGACGCAGCTGGAAGTGGTAGAGTCCGAAGAGGCATTCTATCAGATCCTGCTGGAAAAGTGGAGGGAGTATCTGCACCGGATCACCAGCGGAAGACATCTGCAGGAGATATTGGGAAAAGACCTGGAAACGGCGGATGATGTAAAACAGCATATGGAGGAGATCCGCACTTATGTGCGCGGCCATAATCTGTTTGATATTTTCTATGGAAGGTACAAAGAGGAAGAGACAGAACTTCTGAAGAAATATATCGATCTTGCGCCCAGAGAGGACTTCCGGGACATCCTGGAGGCCATGGAACGGTTCCCTTATTTTGAAAGCCATAAGAAGGAAAACGCATGAAAAGCTGGTTTGTTTCGCACGTTTCATAAAGATTATCAAACAGTATAATGCCAGTCCGGCCGGAGATTATCTGGACTGACCCTGTCCGCCGCGCGGTGTCTGCCGCGCGGCTGTTTTATGTGGAAAATCCTGCGTATTGCGTCATATACAGTTCTAAGCAATTGCAAACCGGTTGCAAAGGGGTATGCTCCGCGATATACTACGGATAGAACCGGGGTGAACAGAATGGATATTTATAAGAGAATAGAGATTGTATGCCGTAATATTCCTTATGGAAAAGCGGCAACCTATGGACAGATCGCGTTGCTGTGCGGAAAGCCCCGCAATGCCCGCCAGGTGGGATATGCCCTGAGCCGGGGCAGGCTGGGCGAGGAAATTCCGGCGCACCGGATCGTGAATGCCAGAGGAATTTTAAGCGGAGCAGCCTCGTTTGATGTGTACGATCTGCAGAAACGTCTGTTGGAAGCAGAGGGCGTGGAAGTCCGGGATACGGAGGACGGATGGCAGGTGGATCTGAAAAAGGACGGCTGGAATCATACGCTGGAGGATGCCCTGCGTTTCCGGGAGATCTTTGAGGAGAAAGGAATATGAGAAAATCGATTTTATATGCGGGACTGCTGTCCCTTTTAGGTATGTCGCTGCTGTCGGGATGCCGAAACGCCGAAGCGCCTGTCAGGAAGAACAATGAGGCCGCACCTGTTCAGGAGAGCAGTGAGACAGCCGCGGCGGACGCCGCGGATATCGCAGACGCTTCTGCCGATTCAGCCGGGGCCGTGCAGGATGCGGATACGGAAGAAATTCAGCAGATTCTGGAGAACATGACGCTGGAGGAAAAGGTGTGCCAGCTTTTCATCATCACACCGGAGCAGCTGACAGGCGTGGATACTGCGGTCTAGGCAGGGGACGCCACCAGAGAAGCCTATGAGAATTGTCCGGTGGGCGGGCTGGTGTACTTTGCCAAAAATCTGCAGAATCCGGAACAGACAAAGACCATGCTGGAAAATACCGCCCGGTATGCAAAAGAACGTATAGGATTGCCGGTTTTTCTGACGGTAGATGAAGAGGGAGGTCAGGTGACCCGCGTTGCAGGAAATCCGGCGTTTGACGTGCCGGAATTCCCGAACTTAAGTGAGATCGGGGCCGCTGGGGACACAGACGAGGCTTATGAGCTGGGTGAACAGATTGGATCTTATCTGAAAGAACTGGGATTCAATATGGATATGGCTCCGGTGGCGGACGTACTTACGAATCCGGAGAATACAGTGGTAAAGGAACGCGCCTTCAGTTCAGATCCGGAGACTGCCGGCAGGATGGCCCTGGCAGAATGGCGGGGGCTTAAGAGTCAGGGAATCCTGGGAGTATACAAGCATTTCCCCGGACACGGAGGTACGGCAGGGGATTCCCATAACGGTTACGCATACGTGGATGATACGCTGGAAGAATTGAAAAGCGGCGCTCTTATTCCTTTTCAGGAAGGAATTGACGCGGGGATTTCAGTGATCATGGCCGGTCATATTTCCTGTCCGCAGGTGACGGGAGACGATACGCCGGCGACGATGTCGTATACTCTGATTTCAGAGATCCTGCGCGGCGATATGGGATTTGACGGGATTGTAGTCACAGACGCGTTGAATATGGGCGCGGTTACGGAGCAGTATACGTCCGGCGAGGCGGCGCTGACGGCGCTGAACGCCGGCGCGGATCTCCTGCTGATGCCGGAGGATTTCCAGGATGCGTACCAGGCAGTCCTGCAGGCGGCAGAAAACGGAGAACTGTCGGAAGCTCGTATTGACGAGTCGGCAGAACGGATCCTGAGGGTGAAAATACAGATGATCGGAGAGGGAGTGGCGGAATGAATCCCATATACCGTGATGTGTTTCAGGCAATTCATGAAGGAAAGTGGATGACCATAGAGTACCGGAACCGGGAAGGACAGGTCACTCGCTATTGGATCGGAATCCAGGATCTGGATCCCAGGCGGAAAACTCTGAAGGTGGAAGGTATGCATCTGGGGCTGTACCGTATCGAGGAATTTCCTGCCATATACCTGGATTCTATCCTCTCTTCGGAGATATTGGAAGGGACATGGTATCCGGTCAATGAATGGCTGGTAAAGGATATCAGCCGGAACCCGCATAAATACCGTCCGCTGTTTGAGCATGCTCCTAATTTGAAGATATTAAACTATCTGGAAGACTGCAGCCGGATGGATGCGACGCCCTATAAAGCGGATTTTGCCCTGGTCAGCCATCTTGACAGGGATAGTTTTCATGGAGAGCAGTATTCGCTGGACGATGAACAATTCCGGGAAATCGTCCGCGATTTTCAGATCCGTGCCAGACGGGGCCGCGACCGGAAAGAAAACGGCAAAATCGTCATCCAGCAGCTGGCTATGAACGTGACGAGCCTTCACACATCAAAGGGACTGTATGTGCTTGCTTACCGCAGAATGCGGCTGGACGTGAAACAGAGATGCCTCCGGCCGGATGAGGATATCACGGTCTGCAGGGAATTTACGGTGGGCGGATACATGGAGAGCATCCGACGGTTTCTGGATGCGGAAGACTATGAGCTTCTGGACGATTTTGTGGAAAATCAGGAACAGATCAAGGATGCGCTGGCGCGCGCGGCAGGCGGGAAGACGGTCGTGGACGATCTGCCCTACCTGATCGGACTGGGTATGGATCTGCCGCTGGACCTCCATAAAGAGTATAACGGGATCCTGGAGATGTACCGCAAAGGGGAAGTGACCGTTCCCATAAAAGCATTTTTCGGAGAGCTGCTGGACCGTCCCAGAGGGAGCAGGCCGGTTCCCTTCGCTCTCTTAAACCAGAGGCTGAATCTGGACCAGCTGCTGGCGATCCACAATGCCATGAAATATCCGGTGGCTTATATCCAGGGGCCGCCCGGAACGGGAAAGACAAATACAATCCTCAATACGGTATTGACGGCGTTTTTCAACGAGAAGACGGTGCTTCTGGCCTCTTACAATAACCATCCCATCGACGGCGTGGTGGAAAAACTGGAAAACCTGAGATACAGAGGGAAAAAGATCCCGTTTCCGGTCATCCGCCTGGGAAACCAGGAAAAGGTGAAAGAAGCGCTGAAGCGGATGCGGGAATTGTATGAAAGTACGGAGAAGATCACGGTCTACACCTCCACCCTGGAACGAAACCGGGACGGACGGGCGGAGAGGGCAAAGAGGCTGTCCGGTCTGCTGCGCCGGTATGAGGAACTGCTGGATCTGAAGGAGAGAAAAGAAGCCATTGACCGGCTGCTGGAATACCATGAACAGCATGGAATGTCCGTGCAGCAGCTGCCTTTTGAGGCTGACCTGAAAGGACGCCAGCTGGAAGGTGTAGAACGCCGCATGGAAAAGGTAGGAGAGGTTACGGATGAGGATGCGTGGGCGCTTCTGACGGATGACAAGGAGGATTTGTATAAATATCTTTATTACATATCCGTGAAGTATATCCGACGGATCGGCGATGACCAGAACCGGAAACTGAGAGAGATCCTGTATATGGAAGAAGAACGGGAACAGATGGAGGCGTTCGGGACCTATCTTGGCAGTGAGGAGAACCTGAAGCGTTTCCAGAAAATCTTCCCGGTCATTGCCACTACCTGCATATCAGCCCATCGGCTGGGACCGCCGGAACCCTGCTTCGATATGACGGTCATGGACGAGGCAAGCCAGTGTAATACCGCAGTCTCTCTTACCCCTATTGTCCGGGGTAAAAAATTGATGCTGGTGGGAGATCCGCAGCAGCTTAATCCCGTGATCCTGTTGGATGAGACCTCCAACGAACGGCTGCGCCGCAAGTATATGGTGCCGGATGAGTATGACTATCGTAAAAATTCGATCTATAAAACCTATCTGGCGTGCGACCCGGTCAGTGACGAGGTGCTGCTGCGCTATCATTACCGGTGCAGCCCGAAGATCATAGAATTCAATAATAAGAAGTATTACAATTCCAGACTGCTGATCCGTTCTCAGGAAAAGGAAGATTCGCCTCTGGTCTATATGGATATGGAGGATGGAAAAACGGATTATAAAAATACAGCGCCGGCGGAAGTGGAAGAGGTCATTCGCTACGCGGAGACACACAAGGATCAGAGTATCGGCGTCATCACGCCATTTGTCAATCAAAGAAAGGCCATTGAGGACCGGTTGAAAGAAAAGCATCTGACACATGTGTCCTGCGGTACCGTGCATGCATTTCAGGGGGACGAAAAGGATGTGGTGCTGTTTTCCACGGCATTGACGGACGAAACCTATGCAGGTACTTATGAATGGCTGAAAAACAACCGGGAACTGATCAATGTGGCCGTATCCCGCGCCAGGGACCGTCTGATCGTCCTGTCCAGCACCAGGAATCTGGAACGGCTGCATCAGGAAGGGAGCGAAGATGATCTGTATGACCTGATCCGGTATGTGCAGACCAACGGACAGTCCCAGGTGGCGCCCAAGGAGGTACATTCCAGGGCGCTGGGGGTGAAGCCGTTCAGTACGGCCACGGAGGAAGCCTTCTTCACCACTCTGAATCACGCGCTGGATAACCTGTGGTTGTCTCAGAACCGTTTTTCGGTGGAAAAAGAGGTGGCAGTGTCCCAGGTATTCCAGGAGAATGTAAATTACAGCGACCTTTTTTATTCAGGACGGTTTGATTTCGTAGTATATGAACAACGCGGAAACGGGAAATATCCGGTCCTTGTGATCGAGCTGGACGGAAAAGAGCATTTTGAAGAGGAAACGGTGAAGGCAAGGGACCGGAAGAAGCAGGCGATCTGCAAAGCACATGATATGGAACTGATCCGGGTGGAAAATTCCTATGCCAGACGGTATCAGTATATGAAGGATATTCTGGCGACTTACTTTGCGGTGAGGCATTAACGTTCACAATTTTTTCACAAAAGAATTAGCACTCTGGGCTTGACAGTGCTAATGACTTGCGTTATAGTACATATAGAACAAAGGGAAGGGAAATCGATGAGACACCTGAGACGGACCTGCGGAACTCCTTTCCTGATGTTCTTTGAAACTGCAATGAGAGTTGTTGAAAGGAGATATGACTTATGTTGATGCCTAGCATTTTTGGAGAAAACTTATTTGACGACTGGATGGATTTTCCATTTGACAGCTTTTTTGAAAAGAAGAATCCGCTGTATGGTAAACATGCAAGGAATATGATGAAGACCGATGTACGTGAAACAGACGATTCTTATGAAGTAGATATCGATCTGCCTGGATTTAAGAAAGATGAGATTCAGGCGCAGCTGAAAGATGGTTATCTGACCGTATCCGCTGCAAAAGGATTGGATAAAGACGAGAAAGATAAAAAAGGAAATTACATCCGCCAGGAGCGCTATGCCGGAGCTATGAGCCGTAGTTTCTATGTGGGTGACGGCGTTACCCAGGAAGAGATCAAGGCGAAATACGAGGATGGTATTCTGAAACTGTCCATTCCAAAGAAATCCGGCGAAAAAGTGGAGGCAAAGAACAAGATCGCCATTGAAGGCTGATTTTAACCCTTATAATGGGAGCCGCTGCAAAACGGAAGAGAAATCACTTCCGGGAGCAGCGGCTCCTTTTTACTTCCGGCAGGCTGATAAAGATGTTCATTTAACAGAAATCAGCGTATGCGCGGTTCTGAGAAAATCCGTTTCTACACTCTGCCAGTTCCGTTCGGATATATCAGGCAGAGCGCACAATTCCGGTGCGGCCAAATCTTCTTCTCCGGATATCAGATTTTTCAATTCATAATACAGCATTTCATCGTCGATCTGCTTCCACATTCTGCGCTCACCTTCGGTGAGGTCGGAAAGGTTGAATTTTTCCAGGATTTTTTCCATAATCTGGCTTTCGATCTCAAGGTAGTTGCTCAGGTTCGCCTTGACCGGACGTATGATATCCGAGATGTACGCTTCGCTGGCGTCGTGAAGGAGACAGGCAAGTTGGAGTTTTCCGGACCAGCCTCTGGCTTTGGCCTCTGCGGAGCAGTTGAGAGAGTGCTGTGCTACGGAATAAAAATATTTCAGGTGTCCCCCGCCCCGGCATGTCAGGCTCAGAGCATGGGCAATGTCTTCCATGCAGATGTCTTCTGTTTTGATCTGCATAGGATCAAAATGTCTGCCGGTAAAGGTTGTCATGGTATTCTTCATAAAACGCCTCCTAAATACAGTAATTTTATTATCTCTTTTTTGTTGACATATGTCAATAATGAGTTATAATCATCTTATAAAATGATGATGGAGGGATCAGGATGCCAAGACCATGTAAGCGGCGGAGGGTCTGCGGACGTCCGGTTTATACCTGTTTTGGACCTCTGGGACAAGGGCGGTCCCTGGGGGGAACCTCCGTATCCATGACGTTGGATGAATATGAATGTATCCGGCTGATGGATCTGGAGGGACTGACTCAGGAACAGTGCGCGGCGCAGATGGAAGTGGCGCGGACGACGGTTCAGTCTATTTATCAGAGCGCGCGGAAGAAACTGGCCCTGTGCCTTGCCAAAGGTCTGGAACTGAGGATCGGCGGAGGTAATTATGTTTTTTGCCGGGAGCGGGAAAAGTGCTGCAGACGGCACTGTCAAGGCATGCCTGAAAACTCGGCAGGTAAAGGAGAAGAAAAAATGAAGATTGGTGTAACTTATGAAAACGGGGAAATTTTTCAGCATTTTGGACATACGGAACAATTCAAGATTTATCAGGTAGAGGACGGAAAAGTAGTATCCTCGGAAGTGGTAGATACCAATGGAAGCGGACACGGCGCGCTGGCGGGATTTCTTCAGGAACACCAGGTGGACGCGCTGATCTGCGGCGGTATCGGAGGCGGAGCGCAGAATGCGCTGGCAGCGGCGGGGATCCGGCTGTACGCGGGATGTTCGGGAAAAGCAGATGAAGCAGTGGATGCGTTTCTGAAAAATGAACTGGAATACCATACAGATGCCACCTGTGACCATCACGGGGAGCATCATCATGAAGGCGGCTGTGGGGACCATGATTGCGGTGGACACAGCTGCGGGGATCATTAAGGAGATGAATGTGGAGACGACAACGAAGAAGACAGTAATATGTTTTGGAGATTCCAATACTTTCGGATACATTCCGGATGGAAGCGGGCGTTTTTCCAGTCAGGAACGCTGGCCGGGACGCCTGCAGGAACTGCTGGGAGATGAGTATCTGGTGGCAGAGGAAGGGGTCTGCGGAAGGACTACCATTTTCCGGGAGAAAGAGAATCCGGGAATCTGCGGTCTGGATTGTGTGGAAGATGCTCTGAACCGGAATCAGCCGGCAGACATGCTGATCGTGATGCTGGGAACCAATGACTGCAAGACAGAGTATCATGCGTCGGTATCTCAGATAGCCCGGGGGATAGAAAGGATTGTGGAGCATGCGAGAAACTGCGCGTCCGCGCCCGCCCGTATCCTTCTGATCGCGCCCGCCTGGCTGGGCGTGAGCGTGGAGACCTCTGTATGGAGATGTGATTTTGACGGGGAGTCCCGCCGGAAATCCATGGCGCTGGCGTCCGCGTACAAGGCAGTAGCCGAGCATCAGGGCTGCCTGTTTCTGGATGCATCCAGAGTGATCCGGGCAAGTGAAACTGATCAGGTGCACCTGGATCGGGAGGCGCACGCGGCTCTGGCAGAGGCCGCAGCGGAGCTGGTACGAGGATGATACGAAAGACTATATCGAACTTTGACCTTTCCCAGATCTGTGCGTCCGGTCAGTGCTTTCGCATGAGGGAAACGGCTCCCGGAACTTACGTGATCCCGTCGGGAGAGCGCCTTGTGAGGGTGATGCAGAACGGAGAAGACTGTGTCTTTGACTGTCCGGAACAGGAATTTGATGTATACTGGAAAGATTATTTTGATCTGGAAAATGACTATGCCGGATACATAGAGCAGATTAATCCGCGGGATACTTATCTGAGAGAAGCGGCGGCACTGGGAGGAGGCATCCGGATCCTCAGACAGGATCTGTGGGAAACCATCGTCTCTTTCCTGATCTCCCAGCAGAACCATATCGCGAGGATCCGGCGCTGTATAGAGAATATCTGTGCGGAATACGGGAGCAGGCAGGTCAGCGCCTGGGGAGAAGAATATTATGGATTTCCGCGCCCGGAAGCGTTGGCGGGACTTTCGGAGGACGCGCTGAAAGCCTGCAATCTGGGATACCGCAGCAAGTATGTGGTCCGCGCGGCAAAAAGCGTGCTGTCCGGTGGAATTGATCTGGAGAGGCTCTCCCAGATGCCGTATAGAAAGGCGAGAGAAGAACTCCTGAAATTATACGGTGTTGGGGAAAAAGTGGCAGACTGTATCTGTCTGTTTGCCCTGCACCACCTGGAAGCCTTTCCTGTGGATACGCATATCCGCCAGGCTATAGAACAGCATTATCGAAGGGGCTTTCCAGGTAGAAGATACCGGGGCTTTCAGGGCGTGATGCAGCAGTATATATTTTATTATGAACTTACAGGCAGCCCGGATTGATGATGACGGTCAGCAATATTCCGCAAGAATCTCCAGATACATATCCACGATAGTTTCCAGGATTCTGTCATTGAAATCATAATCTGTACTGTGCAAAGGCGCATAGTCTGTCCCGTTGCCTACATAAAAGATGGCGCCGGGACATTTTTTTGTATAATATCCAAAATCCTCGGAGGCTCTCCAGGGGTCCGGGAGCAGTATCCTTTCTTTACCAAGGCGTTTTGCAGCCTGTTCGACGACAGTTATGGCGGAGTCGTGATTTCGGGTCTCAGGGAAAGGGTCTGTGATCTGATACTCCATGGAAAGACCGTCCGCTGCCGCGAGACCGGCGGCTTTCTCTCTCAAAAGTTGTTCCAGCAGTTCCAGATCGGATTCCAGATTTGCGCGGATGGTAAAGGATATCTCTCCCTCCCCCGGAGCGATGCCGAAATCTTTTTCACCCATACGTATGTGGATGACCGTACAGAGCACCTTTTCCCGGAAAATATGGGAATGGAGAAGACTCTGGCTGTAAGGAACCATCTGCGAGATCACGCCCGCAGGACTGAGTCCGTCTTCCGGCTGGCTGGCATGAGACGCCCGTCCGTGAAAATACAGAGTCAGTCCGCGGGACGCGCACTGTGCCAGTCCTCTCCGGCAGATAATGCTGTTTTCCGGATATCCGCTGAGATTGTGGACCGCATATACGGCCGCGCAGCCTGCATCCGCCAGAAATTCGGCGCATTCCCGGCCGCCTTGTCCGGTCTCCTCTGCGTGCTGGAAAAGAAAGCAGACGTTGACGGATGGCTGTTTCTGCCAGACTTCCAGGGCAAATCCCGCAAGGGCCGCGCAGTGGCCGTCATGGCCGCATTTGTGGCTGACGCCCGGATGCAGGGACGCGTGATCCTTCGGGACAGCATCGCCTTCCGGTATGGGGAGCGCATCCATGTCGGCGCGGAATGCGATCATGGGAGCGCCGGGAACCGGAGCATGATACAGCGCGCAGAACCAGTGCCCGTATTCGCGGATTTCCAGCCGGGTATATTTTTTTAGAAAATCTATCAGGAAGTGCCGGGTATTTATCTCCTGCATGGAAAGTTCCGGATTCGCATGAAGAAGATGCCTCAGTGAGATGATTTTATCTTTATTTTCCGAATTCATGATCATGCCTCCTTTGCGATCTTATCTATTATAACAGAAGATATTCCGGACAGCCAGTCCGGCGGAGCGAATGGACGGCGTAAACTTACTGTAGGGATTATAGCGGTAGAAACTGCCAGATGTGTGTCAGATATATCAGTTCAATACCTT
>CALWDO010000055.1 GCA_944376715.1 uncultured Lachnoclostridium sp. | reverse complement strand
TGGAAAGGGTTGGATCTAAAAAGACTGGTTATTGGAAAGTACTTGAGTGAATGATATGAGAATTAATAAATGAAACAAAGCATCTGTCAGAAATGGTAGGTGCTTTTTAGTACCTGTTTTCTGATCGAAAAGGATATTCAAACTCAAGATACTGAGCGTACTATAAATAAAAGAGACTCCGATAATTCTGCAAGGACAAATTCGTACCCTTATAGAAGCGGCATCCGGATGTTTTGTCCTTGCGTCGGCACAATAATCGGAAGAAAGAGAGGTATCTATGAGGTTTAACGTACATGCCGGTCATAATCCGGCCGGAAAAGTGGCAAGCGGCGCCGTGGGACTGATCAATGAATCCACGGAGAACCGGAAAGTTAAGGAAGAGGTGATCAGCCAGCTCCGGGAACTGGGACATACGGTTTATGATTGTACCTGTGACAACGGTACCGGACAGACCGATGTGCTGCAGAAAATCGTAGCCCGGTGCAACGACCATGATGTGGATCTGGATGTGTCTATTCATTTTAACAGCGGAGCAGGGGACCAGGCCGGTGATGGCAAGGCTACAGGTGTAGAAGCCTATGTGTATTCTGTATCCAGCGCGGCCAAAGTGTACGCGGAGAAGATTTGCCAGACGGTTGCCGGACTGGGATTTCGAAACCGCGGAGTGAAATACAGCACCAGTCTTTATGTGCTGAAGCATACAAAGGCTCCGGCGGTACTGGTGGAATGTTGTTTCGTGGACGATAAAGATGATGTGGAACTGTACGACTGCCAGGAGATGGCCGCGGCGATCGTGTACGGGATCACCGGACAGCGTATTCGGGAGAGCGAGGAAACAGCTCCTGCGGCTCCGGGAGAAGAAACGCCTGTCGGCGATCCAAAGGAACTGTACCGAGTTCAGACAGGCGCATATGGAGTCAAAGAGAACGCGGAGGCTATGAAAGCCCGTCTGCAGGAGGCCGGTTTTGACGCGGTCATTGTGAAAGCATAAATAAAGCAGCGTGGACAAAGTTCACAATTTGCCCGCGCTGCAGAAAATACAATTTGATATTTTATATCTGTCAGGTTTGATCTCCGCATCTTGCAAGATCCCGGCCAGATTTATCGATTTTGTAAAAATAACTCCGCAGCCGTCATTCCCCGTCCGTTTTCGATAAACAAGCCACCTGCACGATCTGTTCGATCACGTGATGCAGAAGCTGCGCCTGCTCTGTCTCGGCGGCTTTATAGTACATTTCTTTTCCGCTGCGGCGGGAGGTGATCAGGTGGCCGGCCTTCAGCTGCTTCAGATGATGAGAGACTGCCGGACTGCTCATACCTACCATGGAGGCGATATTGATGACGCATTCTTCACAGTGGCACAGGATCCAGAAGATACGGACGCGGTTCCCGTCGCCGAGCTGCTTGAAGATATCCGCTGCTGCCTGGAAGACTTCTGCCCCCGGCATCTGATCCAGTTCTTTTTCTATGCTCTGCCCGTGATCATGGGGTAATCGGGTATCTGTCACAAATATTCCTCCTTCGTTTCCAGTATGTTCCCATTATAGCACAGACCTTATATAGGAAACAATTGAAAAAAAGTATTGAAAAAGATTACTGTAAGGTATTGACATTCGCTGTTAAACAGGATATTATAAATTTAACAATTAAATATTTGTTTAATCGAAAAACGAAGGGAGTTATATAATCATGAAAAAGACTTATAAAATTGAAGTAGACTGTGCAAACTGCGCGAACAAGATGGAAGAGGCGGCGAAGAAGACCGCGGGAGTAAAAGATGCAGTGGTAAACTTCATGACGCTGAAGATGAATGTGGAATTCGAAGAGGGACAGGATCCTAAAGCGGTCATGCAGGAAGTTCGGAAAAACTGTAAGAAAGTAGAAGATGACTGCGAAGTATATATCTAGGACACAGGAGGGATCTGGTTATGAGCAAAAAGCAGAAAAAGATGCTGATCCGCATTATCGCGGCTGCGATTCTGCTGATCGTTCTGAATTTCATACCAGCGACGGGAATTGTACGGTTTATACTTTACCTGGTGCCTTATCTGGTTATCGGGTATGATATTCTGCTGAAGGCGTTAAAAGGGATCAAGAATCACCAGGTATTTGATGAGAATTTTCTGATGGCGGTGGCGACCGTCGGCGCGATCGCGCTGGCGCTTTACGACCGGAGCGGGGATTATACCGAAGCAGTTGCCGTTATGTTGTTTTATCAGGTAGGCGAGTGGTTCCAGAGCTACGCGGTAGGTAAGAGCCGGAGAAATATCAGCGAGCTGATGGATATCCGCCCGGATTACGCGAATGTGGAACGGGATGGCAGGCTGGAGAAGGTGGATCCGGACGAAGTGGAGATCGGAAGCGTGATCGTGGTACAGCCTGGCGAGAAAGTGCCCATCGACGGTATCATCATAGAAGGCTCTTCCAGCCTGAATACCAGCGCGCTGACGGGAGAGAGTCTGCCGCGGGATGCAAAGGCGGGAGATGAGATTATCAGCGGCTGCATCAATATGACCGGTGTGCTGAAGATTCAGACGACCAAGGAATTTGGAGAATCTACAGTGTCCAAGATCCTGGACCTGGTGGAAAATGCCAGTTCCAGAAAATCCAGGTCCGAAGACTTCATCAGCAAATTTGCCCGGATCTATACGCCGGCGGTGTGTTATGCGGCTCTTGCCCTGGCGTTCCTGCCGCCTCTGGTGCGGATGTTTGCTATGGGGCTTCCGGCTGACTGGGGCACATGGATCTACCGCGCGCTGACATTCCTGGTAATCAGCTGTCCGTGCGCGCTGGTGATCAGTATTCCTTTGAGCTTTTTTGCGGGGATAGGCGGAGCCAGCAATGCCGGCATCCTGGTGAAAGGATCCAACTATCTGGAGACACTGTCCCAGACAAAGATTGTGGTATTTGATAAAACGGGAACATTGACCCAGGGTGTATTTGAAGTCAACGGTATCCATCACAATGAGCTGGAAGATGAAAAGCTGATTGAATACGCGGCTCTGGCGGAAAGCGCTTCTTCACATCCGATCAGCAGAAGTCTCCAGAAAGCGTATGGAAAAGAGATTGACCGCGGCCGGGTGACGGATATTAAGGAGATCAGCGGAGGCGGCGTGATTGCCAAAGTGGACGGCGTGGAAGTGGCGGCCGGCAATGACAAACTGATGAATCAACTGGGGATTCCGTATATTAATTGTCATTCTGTAGGTACGATTATCCATATGGCAATCAACGGAACATATGCCGGACACATCGTTATATCCGACGTCATAAAACCGCACTCGAAGGAGGCGGTCCGGGAACTGAAAACAGCAGGTGTGCGCCAGACGGTGATGCTTACCGGAGATGCCCGGAAGGTGGCGGACCAGGTGGCGTCGGAGCTTGGACTGGACGATGTATACAGCGAGCTGCTCCCGGAGGATAAAGTAAATAAAGTAGAAGAACTGTTGAAAAACAAACCCGAAAATGCTAAACTGGCGTTTGTGGGAGACGGCATCAACGATGCGCCTGTGCTTGGGCGCGCTGACATCGGCATTGCCATGGGCGCCATGGGATCGGACGCTGCGATCGAGGCGGCGGACGTGGTGCTGATGGATGACGATCCGCTGAAAATCGTGAAGGCGATCCGTATATCCCGCAAGTGTCTGCGTATCGTATACCAGAATATAATTTTTGCCATCGGCATCAAGCTGATCTGTCTGGTGCTGGGGGCTCTGGGTATCGCAAATATGTGGCTGGCAATCTTTGCCGATGTGGGCGTGATGATTATCGCCGTGCTGAATGCGATACGCGCTTTATTCGTGAAGAAACTGTAAATACCGCCGAGAGCGGAATGAGATATCAGGAAGGTCTGATTTGCGCCCTTTGAAAAGGGAGAAGTCAGGCCTTTTTGTTCGGCCGGAAATCGGATGAGGAGGAATATGATGAAAAAATGCGTGATAGGCGTAGTGCCGCTGATGGATTATGAAAAACAGAGCTGGTGGATGCTTCCCGGATATATGGAAGGAATCCTGGAGGCCGGCGGGCTTCCGGTGATGCTTCCTCTGACCGATGACCGGGAAGCCATCCGGCAGATAACAGATCAGTGCGACGGATTTCTGCTTACCGGGGGACAGGATGTATCGCCGGAGTTATATGGGGAAAAACGTCTGCCCCAGTGCGGGGAGTGCAGTCCGGAACGGGATCGGATGGAACGGATACTTTTAGAGGAAGCGCTGCATAAAGATGCGCCGGTTTTGGGAATCTGCAGAGGCATACAGTTTCTGAATGCGGCCCTGGGCGGAACCTTGTATCAGGATCTGCCTTCTCAGCGGAGAACTGAGGTGACGCATTGCCAGAAGCCTCCGTATGATGTGCCGGTACATGAAGTGGAGATCAAGGAAGGAACACCCCTTTATGAATTGCTGGGCTGTCGAAACCTGGCAGTCAACAGCTATCATCACCAGGCAGTCAGACAGCTGGCGCCGGGGCTGGAAATCATGGCGGTATCGGAAGACGGATTGACAGAAGGGGTATATATGCCGGACCACAGATTTGTCTGGGCTGTCCAGTGGCATCCGGAATTCTCGTACCGCACGGAAGAAAGCAACAGAAAGATATTCGCGGCCTTTGTCCGCGCAGCGGAAGAGTTCCGAAAATAGTCCGTTTTATTTCTCCCGGAAGATAAGCCGGAAGATCAGGCGGACCAGGGGACCGCAGTAAAACATCTGCCAGCAGATGGCCATGGGGAAGTTAAAGGCGAAAGTCTGTACCCATGTGCCGAAGCTGGGAGTCTTGAACAGGAATGTGGCGATCAGGCTCATGGTCGGGCACATAATGCAGCAGATGCAGATAGAGATCGCGTAAGTGATAAACTGCGGACGGTCTGTAGGCTTCATGACAGAGAAAGCCAGCCGGCGGGCGATCTTCCCGACGATGAAGAACTCGAGCACAAATGCCACAGGTACCATGATCGGCAGTTCATGCAGCGCGAGAAAGAAAGTCTGTCCTGTAACGCCGCCGGTATTCAGGGCCACGTTGTAGACCACCATTCCGTAGACCATGATCAGCGCCATAATGATTGTGAAGATAACATCTTGAAACTTGTTTTTGGGCATAAAAAACCTCCTGAAATGATGATATTGAATCTTGTGTTGTTCGTTAATCATTCAGGAGAATGTACGTTTCCAATTATGTAAAACCAAAGACCGAGAGTGGATTTTATCATATTCTAAAAAGAAAATCAACAGGAAAAAGCCTTGACATCTTCATACGCCCTATGCTATAGTAATCTGGCGAATGGAAGTTTAGGCTTTTTTTTTATGCCTAAAAATTGGTGGTTTTCGCAGGATCACCAAAGAAAAAGTAAAAAAAGCGAGGTGGAAAGTTGTGCGCGTAAAGATCACATTGGCATGTACGGAGTGCAAACAGCGTAACTACAACATGACCAAAGAGAAAAAGAATCACCCGGACAGAATGGAGACTAAAAAATACTGCCGTTTCTGCAGAAAACATACTCTTCATAAGGAAACGAAGTAATTCTGCCGAAGGATCGTAAAGGATGTGAGAAGATGGGAGAGACGAAGAAGACCCAGAAAGCCCAGAAGACCAGTTGGTTCGCAGGGCTGAAAGCCGAATTTAAAAAGATCAGCTGGACGGACAGGAAATCACTCACAAAACAGACGATTGCGGTTATCAGCACATCTGTTGTTTTAGCTCTTATTATTAAAGTACTGGATATGGTCATGACCTTTGGGATTGATTTTCTGGTAACGTTGTAAGCTAGGAGAAAGGTGATTTTATGTCAGAGACAAACTGGTATGTGGTTCATACCTATTCCGGGTATGAGAACAAGGTTAAGGCCAACATTGAGAAGACTATCGAAAACAGACATCTGGAAGACCAGATCCTTGAAGTCAGAGTTCCGATGCAGGACGTGGTGGAGATGAAGGACGGCGTCAGCCGTCAGGTCCAGAAGAAGATGTTTCCGGGCTATGTTCTGATCAACATGGTGATGAACGACGATACCTGGTATGTGGTACGCAATACCAGGGGTGTGACCGGATTTGTTGGCCCTGGATCTAAACCGGTTCCGCTCACAGACGAGGAAATGAGACCGCTGGGTATCCATTCAGATTCTGTACAGATCGATTTTGCGGAAGGCGATACTGTGGTTGTGACCGGAGGCGTTTGGAAAGACACCGTCGGTGTTATCCAGGCGATCAATGAGAACAAGCAGAGCGTGACGATCAATGTTGATCTGTTCGGCCGTGAAACGCCGGTGGAGATAAGTTTCACAGAGATCAAGAAAATGTAAACTGGTTTGCGGATATGGATTTCCGCAGATCGTGGGAGGGTTCATCCCGCCATTACCACAATAGGAGGTGCCTTAGTTATGGCAAAGAAAGTTACAGGTTATATCAAATTACAGATTCCGGCCGGAAAGGCTACGCCGGCTCCGCCCGTAGGTCCGGCTCTTGGACAGCACGGAGTAAACATCGTGCAGTTCACGAAGGAGTTCAATGCAAGAACCGCTGATCAGGGAGATATGATCATCCCGGTTGTGATCACGGTGTATGCGGACAGAAGCTTCAGCTTCATTACCAAGACCCCGCCGGCAGCAGTACTGCTGAAGAAGGCATGCGGACTGAAAACTGCTTCCGCAAATTCCAAAAAAGACAAAGTCGCTACGATCAAAAAATCTGAGGTTCAGAAGATCGCAGAGCTGAAGATGCCGGATCTGACGGCAGGCAGCCTGGAGGCAGCTATGAGCATGATCGCCGGTACTGCAAGAAGTATGGGTATCACAGTAGTAGACGACTAATCAACTGTTGCTGACAAATAGACGTGGGAGGGTTCATCCCGCCATTACCACTAGGAGGTTAAAAAGATTATGAAACATGGTAAGAAATATGTTGAGGCTGCAAAACTGTATGACAGGCAGACTCAGTACGATAGAGACGAAGCAGTCGCAATCGTAAAGAAACTGGCAACCGCAAAATTCGATGAGACCATCGAGGCTCACATCAGAACCGGATGCGACGGACGTCACGCAGATCAGCAGATCCGCGGCGCTGTAGTTCTGCCTCACGGAACCGGAAAACAGGTTCGCGTTCTGGTATTCGCAAAAGGACCGAAGGCTGATGAAGCACAGGCAGCAGGCGCTGAGTTCGTAGGAGCTGAGGAACTGGTTCCGAAGATCCAGGGCGGATGGTTTGACTTTGATGTGGTTGTTGCAACTCCGGATATGATGGGCGTTGTTGGACGCCTGGGCCGTGTGCTCGGACCGAAGGGCCTGATGCCGAACCCGAAGGCAGGTACCGTCACCATGGACGTAACCAAAGCCGTTCAGGATATCAAAGCCGGTAAGATCGAGTACAGACTTGATAAAACCAACATTATCCATGTGCCGATCGGAAAAGCATCTTTTACCGAAGAGCAGTTAGCGGACAACTTCCAGACGCTTATGGATGCAATCAACAGAGCAAGACCTGCCGCTGTAAAGGGACAGTACCTGAAGAGCGTAACCATCGCTCCGACCATGGGCCCGGGCGTAAAGGTTAACCCGCTGAAACTGGCATAAAAAGCCGGTAAAGGGTGTTGACATCCATTATAAATTATGATATTTTAAAACAGTTAAAGATGACTGCCCGAAGACAGCAGGTGCCTGAGTGCGTAAGTTGTAAACGCCTGCCGAGGAAAGCATTCGATATGGAATGACTTATGATCCCTCTGTGTCTGCGGCACAGAGGGATTTTTTTGCCGGAATCTTTCCGGCGGGAATTAACTCGTACGGTTGTCACTCTTAAAAATCTATAAGGAGGAAACCATTCATGGCAAAAGTTGAACTGAAAAAACCGGTTGTAGAAGAGATCTCTGCAAATCTGGAAGGCGCTGCCTGCGTAGTTCTGGTAGATCCTGTTGGCCTGACCGTTGAGCAGGATACTCAGCTGCGTAAACAGATGAGAGCAGAAGGTATCGTTTACAAGGTTTACAAAAACACGATGCTGAACTTTGCAGTGAAGGGAACGGAGTTCGAGCCGCTGGCACAGCATCTCGCAGGTCCGTCCGCCATTGCAGTTTCCAAGACAGATGCCACCGCACCGGCAAGAATCCTTGCTGAGTTCGCAAAGAAGGCAGACAAGCTGGAGATTAAAGCCGGCGTTGTGGAAGGAACTTATTATGATGCAAAGGGTATGACTGCCATCGCTGCAGTTCCGTCCAGAGAAGTGCTTCTCGGAAGACTTCTTGGAAGTATCCAGAGCCCGATTGCAAACTTCGCGCGTGTGCTTAATCAGATCGCGGAGAAACAGGAAGCGTAAAAAACAGACAGGCTGCTCTGTAGAAGCGGCGTGAAACAAACAGAGAATGAATATTGGAGGTAAATCAAAATGGCAAAATTGACGACTGCAGAATTTATTGAAGCAATCAAAGAGTTATCTGTATTAGAGCTGAATGAGCTCGTAAAAGCATGTGAGGAAGAGTTCGGCGTATCCGCAGCAGCAGGCGTTGTTGTAGCAGCAGCAGGCCCGGCAGCTGAGGCAGCTGAGGAGAAAGATTCCTTCGACGTAGAGCTGACCGAGGTTGGCCCGAACAAAGTTAAGGTTATCAAAGTGGTTCGTGAAGCAACCGGTCTTGGCCTGAAAGAGGCAAAAGATGTAGTTGACGGCGCACCGAAGGTAATCAAAGAGGGCGTTTCCAAGGCAGAGGCTGAGGAGATGAAGACCAAACTCGAGGCAGAAGGCGCAAAAGTTACCCTGAAATAAGAGAGTGGACGACAAGGAGGCATCGCTGTTGCGGTGCCTTTTTTCGCACTTTAAATATTTTTATTCAGGGAAAAAATGGTTGACACTGCTGAAGGTTTGTGTTATTATGGACAATGCACTATTGTGGTGAGGTAGGCTTAGCTTACCGCATTCTACAATGGATAATAACTGGATCATCGCAGTGATTAAAAATATAAGGGGTGAAATGTCAATGGAAAAGAACAGAATCAAACCTGTCAAATCCGGCAGAAATGTCAGAATGAGTTATTCCCGTAAAAAGGAAGTACTGGAAATGCCGAATCTGATCGAGGTTCAGAGAGATTCCTACCAGTGGTTTCTGGATGAAGGTCTCCGTGAGGCATTTGCGGATATTTCTCCGATTACCGACTACAGCGGAAAGCTGAGCCTGGAGTTTACTGACTTTACACTTGATAAAGAGGGTGCAAAGTACACGATCGAGGAATGTAAAGAACGGGATGCCACCTATGCTGCTCCTCTGAAAGTAAGAGTTCGTCTCTATAATAAGGAAACGGATGAGATCAATGAACATGAGATTTTCATGGGTGATCTGCCGCTTATGACAGAGACGGGTACTTTCGTGATCAACGGTGCGGAGCGTGTCATCGTCAGCCAGCTGGTACGTTCCCCTGGTATCTACTATGGCATTGACCATGACAAAGTAGGCAAGCTTCTGTTCTCCTGTACCGTGATCCCGAACCGCGGAGCATGGCTGGAGTACGAGACGGATTCCAATGATGTGTTTTATGTCCGCGTTGACAGAACCCGTAAAGTGCCGATTACGGTGCTGATCCGTGCATTGGGATACGGCACGAACGCCGAGATTCTGGAACTGTTTGGCGAAGAGCCGAAGATTCTGGCGTCTCTTACCAAGGATACGGCAGAAAGCTATCAGGAAGGTCTGCTGGAACTGTATAAGAAGATCCGTCCGGGCGAGCCGCTGGCTGTTGAGAGTGCGGAGAGCCTGATCACGGGTATGTTCTTTGACCCCAGAAGATACGACCTGGCGAAAGTAGGACGTTATAAATTCAATAAGAAACTTTCCCTGAAGAACCGGATCCGCGGTCATGTACTGGCAGAGGATGTGGTGAATCCTGTTACCGGAGAGATTATCGCGGAAGCGGATACAAAAGTGGATGCGGATCTGGCGGTGGAAATTCAGGATTCCGCAGTTCCGTTTGTATGGATTAAAGGAGAGGAACGCAACATCAAGGTGCTTTCCAACCGTATGGTAGATCTGAAGAAATACGTGGACTGCGAGCCGAAAGAGCTTGGCATCAAAGAGCTGGTATATTATCCGGTTCTGGAAAAGCTGATGGAAGAATACACGGATGCGGAAGAGCTGAAAGAAGCGATTCACCGTGAGGCTTCCGAGCTGGTTCCGAAGCATATTACGAAGGATGACATTCTGGCGTCCATTAACTATAACATGCACCTGGAGTATGGGCTGGGCAATGCCGACGACATCGACCACCTGGGCAACCGCCGTATCCGTGCGGTGGGCGAGCTGCTCCAGAATCAGTACCGGATCGGTCTTTCCCGTTTGGAGAGAGTGGTGCGGGAGCGTATGACGACGCAGGATACGGAGGGTATCTCTCCGCAGTCCCTGATCAATATCAAGCCGGTGACAGCAGCGGTAAAAGAGTTCTTTGGTTCTTCCCAGCTGTCCCAGTTCATGGATCAGAACAACCCGCTGGGTGAGCTGACCCACAAGAGACGTCTGTCCGCATTGGGACCGGGCGGTCTTTCCCGTGACCGTGCAGGATTCGAGGTCCGCGACGTGCATTATTCCCATTACGGAAGAATGTGCCCGATCGAGACCCCCGAGGGTCCGAACATCGGTCTGATCAACTCTCTTGCATGTTATGCAAGAATCAACGAATATGGATTTATCGAGGCTCCCTACCGCAAGATTGATAAATCCGACCCGAATAATCCGCGGGTTACGAATGAAGTAGTTTATATGACGGCGGACGAAGAAGATAATTACCATGTGGCGCAGGCGAACGAGCCGCTGGATGACGAAGGACATTTTGTCCGCAACAACGTGTCCGGCCGTTATCGTGAGGAGACGCAGGAATACGAAAAGACCATGTTTGATTTCATGGATGTGTCTCCGAAGATGGTATTCTCTGTGGCGACGGCATTGATTCCGTTCCTGCAGAACGACGACGCGAACCGCGCGCTGATGGGATCCAACATGCAGCGCCAGGCAGTGCCGCTGATGATTACCGAAGCTCCGGTAGTAGGTACCGGTATGGAAGAGAAGACGGCAGTGGACTCCGGCGTCTGTGTGATCGCGAAAAACGCCGGCGTAGTGGAACGCTCTGTTTCCAATGAGATTGTGATCCGCCAGGACAACGGAGTGCGCGACACTTATCATCTGACGAAGTTTGCCAGAAGCAACCAGAGCAACTGCTACAACCAGAGGCCGATTGTTTTCAAGGGAGACCGGGTGGAAGCCGGACAGGTAATCGCAGACGGACCTTCTACTTCCAACGGAGAGATCGCACTGGGTAAGAACCCGCTGATCGGTTTCATGACCTGGGAAGGTTATAACTACGAGGACGCGGTACTTCTGAGCGAGAGACTGGTTATGGATGATGTGTATACGTCTATCCATATTGAAGAATATGAAGCGGAAGCCCGCGATACAAAGCTGGGACCGGAAGAGATCACCAGAGACGTACCGGGCGTGGGCGACGATGCGCTGAAGGATCTGGACAACCGCGGTATCATCCGTGTGGGCGCGGAAGTGCGTGCCGGAGATATCCTGGTAGGTAAAGTAACTCCGAAGGGAGAGACAGAGCTGACGGCAGAGGAGCGCCTGCTGCGCGCGATCTTTGGCGAGAAGGCAAGAGAAGTCCGCGATACTTCCCTGAAAGTGCCTCACGGCGAGTATGGTATCGTCGTAGACGCCAAAGTATTTACCCGTGAAAACGGGGATGAGCTGTCCCCGGGTGTAAACCAGGCAGTACGTATCTATATCGCGCAGAAGAGAAAGATCTCTGTAGGCGATAAGATGGCAGGCCGTCACGGAAACAAAGGTGTGGTTTCCCGCGTGCTTCCGGTAGAAGATATGCCCTTCCTGCCCAACGGCCGCCCGCTGGATATCGTGCTGAACCCGCTGGGTGTGCCGTCCCGTATGAATATCGGACAGATTCTGGAGATCCATTTGAGC
>CALWDO010000054.1 GCA_944376715.1 uncultured Lachnoclostridium sp. | reverse complement strand
TTCCACATAACCGTCGTCGGTCTCCGGCGTTTCGTCCATCAGCTGGAACACACGGGAAGCGCCTGCCATGGCCATGATGATGTTGTTCATCTGCTGGCTGATCTGCGTCACCGGCTGTGTAAAGTTCTTATTCAATGTCAGGAAAGAAACCAGAGTACCCAGCGTCAGTCCGCCGAATCCGCTAAGAGCCAAAAGCGCGCCGATTACTGCGCAGAGCACATAGCTGATGTTGCCGATATTGGCATTTACAGGCATCATGATATTGGCATATTTGTTCGCATTCTCCACGCTCACCCGAAGTTCCTGGTTCAGCTTCTGGAACTCTTCGAAGGTCTTCTCCTCATGACAGAATACTTTGACAACTTTCTGTCCTTCCATCATCTCTTCAATGTATCCGTTCACACGGCCCAGATCTTTCTGCTGGCGGCTGAAATATTTACCGGAACGGCTGCCGAGCTGGGAGGTGGTAAATAACATTACGCCCACCATCAGGACTGAAAGGACTGTCAGCGGAATATCCAGCACCAGCATACTCACAAATGTGGTCACCAGCGTCACCGCAGAATTCAATGTCTGGGGAATGCTCTGGCTGATCAGCTGCCTCAGCGTATCCACATCATTGGTATAGACTGACATGATATCGCCGTGGGCATGGGTGTCAAAATACCGGATCGGGAGCGATTCCATATGTGTAAACAACTCCATTCTCAGCCGCCTCATGGTTCCCTGGCTCACATTTACCATAATCCGGTTGTAGCCGTACGCACAGACAAGCCCGATGGCGAAGATCACAGCCAGCTTTGCCAGCGCTGCTGCCAGGCCGCTGAAATCCGGATTATCCGCCGTTGTCATGGGCAGAATGTAATCATCGATCAGCCGCTGCATAAACAAAGTCCCCTGCAGCGTACACAGCGCCGAACCCAGCACGCATACGATTACTGCCAGGCAGGAACCTTTGTAGTATTTCAGCATATATCCTAATATTCGTTTAAATACATCCTTTTTCATCTGGTTCACCCTTCCTTTCCCGGATGGTCGAAGTCTCCGCCGCCTTTACTCTGGGCTTCGTAGATCTCTTTATAGATCTTGTTGTTCTCCAGCAGCTCCTGATGCGTGCCCACTCCATTGATCTGCCCGTCGTCCAGCACTACGATGCGGTCCGCATCCTGTACGCTGGAAATTCTCTGAGCGATAATCAGTTTGGTAGTACCCGGAATCTTCTTCGCAAACGCCTCACGGATCTTGGCGTCCGTGGCGGTGTCCACCGCACTGGTGGAGTCGTCCAGGATCAGGACTTTCGGCTTTTTCAAAAGAGCTCTGGCGATACACAGTCTCTGTTTCTGGCCTCCGGACACATTATTTCCACCCTGCTCGATCCAGGTATTGTAACGATCCGGGAAGCGTTCGATGAATTCATCCGCGCATGCCTGCTGACAGACTTCGATACATTCTTCCTCGGTGGCGTCTTCCTTGCCCCAGCGCAGGTTGTCGAGGATCGTGCCGGAAAACAGCACGTTTTTCTGCAGTACCACTGCCACCTGGTCGCGGAGTACTTCCATGTCATAGCTGCGGACGTCTTTCCCGCCCACATACACAGAACCGGAGGTCACGTCGTACAGACGGCTGATCAGGCTGACCAGGCTGGATTTTCCGCAGCCGGTTCCGCCGATGATACCGATGGTCTCGCCGGACTTGATGTGCAGATCGATGTCATGCAGCGTTTCTTCCCCGCTGCCGTGTTTATAAGAGAATCCCACATGGTTAAAGTCAATGCTTCCGTCTTCGATCTCCATAACCGGCTGCTCGGGATCTGTCAGATCCGCTTTCTCGTTCAATACTTCCGCGATACGTTCTCCGCTGGCCATACTCATTGTCAGCATGACGAAAATCATGGAAAGCATCATCAGAGACATGAGCACGCTCATGATATAGGAAAACATGGAGGTCAGTTCTCCGGTGGTAAGGCTTCCCGCCACTACAAAATGCGCGCCGAACCAGGACAGTGAGATGATACATCCGTATACCACCAGCATCATCAGCGGACTGTTGAACGCAAGGGTTCCTTCCGCCTTTACAAACAATTTATACAGACGGTCGGCCGCCTTGCGGAATTTCTCATTTTCATGGGCTTCCCGCACAAACGCCTTCACCACGCGGATTGCCGTCACGTTTTCCTGGACGCTGGCGTTCAGGTCATCGTATTTGCGGAATACTTCCCGGAAAACCTTTGTCGTCCGCGACATGATGAGAAACAGGCCGCATCCCAGCACCACCATAGCCACCAGGAAGATCAGGCTCAGTCTCACATTGATGAAGAAGCACATAGCCATACTGCAGATCAGCATCAGCGGCGACCGGACCGCAATACGCAGGCACATCTGATAAGCCATCTGCAGGTTCGTCACATCGGTGGTCATACGGGTGACCAGACCGGCCGTGCTGAATTTATCAATATTGGAAAAGGAAAAGGTCTGGATATTTTTATACATTCCTTCTCTCAAATTACAGGCGAAGCCTGCCGAAGCGGCTGCTGCGTATCTTCCTGCCAGCACGCCGAAGGTCAGGCTCAAAAATGCCATAATCAGCATGATGACGCCGTAAAAACAAACCTGCCCCATGTCTCCGGCTTCGATCCCTTTATCAATAATAGAGGCTGTGATGAACGGGATCAGAATCTCCATCAAAACCTCAAGCGCTGTAAAAAGCGGCGTCAAAAGGGAAACTCTTTTATATTCCCCCACTTGACCTAGCAAAGTTTTCAGCATACATTTGTCCTCCTCTTATTCTCCTCCCGGAGATTTTCCAGCATTTTCCCAAGCGCACCTTCCAGGATTTTCTGATCGGCATCGGAGATTCCCCGGCAGATACGCGTCTGATCTTCTTCCAGACTTTGCTCCATATACTGCTGATGTTCTTCGATCCGATCCGTGAAAACAATCCATTTTTTCCGCTCATCCTCGGGACTGGTCTCCATCTTCAGATATCCCTTCCTGCAGAGAGCTTTCAGATTATCGGAAAGAGAGGCCTTTGGGATATTCAGTTCTGCGCGAATATCGGAAGCACAGACCTTCTTCTCCCCGCGCGCCATGATATATTCCAGAATCAGTTTCTGCATGAAAGAGATATTCCCTTCCCGCTTCAGCCTCTGACTTCCATAACGCCTCATGGAAATCTCCACTTCCCTGAGCAGCCACAGAATCCGGAATCCGCTGTTTCTTTCCATCTCTTGTGTTCTCCTTTCAAGCCGGTAATCAGTTCGTTTCCGAACCTACCGTACACGAACTATTCTACGCATTTTCTCTTGAATGTGAATTCAAAATAGCTTATTATTAATAAATGGATTTTATTAATCAAGTCAGGAGGTATCTATGAATACGTTTCAACTGGAGTGTTTTCTGGCCGTAGCCGAAAACCTGAACTTTGCAAGGGCCGCAGAGCAGCTTAATATTACGCAGCCCGCCGTCACCCACCAGATCCGGTCCCTGGAACAAGAACTGAACGTCAAGCTCTTCCATCGTACCACCCGCAGTGTTTCGCTCACGTCTTCCGGCATTCTCTTCATGGACGACGCAAGGCAGATCCTGCAGGTCTCTGTCCGGGCAAAGAACCGTTTCCGCATGCCTTCAGGAAAGAATATACTGCCCTTTCCCATCGGCTGCCACAGCCACGCGCAGCTTCAGATCCTGCCTCCTGTACTCCGGCAGCTGACTAAGGAATTTCCCAATCTTCACCCGCAGCTTCGGGTTGTGCCTTTCCAGCATCTGTACCGTCTGCTGGAGGAAGAACAGGTAGACGCCATCATCAGCTTCCAGGAACCTGACTTCCATAAAATGCCGGGCATCTTCCTGGAACTGGGAAGGCTCCCCATCGCCTGTCTCTGCTCTTCGGAGAACCCATTGGCTGAAAAAAAGAGCCTTTCCATATCAGACCTGACAAAAGAGAAACTGATCCTGGTAGATCCCATGCGCTCTCCTGAGCCCCTGGTCCAGATCCAGGGCCGCCTGATGGAAGGCAGATCGCCTTCAGACGTATACTTCTGTGAATCTCCGGGAACCGCCTCCATCCTGGCGCAGGCCGGACTGGGAATCTGCGTGCTTCCGTTTCCTCTTACCATGCAGATGGAGCCAAGGCTTTGCCATATACCCATAGACGGGATTTCTCCCGTCTGTTACGGACTGTATTATAAAAATCTGGATGGGAATGAGCCTCTGAAACGTTTTGTGAGGCTTTTAAAAGATCTTTTCAAAGAATATGGAACAAATAACCGGACGCAATTCCCAGAACGGCAGATGCCGCGATAATCAGTATGGGATGTACCTTTTTCAATGCCGGAAACAGCATCAGAAGAAAAATCACCGCTGCGGAGAAAAAAGCAGGTGTTCCAAGAACAGCCGCGGAGACGCCGTCCGGGAAGAAAACAGTCTTTCCGGTGGTCACTACCGCCGCACCGATCAGCCCGATTACCGCCGGGCGAAGACCGGACAGGCATCCCTGCACGATGCGGCTTTTCCGGAACCGGTTCAGGCATCCTGCCACAATCAATATAATCACAAAAGAAGGCAGCACCACGCCGAAGGTGGCGCAGAACGCTCCCGGAAGGCCTGCGGTCTGCGCTCCCACATAAGTGGACGCGTTCACTGCAAAAGGTCCCGGCGTGCTCTCGCTGACCGCTACAAAATTAACCACTTCTTCAGCCGTCATCCAGCCGTGGGCCGTCACTTCCGACTGGATCAGCGGGATCATGGCGTATCCGCCTCCGAATGTAAAGGCCCCTATCTTGAAAAAAGTCCAGAACAGATCCAGATAAATCATAACGCCCTCCTCTCTGCCAGCTTCGCGGACAAAAGCCCTGCCAGCGCGCAGCAGACAATCACCAGCAGCACATTCACATCGAACAGCGCCACTGCCGCAAAGGCTCCCGCCATGATGAGATAGGCGGGCAGATCTTTCGGATACTGCCGGTACATGGATACCAGCGCCTGAATAATCAACGCCAGCACCCCGGCGCGGATGCCGGAAAAAGCGTATTGAATCACTTTCAGTTCTTCAAACTGTCTGAGCACAAAAGAGATTGCATAGATAATCACAAAAGAAGGCAGCACCACGCCTGTCGTAGCGCTGACTGCTCCCCAAAAACCGCCGATCTTATGACCTACAAACGTGGCCGAATTGATCGCTACCGGCCCCGGCGTAGACTCGGCGATCGCTACGATCTCCAATACATCGTCATTGTTTATCCAGCCATGATTATCCACAGTCTCCCTCTGGATCAACGGGATCATGGCATATCCGCCTCCAAATGTAAAGGCCCCTATTTTCAAAAATGTCAAAAACAAATCCAGATATTTTTTTCTTTCCATCTGTTCATCTCCTGTTCTTCCATACCATCATGCCATATATATTGTTATAATTCAATTCGTATGTTAATATAGAAAACATAAGTATTTACTAATGAACAGGGGATCGTATGACGCTGAGACATCTGCAGATATTCCGTACTGTATGCCGTACGGGAAGCATAACGGAAGCCGCTATAAAGATGAATATGACGCAGCCGGCCGTCAGCCTGGCTGTCAAAGAACTGGAAAGCTTTTATCAGACGAAATTATTCGAAAGGAGAAACCGGCGGATCTATCTGACCGAACCGGGGCAGGAACTGCTGCCTTACGCGGAGACGATCCTAAGCCAGTTTGAAGAATCTGTGGATATTCTCCGCCGGGAGGAGCTGCCCGGCTCCTGTCGTCTGGGAGTCAACGTCACGGCTGCCGAGACCCGGCTGACCGGTCTGCTTCTCCGTATCCAAGAAAGATTTCCCGGCCTGAAGCTCACTGTGCAGGTCGGCAACTCGGATATTATAGAGAAGATGCTGGCCCAGAACGAGATCGATTTTGCCATCATAGACCGTCTTCCCGGAGAATCTTCCTGGATCACTCATCTGCTTTATACCGAACCCATGTCCATCGTCTCAGGTTCATCCTGTCCTTTTGCATCCCTGACCGTGGCGGAGCTGTCCAGGGCTCAGCTTTTGCTGAGAGAAAAGGGCAGCGGAAGCCGCGCCGTCATAGACGCGGTCTTCAGCCGCCATGGATGCCAATATATCCCTTTTGCAGAAAGCACCAGTTCCTCCGCCCTGATCCGCATGGCGGAAGCCGGTCTGGGACTTGCGATCCTTTCCCGCGATCTTGTAAAAGAAGACGTCCATGACGGACGCCTGACTGAGATTTCTTTAACAGACGATACGTTCCTGCGCCGTTACTACCTGATCTGGCACCGGAACAAATACCTGACCAAGACATCGGACGCTGTAGCCGCCCTGATTCAGGAGCAGTTAGGTACATGATACAAAAAATCCCAGGTCGGACATCCTGGGATTTTTTGTAGAAATATATGTAACTACTAAGGGGATAGAGAAAAACTATCAGCAGAGAAGTCGTATCAATAAAAAAAGACAGCTCCCTTATCGGTGGGTGCCATCTTCTTTGATCGCTTTCTCTCTGATGTAGGTTATTATACTCATTCTCAGGCCATTGTCAACTCTTTTCCGGGATTCCGTAAAATATTCGGATTTTTCCTTTATTTCCTTTATATTTTTCACTTTTCGACGTTCACAATTTGTTCATGTATCCTTTAAAAAAGGTTCACCAACTGCACAAAATTCCTTCAAATCTCTTTCATATAATAAAACCATCAAGAAGCCAATCAGTTATATTTCAATAAACTTTTTCATAATAATGCCGGGTGGGCAGCACCCGGCATCCTCCCTTTCTAATCATATAACCGCCTTTGCATTGTCAAAGGAACCACATGCCGGGGCAAACGTCCCGGCATGCTGATTTTTGTTGACCTTATTCTGTCTTGCTGTATTTTGCCTCGATGTCACAGATCTTCTGCACACGCTCCGCGTGCCGGCCTCCCTCAAACTCTGTATTGAAGAAAGCATCCAGGATCATCTTGGCCAGCTCATTTCCCACTACGCGCGCGCCCATGGCGATGATCTGGGACGCGTTGTGCTTCGCCGTCATCATGGCTGAATAGGGCTCGCTGCATACGGCCGCGCGGATCCCCGGCACTTTATTGGCAGCCAGAGAGATACCGATTCCTGTACCGCAGAGCAGCACTCCTTTTTCCACTTCACCGGCTTTGATCGCCTCCGCCACTTTCAGACCCTGATCCGGATAATCTACGCGCTTCGTCGCGTCATACGCGCCGTAGTCCACGCACTCATATCCCTTGGACTCCATATACTCCATCAGTTCCTTTTTCAGTTCGATCGCTGTGTGATCACAGCCAAAACCAACTTTCATGTCATTACCCTCCAAAGAATTCACCAGTAATTGATTACAGTATAACAAATCAGTACCATTCGCGCAAGAGAGGTCCGCGCCACAGTTCCCTGACACACACAAAAAAACATATCCTCGACGGGACCCTGCAAAAAGCAGGGGACCCGCAGGATATGCTTATATAGAATCTCGCAGCCAGACAGACTGCTTTTCTGTCCTCTGTAATTACACCTCGAACATTAATTCTCCATAGGTCGGTACCGGCCAGAATTCTCTGTCCACGATGGTCTCCAGTTTATCCACCGGAGTTCTGAGTTTCTCCATAGCCGGAAGCACTTTCTCATGATAATCTTTCGCGGTCTCGGCCTCGTCAGTGATCTTCTTCAGATCCTCCATCGCTTTCTGGGTTTCCGCCAGCAGCGCGCTGGACTCCATCAGGATCGCTTCCTGCGCGGAAGTGTCCGCGGACGGGCAGGCGCTCTTAACAGTACTCATGGAAGACGCCACGCGGTTTACGAAGGAGATAACAGCAGGAATGTAGAGTTTTGCCGCCATATCAATCATGGTGCGGGCTTCGATATTGATCAGCCCTGCGTACTCGTCCAGCTTAATCTCTTTTCTGGCTTCCAGTTCTCTCTCGGTCATAACGCCCAGTTTTCCGAACATCTCCACTGTGGAATCGCTCACATATGCCGGGATAGCGTCTACCACGCTCTTCACGTTGGGAAGTCCTCTTCTGGCGGCTTCTTCCACCCACTCTTCCGAATATCCGTTGCCGTTGAAGACGATATCCTTGTTCTCTTTCATGGTCTTATAGATGTAATCAATAGCCGCTTTCTCGAAATCTTCCGCTCCTTCCAGCTCATCGCACGCTTTGTTGAACGCTTCGGCCATCATAGAGTTCATCACGGTGTTGGCGTCTCCGATAGATACAGAGGAAGCAACCATACGGAATTCAAAACGGTTTCCGGTAAACGCGAACGGCGACGTACGGTTCCGGTCCGTAGGATCTTTCGGGATCACCGGAAGCGTGCTCACGCCCAGATCCAGGGGCTCCACCTTGGAGCATGGCAGTTCATCAAAAGGCACGCCGTTCACGATTGCGTCCACGATCTCTCCTACCTGGTCGCCCATATAGATGGAGATGATTGCAGGCGGAGCCTCGTTGGCTCCCAGACGATGGTCATTGCCCGCGTTGGACGCCGCCGCGCGCAGCAGCAGAGAATGTTTCTTCACCGCTTCCATCAGGCAGGCCAGCACGCACAGGAACTGCAGATTCTTATTCGGCTCTTTCCCCGGCTTGAACAGGTTCACGCCGTCATCCGTTCCCAGAGACCAGTTATTATGTTTTCCGGATCCATTAACGCCCGCGAATGGTTTCTCATGAAGCAGGCATGCCAGACCGTGCTTGGTCGCCGTACTCTTCAATACGTCCATTACCAGATAGTTGCTGTCCAGAGCCGCGTCGGACGGAGCGAAGATTGGAGCGATCTCATGCTGTGCCGGAGCCACTTCGTTGTGCTGGGTCTTCACCGTGATGCCCAGCTTCCAGAGCTGCTCATCCACATCTGCCATGAAATCCGCCACATTGGTCTTCAGCGGTCCGAAATACTGGTCCTCCATCTCCTGTCCTTTCGGAGCCGGAGCGCCGAACAGAGTGCGTCCCGTATAGATCAGATCCGGTCTTTCCAGGTATTTTTCGCGGCTGACGATGAAATACTCCTGCTCGGGGCCTACATAGGATCTTACTTTCTTGGCTTTGTCATTGCCGAACATTCTCACGAACCGGACTCCGGCTTTGCTCACCGCGTCCACGGATTTCAGCAGCGGAGTCTTGGTGTCCAGAGAATCTCCTGTATAAGAACAGAACGCGGTGGGAATGCAGAGGATGCCGTCTTTCACATAAGCCGGTGATCCCACATCCCATGCGGTATAACCTCTGGCGCTGCAGGTTGCGCGAAGTCCTCCGGAAGGGAAGGAGGATGCATCCGGCTCGCCCATCAGCAGATCTTTTCCCGAGAAGCTGTTCTCGATCTTACCCCCCTGTGGAATATCCGCGAAAGAATCATGCTTCTCCGCACCGATACTTACAATATACGGCTGGAAAATATGTGTATAATGAGTCGCACCTTTTTCGATGGCCCATTCCTTCATCGCTTTCGCCACAATGTCTGCCAGCTCCAGCGTGATCTCTCCGCCGTCCTCCATCAGCTTCAGCATCTGCTTATAAGTAACCTCCGGAAGGCGTTCTTTCATGACTGCTTCATTGAATACGTCTTGTCCGAATACTTCTGCTACGTTTACACTCATAAACTTTTCCATCCTTTCCCCGAAAAATAAGAAGGCGCTCCACCCGTCAGTGGAACGCCTTCGTTCTTCGCTTATATTAATATGAAATTGATGTATATAAAATACACGATCATCGGAAAAAATGCAAGCTTTTTAGAAATTTTCGTGATTTTTTTAAGAATTCACCCGAATTTCCAGCGCTTTTTGATGATTCTGTATAATAGCCTCCTGCCAGTCCCCTCCATATTCCCCGTCCAGCGTCCAGGGCACCGGCTCATCCGCCGCCACTTCCAGACGGGCTGTCCGGAATGAACACATATACTTCAGGTTCATCTCTTTCAGAAGGACCGCCCCCAGGATCTCCTGGAGTTCCGCCGCATTCTGGGGTTTTCGGATAAAGGTCACTTCAAAGACGCCGTCGTCAAAATGCACCCTTCTTCCTATGATGTTTTTAAACCCGCCTACGGACCGTGAATTGGTCACCATGCCGAAGATAAAATCCCCTTCTTCCGTCACTTCCTGACTTTTCAGCTGAATATGATAAGAGGGAATATTGGTCAGCCGTTTTACTCCTTCCAGCAGATAAGCCATATGTCCAAGGACATTCTTCATATCCTGCGGAGTTGAATAAGATACGTCCGTAAAGATGCCAAAAGCGGCGATGTAGACAAAATACTCGCTGTTGAAGGTTCCGATATCCACCGGAAAATTCTGTCCTTCCACGGCGATCCGGGCCGCGCCCGCCATGTTTCTGGGGATCTTCAGGCTGCGGGCAAAATCATTGACCGTTCCGGCCGGAATATAACCGATGGGGATCTTCTTCTCCCTCTGCATCATCCCCTGGACCACCTCGTCCAGCGTGCCGTCTCCGCCGCTGCAGACTACCAGATCATACCCGTCCGGCAGAGCCCGGATCTGCTCCACCGCATCCCTGCTCGCCCGCGTGGGATGTACGGTCATCTCATATCCGGCGTCCGAAAATACTTTCAGGATCTCAAACAGTTTTGTCCGAAGCAGTCCTCTTCCAGAGCAGGGATTGTAGATAAAATACAGCCATCTTGTCTGTCCCATATGAAACACCTCATCTCATTAATGGATCAGCGCTCCCAAAAGTCCGTATGATACAATTGACATAATAATCGTAGCGATAAATATCCCCAGTATGATCGCCGGGAACGCTTTGCGGAAACGAATGCCCAGGAGGGAGGCAATTAACGCCCCTGTCCACGCTCCGGTTCCCGGAAGGGGTACTCCCACAAACAATGCCAGTCCCCAGAATTCATACCGTTCGATCTGCTCGCTCTTGCCCAGAGCGCGCGCTTCCAGCTTCTCCACCATAGGCCGAAACAGCTTAGTCTTTTTCAAGCGGTTAAAAATAGGGGTAATCAGCAGCAGGATAAAGGGAACAGGTATAATGTTGCCAATTACACAGTACCAGATGGCTCTGACGATGGGAATATTCAAAAGAGAAGCCGCCAGAAGCCCTCCTCTCAGTTCCAGGATGGGCACCATGGAAATGACAAAGACGATCATTTCTTTGGAGATCTTTCCTCCCAGGACCTCCATAAACCATGTAACTAAACTTTCCATATATTTTTCCTCTTTCTTCTGTATAACGGACGCCCGGACGCTCCGTATCTATTTTTGTCTGCGGGACAAATAATCACGCAGGAACCCGTACAGAGCTTCCATCTGACTGTCAGTTCCCACAGTAATCCTTAAATAGTCGTCAATCCGCGGTTTTGCGAAGTAGCGCACATAGATTCCCGCCTCTTTCAATGCCTGGAACAAGTCTGCAGCCCGGTATTCCGGATGGGTTACAAACAGGAAATTCGCCATGGAATCTGTACAGACAAATCCCATCTCTCCCAGGATTCTTTTTGCATGCTCTCTTGTCGCTCTGATGCGGGCCGTAGTCTCTTCAAAATACGCGTTGTCCCTGACCGCCTCCACGCCGCACTTCAGGGCAAGACGGCTCATGGTATAGGAATTAAAAGAATATTTCACGTCTTCCAGATACCGGATCAGCTTCGGCGAGCCCACGGCAAAACCGATCCTCATGCCGGCCATGGAACGGGATTTTGAAAAGGTCTGGACCACCAGCAGATTTTCATATTTTTCCACCAGGGGCAGCGCCGACTCCGCGCCGAAATCCACATAGGCCTCATCCACGATCACCACCGCATCCGGATTGTGGCGTATGATGTCCTCCACATCTTCAAGTCCCATGGCCAGCCCGGTGGGCGCGTTGGGGTTGGGGAATATAACGCCTCCATTTTCCCCATAATAGTCTTCTTTCACGATCCGGAAATTTTCATCAAGAGGGCGCGCCTCGTAGGGGATCCGGAATTCCTCCGCCCATACCGGATAGAAGGAATAGGTAATATCCGGGAAAAGAATCGGCCTTTCCGAATTGAAGAACGCCAGGAACGCCATGGCCAGCACATCATCCGATCCAACACCCACAAAAACCTGTTCCGGTTTCACCTGACAGGTCTCTGCCAACGCTTCTTTCAGTGAAAACGCCGCGGGATCCGGATAGAGCCGCAGTTCATCCGGATCAAACTGTTCCAGTACCCTGCCCACTCCGGGAGCGGGCGGATACGGATTTTCATTGGTATTTAACTTGATAATGTCCTGTCTCTTCGGCTGCTCCCCCGGCGTATACGGGGTCACTTTCCGCACATTCTCTTCCCATGCTCCCATTCTCTTTTCTCTCCTTTGTCCTCATTGTCACGCCAACGTAACTATTCCTTTTTCTACCATAAATACCGGACGGTAGGACAGCTTTGCCTTGCGGAGGCCTTCGTCTCCCGTGTCGTCCTCCCGGTTTACATACTGGTATGCCGATA
>CALWDO010000053.1 GCA_944376715.1 uncultured Lachnoclostridium sp. | reverse complement strand
CAAGGAAAAGTACCACCCGTCGTTGTCCGTGAACCGGAACCTGTAAACGACAAGATGGAACAGTTTCAGCTGATTCTTGGCAAGGTCGTCTCCCAGGCTATCCGGGAAAACCAGCAGGAGATGGGCAAAGAACTCAGCCATCAAGTCTCCACGCAGGTGGTGAAAGAGATGGACTATCTGTTCCGCCTTCAGGAGGAACGGGAAGAAACACATTATCGGAAGCTGGACGAGCTGATCCGGTCTTCACAGGAGACGCGGAAGAAACTTGGCAGAAAAGCCCGAAAGAAAGAAAAAGAACCCAAGATTAAAGAGGCAAAGATCAAAGAACCCAGAAAAAAGTCCTGGTTCTTCGGTTCCAAAAAAGATACAGTTACAGAATAGAGATCTGCATACAGTAATACCCCGCAGTTTCCTGCGGGGTATCTTACTGTCTCATAAAAAATTCATTATTCACCTGCAGAGATTGCTCCGGTCGGGCACTCTGCTTCGCAGGTTCCGCAATCCAGGCACGCGTCTGCGTCGATTACATACTTTCCGTCTCCTTCAGAGATCGCGTCTGCCGGACAGACTGCTGCGCAGGAGCCGCAAGCTACACATTCATCAGAAATAACATATGCCATGATACTTATCCTCCTTTTAGATTTTGACCGCTCTCGCTGGTTCTCCACATATTTTAATATAAATGACTGCAATATACAAGTGGAAAATCTTTTTTTACGTTTCCAGCCGGATCTCTCTCAGCTGTCTCCGCGCTTCCCGGTATCCCGGATACCACCGCTCCACTTCCCGCCAGAATTCTGCCGAATGATTCATATGTCTGCGGTGAGATAACTCATGCACCACCACATAGTCCAGCAGTGCATCCGGCAGATAGTAAAGCTGATAGTTAAAATTCAGATTTCCCTTTGCACTGCAGCTTCCCCAGCGGGTTTTCTGGTTGCGGATCGTGATTCGTCCGAAGGTCACGCCCATCTTTTTTGCATAATAAACGACTCTTTCCGTAATCCTGGTCTTGATCCTGTCCACTTCCTCATCCGTCAGACGGGATACCGGCGTTGCTCCGGTCGTGGCCCTGTCTTCTTCCTGCCGTTTCCGCGCCGTGAGCTTCTCCAGGATCCATCCCCTGTGTTTTTCGATAAATTTTCTCACTTCTCCATCCGGGACGCGCTGCGGCATACGTGCGAGCACTTCTCCCTCCGACCGGATCTCCAGCCCCATGCTCCGCCTTCCGGAGTAAATAACACGGACGGGGATCTCCCGATCTCCGTCCATGATCTTATATTCTGTCATCATGCTCTCTGTATCATCCTCTCTATGCAGGACTCCGATCCATGTCGCTGAACTTGGTCAGCTCCGGGATCCACAACAGGTTCACCGTACCGATGGGGCCGTTTCTCTGTTTTGCGACGATTACTTCCGCCACTCTCTGCTCCGCCTCGGACAGATCCCGGTTATAATATCCCTCACGGTAGAGGAACATAACCACATCCGCATCCTGCTCGATGGCCCCAGACTCTCTCAGGTCGGAAAGCATAGGACGGTGATCCGGCCTCTGCTCCACCGCACGGCTGAGCTGGGACAGCGCTACCACCGGCACATTCAGCTCTCTGGCCAGCGCCTTCAGCCCTCTGGAGATATCAGAGATCTCCTGCTGCCGGGACGCCGCGTTGCTGTTATTTGTACCGCTCATCAACTGCAGGTAGTCGATGATTACAATTTGAATGTCCTGCTCCATCTTCAGTTTCCTGCACTTGGAACGAAGCACCGGCAGCGAAATGCCCGGCGTATCATCAATCACCAGCTTGGAATTGGCAATGTTGGCGGATCCCTCCACCAGATTCATCCATTCCTCATCCGTCAGCCGTCCGGTACGGATCTTCTGGGCGTCCACGTGGGATTCCAAAGACAGCAGACGGTTCACCAGCTGTTCCTTGGACATCTCCAGGCTGAAGATCGCCACCGGAAGATTCTTTTTGAACGCCATATGCTGGGCAATGTTCAGCACGAACGCCGTCTTGCCCATGGACGGACGCGCAGCCACAAGGATCAGATCCGAAGGCTGCAGACCGGAGGTTTTGTAATCCAGATCCATGAATCCCGTCTCCAGGCCGGTCACACGTCCTCTGGTCTTGGATGCCGTGTCAATCTTCTTCATGACATTGATCACGACCTGGCGGATCGGTACGAACTCGCTTCCGTTGCCTCTCTGAGCCAGGTCAAAGACCTTCTTTTCCAGATCTGCCAGAGTATCCTCCAGCTTCTCGGAACCCATATATAAAGTATTGGCGTTCTCCTCCAACATCCGGATCGAACGCCTTGCCACCGATTTTTCTGCTACAATCTCCGCGTAATATTTGATGTTTGCGGAGGTTGTCACCTGATCCATCCAGCGCAGAATCTGATCCACTCCGCACATCTCCTCGGGAATCCCCTTCTCGCGGAGACTGGTGTGGAGGATGACCGGTTCCACAGGTTTTCCGGCATTATACAGCTCCACCATGGTGTCATAGACTAACCCCATCTGTTTCTGATAAAAATCCTCGCCTGTGATCATCTCCGAGGCGACCATAATCGCTTCATTATCCAGAAGCATGGCACCGATGACAGAACTTTCCGCCTCCTCGTCATGGGGCATGACACGCTTGATCAGCGCTTCTTCCATCTTACGTCTCTCCCGTCTATGCTTCCTGCACGATCACTTTCAATTCGCCCGTCACCTGGGGATGCAGCTTCACCGGTACCATGGTCGTGCCGATCGCCTTGATCGGATTGGGAAGCACCAGTTTTTTCTTGTCGATCTCCAGGCCAAGCTGTTCTCCCGCCGCCTCTGCAATCTCTTTGGAAGAGATAGAACCGAACAGTTTTCCGCCTTCTCCGGCTTTGATCTTCAGCGTCACCTGAAGCCCTTCCAGCTTCGCTGCAAAGTCCTTTGCCTCCTGCAGTCTCTGCGCCGCCAGCTTGTCCTCATGCGCCTTTTTCAGTTTCAGGTCGTTCAGGTTCTTGGAGGTAGCCTCCAGGCCGAGTTTTTTAGCCAGGATAAAATTTCTGGCGTATCCGTCGCTCACATCTACAATCTGTCCCTTTTTCCCCAGGGATTTTACATCTTCCAATAATATAACCTTCATCACAAATCTCCTTCTGCAAACATGCTGTCCAATGTCTCTCTCACCTGCTTCATGGCCTCATCCAGCGAACACTCCAGCTGTACTCCTGCCATATTCAGGTGACCGCCGCCGCCCATCTTCTCCATAATCACCTGCACATTGACTTCGTCGATGGACCGGGCGCTGACATAAATCTTTCCATTATACTCGGTAAGAACGATGGACGCTCTTACTCCTCTGATATCCAAAAGTTCATTGGCCGCCTGCGCTCCTACGATCGTGGGGCTGGTCAGCCCTTTGCTTGGGCAGACTGACAGGGCAAATCCCCGGTATACTTCCGCATGGCGCACGGTCTCCGCCTTTGCTTTATATTCCGCCATATCGCTTCGGAATAATTTGCGCACCCTGGTCACATCCGCGCCGCACCTGCGCAGGAACGCCGCCGCTTCAAAGGTACGCACGCCGGTTTTCGTCAGGAAATTATCCGTATCGATAATCATGCCCGCATAGATACAGTCCGCTTCTCCGCCCTTCAGCCGGATATTGTCCGCAAAATACTGAAGGATCTCCGCCACCATCTCACAGGCAGAGGAAGCATTGGGTTCAATATAAGAGAGCACCGCATGGCTGATGATCTCATTACCCCTGCGGTGATGGTCAAAGACCACTACGGTAGGCGTCATACGCAGGATATCCTCACACTCCGTATAGCTGGGACGGTTGGTATCCACAACAACCACCACCGTATTCCGATCCACGACTTCCTTCGCCTGGCTGCTGTTTATGACAATGCCCTGCTCGGAATTATTGGCTTCCAGAAATACATCCAGCATGGGACGCACGGAAGTCGTCACATCGTTGACCACAATATGAGCTCTTTTATTCAGTGTCTTTGCCGCCCGGTAGATACCGACCGCGGCACCAAAAGAGTCCACATCTGTCATCTGGTGTCCCATAACTACGACTTTATCTTTCGTCTCCACGATCTCCCGGAATGCCTGCGCTTTGACCCTTGCCTTGACTCTGGTGCTCTTTTCCACCTGCTGAGTCTTGCCGCCGTAGTAAGTGATCTGATCTTTCGTCTTTACCACCGCCTGGTCGCCGCCTCTGGCCAGGGCCAGATCCATGGCGCTGCGGGCATACTCCATGCAGTCCATATAGGTATTGCCGCCGGATCCGATACTGATGCTTAAGGTTATCGCCATCTCATTGCCGATATTTACCGTCTTAATATCCTGCAGCAGATCAAACTTGTTCTCCCGGATCTGTTCCAGCGCTTTTTCCTGCATAACCACGAAGAAACGGTCCTTCTCCAGCTTCCGAACGATGCCGTCGTAAGCATTGAAATATTTATTGATCTTACGCTCGATCAGAGCCACCAGCAAGGAAGTGCGGACGTCCTCCACATTCTCCAGCGCTTCATCATAGTTATCAATATAGACCAGCCCTGCCACCATACGCTGCTCCCGGTTCTCACGGATACAGCGGTTGATCTCTGTCGTGTCAAACAAATAAACCGCGATCATACGGTCTATTGCGTCCTCTATCAGTTCCTGCCCTTCCAGCGTATAGTCTACCGAGATCAGCTTCATCTCCGCCCGGTAATCTGATTCCCCGTACTGAACATCCACGGATACATCCGGGATCTCCACGGAAGGAAATACTCCCCGGTTCAGTTCCGGAAAAATGGTATTGATGCTGCGGTTATATCTGCGTCCTTTTTCCGTGATATTCATAAATTCCTGATTCATCCAGATCAGCTTGCCGTCGGTTCCTATCAGGGCATAAGGAATCGCCAGATCCTTCAACAAAGTCTTCTGAATCTGCCCATACTGTGTGGCGAACGATACCATCTCTTTGTAAATAGCCGACCGGTTGCGCAGATACAGCGTGCCTGCTATCGCCGCATACGCCGTCACAAAAAAAGCCGCCACTACCCCGGCCGCCGGGTTCATCAAATATACGGCGACACACATACCGATCAACAGGACGGTCAGGTAAAACGGCCAGCGCATATATAACCGGAGAGGTCCTTTCAAATCTGCCTTTTTATTCATAGCACTTTCCTTATCCGTGATTTACTCCGCAGTGCAAGCATGGCGCGTCTGACTTTCCGTCCCGCACTGCCTGAGTTCTACTCCGCAGTGCGCGCTCGACTTCGCTCCGCTCCGTCTCGCTCACGGGCTTCGCCCTATGGCATCCGTCAAAACCAGCCGCTGCCATGCAAGCATGGCGCGTCTGACTTTCCGTCCCGCACTGCCTGAGTTCTACTCCGCAGTGCGCGCTCGACTCCGCTCCGCTCCGTCTCGCTCACGGGCTTCGCCCTATGGCATCCGTCAAAACCAGCCGCTGCCATGCAAGCATGGCGCGTCTCGTTTTTCCGTCTACCGCACTGCTCATTGCTTATTTGTACATTATACCATTTTATATACAGGGGGACAAGGTTTAAGATGAAAAACGGGCACCGCCCAGGATAGCAGCGGTGCCCAAAAAGTTGTTCTTATTCTGCGATGTACGGCATCAGCGCGATGTGTCTTGCTCTCTTGATAGCCACAGTCAGAGCTCTCTGATGCTTTGCGCAGTTTCCGGTGATTCTTCTCGGAAGGATCTTTCCTCTCTCGGAAACGTATCTTTTTAATTTATTTACATCTTTGTAATCGATCTCATTGTTCTCTTTGCCGCAGAATACACATACTTTTTTTCTTCTGCGTCCGCCCCTTCTCATCTTCGGAGCATCGCCTTTTTCATTTTTCGTGTAAGCCATGATGGTTCCTCCTTCTCACAAATCTTTATCAATCCCGATTGTTAATTGAATGGTAATTCCTCATCGATTCCATCCGGAATGTTCATGAAACCGTCGCCTACTGCTGAAGCCGGACTCGGTGCCGGCGCGCTCTGGTATCCGCCCGCGTTCCGGTTCGCCTCGGAAGCAGCCTTGCTCTCTGCGAACTCCTGCTCCTCTACTACCACGTCTGTGGTATATACTTTCTGTCCGTCGCGGTTCGTATAGCTGCCGGTCTGGATACGTCCGCAGATCGTCACGCGCATTCCCTGGCGGAAATATTTCTCAATAAACTCTGCATTCCTGCCAAACGCTACGCAGCCGATAAAATCAGCCGTCTGGTCGCCGTCTCTTCTGGCAAATCTGCGGTCTACCGCCAGTGTAAATCTGGCAACCGCCGTTGCAGTCTCTCCGCTGGAATAACGGATTTCCGGATCTCTGGTCAAACGTCCCATCAAGATTACTTTATTCATTAACAATCACCTCTTATATGCTCTTCTTATGCGTCTTTGCGAACACACAAATAGCGGATGACATTATCCAGAATACGTACGCGTCTCTCTACTTCTGCCGGGCAGGTAGACGGAGCATCGAACTGGATGAAGTAGTAAAATCCTTCTTTCATATGCTGGATCTCATATGCGAGTCTCTTCTTGCCCGCATCTTCCACTTCCGTCACAACGCCGCCAAAACGAGTGATAATCTCTTTCGCTTTCTCTACGGCCGCTGCTCTTTCGTCATCTTCGATTTTTGCATTCACAACAAGTGCAAGTTCGTATTTGTTCATGCTTTTTCCTCCTTTTGGTCTCTGGCGCACCTCTTGTAATTGATGCGCAAGGAATGTCGCTCCTGTGGAGCCATAATATATCACGAGAAACAACTATAACATAATTTTCTTGAATTTTCAAGCTTTTTTTCGGATTCCCCGGGTATTCTTTTCCACTAATTTTCTCGATATCATAACCTGATGTCCACATCCCAGGCACTTCAGACGGAAGTCCGCTCCTACCCTCAGGATCTCCCATTCCTGGCTTCCGCAGGGATGCGGTTTTTTCAGTTTTACAATGTCCCCTACCTGATATTCCATACGCTCCTCCCATCTACAGCTGACTGAAGATCTCTCCGATGCTTCCCTGAATCAATAAATCCGCCCTGGAATCCATGGGCGTCACAGATCTGTTGATCAACACCAGACGGTCTCCGTCATAATAGTCTATCAGCCCTGCCGCCGGGTAGACCGTCAGGGACGTACCCCCCACGATCAGCAGATCCGCATTCCGGATCGCCCTGACGGCGCCGTTCAGTGTGGCCTGATCCAGTCCTTCCTCATACAGCACCACATCCGGTTTGATGATCCCTCCGCATTTTTCGCAGCGGGGGATGCCCGTTGTGCGCAGCATGTAGTCAAGATC
This sequence comes from uncultured Lachnoclostridium sp., assembly GCA_944376715.1. Taxonomy (GTDB): domain Bacteria; phylum Bacillota; class Clostridia; order Lachnospirales; family Lachnospiraceae; genus Hominiventricola. Next base: position 8,259 of record CALWDO010000053.1, on the reverse strand, counting down.
ATAAAACGCGCCGCATTTCCGGCAATGATTTCTGTACACGGAGCCATGAAGCTCATATACGCACCGGCTGCCCGCCGCCTGATGCAGTCCGTCTATATTCTGTGTCACCACCGCGCTCAGTTTTCCCTCTTGTTCCCACTGGGCCAGCTTCCGATGGGCGGCGTTGGGCTTCGCGTCCGGAGCCAGCATCTTCGCCCGGTAAAACCGGTAAAATTCTTCCGGTTTCTGCATATAAAATGTATGGCTCAGGATCGTCTCCGGCGGATAATCGTACTGTTGATGGTAAAGGCCGTCTACGCTCCGGAAATCCGGTATCCCGCTCTCGGTGGAAACGCCTGCTCCCCCGAAAAACACCATGCGCGTGCTCTCATCTACCCACTGTTTTAAAATTTTCAATTTCTCTTCCACCGAAATCCCTCCTTACAGGTACTCTATCTTAGGAACCGTCTCCTTATCCACTCCGCATACCGCCGCCAGATATCCCGGATCTTTGAACGGTAAAAGCCGACAGACATATTGTTCTTTTCCTTCCAGCTCCAGGACATATGCCCTGTCTCCCCGAAGCTGAACCGCAAAGGAATCCAGCGGCGCATAAAATCCGGTCCCTTTCATCTTCAGGAAACTCTCTTTTGCGGCCCAATAACGATAAAATGTTTCCGTCTGTTTCTTCCGGGGTTCCTGCTCCCACTCTTTATATTCCGAAGGGCGCAGGAGCCTGCGTATCAGTCTTTCGCCCGGAGTTTTTGACATCTCCTGAATGTCAATTCCCACATCCAGATCCGATACGGCGCAGACTGCATATGCTCCGGAATGGGACCAGTTTACGAAAAGCCCGCACTGTGTATCCAGATACGGCTTGCCGTACGGAGTCCTGACAAAATGCGCCGGCAGTCCCACATCCGCTCCGACAATCTCCAGAGCGCGGTTCACAAGCGCCTCCGCCCCCAGATACTGCTGCCTGGCATCCGCCTGCCTGCGCCGCGCCGCCGCTTTCTTTCTCTCTTCCGATAAATACGGCGTCCAGGCGCTGTCCAGAAAATCTTTGTCGTTTACATTCATGCAGAATACTCGAATCATTTTTCCTCCGCCAATCTTATCTGACTGATCTCAGGAATCTGAAAATGTAGACCGGATTCAAAGCCTTCACCTGCCATATAAACACTTCCCGCCCTTCTTTCTGGAAGAACAGGTTGATGAACATCAACGACGCCGCCTGTGTGATCACCGTTGCCAGAGCAGCTCCGTACATGCCCCAGATCTGGATCATGAAGAAATTCATCACCACATTGGCTACCACACTGACGATCTGCGACCAGGTCAGGATGCTGCTCCGGTTAATCACCGTGAAATGCCCGGCGCGGAGAGCCGCGTTATACATAAAAAAGGTACCCAGCACATGGAGACGGTATACCGGAAATGCCTGCGCGTATTCTTCATTCAGAAACTGAAACGCGTAGGGCAGTATCACAAAGGAAAACGCCACGCCCACGATATAGACCCAGGTCAGGATGCTGGAAATCTGTATATACCGCTCCGCATACTGCTTCCGGTCGGAGTCGTACAGATGCAGCAGCATGGGAAATACCGATTCTCGGATCGGCGCGATGGCGATCTGCACAATATTGATCAGGCTGACAGAGATGGAATAGATCCCCACCTCCGCGGAAGTCATCATGGCTCCCAGCATGATGCTGTCGCACCGGGTATATATGACGCCGCAGGAACCGGCTATGCCCAGAGGAAAGCTTTCTTTCAGCATGTGCTTTAACAGATCTTTGTCCAGAAGCTCCGGCTTTAAACGGCCAAACTCTGCTTTATACTGTATCCAGATGATAAAAAAGCTGATCAGCGTCGAGGTAAGCGCAATCAGCGCCAGCGCAGTAAGCGGCCAGGAATACTGCACCGCGATCAGCTGAAGTACCGACGCGGTCAATGCCGCCAGGTCGGACGCGATCACCACTTTTTTGGACTTCATCAGATACTCAAAACGGTTCGCCATGCCGAACTTGATGCTGCCCAGCGCCATATTGACCAGAAGCAGCATAAAGATCACGGTAAATTCCGGTCCGTCCTGATAAATCAGGATAAAAATGATTCCCATTAAGATAGAGAATACAGAAAGCAGGATCCGCGCCACAGTCCCCGTCAGCACCACGCTCTCCGGGTCATGGTCCAGATATTTTTTCTTTACCACCCGGCCGTCCACAAATGTGGTAAGGATCTCAAAAACGGCCACGATACTGACCGCATACTGATAAGAACCATAGCCCAGCGCTCCGTAATGATTGGCGATCTTTACGGAGACAAACAGGCTCAGCACCAGCAGAAACACTTTGTCAAATACCATCCACGCCGTATTTGATAATATTTTTATAAAATCACTGTCTTTTTTTAAAAACTTCATCTCTCAGGCAACCTTCAATTCATTACGTTAGAGGCAGTTCTTCCCGGAAGAACCTTATTTATCTTATCATGAGACCATACACAAATCAATATGCCCCATTTTTCTAGAAAGGATTTTTGTAATCCCATATATCTCCCATCCGGCAGTCCTGGGCGATTTTATTGATCTTGCCAGAAAGAGCGGGAAGCCTGTGCTGCGGATGGTGCCGGAAGAAGAAATGGAACGAAGAAGAAAATTAAAAAGAGGAAGATGTTTTGTTTAGTGAGAGCAGACATCTTCCTCTTTTCTAGTCTCTGAAATATTTCAGCATCTGTACCAATATCGGACTTTCCGCAATTTCATCTGTATCTCTTTCTCTTTGACCAAACTGGACAAATTGGGAAGCAGAGTAAAAGTCATATAACTTTGGATTACTGGCACATTCTATGTAAACGGCTTTTCCTCCGATAATAAACTGAGCTTCCTGGACTTTAGTGCAGGCAATAGATAATAATTCTTGTCCGGATATAGAGGCAGACAAGGCGGGATTAAAATTTCTGCCGAGCTGTGCGATCAAAGGCATAGACACCAGAAAACGGTCAAGTTCTTCGTCATATTGCGAAAATTTACCTATACGCTTCTGGAGAGTTTTGCTTAGTGCGTTCCCATTAATAGAAACAAACTTATTTGCCAGTGTAAAATAGCCAACGAAATCAGGAGATTCTTCATCAGAAAAAACAAGATAGGTCATTGCAAGCCGCTGTTGGGCAAAGCCAATAGCCTTTGACTGTATAAAATTTTCCACATCTATATTTTGGGGACATATGAAACGGGAGAGGATAGACTGCAACTTATCCTCTCCGTATGTGTCGAGCATTTCTAAAAGATTCAGCTCTATATAATCCATTATAGTTTATCTCCGAAAAAAGCTTTGATATTTTCAGTTCCTTTTAATTCCTTTACGCTATAGTTACGGGAAACAGGTTTCGTCGCAATGGCTGCGGCCTTTTCCAGTGCCTCCACAAAAGCGCTAGCGGAGTCTTTGTCATGGATTACAATGTTCTTTTTAATACTCTGTGTTGCCATGTGCATCTACTCCTTTCATCTTTTCTCATTAATAGTATAATCGTTTTTTCTAAAAATAGCAACGAACTATTTTTTAAATATACTGATATGGATGATGAAAATACGTATTTAATCCACAAAAAACGTTTATTAACGATCCCTATTTTATCAATGTTATGTATCAGCAACTTCAGCATTGTCGCATCAGCTTTCGTGGATTGGCGATTGGAGACCATCGTCGTCTTTCTCTCCTCATCCAGCGTCTCACTACTCCCCGCGCCGCCGCTTTACGATTAGATATATCAATAACCAGACAAAGACAAAATCCATCCCCAGACATGGAAAATAAATAGTCTGCGGCAAACATGCCACCGACGGATGGCTCAGGATGCAGATGCCGGTACACACTGCGAAAAGCAGCGTACTGAGCAGAATAAACACGGATGTGCGATCTTTTCTCATTTCCAGCGCCGGCTGCCAGGACTTTCTCCGTTCCAGTTCCCACAAAAGTCCCCGCTCATCTTCATAGCCTTTTGCCAGGAGATAAGTACGTCTCCCCATGCTCCCGTGACCGTATTTTACCCGGCAGACCAGCGAGTAATTCCGGCTTCGTTCCCGGATACTGTCCACTTTCAGTATCTCCGCTGCCCTGGCCGGCATCAGATGTTCTTTTCTCATCTGCTGCAGGATTGTTTCTTTTTCCTTCCGCATATCCCGGTCCATCTGCGCGAAGCCCGGAAAGCCCCGTCTATACTGTACGAACAGACGCGCGTCCAAAACATACAGGCGTCCGTCGTCATCGGCGAAAAAGATCTGCGCGTCCCGCAGAACCCGGTTTCCCAGCCAGGCTGACAGCCAGACTCCGAGAAGAACCGTCAGGATACATCCTGTCATAAGAATCTGTTCTCTGGATATTCCCAAAGAAACGGGCAGGAAAAAAGACAGCGCGACAGTAACCACTGTCAGCGCCATCATCATAACTGCAATGCCTGCTGCTTTCCAAGCGGCACCGCCCCTGTATCTGTTTTTTTCTCCGTCCGGAGACACCCAGATCTTCATGCCTTAAGATTCTTCCCTTTCTGCCAAGCTGATCACTCAATATGTATGTCCAGCGGTTTATCCAGTTCTTCCGAGACATACTTCCCATTCTTTTTCCTCTGCCGCACACATTCTGTCAGCAGGTATTCGATCTGCCCGTTGACCGAACGGAAATCATCCTCCGCCCAGGCGGCAATGTCCCGGTACAATTTTTCGGAAAGGCGAAGCGGAATCTGTTTCTTCGGGGAATCTGCCATCTTAGTACAGGCTTCCCGAATTGACGACCGGCTGAGCATCGTGATTGCCGCACAATACTACCAGGAGATTGGAGACCATCGCCGCCTTTCTTTCCTCATCCAGCGTCACCACATTTTTTTCATTCAGGCGCTCCAGCGCAAGCTCTACCATACCTACCGCTCCGTCCACGATCATTTTCCTTGCATCTATGATAGCAGATGCCTGCTGTCTCTGCAACATCACCGCGGCGATTTCCGGCGCGTATGCCAGATAAGTGATTCTGGCTTCCAGAATCTCCAGTCCGGCGCCTGCCACCTTCTGCTGAATCTCATCCCGGATCCTGGCCGCCACCACCTCGCTGGAACCTCTTAAGCTGCCCTCGTCGGCGATCCCGTCTCCTGTGGTATCCACATCGGGCGCCGTATCATAGGGATAGATACGGACAATATTTCTGAGCGCGCTGTCGCACTGCAAAGATAAATATTCTTTATAATTGTCTACGCTGAAGACCGCCTTCGCCGTGTCAACCACACGCCACATCACCGCGATTCCGATCTCCACCGGATTTCCCAGACAGTCGTTAATCTTCTGCCGGTTATTATTCAGGGTCATGATCTTCAGGGAGATCTTCTTTCCGGACGCCTCCGCGGCGACCACTTGTCCTGCCTGAAGCACTGCGGTTCCTGTATTAACATCGCCGCTCTGGTTCAGTCTGGTCTTTGCTGCCGGGTTGACTGCCGAGCAAAACGGATTCACATAGTAAAAGCCTTCTTCTTTCAGCGTTCCTACATATTTACCGAAAAGAGTCAGCACCAGAGCTTCCTGCGGTTTCAGAATCTTCAGGCCCAGAAATGGCAGCCAGCCCACTGCCAGCCAGATGATACAGATCACCATCAATGCAATAAATCCGGCTCCTCCGTCATTGTCCACCATAACTGCGCTGAAAATGGTACCCGCCAGAGCCGCCGCGTACACCAGCAGCCACAAAATCAGCATCGCCATTCCGTTTTTCTTATTTTTCAAAATCTTTTCCTGCATATTTACGCCTCCTGATATGATATCAAAATGATATCATATCAACATTTATGCGTCAATATCTATTTTTGCTGCTTCGACAGTTCCTCCGTCAGCTTCAGGATCTGCGGAGCCAGTTTTTCGCGTTCCTTTCGCGTGATTGAAAGATATACCGGATATGCGGCGGCGACTCCGGCGATTCCGATAATACCTACGATAATTCCGGGTATAAATAAGGTTTCCGACCAGACCATAGTGCAGCACATACCCACTCCCAGAATCAGGGCGCTCACGGTTCCCAGAATAATCGATACCACAGTTCCCTTTTTCGTGGCGCTCCGATCCAGTCTCCGCAGCTGCTCCATTTTATCTTCTTCTTTCGGTAAATATTTTTTCCGGATATTCTCTATTTCCTGCTGCTGTTTTGCTGAATATGTGTATTCAAAAGTTTCTTCTTTATTTTCCATTATGATTTTCCTTTCTTTCGCAGCTTCACCGTAAAAGTACTGCCTTTTCCTACCTGGCTGCTGACGGAGATATCTCCGCCGATGATGTCTACGACCCGCTTCACCAGCGCCAGCCCCAGTCCGTTTCCCTGGGAAGCGTGCGACGTATCTCCCTGATAAAATTTCTCAAAGATATGTGCCCCTACTTCCGGAGCGATCCCGCAGCCGGTGTCCGACACCTGTACAACCGCGTCTTCCCCTTCCGATTTCAAAGAAAGCGTTACCATACCCCCTGCTTCGGTGAATTTCATGGCATTGGAGAACAGATTATTCCAGACCAGACTGAGCAGTTCCGCATCCATGTCCACCATAACGCCTTCTTCTATGTCTGTGTCAATCTCCAGGTTTTTCTCTTCCCATGTGCTTTCAAAGGACAGCAGACATTCGCAGAGCTGTTCTCCCAGATCGTAGGTCTCTGCCACCGGATAGATCTGCTGATTTTCCAGTTTGTTTAATTTCAATATATTGGTGATCAGACTTGCCAGCCTGCGCGCCGCGTCAGTCACTGCGCCGGCGTACTCTACCCGTTTTTCTTCTGAAAGTCCCGGCTTTTGGAGCATGGTGCCGTAATTCTGGATCACTGCCAGAGGCGTCTTTAATTCATGGGATACATTAGCTATAAAATCCATCCGCAGAGTTTCTGTTCCGGACAGTTCCTGCGCCATTTTATTGAAATAATCGGCGATCACATCAAACTCATTGTCACTGTCCGGCCCATAGAGCGGCCGGATCCGCACCGAAAAATCGCCCTCCATAATCTGCTCGGCGGCTTTCAGGATCCTTTGTACAGGACGTTCCACTGTAAGCTTGCGTCTCAGTCCGTCAATAATTGTACACAACAGGCTCAGAAACAGGATATTTACAAACGTGATCTGTGCCGCATACGATATCTTCTCTTCTGTAAGCTCAATCCCCGTTACTCTCGTCAATGTATTCAAAAAAAGCAGCATACAACAGGTGATGACAAAATCCATCAAAATGAAGAACGCAAAATATTGGCGCAGCGCGAATAACCATTTCTTTTTCATTTCAATACCGCCTTATATCCCAGGCCATGTACCGTAACGATTTTAAAATCATCACAGTCCGAAAATTTATCCCGCAGTTTTGTCATATACACATCCACGGTTCGCGGTCCGGAAGAAGAAGCGCTGTCCCAGAATTCATCCATAAGCTGGGATCTGGTGAATGTTTTTTTCGGATAAGACAGCAGCTTATAGATCAGGTTAAACTCCCGGACCGTCAGCAAAACTTCCTCTCCTCTCAGATAGGCGGTATGCTCTTCCGCGTCTAAAAACAGGTCCCCTACCGTCAATTTCTTGCTTACGGCAATCTTTGCCCTACGCAGCAATGCTTCGATCCTGAGCAGCATCTCGTCCAGATCCACAGGCTTCACCATATAGTCGTCAATGCCGGAGCGAAATCCCCTTTGTTTAGAAGCGAAATCGTCCCGCGCCGTCATAAACAGAATCGGGATCTCCTGATTCTGTTCCCGCACGGTTCTGGCGAACTCAAATCCGTCCACGTCCGGCATCATAATATCTGAAATAATCAGGTCAAACAGGGTTCCGCCGTACATGGCATCATATGCCTCTCCCGCGCTCAGGCAGCCTACGGCTTCATATCCGTTCTGCTCCAGATAAGCACATACCGTTTTATTCAGTTCCCGGTCGTCTTCCACCAGCAATATCTTAAACATAACATGCCTCCTGATTCTTTTATCAAATCTTATCACTCAAATGTTAAAGTTTTGTTTGCATTTTCTATTTTATAAAAAATACCGGAAACAAAATAGATACTTTTGTTTCCGGCAAATATTTTCAGACAGCATAAAACCCGAAAGCACGCTCTCGGGTTCTAAAGAGGCGACAACCAGATTCGAACTGGTGATATAGGTGTTGCAGACCTTTGCCTTACCACTTGGCCATGTCGCCGTATTTAATTAAGAAACTCCCCGAGTAGGGCTCGAACCTACAACAACTCGGTTAACAGCCGAGTGCTCTACCATTGAGCTAT
>CALWDO010000052.1 GCA_944376715.1 uncultured Lachnoclostridium sp. | reverse complement strand
GGATTATATTTCGCACGTTTCCGTTTCTCTGTTGAGAAACTCCAACGTACTCAACTGGGTCTACCCGACCCATATATAAAAAATCCGTATGAAACCCTTTTACAGATTTCATACGGATTATTCAGGTTCTCAAGACGCTTATTTTTTGCTCTCCTTGACCTTCGCCAGAATACTCTGCAATACAATGAAGACACAGAGCAAAGCCGCTACGGCAATACTGGACCAGGAACTCAGAAGTTTTCCATTCGTTTTTACCAAGGTAGAGATCGTACCATTGATCAGCACGCCGAAGAAGGAACCGATCACATTACCCACACCGCCGGTCAGCAGCGTGCCGCCGATAACTGCGGAAGAGATCGCATCCATTTCCAGACCGAGAGCCTGCTGCACACTTCCGGACATGGTATTCATACAGTAGCAGATACCGCCGATAGAACACAGGAAGGAGGAAAGCATGTACGCTTTCAGCTTCGTCTTTTTCACGTCCAGACCCATCATAGTAGCGGACTGTTCATTTCCGCCTACCGCATACAGACTGCGGCCGAATTTTGTATAGCGAAGCATCAGGAAGATCACAATCAGTACCAGAATCGCAATTACCACTGAAATCCGAAGAAACGGCACCTGAAGAACGCCTTTATTATTGACGTACCCGCCAAATGGGATTTCAAGCTTCATATTCGCAAGATTTACAAAAAACTGATTTGTGCTGATGGATACCTGATCTGTACTGATTACTGCCGTCATACCTCTGGCAAAAAACATACCGGCCATGGTGACGATGAACGGCTGAATTTCCAGATAGCCTATACAGAATCCCTGCACCGCGCCAAATATAAGGCCAATCACCAGAACAAGGACGCACAGCAGAGGAGCGCTCATGCCCCACCTCTCCATTCCAACCGCCAGGAACATACAGTCCATAGCGATCAGGGAGCCCACAGAAATATCAATACCGCCAGTCAGCATGACGCAGGTCATGCCGCAGGCCACACAGAGCAAACCTGCATTGTTGATCAAAACATTCAGGAATGTCTGTAAGTGAGTAAACCCTTTGTCTGCATATATAATACATCCGGCTATGTACATCACAAAGAAAAGCGCAATGGTGATCAGCAGAAGCAATGTATTGCTGTTTATCTTTTTCTTTTTCATGCTGCTGCGCCTCCTTTCGCAAGTGCTTTTTTAGCGGATCTCTTCTTCATGTATGCTTTGAACGGCGGTGCCTGAATCGTTACAATAATGATAACGATGATGGCTTTATACACCGGAGCTACATCGGAAGACACGCCCAATGCGTACAAAGTTGTTGTAATTGCCTGAATGGTATAGGCACCGATAATAGATCCGGCAAGATTGAATTTACCGCCGCCCAGACTGTTGCCGCCCAGCGCTACAGAAAGGATTGCATCCAGTTCGTAGTTCAGACCGATATTATTGGAATCTGCCGAACTGATACGGGAAGATGCAACAATGCCGGCTATACCTGCCACCAGGCCGCATACCACGTAGCAAAGGAAAATGATTCTGGAAGAATTCAGGCCTGCAATACGGGAAGCCTTCTTATTGATACCTACGCTCTGAATGTAAAGCCCCAGAGCCGTTTTTTTCAAAATCACAGCCACAATCAGGATGCATACTGCTGCGATAACAATAGGGGTCGGAATAAAGCCCAGATATCCTCCAATCATCTTGAAGGAATCCTCACGGACATATACTATCAGGTTATTGCAGAGCAGAAGTCCGATTGCACGCGCTGCCGAATACAAAATCAGGGTCGCAACCATTGGCTGAACATTCAGGTATGCCACCAGAAAACCATTGAAAGCGCCGCAGACACATGCCAACAGGACTCCGCCCAGGACGCCCACCAGCAGCGGCACTGCCAGATCATTCGTAGAGGATACTCCGTACCCGGCCAGCAACATACAGCAGAAAGAAGCTGCCAGAGACATAACAGATCCCACAGAAATATCTGTACCTGCCGATGCGGACACCACCAGCGTCATACCGATTGCCAGGATTGCGATTTCACTGCCTCGGTTCAAAATATCGATCAGACGTCCGTACAGGACTCCGTTCCGGACAGAAATCGTGAAAAAGTTTAACGCAAAATTACCGGAAGCCACATCATAGAGGATATTGACCGCCATAACCAGTATCATACAGAAAATCGGGAGGAATAACCGCATCCCTGTAATCTTTTTTATCTTACTCATCTGCGCCACCTCCTGCGATAGCCTTCATCACGCTCTCCTGAGTCAGGCTCTCTGTGATCTCCCCAACCTTCTGTCCGTCACGCAGGACAGCCATTTTGGTACAAGTACGGAGCATTTCTTCGATCTCGGAAGAGATAAAAATCAGGCCTTTGCCCTCTTTTGCCAGTTTCAGCACCAGTTTCTGGATCTCTGTCTTGGTGCCCACATCGATACCACGGGTCGGTTCGTCCAGAATCAGGAAATCCGGATCTGTTGCCAGCCATCTGGCCAGGATCACTTTCTGCTGGTTACCTCCGGAAAGCTGTTTGATCAAAGTCTCACGGCTTGCCGTCTTGATCTGCAGCATTTCGATGTATTTATCCGCCAGCTCAATCTGTTCCTTCATCGGAAGCAGTTTGAAAATGCCTCTTTTCGCCTGCAAAGCCAGAATGATATTCTCACGCACGGACAGGTCTCCAATGATACCCTCTGCTTTCCGGTCGTCCGGGAGAAGACCCATACCCAGGTTCATGGCATCGATCGGCGCGTTGATCTTTGCTTCTTTTCCTTTTACTTTCAACGTACCGGTCTGATTTTTATCTGCGCCGTAAATAACACGGGCCAGTTCGCTTCGACCAGATCCCAGAAGTCCGGTCAGGCCGACCACTTCGCCTTTGTGAATCTGAAGATCGAACGGCTTGATCGTTCCCTTATGGCTCATACCCTGTGCATCAATCAAAATATCATCATCCGTAAATACCGGAGATTCGTCCGACTTAATAGCTGCCAGATCATCGAAATCTTTACCCATCATAGCTGCCACAAGCTTTACGCGCGGCAGGTCCGCAATCGGATACTCTCCTACCAGCTGGCCGTTTCTCAACACAGTAATGCGGTCGCATACGGCGTACACCTGTTCCAGGAAATGAGTAACGAAAATAATACCTACGCCTTTCGCCTTCAACTGATTCATCAGTTTAAATAATTTTTCTACTTCGTGATCGTCCAGCGAAGAGGTAGGCTCGTCAAGGATCAACACTTTACAATCCATATCCACGGCACGGGCAATAGCGATCATCTGCTGTAACGCCAGGGAATACTCTTCCAGATTCTGCGTCACGTCAATGTTCATGTCCAGATCTTTTACTATCTGCTCAGATTTCTTTACCATGGATTTCCAGTCAATGGTTCCAAATTTTGTTTTGGGTTCACGTCCGATAAACAGATTCTCTGCTACACTCAGATTGGGGCAGAGGTTTACTTCCTGGTACACGGTAGAAATACCTTTCTTCTGCGCGTCCAGTGTGGAATGATTCACTACCGGCCCATCAATGCCGTCTACATGGATCTCTCCGGCTTCAAAGGCATTAATACCGGTCAGACATTTGATCAGCGTGGACTTTCCCGCACCATTCTCTCCCATCAGCGCATGAATCTCACCTTTACGGAGAGTAAAGTCCACGCCATCCAGGGCCTTGACGCCGGGAAAGGTCATCGTAATGCCGCGCATGGTCAATACTACATTATTGTCCATATATTTATATCCTTTCGTTTAAGAAGGGGAGACCCATTTTACGAGCCTCCCCATTTCCAGTTCCATTCTTTATGTTTCCGCAGGGGCTGCCTGCAGATTTCAATGACTGACGATTAGAAAGGACGAGTTTCAAGCAACTCCGGTGTAACGATGGTCATTTCCTTCGCTTCGCCGTTCACCTCGATAGAAGTAACGGAATCGTCTCCGGTGAAGTAGCTTCCCGGTACGTACTGCTCAGCTACCGGTTCCTCGCCAGCTTCCAGAGCCTGGATCACTTCCTCTACGATCGGAGCTGCCATCGGGTTGCACTCGATAACCGCGTTGATCTGTCCGTCCATAGCGTACTCCAGAGCAGCTCTGCAGCCGTCGAAGGAGATCAGGATCACATCGCCGTCAACACCGTAGGAAACGCCTGCTGCGGTCATAGCATCCATAGCGCCGAACGCCTCGTTGTCGTTCTGGCAAACTACTACGTTGAACTGTCCTTCATAGGATTTGCAGTAAGACTCCATAACGGTCTGGCCGCCTTCCTGAGTGAAGTCGCCGGTCTGAGAATCAATGATGTTCCATCCTTCTCTCTCAGCGATCTCGTTGAAGCCTTCCGTACGTCCGATCTGTGCGGATGCGCCGGTGGTTCCTTCGATTACCAGGATGTTCAGTTCGCTGATGTCTTTTGCTTCTGCGTAAGCTTTCAGCCATTCGCCTGCCGCAAGACCTTCAGCCTTGGAGTCTGTGCCGACCCATGCTACATATTTATCAGAATCTTCAATCGTACGGTCGATAACGATAACCGGAATGCCGGCATCTTCACACTCGGTCAGAACCATGTCCCATCCGGTGGTAACGATCGGGTCGATGATGATATAGTCAACCTGCTGCTCGATGAATCCACGAACTGCTTCCAGCTGTACTGCGGAGTCGTTGTCGCAGTCTACAAACTGAAGATCGTATCCGTTCTCTGCGGAGAACACGTCCTGGCAGGACTGGGTGGAAGCGGTACGCCAGTCAGACTCATGTCCAACCTGTGCGAAACCAACGGTGATCACGTCTCCGTCTGCTGCCGCCGCATCGTCAGTAGCCGCTGCGTCCTCAGTAGCAGCCGCGTCTTCTTCTGCTGCCGCATCCTCGGTCGTTGCCGCCGCGTCAGAGCTGGTGTCGGTAGAGCTGCTGCCGCATCCAACTGCCATCGTAGCTACCATTGCCGCGCATACTAATACGCTTACGATTTTTCTTTTCATTGGAAAAACCCTCCCTTATGTAGTTTGTTTTTTTGCCGTTCCTGGCTCTGAATATAGAATACAACAATCTACCCTTCCGGGAAACCGAATTCTTTCGGGAATAAGTACGTTTTTTTACTAATTTTTGAACAAACTGTGAACAAAAGTTGGTTTTTTTCCGAAGAAAGTTTATTTTATTACGGCGGGAATCGTCACGCGGGATTCCGTCCATTCCCCGTATACGCTGTCGATCTCCAGGCCGTACCCTTCCCCGTAGTTCAGCTGAAGGCGCTGCCACACATTGAAGAGCCCGAAGCCTGACGACCGGTCTTCCGACTGGTCCTCTCCCCGGACCATCCGGCGTACCTGTTCCAGCCGTTCCGGGCTCATGCCGATCCCGTCGTCCCACACCCGGAACACCAGCTTCTCTCCGTCCAGCTCGCCGGTCACGCGGATATGCCCCATACCCCGCTTGTTTTTGATTCCATGGTACAGTGCGTTTTCCACCAGCGGCTGCAGCGTCAGCTTCAGGATCATAAAACCGCCGATCTGCTCCGGTATCCGAACCTCGTACTGGAGAATATCCCGGTAGCGGAACTGCTGGATCTCCAGATAGCTGCGGATATGGGATTCTTCTTCTTCCACGGTAATATAGTCTCTTCCCTTGCTGAGCGTCGTGCGGAAAAAGTTGGACAGGGCCGATACCATCCACACGACTTCCTCCTTCTTTCCCGCTTCCGCCAGCCATACGATCGTGTCCAGCGTATTGTACAGGAAATGGGGATTGATCTGCGCCTGGAGCAGCTTAAGCTCGGTGGCGCGCAGGTTGAGCTGCTCCACCCGGATATCTTCCACCAGTTTCCCGATCTCTTCCACCATCCGGTTGAAGCTGGAACCCAGGACGGCCAGCTCGTTGTTGCTGTCTTCGCTGGCACGCACGGCAAAATCTCCCTTCCCGGCCTGCCGCGTCACCTCGCACAGCCGCTGGATAGGCTGCGTGATATCCTGTGTGATCTTGCGGCTGATCAGGAGCGCCCCCACCAGGATAAAGGCGTACATGATCCCGCTCATCTGAAGCGCCGTCACCACGTCCGCGCGGATCTCTTCCCGCAGCGCCTGCAGGTTGGTCGCTTCATAATAGATATATCTCTGGATCTGGTCCTGGATCAGCTCTGTCAGGATCCGGATGTTCATATCCAGGCGTTCCATATTCCGGTCATAGGAACCGCTCACCAGCGCGTCCTCCTCGATCTCCCGCACCCGGTCTTCCAGGGAATTCAGACTTTTCAGGATGCCGTTCAGGCAGTTCCGGGCATAGTCCGCGTCCGCGCGGTCATACAGTTCACCGAAATCCTCCCTGGCTTCGTCGATCATCAGATAGGGCCTCTCCGTATCTACCAGTTCCTCCGCCCTTTCCGCGTTGACCGCGATGATATACATGAGATAATCCATATCTTCTTTAAAAGTCAGGTTATAGGCGTTCGCCCCGGTGATATTGGTAACGATGCCGTCGTACTGGGCGGAAAAACGGTTCATCAGGAAAAGCAGATAGACGATCATCACTGTCAGGGGGATCAGGCATACCAGCAGGAGCATATTCAGCCGCTGTTTTAAATAAGACTTTTTCCCTCCCATCTTCCCCTCCTATACGCCGGCCCGGAATTCTCTGGGCGTGCATTCCTGCGTCTTTTTAAACAGGTAACTGAAATAATGAGGATCCTTGTATCCCACCGCGTAGGCGATCTCCGCCGTCTTCATCGTCGTGCTCCTCAAAAGCTCCTTGGCTTTCTCCATACGCACGGAAGTCAGATACTCGATAAAGGTCTGCCCCATCTCCTGGCTGAAGATCGTGCTGAAATGATTGGGGCTCAGGTTCACGCTGGCCGCTACGCTGTTCAGGGATATATCTTCGTTGTCGTAATGCTGCTCGATATAACGGCTGGCGTCCTGGAGCAGCGTGCGGTATTTCTGGTTCGAAGCCTTCTCCCTCAGATCCACCACCGTCTCAAATATTTTCCCCAGGTATTCCTTGGCCTGCTCCACCGTAGAAAGTTCCGCCGTCATCTTCTGGAAATCCCCGCACCTTTTCACCAGTTCTTCCGTCCCGTACCCCAGCTGTTCCAGGACGGCCACCGCGGCAAAATACATATCCATGGTCACATACTGGCGGAACAGCAGCGACTGCACGTTCCTGGCCCCCAGGCTGTCCATATACTCGTCGATAAAATGGCCCACTTCTCCTTTCAGCCCGGTCTTCAGGAAGTTCTCCACCACCCTGCGGTCCAGTTTCTCCACCCTCAGCGAATTCAGCGACAGCTCCTCGTCCACCGTCTCTTCCTCCTGGGAAATGCTGATGATCTGATTCCGCTTTTTAAGATACCGGTATGAGAACGCGCGGCTGGCCTCCTCAAAGCATTTTCCCAGTTCTCCCAGACGGCCCACCGGCTGCCCCGTCCCTCCGAAGTATTCGATCTCCGAATGTCCCTGGAATGCCTCTCCAAGATGTTCCTGGAATTCCTCCTGTATCTGTTCCAGATCTTTCTCTTCTGTTTCTTTCAGGATAAACGCCCAGCCTTCCACGCCCAGTTCGATCATCAGGATCTCCTGCGACCGCTCCGTCATCTCTTCGATGGCCGCCGCGGCTTCGTTCTGCTCTTCCGAATAGCCTTCCACCTTCCCCCCGGAAAAGATCTGGAACAGGATGATGTTGTAGCGTTTCGCCGCCAGATCCATGCCGATCTCTCTGCCTTCTTTCAAAAGCTCCGACACCGGGCGCTTCCCCGAGATCAGGCTCCGGAACAGCTTCTGCCTGGCCAGCTGCGCGTTCTCCATCCGCTCTTTCTCAAAAGTGCGCAGGAACTCCCGCTGCTCCCGCTCTTCCAGAATCAGCTTTTCCACTTTCTTTACCGCTGCCAGAAGCTGCGCGCCGGAGACCGGTTTTACCAGATAATCGGTGATCCCGATATTGATGGCCTCTTTCGCGTATTCAAACTCATCGTAGCCGCTCAGGATAATGATCCGGATATCCGGCATCTCCTGTTTGATCAGGCGGCTCAGCTCCAGCCCGTCCATAAAAGGCATCTTGATGTCCGTAATCAGGATATCCGGCCTGGTCTTCTGGATCAGCGGGTAGGCCAGTTCTCCGTCACTGGCCTCTCCCGCGAATTCAAACCCTTCCGCTTCCCAGTTGATATTATTCTTGATGCCTTCCCGCATCACGATCTCATCTTCTACCAAAAACACTTTCAGCATGCTGACTCCCGAACCTTTTTATTCATAAAAAGGGCTGCCCCGGCAACCCTTTTCACTTTCTTCTTATCTGAATTTATATACTGTCGTCGTATGATACGGCTGTCCCGCGTCAAACACCGGCTGCCGAAATCCCGGCGTATTGATACTGTTTGGAAAATACTGGGTCTCCAGGCAAAGCGCGCAGCGCTTATCGTAAGAAGCTCCGCCTTTTCCCTTCTGCGGCGTAATACAGTTGCCCGCGTAAAACTGCACTCCCGGAAGGTCGCTGTACACTTCCATAACGCGGCCTGCCTTCGGATCTTCCACCTGCGCGATCTTTTCCAGTTTGCCGAACTCCGTATCCAGGGCCCAGTTGTGATCATATCCCTGCACCATCGTCAGCTGTTCCCAGTCTGCATTGATCTCATCGCCGATTCTCTTCGCCCTGCGGAAATCCATCGGCGTTCCTTCCACCGGAAGGATCCTGCCTGTGGGAATCGCTCCCGGCAAAATCTCCGTAAACCCGCTTGCGTTGATCGTGAGTATCTCGTCTTCAATACTTCCCGCGTCATGGCCGGACAGGTTGAAATAGCTGTGGTTGGTCAGGTTCAGAAGCGTCTTTTTGTCGCTGACGCCGTCGTATGTAATCTGGATCCCATTATCCGGCAGAAGCGTATAAGTCACAGAAATATGCACAGTTCCCGGGAATCCATTCTCCCCGTCCGGGCTCACATAGGAGAATTTTACCGAGTTTGCCCCTTCGTCCGTCTCCGCCTTCCACATCACTTTATGAAAGCCGTGGTCAAAATCGGTATGCAGATTGTTTCCGTTCTCATTGGCCGCCAGCTCGTATCTCGTCCCGTCGATTTCAAAAGACGCCCCGCCGATCCGGTTGGCGCTCCTTCCGATGACCGCGCCGAAAAAGCAGCCGTTCTCTTCATAGTCTTCCAGCCGGTCGTATCCCAGCACCACATCCGTTTTGCCACCGTCCGCGTCCGGAAGCAGCAGCCCCACCAGAATCGCTCCAAAATCCGTGACGGTGGCTTCCATGCCGTTTTCATTTTTCATGGTGTACAGATGCGCCTGCACTCCGTTCTTTGTTACTCCAAATTCTTTCTTTGTAATCATGATATCCCCGCTCCTCAAATTAAAGCTCCACGCGTCCCTCCAGAGCGCGCAGCAATGTGACTTCGTCAATATATTCCAGGTCCCCGCCCACCGGCACCCCGCTGGCGATCCGGGTTACTTTTATACCGGTCGGTTTTACCAGCTTGCTGATATACATGGCGGTGGTCTCGCCCTCCAGACTGGAATTCGTGGCGATAATCACTTCGTCTACATCTTTCTCCAGCCGGTGCATCAATTCTTTCAGCCGAATATCCCCCGGGCCGATGCCAAGCATAGGAGAGATGGCTCCATGAAGCACATGATAGACTCCCTCATATTTTCCGGTTTTCTCGTAGGCGCTCATATCCCTGGGATTCTCCACCACCATAATGACCTTCTGGTTCCGCTTGGGATTGCTGCAGACCGGACACAGCTCCCGATCCGTCAAAGTCAGGCACTGACGGCAGTAACGGATTGTATTTCTGGCTTTTACCATGGTATCCGCCAGCTTTTCCACCCGGTCCTTCGGCATATCAATAATGTGAAAAGCCAGCCTCTGCGCTGTCTTTGTCCCGATTCCCGGAAGCGACGACAACTGTTCAATCAGCTGACTGATCTGGCTGCTGTAGTATTCCATCAGAACGGGAATCCTCCGCCCAGACCGCCGGTCAGCCTCGCCATACTTGCTGCAGACGCCTCGTCCGCTTTGCGCAGCGCTTCATTTACTGCCGCCATGACCAGATCTTCCAGCATCTCCACATCGTCCGGATCCACAGCTTCCGGATCCAGTTTCACTTTCGTCACTTCTTTTTTGCCCGTCACCGTCACTTCCACGGCTCCGCCTCCGGCCGCGGCCGTGAATTCCGCGGCTTCCAGTTCCTTCTGGCTTTCTTCCATCTGGCGCTGCATCCGCTGTGCCTGTTTCATCAGATTATTCATGTTTCCGGGCATACCGCCTCCTGGAAATCCTCCTCTTTTTGCCATTCCTGTATCCTCCTGTCATCCTTCTATCTCTATTTCCATGTCTATGGAATCGCTCAGATCGTCCATGTCGATCCACGGCTCCTGTGATCCTGCGTCCGTCTGCGGCGTGCGCACCTGTACCCGGATATCCATCTGGAATTCCTGCGCCGCCGTCTGTTCAATCTCCTCTGCCAGCGCTTGCTCGTCCACGGCATAATCCCTGCACAGAATGATCTGTACTCCGCTATGATCCGGCAGTTCCCGAAAACCGGCGTTTTTCAATACCTGTCTCGCCCAGGATCCGGTTTTTTTACGGATATCCTGGAAACGGTCAAGAAATGTCTTGATATCCGCCGGAAGCAGTTCCGGCGAAATCTTCCGTTTCTCTCCGGAAGGAGCAGCCGTGTTTTCTTCCTGATCTTCTTCCCGATTTTCCCGGGAGGCGGCCGGGATTCCCTGTTCCATCCGCTTCTCCAGTTCTGAAAGTCTCTGAAGAATGGAATCATAATTCGGCTCCATGGCCGGACGGCAAAGCTTGACCATCGCCATCTCCACCATCACACGCTTCTGCGTCGCGTAGCGGATCTGTCCGGACAGTTCGGAAAAGATCCGGATATACCGCATCAGTTCTTCCGGCTTCACCAGCCGCGCTTCCTCTCTCATCCGCGCCAGATTCTCATCCGACACATCGATCACCGCTTCCATCTCCCGGCCGTTTTCCAGCATTAGAAGATTGCGCAGGTACCAGATAAAATCCGTGACAAACTGGGACAGTTCCCTGCCCTGCAGTATAATCTGATCCAGCTCCCGGATCACCGACTTCAGGTCCCTGGCACAGATCTGCCGGAAAAATCCGCTGAATACATCCATATCCACGGCTCCCAGGACATCCAGCACATGGTCGTAGGTGAGTTTCTGGCCCAGGTAAAACGCGATGCACTGGTCCAGAAGGCTCAGCGCGTCCCGCATGGAACCGTCCGCAGCTTTCGCGATGTATTCCAGCGCCCTTTCTTCCACTTCCACCTGTTCTTTATCCATCAACTCCCGCAGACGGCCGGTGATCGTCTCTACGGTGATCCTGCGGAAATCATATCTCTGACAGCGGGACAGGATCGTGATGGGAATCTTATTGGCTTCTGTGGTGGCCAGAATAAAGATCACATAGGAGGGCGGTTCCTCCAGCGTCTTTAAAAGCGCGTTGAAGGCTCCGATGGAGAGCATGTGGACTTCGTCGATAATATAGACCTTGTACTTGCCCTCCGCAGGAGAATACGCCACCTCTTCCCGGATCTCCCGGATATTGTCCACGCCGTTATTGGAGGCCGCGTCGATCTCGATCACATTCATGGACGTGCCCGCGGCAATCGCGCGGCAGGACGCGCACTCCCCGCAGGGATTGCCGTCCACCGGATGCTCGCAGTTCACGGCCCTGGCAAAGATCTTCGCGATGGTCGTCTTTCCGGTGCCTCTGGTCCCGCAGAACAGATAGGCATGCCCGATGCGGTCAGCGCAGATCTGGTTCTTCAATGTTGTCACAATATGATCCTGACCCTTTACATCCGAAAATTCCGCCGGGCGGAATTTTCGGTACAATGCAGTATAGGACATGTCTATTTGCTCCTCTTATTAATCGCCAAAACTGATGCCGATACGTTTTGCCTCTTTGATGATACCCGCGTTGGGATCCACCATCTTAAGCTTTCCTGCCACTTCTCCCAGCGGCACTTTGCAGGTCTCACCATTTACGATGCCCACCATGTAGCCGTATTTTCCGGCGATGATCAGCTCCGCCGCCTTGGATCCCAGCCTGGTGGAAAGCACGCGGTCATACGGATTGGGAGAGCCGCCCCTCTGCATATGTCCCGGAACAGTCACGCGCACGTCTGCGCCGGTGCGCTTCTGGATCTCGTCCGCCAGCTCATAGGATACAGACGGGTATTCGTAATTCTCCAGTTTCTTCTTGTATTCTTTCTTGGACAGCTTCGCATCCTGTTTGGAGATGGCTCCCTCTGCCACCGCAAGGATCGTGAAGCCCTTCTTCGCGCGGTTTCTCCTGGCAATGGCGTCGCAGACCTTGTCAATATCATATGGAATCTCCGGGATCAACACGATGTCTGCTCCGCCCGCAATGCCTGCGTGCAGGGTCAGCCATCCTACCTTATGTCCCATCACTTCCACGATGAATACCCGGCCATGGGATGCCGCTGTGGTATGGATGCAGTCGATACAGTTCGTGGCAATATCCACCGCGCTCTGGAAACCAAAGGTCATATCTGTTCCCCAGATATCATTGTCAATGGTCTTGGGAAGATGAATAATGTTGAGCCCTTCCTCGCGAAGCAGGTTCGCCGTCTTCTGGGTACCGTTGCCTCCCAGGATCACCAGGCAGTCCAGCTCCAGCCTACGGTAGTTCTGCTTCATGGCCGCCACCTTGTCCAGACCGTTCTCATCCGGGGTTCTCATGGTCTTGAAAGATTCTCTGGAGCTTCCCAGAATCGTTCCGCCCTTGGTCAGGATGCCTGAAAAATCTCTGGGAGTCATCTGGCGGTATTCATTGTAAATCAGTCCTTTATACCCCTCTTCAAAACCGAAGATCTCTACTTCCGTTCCCAGTTCGTTGTACAGCGCTTTTGCTACGCCTCTCATAGTAGCGTTCAACGCCTGACAGTCGCCTCCGCTGGTCAAAAACCCAACTCTTTTCATAACCCTTATCTCCTTTACCTTTTATAGTTTCTCCGCACCCCGGCTCGCATCGGCCAAGCTGTCCGCCGCCGGTCATTTGTTGTTATTATACCCTAATCGCGGGGTTTTCACAAGTATAGATAGCCGTTTTGCCTCATACTTCCCATATACCCAAACGAGGCGCCCTGAAAGCTACCGTACGGCAAACGCCGTACCCCAAAGGTAACTTCAGAACGCCTCGTTAAATCAATCATCTTCTATTTTATAATCCGTGCATCCTGCTTTGAACAGCCGGACCGGAACGTTACCTGCGCAGCCAACTCAGCCCAGGCACCCTCGCGGCACACAGGAGGTCCCGCTTAGTGCTGCTTTGTTCCCAACCTGACACGGTTCACAGGTTCCTGTTGCGCAAGACCCAGGCATCAACGCCGCTTACGCAGGGCAGCTTCCGGCCGGACAGCCCGAGGCAGGATATCACCCCTACTATGGCGGATTGTAGGTACAGGGCCCCGCCAATTCCCCGGCTGCACGGAAATCTTATGACAACTTAAAATTAAATGCCTGTACAGTATAGCCTGTTCCGGAAGATTTGTCAAATCGAAACTTTACTTTATCTGTCCCTTCTTCTGCTCCGGAACCACACCGTAAGAAACGGGATCGCAAAGAGCACCGCTTTGCAGATATTGTCCGCAATCATGCAGTACCACACCGCACGCAGTCCCAGTCCCCAGACGCGCACGCACAGGAAAGTGCTGAAAATGCGCACGCCCCACATGCCGAAGGTCTCTACGCCAAATGCGTAACGCGTCCTGCCCAATCCGTAGAAGATTCCTTCCAGAACGATCATCAGACCGAAAAACGGTTCTGACAGAGCCACGATCCGCAGCATCTCGCCGCCCAGTTCTACTACTGCTGCGCTGGGCGTAAACAGACTCATGAGCGGATAGGCCCCCGCATACAGGATAACGCCGCTGACGCACATGATACCCAGAGTCAGCAGGACGCTGAGTTTCCCTACCGCGGCAATCTTTTCATCGTCCTTCTCTCCTCTGGCCGTGCCGATCAGGGCAGAAGTGGCGGTACGCAGACCATATCCCGGCACATAAAAGATCGTCTCCGCCGTCACCGCGATAGAGTGGGCCGCGAACACCGTCGTTCCCATACCGGATACCAGACTGGCGAACACCACATAACCCAGGCAGGAGACCACACTGGTTCCCAGCACCGGAGATCCTACGGCCGTACATTCTTTCAGCAGGCCCGGTTCCACCGAAAACGTATTCCACTTCCAGTGCAGTTCCTGCTTCCGGCGATAGACCAGATACATCAGGATTCCTGACATCGTATAGGAAATGGCTGAAGATATCGCCGCTCCGGCGACGCCCAGCCCCATAGGATAGATCAGGATATAGTTCAGGATAATATTCAGGATATTGGCAGCCACGCTGATCAGCATGGGCGTCTTCGTATCCTGTACCGCGCGAAGAGCGTCTCCCAGCACAGAGCTGGCCGTCCGGAATACCATGGGGAGGCTGACAATAAAGAAATACCGGGACGCCTCGGCACGGATCCCCGGATCTGCTCCCATCCATCCCGGAATATAAGGGCTCAACACGACAGAAAGGCCGCCCAGCACAAGGCCGGACAGCACAGACAGCAGCAATGCCTGCTGCGACAGTTTTTCCACTTGTTTCTGATCTCCCGCTCCGGATGCGCGGGAGATCAGGATCAACATTGCGGTGCCGATGGCTCCCGGAACACTGTTGACCAGCCAGGTGACGGTGGTGGTCGTGCTCACCGCCGCCGTAGCTTCCTCTCCCAGCCGTCCCACCATGGCAGTATCCACATACTGAAGCAGAGTCGACAGGATCTCTTCTATAATAGTGGGGATCGACAGCATCAGGAGCCGGGATGCATGCTTCCTCATGCCTTCCTGGTACCTCCGATCAGGATCTCTCCTTTTGCGCGCTCATCATCTCTGATGATCTCTCCCACAGAGGGGACACTGATATGGCCTGCATACGGATTCTTAATGCTGAGCACCGGAGTGAGCACAGTTGCCTCCACTTCCGATCTTTCAAACGCCAGATCCGTGTCGATCATCTCACAGTTAATCAGCTTCAGATTTTTGCAGTAGCACAGCGGCTGTGTTCCGATAATCTTACAGTTCTCAAAGGTCACATCCTCGCAGTACCATGCCAGATATTCCCCTTTTACCACGCTGTTTCTCACCAGCACGTGTTTTGCGTGCCAGAACGCGTCTTTGGTATCGAATTCACAGTTTTCAAAAACAGAATTCTCAATATACTGGAAAGAATATTTTCCTTTCATATGTACGTTCTCAAAATTCAGATGTTCCGAACGCATCATGAAATATTCACTCTCTGCCGTGCAGTCTTTCATGCGGATCCCCCGTACGGACCAGCCAAATTCCGGAGAGACGATATCGCAGTTCTTCAGGGACACATCCGCGCACTCCCGCAGAGCCTTGATGCCGTGCATTTTTGTTCCGGTGATCTCCACATGATCTGTATACCACAGGGCCGCGCGGCACAATTCTGTCATCTCTGAATCGATGATCTTCAGTCCGTGCACGTGCCAGAAAGGATACCGAAGATTAAAAAAGCAGTGTTCCGCCTGGATATCCGCACATTCCTTAAAAGCGCTTTCTCCGTCTGCCGGTCCGTCAAAAGCGCAGTCTTTTACTAATATATCTCTGCTCCCGTAGAAAGCTCTTTCTTCGTCAAAAGTCTGATTCTGTATTGTCTTCAATCTCAACGCCTCCAATCTTTACGCTGCTATTTTATGACAAGAATCAGGAAATGGCAAATACTTATTCTTGATGGCGCTGCATAGATAAAAGGTATGGAAACAGCCCCAATGCCTTTATATTGGTTAGTTGAAATTCTAAATGCAACATTGAAATTGTAAATGCATATTAAAAATTTTATGAAGTTGTAACTGCACCATGGCATAGGTAAATGCAACGATTTCGGCCTGTTTTCCCGGGAAATCTGTTGCTTTTTCGCCCT
>CALWDO010000051.1 GCA_944376715.1 uncultured Lachnoclostridium sp. | reverse complement strand
GTTTCAGGGCGTCCGTTATGCTCCGCACAGCGTCCGCCCTGAAACGCATCGAAGTCCGCTGGGCTCCGCAGAATGCAGTGAAATCTGAATTTTTTCCGTTGTTAACATTTAAACAAATTATAACGCGACATATGATGCGCTTACAACGCTCAGTACACGAAAAACTGTCGTGAGTTCAACATTTAACGGAAAAGTGTTTCGATTTAAAACAAATTTTTTTAATCAGAAATACAATAATGGAAGTGATATCTTCGGACGTTTTATGAGCTTTTTTGAGGATACCAGCATTTTAAGAAACATATAACTCTGATATGTTGTTTTTACAGCTTTGAATATTGAAACTGTATGTTGTTAATATGATAACTATTGTAATATAATTTTAAAGACCTATAATATGGCGAGCATATTTTTGGGGGAATCATTATTCAGGGGAGCTCCAAACAATGTGCCCTGATTATTTTATGATATTTAATGGTGATGGATATGAAAGTATTGGTTTTATATTGTGATACAGGAGGAGGTCATCATACTGCCGCGTTTGCTATGGCTGAGGAATTGGAAAAACGAGGC
Source organism: uncultured Lachnoclostridium sp. (assembly GCA_944376715.1). GTDB lineage: Bacteria > Bacillota > Clostridia > Lachnospirales > Lachnospiraceae > Hominiventricola. Next base: position 15,803 of record CALWDO010000051.1, on the reverse strand, counting down.
CATGATGTGACGATGATGGATCCATTTATTTTAGCGGGAAAAAATACTGCCGGTATTGTAGGAAACAGTTATATCAAATTGGTACAGCATTCCCCCAGAAGCTTTGGGGCATTGTATGCTTTAGGGGAGGCGTATGAAAAATTGCCGGTTCGTTCTCCTGTTTATTGGGCAAATGGCAAGTTGGCGGAGGAAATGAAGGAGTACCTACAGGCACATCCATTTGAATATATTGTTATGACCCACATGTTTCCGGCACAAATATTAGCCCATCTGGCACAAAAGCGATATGTTTTGCCGAAAACGATCCTGATAGCCACGGATTATACATGCACTCCTTTTTTCGAAGAGACCGCCTGTGATTATTACGGGATTCCGGTTTGGGACCTGGAAGGGGAGTTTGTTTCTAAAGGAATTCCGCAGGAGAAGATTTTAAACTATGGGATTCCAGTGCGCATGGAATTTACAGAAGTGGAAAGCAGAGAAGAATCCCGGAAAAAGCTGGGATGGATTGAAGGCAAAAAAAATATTTTGTTGTCTGGCGGCAGTATGGGGGCTGGGCAGATTTTAGAAGCGGCCGCAGTTCTGCGTGATTTTCTGAATGTAAATCAGGAATACAGGCTTACTATTATTTGCGGAAATAACCAAAAGCTGTATGCGCAGCTTACAGAACGGTATGACAGTGATGGACAAATTGATATTCTGGGTTATACAGACAAAATGGCGGTCTATTTGAAAGCAACAGATATTTTTATTACAAAACCCGGAGGATTGTCGTCAACGGAAGCCGCAGTATGCGGTGTGCCATTAATCCACCTTTCTCCTATACCAGGTTGTGAGACAAGTAATGCTGAATATTTTGCAAACCATGGCATGAGCTTGTATGTTCCCAAGCCTGGGACGGAATTGATCGAGGCGTTGGCAAAATTATGCGATGAAGGTACCTGCAAAAAAATGGTGCAGGCTCAGAGGCGATATATAAGCTCCCATGCTGCTTCTGATTATTGCAATACAATAGATGCTCAACGAAGAGAGATAAAACAGCCATGCTGAAATTAATCCCGAACTTGACGAAAAATACTCAACCTGGATTGTCTGGATGTTAGACGGCACTCTGATCGGCGATTCCGCACCTATGACAGAGCAGGAAATTCTGCAGAAACGGAAAACGGCGAAAAAATATCCGGTTGTAGTGTTTTGCACGGAATAAAAGGAAAGGATTCACATGGGAAAGAAGATAAAGAGGCTTTGGTGGGAAAGGGATCATTTAAATGTGACATTACCTTCTTATACCTCGGAAATTGAAACGGACAGCCACAGGATGTTAGACACTGTGGAAAAAACAGAAGAAGAGCTATCCGCTTATTACCTGAGAATGCTCCAAGGCGATACGTCTGAAGAAGAGATTTTGCAGAAAGAAGAGTCATTAAAAAGAGCGTCAAACAATTTGTTGAAAGCATGGACGCAGACATATTCCATACGTGATGAACTGCATGCACGATGGAAGGATATAAAGCGTCAGAAAAAGAAACATCGGTTATTTTCGGCACCGCCGGCCAATGCCGCCATAGATTTAAAAGAAAAACAGTCGGTCCATTTTTTTGCCAAAGGCATGAACCTATATAAACTGTTGTTGATCGCTTACATTGGAAGCTTCGCCGGCGTAGTTGTTGAGATGCTGTGGTGCCTGCTTACGAGAGGATATATAGAAAGCCGGGCTGGCCTTGTATATGGCCCGTTTAATCCTTTGTATGGCGCAGGGGCCGTATTGTTGACAGTATGTCTTTACAAATACCGAAATCGGGGAAGCTGGCTTTCTTTTATAGGCGGTATGCTGGTAGGGAGCGCACTGGAATATGTGTGTTCCTGGGGAGAAGAATTGGTGTTAGGATCCCGCTCTTGGGATTACAGCAATATGCCCTTTAACATTAATGGGAGGATTTGCCTGCTGTATTCTATATTTTGGGGACTGCTCAGTGTATTCTGGATCAAAAACCTTTATCCGAGAATTGCCAAATGGATTCTGAAAATCCCTAATCATATGGGAAAAACGATTACTTGGCTGCTGACAGTTTTCTTTGTCTTTAATATTCTTATGTCAGGGCTTGCTATGTTTCGATGGTCTCAGCGGATAGAAGGGATTGAACCATCTAATGTATTTTGGGAATGGGTAGACGAACGGTTCCCGGATGAACGGATGGAAAAAGTTTACGCTAATATGAAATTTACGAACAAGTCTGAAGAATGGGGCAGGTAAAACGGCCGGTTTTCTTCTCTCTGAATTTAACTCAAAAAAGAATACCGCATCATCTCCGCCGCCATCTCCAACCCCATCAGAATATACCTGTTGGCCTCCCGAAATCCATAATCAGCGATATCCCGCGGCTCCCACGCCGCAGCGTCCAGATTGTCCGCTCCGAAAAGGAACTGGATAATAGGAATATTCCTGAATTTTGCCACGGCCAGAGATGCCGAGCATTCCATATCGACGGCAAGACAGCCCTGCTCTTTGCGCTGTTTGATAAGGCCTGGGGTCTCCCGGTAAATTCCGTCTGTGGTCCAGACTTTTCCAAGGACATAGGGAATGCGGTGCTTTTCAAAACAGTGTCTGGCAATATTTACAGAGGTAGTCTCCGCAGGGATTTCTTCGCTTTTTTCGATATAATGGTAGCTGGTGCCTTCGTCTCTGATCGCGGAGGTCGGAATGATCATTTTATTTCCGGCTGCAGATTGATCGAGAATACCGCAGCTTCCGAATTGTATGATTTTTTTCGCGCCTAAGGCGATCACCTCTTCCAGTCCTGCCACGCAGGCGGGAGCGCCGACACGGGAAAGGAACAGGCCTATAGACAGATTCTGATATCTGACTTCATAAACGGGCAGCATGCCATTGGCGGTGAAGAGCTCAGCGATTACATGAGCATTATGAGCTGTGACAAATTCGGTAATGATGTTTTGCGAGAAGGTCGTGATACAGATTTCCGGGAATCCAGGCAAGGGTTTCATACAGTCGGAAGGATTGATAAAAGCATTTGCTTCCTGACTAAATTCATCAAAAATAGTTGCCATGGCATTTACTCCTTTACGATTATTTTTCGGATCTGTTCCATGATCCCCTGCGGGATCTCCTCATTGATGGGCATGAGCTTACTGTACATCCGTACGCCCTGATAGGAAAATATGATTAAATCAAATATTGGCCGGATATTTACAGGGTTAAATTCTCCCGTCTGGATACCATAATCCAGTAAATTTTTCCATGCATGGAAGGATGCAAGGTATTGTGTGTGCAGTTCATTTTCTGTTCCCGAAGGGTCTGCGATGGAAAAATATTCATAGACCGCCAGACTTAATGAAGCCTGGCTGTCTAACATTTCTGTTTTGTATTTTTCCAATACTTCATCTAATATTTCTTTTGCCGGTATATTCTGCGCTATTTTTTCCGAAAAAGTATCTTCCTGCCGGCTCATAAAATCATTTATGATCTCCTTGAAAATTTCCCGGGTACTTTCATAATGGCAGTATAAACCGCCGCGGCTTAGTGACGCCGCTTCGCAGATATCTTTCATTGTAACCTGCTTAAAGCCCTTACTGGCAAATAAGCTGCAGGCACATTTTTTTATAAGTTTTCTGGTCTCTTCTCCTCGTTTATTTGTCATATTACACCGTCACTTTCCGACATATATGTCTGAAAATAATTATACGACATAGATGTCGTAAAGTCAATGGAGAAAAGCACCTGTTTATCAGTGAATCATGGATTCTTTGGATTTCTTGTTTGTGGATAAATAGACAGAACTATGGTAAGATCAAAGTGCAAAGATAAAAACGCAACGTAAGAGATGCCTCTTACAGAGCCGGTAGGTAGCCCGGCCGCACCTTCTGGTGTAAGTGGCTTTTTGAGGAACCATTCTGGGTAGGTGTTTTTGAACGCATATCGGAGGGCGGGTTATCCGCATGCAAGGTCACATTTGGTGCGGAACCGAAAGATTATGAGATATATGACTTTGTTCTGAAAAAATACGGTCGGCTGCGATTCAGTCCGGCTGTGGCAACTGATGTAAGAGAGGCGGAAAGCAGAGAAAGAGCGTAAGTTTGAACTGAAACAGCAAAAAAGGAAAGAAAAGCATCGGGGCAGGTAACAAAGCCCTGGAAAGGCACACCAATGATCGAAGTCGAAATAAAGCTTCCCATCCGGGAAGCGGATAACCTCAAAACAAAGCTTCTGGCCCTGGGTTTCCGGGAGAGCGGTTTTCTTCAGGAGCACGACACCTATTTTGACAATCCGGAAGGTTCCATACGGGCAAATGGTCAGGCACTCCGGGTGCGGGTCACGAAGAATCTGTGGACCGGAAAGAGCAGCGCCCAGATTAATTTCAAGGGGAAAAAGCTGGACCGGCAGACGGCGGCCCGCCAGGAACTGGAGACGGGCGTGGAAGACGGAGCTGTCTGCCGGGAAATCCTGCGGGCGATCGGATACATTCCGGTCGCACCGGAGGTGCAAAAAGAACGGCGGATGCTGCGCAAGGACCAGGTGACTGCGTGCCTGGACAGGGTGGACGGCCTGGGAGACTTCCTGGAGCTTGAGATCCTGGTGGAGAGAGAAGAAGAGAGGGACGCGGCGGTCGGCAGAATAGAAGATATCCTGGGACATCTGGGATACCGGCTGTCCGATACCACGCGCACATCTTATTTATCCATGCTTCAGAAAAAATACAGTGGTGTATGATGAGGGGGATGCAGGATGAAATTAAAGAATATATTGATTGTTGTAAAAGATATTGAGAAGGCAAGGCGGTTTTATCATGACCTGTTCGGGCTTGACGTGTTGCTGGATGGCGGGGGCAATATGATCCTGACGGAAGGGTTGGTGCTCCAGGATGAGAAGATCTGGAGAGAATGTCTCGGAAAGGACGTGGTTCCGGAGAGCAATTCCTGCGAGCTGTATTTTGAAGAACGCGACATAGAGGCGTTTGCCGGGAAGCTGGAACAACTGTATCCTTCCATCCGGTATGTCAGCCGGCTGGCGGCGGACAGCCGGGGACAGAAGATGATCCGCTTCTATGATCCGGACGGGAATCTGATAGAAGTAAGGACGCCTGTATAAAGTGGCATTAATCTATCAAAACTTCAACCGCGGTATAGGTATGACTGTAATGATATCCCAGCTTTTCGGCAAGGGCGAGGGACGTCCGGGTGTGGGCGTCCCAGCTGGGGTACAGATCCCTTTTCCGGCATTCCAGGATCAGCTTCGCAGCGCAGGCGGCGGCCAGTCCCATGCGGCGGAACCCCTCCTTTGTGTCCACCTCGATCTCGATCCCGTTCCGGTACCTGGTGTAGGAGGAAGCGCCGGATACGACAGCGCCGTCCTTCAGGACCACGATGCCAAGGCCGAGGCGGCGGAAGCTGTCATAATCAGGAAACTGTGACACCAGATCGGAGCACCAGGTCTCCGAACGGCACAGTTGATAAGCATGCTCGTCGATTAGGGAAAGCTGACAGCCCTCAGGCAGGGCAGCGGCGATCTGCATCAGACGGTTTTCATCAAACACATCTGGCTCCTTTCTGGTCGCATAACGTGAGACGGAGCGGGCTTTCGCTCCCCAGGCGAGGAGAATCCTCTCTTCCCAGGCCTTGCTGCCGGGAACCATGAGGATAAAATCTTTGGTATATCCGGACGGCCGGAACGCGGCCAGTTCTTCGCAGGGTTCTCCTGCAAAAAATGCAAAATCCCCGATAAAAGCGGCGGCAGAAGCCGGACGGCGCGGGCCGTCGGCGTAAATTTTCCCCATGATCCCCTGCAGACAGGACCAGATCATGGTTTCTTCCCATCCGTCGTACAGAGAAAGGACGGAACAGGGATCAGTGATTTCATGGATCATACGGGTCACCTCCGGAAAATATTTAGGGTTATTTGTAACTGCTCAGGACTGAACAGTTACGGTTATTTTGTCAAAGGGAACGCCTGATCCCCGTGATAAAAGTATTCGTTGTCCACCTGGTTAATCATACTGCTGCCGCCTTCTTCAGACTCGTCCCATTCGGCGATGACTTCGACGGACAGGCGGTCAGGATCCACTTTGAGGATCTGAAGCGTGTCAGGAAAACGCCCGTAGAGATAAAGAGCGTCCGGACTCCACGTGACATCATAAAAGCCGGTGCTGATCTCCGCCGCCGTCAGGGGACCGGACAGAGTGATCTCTTTACCGGCAGTTTCCGCGAAGGAATAGTACATCAGCGTGGTCCCCATGTCGGCAAAATAATAGATTCCGTTCTTTGTGATGGCTAATACGTCCCAGGCGTCAAAAAGAAACTGCTCGTCCCCGGTATCGACATCTCTCAGGAAGAAACGCTTGTCTTTCTCATCTTTTAGCTCCTGCAGGAGGACTTTGCCGTCCAGCAGTTTCGCGCAGGACGGGGAAGGGATGACTTCCTGTCCGGAGTCCTCTGTCATTTCCGGCGCCGGTTCTTCTGTCATTTTCCCTGTTTCGTTTAAAACATATGAATGATATGTTACGGCACCTCCCGGTTCGGCGGTCTGGATGAAAAGCCGCTGGCCGCAGACCTCCAGATTTCCGATCAGATCGTCAGAAGAGAGCAGTTCTCCGTATTCGGAAGTATTACAGTCATAATAAAAGACGGAGTTATTCCAGCGATTTTCCGTAGAGTCACTGCCGCTTTGGCAGCATGTAAAATAAAGCCGGCTGCCATACGAGGTCAGCCCTCTGCCGAATGGAATGGATACGGCGCAGAGCAGTTCCCAGTTTTCAGAACCCTCTTTCCGCCTGTAAAGGCCGTCCGGGAACTGCCGGTAAGTATAGCCGTCCATGTAGTAAATTCCGCGGTTATAGTAGTGGTTGATCCAGCTTTCGGTTTCTTCGGCGGTATCTGAGGAATTTTCTGGTTCGGCAACGGATACCGCTGCCGGAACAGATCCCTCAGCGATGTCCGGGGATTCCTGCCGCGCACAGCCGGCGACAGCCAGGATTTGGGATAATAAAAGGAAGGATAATAAAAAGTTGGTTTTCAAAGGGGTGGTACTCCTGTTGTTAATAATTAGACAAACGGCTAATATATAGCGTAACATATAGAGGGAAATAGTGCAAGTGTGTTTTCAATATGCTGAAATCTTGAATTATGAATTTACATTTCCCAAATTATTTTCTCTATATAAAGTGATATTGCAATATCGAGAAATGCTAGGAGGTTTGAAAATGGGCATTGTGAAAATCAATCATACTGGAAGCAAACTGCCAGTATACGAGACAAATGGTGCGACGAAGCAGATCGGAACGATCTATCCCAACGAATTATTTACATGGATCAGTGAATGGAAGCAGCGGAAGGCTCGGGTGTTTATACAGAAATTATCAGAGGTACGAATGCGTTTGTCGATTTAGGGTATGACAAGGGATCGACTTTTACATCTAACGCATCTTTAATCGGATCGCTGTAAGACTAAGACAATATGGAGGTAAGTTATGGATTTAAAAGTATTACAAGCGCAGAGATGGTATAACGATACCTATGCGGGTACGTCGGGGTATGTAGAAATCGCAGAAGACGGGATCACAGGAACCGGAACATGCAAGGCGTTTGTGCGGGCGCTTCAGTATGAATTGGGACTCGATGTGGACGGTTCATTTGGAAAAGGAACATTGAGCAGCTGCCCGACGATTGGATCGGGATCGGATCCAAGTTTGATCAAGATCATTCAGTGCGGATTCTACTGCAAAGGATATGAATGCGGCGGGATCGACGGGATCTATGGAGCATCGGCGCAGTCGGCCGCGAAAACCTTCAAGGAGGATGCCGGATTTGAGGACGAAGATGGGAACATGCAGCCGGTCTTTATTCAGGCGCTGTTAAACACGGATGCCTTTAAACTCGTTAATCAGGGGATCAGCTACGTCCGGGAGGCTCAGCAATATCTGAACAGGAATTATGTCAGAAAGACGGGAATCATCGGACTGATCGCCTGCAATGGTATTCCTGACCGCAATATGTCCAAAGCAGTCATTATCGCTTTGCAGTATGAAGAAGCCGGGAAGACCATGAATGGAGTAGACGGAATCTATGGAGATAACACTCTGAACAAAGCTCCGGAACTGGCTCTGGGAAGTACAAAAGAAGAGTATGTACGAATCGCCCAGATGTGTATGATGCTGATGTATAACAATCGGTATGTATCAGGTGTATATGACAGCTTTTTTGAAAATACAGTGAAGAGTTTTCAGGAGTTCTACTGCCTGACCCAGGATCCGGGAGTAGTCCCGGGAGTGATTGGAAGAACTACCTGGGCCTCTTTGCTGAGCAGCAAAGGAGACACATCCCGTACAGCGACGGCCTGCGACTGCTCTGAAAAGATCTTAAGCGATGCAAAAGCACAGAAGTTGAAAGAAACTTATGATATCGTAGGACGGTATCTGACGGGAACCGTCGAGGGCAGCAAACCTAAAAATCTGACGATTCTGGAGATTAAAATTTTAACATGGAGATGTAAAAAGTATTGCTTTTTAAAAGATACATTTAAAGACGGGACTTTTTACTGAAATACATCCGGATTTATTGAACCAAAGATATGTCTATCAACCTGGATGTATTTTTGCTTAATGGCGGATATGTTTGACATAATAAAAATATTTTATGACATATATCAGAGTAAAGGATGCACTTATGATCTCTGAATGGAATAGTAGGCTAGAAGAAGAAAATAATTCACGAAAGCCTGGTAAAAAAGAATTTGTCAAAGTAAAGATGCTCATAAAGTCGAAAATGGGTTTCACTATTCCAACAAATGAAGGTCCTATTAGAAAAAGCCGTATATAAATATGTACGAAAGAAGTAACGATCCAATATATCATTGTGAATTTATACATTGTAGAATCTTGAATGATGAAAAGTAAAATGTGGCACAATATAAAGGCAAGTGTGAACTTTGCAAATGTTTGGTGATCTGATAATAAATACAAAAAAAGAAAATGATTTATTAATATAACAAGAATTTCCGAGACGACAAATAATAAAATGGATAATGGTTTGCGAACGGACATAACTGTCTGCATGATAGTACTTCCAGGACTAATAACTATATCATATATAGGTTATTGTTAGACATCAATCTAATTTTAGCGGTGTATGATTCCGGAGACGGAAATATTTTATCAGGTACGCTGCAATGAAAAGTAAACTAACAACAGTAGTTAAGAGAAGCTGTTGAAAAACTATTTTGCCTGGCCAATATAGTGATCCGGGAAAATAGTATGCGATAATGTTGTAAAATCGAAGGAATATGCTTGCGAGCCTGAAACGAAAAAAAGGAAATAATAAATTCTCAGACAAAAGCTGATAATCCAATAAAGTAAGAGCCATTTGCATAAAAGTTTATCTTGAAGGAGTATTAACAACAGCAGATGTCCGGTAATCAAAAAAACAGTGGACAAAATATGTATGGATTCGTATTTATGTAAATAAAGTGAAAAAAAATTACTAAAGAAAGTGATAAGTTCAATTGGAATGAATATATATAACAGAAGTATTTTTTTGTTTGATATTTGATATTTCATAGTGATCCTCCGACAATAAACTGACAGTGCTACTGTTTGCGTTTTAAATAAAGATATTTTATAAAGTATGCGATAATATAAATAGGGCTTATTACCATTACATAGACAACAGATAATGACAGCAGAAGACCGTCAGCATGTTTTTTCACTGCCACGCCTCCTGGATTGTAAAATTTTTATTTGTATTATACACAATCTGTTGTTAGACATCAATCTAATATTTTCTAAAGGACAAAAAAATTTGCTGATTGACACATGAACTATTATTTGTTACTCTTTTATTAGACAAACGACTAATAAATAATTCCAGTCCCGGAGGATCCCCTATGAACCAGTCCTTTATCATATACGTCATACAAAATATGCTTCTGATCAGCCTGTTTACGCTTGTCCTTTTCTTTATTGGACGCCGGATCCCGCTGAGGGCGGGACATGCGTGGAGAAAATGGCTGTGGGCGGTTCTGGCGGTCCGGCTGCTGCTGCCAGTTCCGGTATCTGTGAAGCTGCCGGTTCCGGAAAACACGGCGGGAGCAGAGGAGGAGACGGAGTATTCTGCCGGAGGAAGCGGGGAAGAAGCGGAAGCGGTCCCTGCGGGAGCTGTGGTCGGTGATACGGCGGCCAGGACGGAGGGATACGCTGCCCGGACAGAAGAGTCTGCCGGAGCCGGGGGCTATAGCAGGGGAGCGATGGAATGGCTGTACATGCACCGGGTTACGCTGGCTGTGATATGGGCGGCGGGAGCGTTATTCTTTCTGCGCTTCCGCCTGTCCCAGTATCTGCATACCAGGAAGATTTATCTGGAGACGGCGTATCCCTGTGAAGATCCGCAGGTGCTCCGTACGGTCCGGGACGCGGCGAAGAGCTGCCGCCTGGTTTTCGTGCCGGAGGTGTGGGTGCAGGAGGAGATCAAAAGTCCGATGCTTTTCGGGTACTGGCGTCCCTGCATTCTCCTGCCGGACGAGAGTTACGATGCGGGGGAGCTGACGATGGTGATCCGCCATGAACTGACCCACGCGGCAAAGAAGGATCTGTGGTACAAGCTGCTGATCGTGGCTGTCTGCGATATTTACTGGTTCAATCCCGTATTCCGCCTGATGAAGCAGTCGGCTTTCCAGGATGTGGAATACGTCTGCGATGAAAAGATAACCAGAGATATGGCTCCGGGAGAACGCAGCGCTTATGGGGAAGCGATCCTGAAAACCATGGACGCAGGGCGGACCGGGAAAGGAGCTCTCACAGCCAGGTTCGCGTCAGACCGGAGCCTGGTAAGAAAACGGCTGGAGAATCTGTTTGTTTCCAGAAACAGGACGGCCGGTCCGGCGCTGTCAGCTGTATTTGCCGCCGTATTTGCGGCGGGCATGCTCGCGGTGCCCTGGGAGGGACAGGCGTCAGGAGCATCTGCAGTCCGGCCTTCCGACCCGCCGGCGCAGGAGAACCCGGCGGAGGAAGAAGAAAAGGAGCCGCCGGCCTGGGACCGCATCGTGAGCCGCCGGGCGGACGCCATGTACGGGGTGACGGCGGAGCAGGAAAGAGAAATGCAGAGCTACATCGAGGAATTCCATGTAAAGATGGAGTTCGCGGCTGGTACCGGCATGCTGGAGGATTTGCGGGATCCGGATTCCGTGGCGTGGAATTATTTCTTTGAGACCGGCGATGTCCTGATCGGAGGAAACATGGAGATGACAGATCAGGGCGAACAGTGGTTTCCGCTGCGCTATCATAATGAATACAGCCTGGAAGACCATCTGGAGACACTGGAAAGATTTAAAGGTTATGTGCAGGGAGAGCGCCTGAAAACAGATTTTGACCGGATGATTCTCTGCGTGAAGGAGATCAGGGAGGAGAAAAGTGTGGACGCGGTGATCCTGCTGCATGAGCTGCTTCACGATCTGGATATCTATTTCCTGCGGTACGGCACCATATCCGCCATAGGGCAGACAGTGGGAGAGAATTCCGAAGAATATTACGGCGTTCTGAAAGTATATGAAGATTGAGGAAGGAGAAACTCATATATTGACATTTCTTCCGATTAAAGGTAGTCTTTTTCATAAAGGAGAAGAACTGCATGAAAAAACTGCCCGATGCGGAACTGGAATTGATGATGATTATCTGGGAAGCCGAAGAACCGGTTACGCGGATGTATATAGAAGACCATATGGACGAGGGACGGGACGTATTGCCCAATACAGTGCTGTCTCTTTTGTCACGCCTGGAAAAAAGAGGCTTTGTCAGGAAAGACAGGCGGGGAAAGACCAACTATTACAGCGCGCTGGTTCCCAAAGAGCCGTATCTGAAGGAGGCGGGCCGCAGCATCCTGCACAGGATGTTTCACGGGTCGCTGAAAAATTTTGCCGCGGCACTGTATGAGGGAGAGGAGATCGATCCGCAGGAGGCCGAGGAACTGTATCGTTTCCTGGAAGAAAAGAGAGAGGGAAGGTAGTCCGTTGAAGAAATTACTGATATATTTGAAAGATTACAAAAAGGAAACAGTGCTTGCACCGCTGTTCAAGATGCTGGAGGCGTCGTTTGAGCTGTTTGTACCGCTGGTCGTCGCGGCGATCATCGACGAGGGGATCGCCAGCCAGGACCGGCTTTTTATTTTGCAAAGATGCGGGATTCTGATCCTGCTGGGGCTGATCGGCCTGATATGCTCCGTGACGGCGCAGTACTATGCGGCCCGGGCGGCGGTGGGATTTACCGGGCAGCTTAGAAGAGCTCTGTTCCGGCATATTCAAAGTCTTTCCTACACGGAACTTGATACCGTCGGGACCTCTACTCTGATTACCCGTATGACCAGCGACATGAACCAGGTGCAGAATGGACTGAACCTGACGCTCCGCCTGTTCCTGCGTTCTCCATTTGTGGTCTTCGGAGCCATGATCATGGCTTTTCAGATCGACGTGAAATGCGCGCTGATCTTTCTGGTGACGATTCCGGTGCTGTCTGTGGTGGTATTCGGCATCATGCTGATCTCCATACCGCTCTACCGCAAGGTGCAGCAGAGGCTGGATACTGTGCTGGGGATCGCCAGGGAAAACCTGATCGGCGTCCGGGTGCTCCGGGCATTCTGTAAAGAAAAGGAAGAGACGGAACGCTTCCGGCAGAAGAACCAGGAACTGACCGGTCTGCAGAAATACGTGGGAAGGATTTCGGCGCTTCTGAATCCTCTGACTTATGTGATCATCAACCTGGCCATCATTATCCTGATCCGCACCGGGGCGGCGCAGGTGGAACTGGGGATACTGTCCCAGGGGCAGGTGGTGGCGCTCTACAATTATATGTCCCAGATTCTGGTGGAGCTGATCAAGCTTGCCAATCTGATCATCAGCATGACCCGGGCGGCGGCGTGCGCCAACAGGATCCAGTCGGTGTTCGAGATCCGCTCCTCCATGACGGATACGGCAAAAGAGACGCCGGACAGAGAAGAAGGGACGCCCGCGGTGGAATTCCGTCATGTGAATCTGAGGTACGCGGACGGTGGGGAAAATGCCCTGACAGATATTGATTTTACGGTGATGCCGGGAGAGACGGTGGGCATCATCGGCGGCACGGGCTCCGGAAAAAGTTCTCTGGTCAACCTGATCCCGCGGTTTTATGACGCCACCGGGGGAAGCGTCTGTATCTACGGACACAACGTGAAAGAGTATCCTGTGGCAAGTCTCAGAGAACTGGTCGGCGTAGTGCCTCAGAAAGCTGCTCTTTTCCACGGGACGATCCGGGACAACCTGCGCTGGGGCAAGAAAGACGCCAAAGATGAAGAGATCATGGAAGCAGTCCGTACCGCCCAGGCAGAAGAAGTGGTACTGGGAAAAGAGGGCGGACTGGATTATGAGATCGAGCAGGGAGGCCGCAATCTGTCCGGCGGTCAGAAACAGCGGCTGACCATCGCGCGGGCGCTGGTCGGAAAGCCGGAGATCCTGATTTTGGACGACAGTTCTTCGGCGCTGGATTATGCCACGGACGCTGCCCTCAGAAAATCCATCGGAGCGCTTTCCGGACGGACGACGGTATTTATCGTGTCCCAGAGGGCGTCTTCGATCCTGCATGCCGATAAGATCCTGGTCCTGGACGACGGAAAAGTCGTGGGCGCGGGCACCAGCGAGGAACTCCTGCAAAGCTGTGAGGTTTACCGGGAGATTTATGAGACGCAGTTTCAGAAGGAGGCGGTGAACCGATGAAAGAATATGGAACACAGACGGGAACTCTGAGAAAAGTGATGCATTATCTGAAGCGGTACTGGTTCCTCATGGCGCTGTCGATTCTTTTTGCAGGGCTGACCGTGGCTACGACCCTGTACATCCCGATCCTGGTGGGGCGGGCCATTGACCTGATCATCGGCCCGGGAGCAGTGGATTTTGCGGGGATTGTCCGGATACTGAAAGAGGGATGCGTTATCATACTGGCCACGGCGCTTCTTCAGTGGCTGATGAACATGATCAACAACAAGATTACTTATCAAGTGGTCCGCGACGTGAGAAATGAAGCGTTTGAGAAGATTCAGGCTTTGCCGCTTCGCTATCTGGACCAGCATCCGTCCGGAGAAGTGGTCAGCCGGATTATTGCGGATGTGGATCAGTTTGCCGACGGACTGCTCATGGGCTTCACTCAGTTTTTTACCGGAGTGGCGACGATCCTGGGGACCCTGGTCTTCATGCTGACTATCAATGTATGGATCACCCTCCTGGTGGTGGTGCTGACGCCGCTGTCCTTGTTTGTAGCAAAATTCATTGCCACGCACACCTACGATATGTTCCGCCTGCAGTCGGAGACGAGAGCGGAGCAGACCGGACTGATCGACGAGATGATCGGCAGCCAGAAGGTGGTGCAGGCATTTGCCATGGAAGAGAGGATCCAGGAGCAGTTTGACGAGATTGACCGGAGACTGGAAAAATGCTCCCTGAAAGCGATCTTTTATTCCTCTCTGACCAACCCGGGGACGCGGTTCGTAAACAATGTGGTATATGCCTGCGTGGCGCTGGCAGGAGCGCTGGCGGCCATCGGAGGGGTGATCACTGTGGGCGGCCTTTCCACATTTCTGAGTTATGCCAATCAGTACACCAAGCCGTTTAACGATATTTCCAGTGTCGTCACAGAGCTGCAGAATTCGCTGGCATGCGCGGCGAGGATCTTCGAACTGATCGAAGAGCCGTCCCAGGTACCGGACGCGGCGGATGCGGAAGAGTTGAAAGACGCCGCCGGACAGGTGGAGCTTGAGCATGTGTATTTTTCTTACGTCAAAGAGAAACCGCTGATAGAGGATCTGAATCTTTCCGTGAAGCCAGGTCAGCGGATCGCCATCGTAGGGCCCACCGGATGCGGAAAGACGACGCTGATCAATCTGCTCATGCGCTTCTATGATGTGGATGAGGGAAGTATCCGGATGGACGGAAAGGATATCCGTCATCTGACCAGAAAAAGCCTTCGGAGCGCCTACGGCATGGTGCTGCAGGATACCTGGCTGAAGAGCGGGACGATCCGGGAAAATATCCTGATGGGAAAGCCGGACGCTACGGAAGAAGAGATGATCCGGGCGGCGAAAGAAGCCCATGCGGACAGCTTTATCCGGAGGCTTCCGGCAGGGTATGATACAGTGATTCAGGAAGACGGAGGGAGCCTGTCTCAGGGACAGAAGCAGCTGCTGTGCATCAGCCGGGTCATGCTCTGTCTGCCTCCGGTGCTGATCCTGGACGAGGCCACCTCTTCGATCGACACCCGTACGGAGATCCGGATACAGAAAGCGTTTCAGCGGATGATGGAAGGAAGGACCAGTTTTGTGGTGGCCCACCGGCTTTCTACGATCCGGGAGTCGGATGTGATCCTGGTCATGAAAGACGGCCATATCATCGAGCAGGGAAATCACGAAGAGCTTCTGAGGAAAAACGGTTTCTATGCGAAGCTCTATAACAGCCAGAATCTGTAGGACCCAGGAGCGGCGGTTTCGGAAAAGTCTTGTACATTCCGGAACGGGGGAGTAAAATAGACGAAAAGCAAGGAGGAAGACATCTATGAACATTATAGCGACAGACAAAGCTCCGGGAGCCATCGGACCTTACTCCCAGGGGTATGAAGTAAACGGAATGATCTATACATCAGGTCAGATCCCGGTAGACCCGGCGACGGGAAATATTCCGGAAGGAATTTCGGCTCAGGCGGAACAGAGCTGCAAAAATGTGGGAGCCATCCTGGAAGCTGCCGGAAGCGGTTTCGACAAAGTGGTCAAGACCACCTGCTTCCTGGCAA
>CALWDO010000050.1 GCA_944376715.1 uncultured Lachnoclostridium sp. | reverse complement strand
ATTGAATTTTATGCACGGTTGTGCTAATATGCAAAGTGCAGTTGCAGATGCAGCTGCACTTTTTGAGTATTATAAGCGCTGTGAGGAGGAAAAAATGAGCGTACAACTGTTAGACAAAACAAGGAAAATCAACAAACTTCTGCATAACAACAATTCCAGCAAGGTGGTCTTCAACGATATCTGCAGGGTATTGTCAGATATTTTGAAATCCAATGTGCTGGTCATCAGCAAAAAAGGCAAGGTGCTGGGAGTCGGCCTGTATGAAGGCGTGGAAGAGATCCATGAACTGATCGTGGACCAGGTGGGCAGCCTGATCGATCCTCTGCTGAATGAACGTCTTCTGGGGATCCTTTCTACCAAAGAAAATGTGAACCTGCAGACGCTTGGATTCGTAGTGGAGAATATCCGGAAATATCAGGCGCTGGTAACGCCGATCAATATCGCGGGCGAACGTCTGGGCACTTTATTCCTTTATAAATATGAGGACGACTATGATATCGACGACATCATTCTGAGCGAATACGGGACCACGGTGGTCGGCCTTGAGATGATGCGTTCGGTGCATGAAGAGAATGCGGAAGAGATCCGGAAGAAACAGATCGTACAGTCTGCGATCAGTACGCTCTCCGCCACGGAACTGGAAGCGATCCTTCTGATCTTTCAGGAGATGCAGGGGAATGAATGCACATTGGTGGCAAGCCGGATCGCGGATAAGGCGGGGATTACCCGTTCCGTAATTGTGAACGCGCTTCGCAAATTTGAAAGCGCCGGCGTGATCGAATCCAGATCTTCCGGTATGCGCGGAACTAATATTAAAGTATTGAATGACTGCGCGTTTGAGGAGCTGGATCAGATACGGAAGAATAAATTGAAAAAAATATAAATTCCCCATTGACATTTTTCCTCAATCATACTAATATAATAACCAAGGGTTAGCACTCATAAGAGGTGAGTGCTAACAAATAAAAACATTATGAAAGAGACTGAAAGATTAAAGGAGGCTTAATCATGAAATTAGTACCTTTGGGCGACAGAGTTGTGTTAAAGCAGTGTGAGACGGAAGAGACCACCAAATCAGGGATCATCCTTACCCCGAAAGCACAGGAGAAACCGGTGACCGCAGAAGTTGTGGCAGTAGGACCGGGCGGCATGGTTGACGGAAAAGAAGTTACCATGCAGGTGAAGGTCGGCGATAAGGTAATTTATTCTAAATATGCAGGCAACGAAGTAAAACTGGATGATGTGGAATATGTGATCGTAAGACAGAATGATATTCTCGCGATCGTAGAATAATTGACAGGAGGACGATTATCATGGCAAAAGAAATTAAACATGGCGTAGACGCCAGAGTGGCACTGGAGGCTGGCGTTAATAAACTTGCGAATACAGTCAGAGTAACGCTTGGACCGAAAGGAAGAAACGTAGTACTTGACAAACAGTTCGGCGCTCCGCTGATCACCAACGATGGTGTGACCATCGCAAAAGAGATCGAGCTGGCTGATCCGTTTGAGAATATGGGTGCTCAGCTTGTGAAGGAAGTAGCTACCAAGACCAACGATGTGGCAGGCGACGGTACTACCACCGCTACTGTTCTGGCACAGGCTATGATCAACGAAGGTATGAAGAACCTGGCAGCAGGCGCTAATCCGATTGTCCTGAGAAAAGGTATGAAGAAAGCTACCGATTGCGCGGTAGAGGCGATCGCCGGCATGAGCAGCAAGGTAACCGGCAAACATCAGATCGCGAGAGTAGCCGCTATCTCTGCAGGAGACGATGAAGTAGGAAATATGGTAGCAGACGCTATGGAGAAGGTTTCCAACGACGGCGTAATCACCATCGAGGAGTCCAAGACCATGCGTACCGAGCTGGAAGTAGTAGAAGGTATGCAGTTTGACCGCGGTTATATTTCCGCTTATATGGCTACCGATACAGAGAAGATGGAAGCGGTGCTGGATGATCCGTATATCCTGATCACCGATAAGAAGATCAGCAATATTCAGGAGATCCTGCCGCTGCTGGAGCAGCTGGTACAGGCCGGCAAGAAGCTTCTGATCATCGCTGAGGATATCGAGGGAGAGGCCCTGACCACTCTGGTACTGAACAAACTGCGTGGTACGTTCACCGCAGTCGGCGTAAAAGCTCCGGGCTATGGCGACAGAAGAAAAGCAATGCTGCAGGATATCGCAATCCTGACCGGCGGTACCGTGATTTCCGAGGAAGTAGGTCTGGAACTGAAAGACGCTACTCTGGATATGCTTGGACGCGCGAAATCCGTAAAAGTTCAGAAAGAGAGCACTGTGATCGTTGACGGTCTTGGAAAGAAAGAAGACATTCAGAACAGAATCAAGACCATCAAAGCAGAGATCGAAGTAACCAAGTCTGATTTTGATAAAGAGAAACTTCAGGAGCGTTATGCGAAATTGTCCGGCGGCGTAGCAGTAATCCGTGTGGGCGCAGCTACCGAGACCGAGATGAAGGAAGCAAAACTCCGTATGGAAGACGCGCTGGCAGCTACCAGAGCAGCTGTAGAGGAAGGTATCATCTGCGGCGGCGGCGCTGCATATATCCATGCATCCAAAGACGTTGCGAAACTGGTAGATACTCTGGATGGAGACGAGAAGACTGGTGCAAAAGTGGTTCTGAAAGCACTGGAAGCTCCGCTGTATCACATCGCGGCTAACGCAGGTCTGGAAGGTTCCGTAATTATCAACAAAGTACGTGAGTCTGAACCGGGCGTAGGCTTCGATGCGTACAAAGAAGAGTATGTGAACATGGTAGAGGCAGGTATTCTGGATCCGGCGAAAGTGACCAGAAGCGCACTGCAGAATGCAACCAGCGTTGCATCCACGTTCCTGACCACAGAAGCATGTGTGGCAAATATCAAAGAAGAAGTTCCGCAGGCTCCGGCAAACGGCGGCGGAATGGGAATGATGTAATTCCCGCATAGATAAGAAAAAAGAGCGTTGCAAAGAGCAGCGCTCTTTTTGTATAATAAATACGTTGACATCTACAGGACGATCTGCTAGACTATGGGAAATATGCAGACAAAAGAAAGAGAGGAAGAGAAATGGGTAAAATTATCGGTGAAAGCATTACATTTGACGATGTCCTTCTGGTACCGTCTTATTCCGAAGTGATTCCCAACCAGGTAAGCCTGGAGACTGATCTTACAAAGACGATCCGGCTGAACATTCCGTTGATGAGCGCGGGTATGGATACGGTTACGGAGCATCGGATGGCGATCGCTATGGCGAGACAGGGAGGTATTGGCATTATCCACAAGAACATGTCAATCGAAGCACAGGCGGACGAAGTGGATAAAGTGAAAAGGTCGGAAAATGGTGTGATCACGGATCCATTTTCTTTGTCTCCGGAACATACGCTGGCAGATGCGGATGCTCTGATGGCAAAATACCGGATCTCCGGTGTGCCGATCACGGAAGGGAAGAAGCTGGTAGGTATTATTACCAACCGTGACCTGAAGTTTGAGACTGATTTTACGAAGAAGATCAAAGAGTCCATGACCTCTGAGAATCTGGTGACCGCTCCGGAAGGCATTACCCTGGAAGAGGCGAAGAAGATTCTCGGAAAGGCCAGAAAAGAAAAACTTCCTATCGTGGATAAGGACTTTAATCTGAAGGGCCTGATCACGATCAAAGATATTGAGAAGCAGATCAAGTATCCGCTGGCAGCGAAGGACAGCCAGGGACGGCTGTTGTGCGGCGCAGGCGTAGGCATTACCGCCAATGTGCTGGAGCGCGTGGAAGCGCTGGTACATGCCCATGTGGACGTGGTAGTGCTGGATTCCGCCCATGGACATTCCGCCAATGTGATCCGCTGCCTGAAGATGATCAAGGAAAAATATCCGGATCTTCCTGTTATCGCCGGAAATGTGGCGACGGGAGAAGGCACGCGCGCGCTGATCGAAGCAGGTGTTGATGCAGTTAAGGTGGGTATCGGACCTGGTTCTATCTGTACTACCCGCGTGGTATCCGGCGTGGGCGTACCTCAGATCAGTGCAGTTATGCACAGCTATGCAGTGGCAAAAGAGTACGGAATTCCGATCATCGCGGATGGCGGCATCAAATACTCCGGAGATATCACGAAGGCCATTGCGGCAGGCGCGAACGTCTGCATGCTGGGAAGCATCTTCGCAGGCTGCGACGAGAGCCCGGGAGCATTTGAACTGTATCAGGGAAGAAAATACAAGGTATACCGCGGCATGGGATCCATCGCGGCTATGGAGAATGGTTCCAAAGACCGTTACTTCCAGACGGATGCGAAGAAACTGGTGCCGGAAGGCGTGGAAGGCCGTGTGGCATACAAGGGCCTTGTGGAAGATACCATTTTCCAGCTGATGGGAGGTCTGCGTTCCGGTATGGGTTATTGCGGCGCTCCGGATATCGAAACTCTGAAGGAAACCGGCAGATTTGTCAAGATTACTTCAGCGTCTTTGAAGGAAAGTCATCCTCATGATATCCATATCACGAAGGAAGCGCCGAATTACAGCGTAGACGAATAATCAACATAAGAACCGCCGCAGAATTTTTTGTGGCATTTTCCTTTTCTGTTGCAAACAGAGCCGGTAAATGTTAAATTAAATATGCGGCGGTTTTTTATGCGCTGTTTACAGAATGTGATATTATATCTTAAATTATGAAAGGAATATATTGTGTTATGAGAAAGACAAAAATCGTATGTACGCTGGGACCTTCCACGGAAAGCGAAGAGGTGATGCGCCAGCTTATGCTGGAAGGCATGGCTGTCGCTAGGATGAATTTTTCCCATGGAAGTCATGAGGAGCAGAAGAAACGTCTGGATATGGTGAAGAAGCTTCGTGAGGAGCTCCATCTTCCGGTGGCGGCGCTTCTTGACACGAAAGGTCCGGAGATCCGTATCGGCGATGTGGAAGGAGGAAAACTGGAACTGAAAGCAGGACAGGATTTCATTCTCACTACAGAAGAGATGCTGGGTACGTCAGGAAAAGTTACGATCACATATAAAGAGCTGTATAAAGATGTGTGTCCCGGGGACTCCATTCTGATTGATGATGGCCTGATCGGCATGGAAGTGAGAAGGATCGACGGCCAGGATATTATCTGTAAAGTGGTTAACGGAGGTTTTATTTCCAATCATAAAGGCGTCAATGTCCCGGGCGTAGAGCTGAAGATGCCGTTTGTCAGCGAGAAAGACTATTCGGATATTCTCTTTGCCGCAGAGCAGGGATATGACTTTGTGGCAGCTTCTTTTACCCGTACTGCGGAAGACATCCTGGAGATCCGTAAGATCCTGGACGAGAACGGCGGAGCAGGGATCCATATTATCGCGAAGATTGAAAATATGCAGGGCGTGGAAAATGCGGAATCAATCCTGCGGGTAGCCGACGGTATGATGATCGCCCGCGGAGACATGGGCGTGGAGATTCCGCTGGAGGAAGTTCCGGTGATCCAGAAGAAACTGATCCGTCTGACGATCCGTATGGGAAAACCGGTGATTACGGCGACTCAGATGCTTGACTCCATGATTAAGAATCCCCGTCCCACCAGAGCCGAGACCTCTGACGTGGCGAATGCGATCTATCAGGGAACCAGCGCGATCATGCTCTCCGGAGAGACTGCCGCAGGAGCATATCCGGTGGAGGCAGTCCGCACTATGGCCAGGATCGCGGAACGTACGGAAAAAGATATTGATTATACGAAGGAATTTAAACCGAGACGTCTGGCTGAGCGTCCGGATGTAACCAGCGCTATTTCCCATGCTACCTGTACGACGGCTATGGATCTGCATGCGGCAGCGATCGTGGCAGTGTCCAAATCCGGAAGAACTGTGGGAATGATATCCAAATACCGTCCCAGCTGCCCGATCATCGGATGTGCCATGGACGAGAGAGTGTGCCGCCAGCTGAATCTGAGCTGGGGCGTTATCCCGCTGCAGCTGGATGAAGAGAAGACGGCGGACGATCTGTTTGACCATGCGGTGGGAGCTGCGGAGCACCGGGGACTGGTATCCAGAGGAGAACTGGTAGTTATTACGGCAGGGCTTCCGCTGGGAATGTCCGGTACTACGAATATGATCAAAGTGCATGTGGCGGGCCGTATCCTGATCTCAGGAAAGGGCGTCAATAAACTGAAAGGTTCAGGGAATGTCTGTGTCTGCCAGAATATGGAAGATCTGGAGCAGAACTTCCGTCCGGGAGACATCGTAGTGGTGACCCAGACGACCAACGAAATGATGTCCAAACTGAAAGACGCGGGCGGTATTATTACAGAGACCGGAGACCGCTATTCTCATGCTGCTATCGTAGGAATGGCGCTGGACATTCCGGTGATCACTTCCGCGAGAAACGCCACCAAGATCCTGAAATCCGGCGCGTTTATCACGATTGACGCGGAGCAGGGAACTGTATACAGCGGCAATTAATCCTGCGGACAGCCAGGTTTACACAGAGAGGAAGGAAACAGATCATGGGGTTTAATCATTTCGATGAAAAGGGCAACGCAGTGATGGTGGATATCTCCGGCAAGGATGTGACCTACCGGACAGCGACTGCCGAGGGAAGCATTCATGTGTCTTCAGAGATCATGGAAGCGGTGCTGAACCGGACCATGAAGAAGGGCGATGTGCTGGGAGTGGCCAGGGTCGCCGGTATCATGGCAGTGAAACAGACTTCATCTATTATCCCCATGTGCCATCCTCTGCTGATCAGCAAGTGCTCTGTGGATTTCGATGTACTTCCGGAAGAACAGGAGATCCGGGCAGTCTGCACGGTACGGACGGAAGGCCGCACCGGCGTGGAGATGGAGGCCCTGCACGGCGTCAGCGCCTCCCTGCTGACGATCTATGATATGTGTAAGGCGGTGGATAAACGGATGGTGATCCGGGATATTCATCTGGTGGAAAAAACCGGAGGAAAGAGCGGAGATTTCCGCTTTGAAGAATAGGAAAACGGCGTTCATGGGACTTAAGAGACAGATCCTCATGAGCGCCGTTATATTTTACCCGCCGATCTGGGACATCTGACGCTGTTCACGGGCTGCATCGGTATCCGGAGACCAGAACTGATGACAGGCAGGTTTTTCCAGAATACTCTCACGGATCAGCCCGCAGAGCTGCTCTTCCGACGCGCCGTCTCTCAGAGGAGTCTTCAGATCAATGGATTCTCCATAGTAGAGACATGGTTTCAAAAAGCCGTCGGAAGTCAGGCGGATCCGGTTGCAGGTATCGCAGAACTTGCCGTGTATCGCGTCGATGAATCCGATACAGCCCCGGAATCCGGAGATTGCGATATAAGATGCCGGACCGTTGCCCCGGGGCTGTGTAACGGTATGATAATCCGGATAGCGGGCCGCAAGCCGGGAGAGCAGTGTTTTCCGGTCATATCCGCGGTATTGCTGTCCGTAACCGATGGGCATGATTTCGATAAATCTCACGTCAATGGGATAATCTTTTGCAAGCTCTGTCAGTTTTTCAAAATCCTGATCATTGACTCCCTGCAGCAGTACGGAGTTTACTTTGATCCGGATACCGGACGTCTGGGCGGCCATGAGCCCTTCCCATACTTTGCCGAAATCGTCAAATCCGGTGATCTGCCGGAAGGTATCCGGATCCAGCGTATCCAGGCTGATATTGATGCCGTCGATGCCGATGGCTTTCAGTTCCGGAATCAGGGGTGCAAGAAGCACGCCGTTGGTGGTCAGCGTGACCTGTTCCACGCCGGAAAGCGCTTTCAGTTCCCGCAGGAAGGAAAGGCATCCCTTCCGCACCAGCGGCTCGCCTCCGGTTACTTTGAATTTGCGGATGCCCAGAGAGACGGCGCAGCGGCAGATCTTAAGGATCTCCCCGAAACGCAGGATCTCGTCATGGGAAATGGACGGAATGTCCTCCGGCATACAGTACCGGCATCTTAAGTTGCAGCGGTCGGTAACGGAAATCCTCATATAGTCAATAGTTCTTCCATAGTTGTCTTTCACGGATATCATAGCCTTTCTCATCAGATGTAACAATATTTTATTATTATAGCAGAAAAACGAGTTGTTTTTTAGCCTGCTGTATGCAGAAAATTTTAAATTGTTTGCCTAACTCACACAGACATGCTATAATGTTCGCATTGGCAATGAACAGTGCGGAAACGGGCATGCACTGTGAAATTTTCATAAATATAGATGAACAAGGGGATATGTGATTATGGAACTGACAACCATACGTGAGTTATACAGGAATACGGACGCGTTCCTGGACAAGGAAGTGACAGTAGGAGGCTGGGTGCGCAGCATCCGGGATTCCAAGAGCTTTGGTTTCCTGGTGCTGCATGACGGCAGCTTTTTTGATACGCTGCAGGTGGTCTATCATGACACCATGGACAATTTTTCCCAGATCAGCAAACTGAATGTGGGCGCGGCGGTAACGGTGCGCGGCACGCTGGTGGCGACGCCCCAGGCGAAGCAGCCTTTTGAGATTCAGGCGGAGGAAGTGACCGTGGAAGGGACTTCCACACCGGATTACCCGCTGCAGAAAAAACGCCATACCCTGGAGTACCTGCGTACCATGGCGCATCTGCGTCCCAGGACAAATACCTTCCAGGCGGTGTTCCGTGTACGCTCTCTGACTGCCTACGCGATTCATCAGTTTTTCCAGGAGAGAGGCTTTGTCTATGTACACACGCCTCTGATCACCGGAAGCGACTGCGAAGGGGCAGGAGAGATGTTCCAGGTGACGACGCTGGATCTGGAAAACGTACCGAAGACGCCGGACGGAAAAGTGGATTATTCTAAAGATTTCTTCGGAAAGGAGACCAATCTGACGGTCAGCGGACAGCTGAACGTGGAGACCTTTGCCATGGCGTTCCGTGACGTCTATACATTCGGGCCCACGTTCCGCGCGGAGAATTCCAATACCACCCGCCATGCGGCTGAGTTCTGGATGATTGAGCCGGAGATGGCGTTCGCGGATCTGAACGACGATATGAGAGTGGCGGAGGATATGCTGAAGTACGTGATTCGTTATGTGCTGGAGCATGCTCCGGAAGAGATGAACTTCTTCAATTCCTTTGTAGATAAAGGACTGCTTGACCGTCTGAATCATGTATTAAATTCTGAATTCGGTCACGTGACCTATACGGAGGCTGTCGAGATCCTGGAGAAGAACAACGATAAATTTGACTATAAAGTATCCTGGGGATGTGATCTGCAGACAGAGCATGAACGCTATCTGACGGAGCAGGTGTACAAACGCCCGGTATTCGTGACTGATTATCCGAAGGAGATCAAGGCTTTCTATATGAAGCAGAACGAAGACGGCAGGACGGTGGCTGCTATGGACTGCCTGGTTCCGGGGATCGGAGAGATCATCGGCGGCAGCCAGCGTGAGGACGATTATGAGAAACTGGCGGCGCGGATGGACGAGCTGGGACTGAACCGCGAGGATTACGGCTTTTATCTGGATCTGCGCAAATATGGTTCTGTGCGCCATTCCGGATTCGGTCTGGGATTCGAGCGCTGTATCATGTATCTGACCGGCATGGGCAATATCCGCGACGTGATCCCGTTCCCGAGAACAGTCAAGAACTGTGATCTGTAAGAGAGGATGAATGGAGTGGCAGAAGAAAGACATATCCATACGGCTCCGGACGGGACCGTATATGAGCATACGCATGAGCACACACATGATGGAAACAGTGAACATGAGCACGGGCATGCACATACTCACACTCATGCCAACACAAAGGCGGTGCTGAACCGGCTGTCCCGGGCCATCGGGCATCTGGAGTCCATCCGCCGCATGGTGGAGGACGGAAGGGACTGCAGCGAGGTGCTTATCCAGCTCTCGGCAGTGAAATCGGCCATCAACAATACAGGCAAAGTGATTCTGAAAGATCACATTGAACACTGCCTGGTGGATGCCGTGGAGTGCGGAGATATGGAATCTATCAAAGATCTGACAGACGCCATTGACCGGTTTATGAAGTGATATGATTATTTAGTGAAAAGGAGACAGTTTTGTGAAGTTCGAGCGATTGTAAGCCTGAATCTTTGCGGAACTGTCTCCTTATAATTTTAGAAGCTATTTTGGGGCTGTTTTACCGCATCCGTCAGCGACCGTGTATTCTTATACATCGTCACGATCACATAGACAGCGGTGATAAGCTCCGTGACCGGCATGGCGAGCCACAGGGAATCCGGATTGAAAACTGCGGGCAGCAAAAAGATCAGGGCGCCGCTGATCACGCAGCCTCTGGATACGGATACGACGAAGGCCGCGGCGGGTTTCATGATTGCCTGAAAATAATAAGTAGAAAAAATATTCAGCGGCAGCAGCAGAAACGAAAGCCCGTAGGCACGGATAATCCCCGGCGCGATGGCTGTAATTTCAGCGGCAGGTTCCATAAAGATCCTTATGAAAAGGAGCGGAACGGCAAAGCAAAGGACGGTCCAGAGAAGGGCGAAAAAGGCGACGGTACCCAGCGCATAGCGCAGTGTCTCCCGGATCCGTCCGCCCAGATGCGCGCCGAAATTGACGGAAATGATGGGCTGCGAAGCCTGCCCTACGCTGTAGGCGCAGCACTGGACAAAGGTGCTGACGTTGATGATAACGCCGTAGACGGACAGGGCGTCGGTGCTCAGATAGGTCACGATCTGACGGTTGAACAGAATCGTCAGGATACCCATAGCCACATCGATAAAGAATGTGGAGAATCCGGTGACGAAGACTTTGCGCGCTTTATGCAGAAAGCGGGAAGGACGTACCAGTTTCAGCGTATTTTTCTTCGAGAAAAAGTGCGAGAGCTGGACGATCAGGCTGATGCAGGAGCCGATAGCAGTGGCGAGACCTGCGCCGTAGATTCCCATATTCATGGGGAACACAAAAATATAGTCTCCGAATATATTGAAGATGCCCCCTGCCAGCACGCCCGCGGTGGCGAGTGCGGGGGCGCCGTCGCTCCGCAGAAATGCGGCGAGCATCTGGTTCAGCAGGAAGACCGGAAGCACCGCGCGGATCGGACGCAGATAATCCTGTGCCAGAGGCAGAAGCTCTTCGGTGGCGCCGAAAAAGGTCAGGAGTTCCCGTTCAAAAAGAAGGACCGCGATCCACGCCGCTGCCGCCAGGATGACGGAGCCGATGACCGATACGGTGAAATACTCGTTTTCTTTGCCGGTGGAGACGCCGGACTTTCCTCTTGTGGTACTGAAGAGGACAGAGCCTCCGATGCCGGTCAGAAGCCCCAGGCTGTAGATGATGTTCCAGACCGGCGCCACTACCGCCAGGGCGGCGGTGCCGTCAGGGCCCTGGTACTGTCCCACCATCGCCATATCCACGATGGAATAGACCGAAGTGATCAGAGCGCTTCCAAATGCGGCCGCCAGGTAACGGAAATATAATGGCCGGATCTTGTCTTTTACGAAATCCATAACACAATCTCTCCTTACACGATGTAAGCCGGATAAGGGCGGACATTTCAGCCCGCGCCTTATCCGGCTCTCTTAACAGTCGAATAATCTGTCTGAAAGACAGGCATATCCATTATAACAGAAGGAAAATAAGAGTCAAGCAAATTGCGCCGGAAAAGTTACTATTCACAGCCCACTCCTGAATCGGCTGTGAATAGTAACTCTGGAAAAATACAAAAACTTGTGTTATATTAGAAAAGTGTGCGAAAAATAAGATTTGATATTTTGATAGAAGGAGCAGAAGACTATGGCAAAAAACAACACTTATGATGCGGACAGCATCTCTGTCCTGGAGGGTCTGGAGGCAGTCCGCAAAAGGCCCGGTATGTACATCGGAAGTGTTTCTACCAAAGGCCTGAATCATCTGATCTATGAGATCGTGGACAATTCCGTGGATGAACATCTGGCGGGTTACTGTAGTCAGATTGAGGTTTATCTGGAAAAGGATGGTTCCTGTACGGTCATCGATAACGGGCGGGGTATTCCGGTTGGGATGCACGCCAAAGGAATGTCTGCGGAGCGGCTGGTCTTTACTACGCTGCACGCGGGGGGAAAGTTTGACGATTCTGTATACAAGACCAGCGGCGGCCTGCACGGAGTGGGTTCTTCCGTGGTAAACGCGCTGTCTACCTATCTGGATATTGAGGTGTCCAGGGACGGGTATATCCATCACGATCATTATGAAAGAGGAAACCCTACCATTGAGTTGGAGAACGGACTTTTGCCGGTGATCGGCAAGACCCGGAAGACCGGGACAAAGATTAATTTTCTGCCGGATCCGGAGATTTTCGAAAAGACCCGTTTCAAGGCGGAAGAGGTCAAGAGCCGTATGCACGAGACCGCCTATCTCAATCCGGAGCTTACGATTATTTTCGAGGATCGCCGCGGGGCGGAAGTAGAGCGTGTGGTATTCCACGAGCCGGACGGCTTGGTAGGGTTTGTCAAGGATCTGAACCATTCCCAGGAAGCGGTGCACGACGTGGTCTATTTCAAAGGAGAGAGCGAAGGGATCACGGTAGAGTGCGCGTTTCAGTATATTAATGAATTTCATGAAAATGTGCTGGGCTTCTGCAATAATATTTACAATGCGGAAGGCGGCACCCATATCACCGGTTTTAAAACGGTCTTCACATCGGTGATCAATTCCTATGCCAGGGAACTGGGGATTCTGAAGGAAAAGGACGCCAACTTTACCGGCGCGGATGTGCGCAACGGCATGACGGCGGTTATTTCCATCAAACATCCGTCGCCCCGTTTCGAAGGTCAGACCAAGACCAAGCTGGATAACCAGGATGCGGCAAAAGCCACATCCAAAGTGACCGGCGATGAGATCCAGCGGTATTTTGACCGGAACCTGGAGACTTTGAAAGCGATTATCGGCTGCGCGGAGAAAGCGGCAAAGATCCGCCGGACAGAGGAGCGTGCGAAGACAAATCTTCTGACAAAACAAAAATTTTCTTTCGACTCTAATGGGAAGCTGGCTAACTGTGAGAGCAAGGATGCCTCCAAGTGTGAGATCTTTATCGTAGAGGGAGATTCCGCAGGCGGCTCTGCCAAGACGGCAAGGAACCGGAACTATCAGGCGATTCTGCCCATCAGGGGAAAGATCCTGAACGTAGAGAAGGCAAGCATTGACAAAGTGCTGGGCAATGCGGAAATCAAGACCATGATCAATGCGTTTGGATGCGGATTTTCGGAGGGGTACGGAAATGATTTTGATATTACAAAATTACGCTATGACAAGATCATTATCATGGCCGATGCGGATGTGGACGGCGCGCATATCAGCACGCTGCTTCTGACCCTGTTTTACCGGTTTATGCCGGAGCTGATCTATGAGGGACATGTGTACATTGCCATGCCGCCGCTGTATAAAGCAATCCCTTCCCGCGGCAAGGAAGAATATCTTTACGATGACAAAGCGTTGGAAAAATACCGGAAGAAGCATACAGGGCCGTTCACTTTGCAGCGCTATAAAGGCCTGGGAGAGATGGACGCCGGGCAGCTCTGGGATACGACCATGAATCCGGAGACCCGCAGGCTCAGGCTGGTGGAGATCGAGGACGCCCGTATGGCGTCGTCTGTCACAGAGCTTCTGATGGGCAGCGAGGTTCCGCCCAGGAGGCAGTTTATCTATGAAAATGCCGTAGAGGCGCAGCTGGATATCTAGGAGGGAAGGCATGAGCGATACAATTATCAAAACAGAATATTCGGACATCATGCAGAAGTCCTATATCGACTATGCCATGAGTGTCATCGTGGCCCGCGCCCTGCCGGATGTGCGGGACGGGCTGAAACCGGTACAGAGAAGGACGCTGTACGATATGCATGAGCTGGGAATCCGCCATGACCGTCCATACCGGAAATGCGCCCGTATCGTAGGCGATACCATGGGTAAATACCACCCTCACGGAGACAGTTCCATCTATGAGGCCCTGGTAGTCATGAGCCAGGATTTCAAGAAAGGTCTTCCGCTGGTGGACGGGCACGGCAACTTCGGTTCCATCGAAGGAGACGGAGCGGCAGCCATGCGTTACACAGAGGCGCGCCTTCAGAAGGTGAGCGAAGAAGCGCTGCTGGCCGACCTGGATAAAGACGTGGTGGACTTTGTCCCCAATTTTGATGAGACGGAAAAAGAACCCAGCGTGCTTCCGGCCAGGATTCCCCATCTGCTGATCAATGGCGCGGAAGGAATCGCGGTGGGTATGTCCACCAGTATTCCGCCCCACAATCTGGGCGAGACTATCGACGCCATGTCGGCTTATATGAAAAATCCGGATATGACCGTGGAGGAACTGCTGGAGATCATGCCGGGACCGGACTTCCCCACAGGAGGAATCGTGACCAATAAAGACGAACTGGTTCAGATCTATAAGACCGGATCCGGCAAGATCAAGATCCGCGGAAAGGTGGAAGTGGAAAAGGTTAAAGGGGGAAAAGAACAGATCGTCATCACGGAGATCCCCTACACCATGATCGGCGCCAATATCGGAAAATTCCTCAATGATATCGGGACGCTGGTAGAGACAAAGAAAGCATTGGATATTGTGGATATTACAAACCAGTCTTCCAAAGAGGGCATCCGGATCGTGCTGGAACTGAAAAAAGGGGCCGATACCCAGCAGATTATCAATATGCTCTATAAAAAGACCCGTCTGGAAGACACCTTCGGCGTCAATATGCTGGCGGTGGCGGACGGACGACCGGAGACGCTGAGCCTTAAACAGATCTTTGACCATGTGATTGATTTTCAGTTTGATCTGAATACCAGAAAGTATAAAACGCTTCTGAACCGGGAACTGGACAAGAAAGAGATCCAGGAGGGCCTGATCAAGGCCTGTGACGTGATCGATCTGATCATTGAAGTGCTCCGAGGCAGCCGGGACGTGAAGACGGCCAAGGCCTGCCTGATGAACGGCGAGACGGAGGGCATCCGTTTCAAATCCGAAGCCTCCAGAAAACAGGCGGAAAAACTGAGGTTCACGGAGCGTCAGGCGACCGCGATCCTGGAGATGCGCCTGTACCGTCTGATCGGTCTGGAGATCGAGGCTCTGATGAAAGAGCATGACGCTACCATGAAAAATATTGCCCGGTATTCGGAGATCCTGAATAATTACGACGAGATGGCGAATGTGATCATCTCGGAGCTGCAGCAGTTTAAGAAATCCTACGCGGTTCCCAGAAAGACCGTAATCGAGAATGCGGAAGAGGTCGTATTTGTTGAGAAGAAGCTGGAAGAGATGCCGGTAGTCTTCCTTATGGACCGTTTTGGGTACTGCAGGACGGTGGACGTTCCTACTTATGAAAGGAATAAAGAAGCGGCAGACACGGAAAGCCGGTGCGTGATTCAATGTATGAATACAGACCGGATCTGTCTTTTTACAGATACGGGCAGGATGCATACGGTCAAAGTACCGGATCTGCCTTACGGAAAATTCCGGGATAAGGCGTTCCCGATCGATAATTATTCGAATTATGACAGCTCTGCAGAGCGGGCAGTGTTTGTGTGCAGCATGGAAGAATTACTGAGAGGAAAACTGCTGTTTGTGACGAAATACGGAATGGCGAAGCAGGTGAACGGTTCCGAGTATGATGTGAGGACGAAGACCAGCGTTGCCACAAAATTAAATGAAGGGGATCAGGTGATTTTTGCGGGACTGACAGAAGAAGGCACGCAGGTAGTGCTGCAGTCGGAAGAAGGATATTTTCTCCGGTTTCCGGCGGAGGAAATACCTGAGAAGAAGAAAGCGGCTATCGGAGTCCGCGCTATGAAGCTGGGGACGAAGGACGGTCTGGAAGCTGTGTATCTGATCCGGAGCGGGGAAGAAAAAACGATTCTGTATAAGGAAAAAGAACTTTCTCTGCTGAGACTAAAGATGGCGGG
Organism: uncultured Lachnoclostridium sp.; assembly: GCA_944376715.1. Lineage (GTDB taxonomy): Bacteria > Bacillota > Clostridia > Lachnospirales > Lachnospiraceae > Hominiventricola. Next base: position 677 of record CALWDO010000050.1, on the reverse strand, counting down.
ACGTGACCAGAAGGGAACGAAGATCCGCGTATAGATTAAGGAGGAACCCTATGGACTACCGATATGCGATTTTTGACATGGATGGCACATTGTTGGATTCTATTCCCTGGTGGAACCGTCTGGCTCTGGATTATCTGGCGGAGAAAGGCGTAAAAGGGCCGGAGGATCTGAACCGGAGGATTATGACGTTGTCTGTGATGCAGGCCTCGGAATATCTGATCGAGCATTTTGGCCTGAAAGAATCTCCGGAGGAGATTGCCCGGGAGATGAACGCGAGAGTGGAAGCGCGCTACCAGAATGAAATCGGATTATGTCCGGGGGCGGCCGAGGCATTGGAACGGATGAAGAACCAGGGAATCCCTATGTGCGTGGCTACCGCCACTTCCCTGAAACTGGCGAGACCCGCGTTAGAACGTAATGGGATCCTGCATTATTTTGATTTTTTGCTGGACTGCCATATGGCGGGAGCTGAAAAGACCAGCCCCAATATCTATCTGATGGCAGCGGAACGGTTCCGGGCGCGTCCGGGAGACTGCGTGGTGATCGAAGATTCTGCCTATGCGATCCGTACGGCAAGGGAGGCGGGATTCTGGACCATCGGCGTCTATGAGCCAGAGATGCAGGATGCGGATCTGGCGCGCAGCTTTTGCCATCAGTTTGTAAATAATCTGGGAGAG
>CALWDO010000049.1 GCA_944376715.1 uncultured Lachnoclostridium sp. | reverse complement strand
GAGATGCTTTGCGGCTCCTGCCTGTTTTGTATTCCATATTAATAATTTTCTGCCTTCACCTCAAAATATGCCTGCGAATGGGCGCATACCGGACATACCTTCGGCGCTTCTTTCCCGATGTGGATATGTCCGCAGTTGCCGCATTTCCAGATGGTATCTCCGTCTTTGGAAAATACCAGGCCGTTCTCCACGTTTTCCAGCAGCTTCAGATATCTTTCTTCATGTTCCTTCTCAATGGCGGCCACTCCTTCAAACAGCGCCGCGATGCGGTCAAACCCTTCTTCTCTCGCTTCCTTTGCAAAGGTTGCGTACATGTCTGTCCACTCATAGTTCTCTCCCGCGGCAGCGTCTTTCAGGTTTTCTTCCGTAGTTCCGATGCCGTGGATCAGCTTGAACCACAGTTTGGCATGTTCTCTTTCGTTGGCGGCTGTCTCTTCAAACAGATCTGCGATCTGTTCGTATCCTTCTTTCCGCGCCTTGGAAGCGTAATAAGTATACTTGTTCCTGGCTTCGGATTCTCCCGCAAATGCCGCCATCAGGTTTGTCTCTGTCTTAGAGCCTTTCAGTTCCATATTCGTCTGGTCTCCTTCCATTATGGTCTTCGGATCATATCACCGGATATATCGTCCAGACGGCCGGCGCCGCACATGGCCATGGTATCTCTCAATTCCTCTCCAAGTTTTTCGATGTAACACCGGACACCTTCTGCTCCTCCTCCGTACACTGCCGTGACAAACGGGCGGCAGACCAGCACCGCATCCGCGCCCAGAGCCAATGCCTTAAAAACGTCCACTCCGCTGCGGATACCTCCATCCACCAGTATCTTCATCCTGCCGTTTACCGCATCTGCAATCTCTGCCAGGACTTCCGCCGTAGCGGGGCACTGATCCAGTACTCTTCCTCCATGATTGGATACCACGATTGCCGAAGCTCCGGCTTCCATCGCTTTCATGGCTCCCTTCACCGTCATAATGCCTTTGACGATAAACGGAACTCCCGCCATCTGTGCAATCCTGGACAGTTCCTCCACAGTCTTGCTTCCGGCCGGAGGCGTCATGTTCTTCAGAAACGGAAGACCGGCGGCATCCACATCCATCGCCGCAGCAAAGGCTCCGGAACTTTTCACCAGTTCCATCTTCTGCCGGATCGTATCCAGGTTCCAAGGCTTGACTGTAGGTACTCCTATGCCTCCTGCCTGCCGGATCGCTTCTGTAGCCGCTTCCATCACTTTTCCATCCGTACCGTCTCCGGTGAAAGCCGCGATGCCTGCTTCGGCACACGCCTCCACCAGGACATTATTATATGTAAAATCGTCATATTTATTACTGTAATGCAGATTTACCGCTCCCACAGGGCCTGCGAACAGAGGATAGCGGAACGTCCGGCCAAACAACTCCAAAGAGGTATCCGGTTCCTGGTTTTCATGGAGCGTATCCATATTCACACGGATCTCCTGCCACTTCTGGTAGTTGCGGATCGCCGTATCCCCCGTGCCTTTCGCTCCCGGGCCGGGAATCTGGTTCTTACACGCAATCCCGTTGCATACAGGACAGGCTTTGCAATACTCCCCCATACAGGTTCTTGCTTCCTTTAATACTTCCTGATAGTTCATCTTTTTATTCCTCCCTCTTTTCCCATCAGAAAAATCTGACGATCATCATCGCTATCCCCAGCACTGCCAGGAAAGCTCCCACAATACGGTTCAATGTTACCGCGCTGGCCTTATTGGCAAAGCCTGCCGCCCATCTGGCAAACAAGAAAGTAAACAATACGCAGAAAAACAATGCCGTAAGATCCGGTATCCCTCCGATCACCACATGAGAAACAGCCCCTGTAAATGCAGTAAAACTCATAATAAATACGCTGGTCCCCACCGCGGTCTTCAACTCATAATGCATGACGCTGGTCAGGATCAGAAGCATCATCATGCCGCCGCCGGCTCCTGTAAAACCGCAGATAAAGCCGATCACCGCCCCGCAGACCACCGACTCTGCAATCTTCCTTTGCAGGCTCTTCTCTCCCATAGCTTCCTTGGTAGTCATTACCGGAAGAATCAGGAATTTGATTCCCAGCAGGAATGTCATGATCACGGAAAAATTTCCCATAGTCTGGTCAGGCAGAAGGGACGCCACATAGCTTCCCACCATTGTAAAGATCAGCACCGCGACCATCATCACCAGACCGTTTTTGATGTCCAGATTTTTGTTTTTTCCATATACCCAGGCGGATGCCGCCGACGCCAGTACGTCGGACGCCAGCGCGATCGCCACCGCCTCATAAGCGTCAAATCCCAAAAATGTGATCAGCATGGGCGCAATCACTGCGGCCGCGGAAAGTCCTGCCAATCCTGTGCCGACTCCGGCTCCCAGTCCTGCCAGCAGATATACAATCAAAGCTTCCATATTTCATATGCTCCTACTTGCAGACGTCAATCCATGCTTCGCAGCCGGATGCTTTCTCCAGTTCCGGAAGAGTCAGTTCCACCGCGCTGTTGCTGCTGCCGCAGGCCGGATAGACGCTCTCAAATCGCCTCAGGGACACATCCAGATATACCTTGACCCCTTCTTTTACGCCAAAAGGACATACTCCGCCGATCGCATGCCCTACCAGGGTCTCCACTTCGTCCGGAGCCAGCATCTTTGCCTTCGTGTGAAACTGCGCTTTATATTTACTGTTGTCGATGCGGGCGTCTCCGGCCGCCACGATCAGGACACAGTCATCTCCTACTTTAAAAGAAAGGGTTTTGGCGATCCGCGCCGGTTCGCAGCCTACTGCCTGGGCTGCCAGATCTACGGTAGCGCTGGATGTGTCAAAGACCATTATACGGTTTTCCAGTCCAAACTGTTTCAGGTATTCTTTCGCTTTGTCAAATGCCATTTTCTTTTCCTCTTTTCCATATATCAATTCTTCCCAGGTATCCGTCAGACGGTCCAGGGTAAAGATCGCATTCGCCGGACTGGTGGACGGCAGCTTCACCGCCGGGATCCCCGTCTCTTTCCGGCAGTATTTTTGGTACAGCTTATACGCCTTGTCACCGTTGGCGAAAATCCTCGTGATGCGGCTTCCGGACAGGATCCGGTCAAGATCAGCCGGCACCACGTTTCGGATGCTGCTGTCGCTGGATCCGATGATATCACAGCTCTGGACTACATCCCAGATGGCGATATGATGTTTCAGCAGCATCTCTTTCTTCTGTTCTACCGTCTCCGGCGCCGGTTCTCCCGTCAGCCTTGCCATCACCTTCCAGAAACGGTTCTGCGGATGTCCGTAGTAGAAATTCTGCTCCCTGGATTTCACCGACGGGAATGTCCCCAGAATCAGGATCTCCGAATCCTGATCGTACACCGGGTCAAACGTATGCTCCACATGCTGGTATCCGGACCGGTAATCTTCCGGGATCACGTCTTCCGGATCCAGTTTCTGCGTATTGGGCGATATGATCCCCACAGCGCCGTCTTTCGCGACAGAAACAATATAAGAGTTGATCTTCAGCTTATGCTCTTCATAAAGCCCCAGGCTCTGATACAGATCCTTATACCGCTCCAGCAGTTCAAAGCGCAGCTTCACAGCATCCACAGAGATTGACTCCGTGGCTACCAGGCTCCCACGCCTCTTCATATAATAATAAATGGGTTTCTGAATCGCCCGAAAACGATCCCCGTAACGAATAAATCTCAGATTAAACAGAAAATCCTCGCACCAGTTCAGGGAGGTATCGCAGAATAATCCGTGTTCTTCCACCACGCTTCTGCGGTACAGCTTATTCCACATGACTCCGTAATAATAATCCGACGGGTCGTCCGCCATCTCCAGCGCGAATTCTTCCCGCCCCATCACATGTGTCGTGCGGATATGTTTTTTCTCCGCATAATGGGTTCCGTTCACCCGGTAAAAATCCGCGATTACCAGATCACAGTCATCCTCTTCCGCCGCCTGTACCAGGCTGCTGGTGGCATCCGGCGTCAGCCAGTCGTCGCTGTCCATAAACTGAAGATATTTTCCTTCGGCCAGCCGCATGCCCTGATTGCGTGTATCCGACACGCCTGTGTTCTCTTTATCAACGACCCGGAAGCGGCTGTCTCTTTTTTCATATTCCCGGCAGATCTCCAGACTTTTGTCCCTGCTCCCGTCATTCAGGATCAGAACTTCCATATCCGTGAAATCCTGTGCCAGCACGCTGTCCAGGCAGCGTCTCAGATAGCGGGCGGCGTTGTAAACAGGTATAATCAATGTCACCAATGGCATCTTGTCTCTCACTCCTACATCTGCTTTTCGGCAATGCCCAATGCTCACATTATAACACCTTTCCATATGATGGGCAAACGGATATTTTTCTGCTATAATAAGAGCAAATCTTAACCGTCAGAAGGAGGAGGAACTCTCATGAACATCACGATTCAAAATGCCCAGGCAGCGGCCGTCTGCCGGACTCACGGCGCGGAACTTCTTTCCTACAAAAATGCCGAAGGAAAAGAGTATCTCTGGCAGAAGGACCCGGCATACTGGCCCAAGACGTCTCCAGTCCTGTTTCCCTATGTGGGCGCGGTTCCGGAAACTGTGACGATCCATGGAAAAGCATACGGGATTCCGCGGCACGGATTTGTCAAAGATATGGAATTTTCTGTCAAAGAACAGGGAACTGATTACGTTGTCCTGACCGTGGCTCCGGACGATTTCACCAGGTCCGTATATCCTTACGACTTCCGGTTCTCCGTTACTTTCCGGTTAAACGGACCTTCTCTGGAGGTCACTTACGGCGTATCAAACCTGGGTTCTGAAGAGATGCCGTTTCTGGTCGGCGGCCATCCGGCATTTTTCTGTCCCATGGAAGAAGGCGAACGCTTTACGGATTATATGCTCCGCTTTGAAGACGAAGACGTACCGGATCTGCATCTTAAGTATCCCATGTTTGACAACGACGCCATTCTCTATGAAGGGTTAAAGCACCGGACCGTCCGTCTGATTCATCAGCAGACGGAAAAAGGCATCTCCTTTGATTTCCCGGGATTTGAAAGCGTGGCTTTCTGGACTCCCATCCGCAAGGACGCTCCCTTCCTCTGCATTGAGCCCTGGTGCGCGGGCACCATGGATCAGGTGGAAAATACAAATCTTCTGGAAAAGAAATATGTCCAGTTTCTGTCCGCCGGAAAACACCGGGACTATGAATTCTCTTTCCGCCCGTGTTGAACAAAACTGCGGAGCCCCGAAATAACGGCGGCTCCGCAGTTTTAAATAATATTTATATATTTCTCAGATCGCATGAATAAAAAGCCCGCTTCGCAGCTTCGGCTCAAACCAGGTAGATTTGGGCGGCATCAGAAGGCCTGCATCGGATACATGGAACAACTCCTGGATGGAAGTGGGGTACATAAAGAACGCCACCCCTCCGGTTCTGTCCGCCCCCTGCTCCAGTTCCTGGAGACAGCGGGTTCCGCCCGCAAAGTCGATCCGTTCATCGGTTCTGGGATCTCCTATCCCCAGCACCGGCTGAAGCAGCTCTCTCTGCAGATAAGACACATCCAGTTCTCCCACCGGGTCATCCCGCATGAAAGCCTTCTTCAAATTCAGCTCATACCATTTCCCGTTCAGATACATATGGATCTGACCTTTTCTATGAGGCTTCTCCTCCTGGAGAAGCGGACTCCGGTCAAATTTCTCGTCTACCTTCTGCAGAAACGCCTCCTCCGAAAGACCGTTCAGGTCTTTGACCAGACGGTTATAGTCCATGATCAGCAGCTCGTCATCGGGAAAAAGCACCGAAAGAAAATAATTAAAGGCCTCCTGCCCTGTATATGCCTTCTGCCCGGCCCGGCGGCGAAGTCCCGCCTTTACAGCAGAAGCAGCCCGGTGGTGCCCGTCTGCAATATAGATACTGTCCAGTCTCCTGAATGCCTCTGTAAATTTATGAATCAGTTCTTCCTCAGAGATCTTCCATCCCGCATGCCGAATATGGTCTTCCGATACAAATGAAAAATCCGGCTCCGCCGCCTTTACTTTTTCTGTAAGCCGGCGGATCTCATCCTGAGCCCGGTAAGTCAGGAAGATCGGCCCGGTCTGGGCCCTGCAGGCCTCCACATGGTGAATACGGTCCAGTTCTTTTTCTTCCCGGGTATTTTCATGTTTCTTAATCACCTGGTTCTGGTAATCATCCACCGAAGCACACGCCACCAGACCCGTCTGGGACCTTCCGTCCATGGTAAGTTCATACAAATAATAGACCGGCTTCTTTTCTTCAACGAAATATCCGTCCTCTACCATCTTCCAGAATCTTTTGCTTCCTGCCTCGTAAACCTCCGGGGCATACATATCCTGTTCCGGAGGAAACATGGTCTCCGGGCGGTCAATATTCAGGAAGGACAAAGGCTTTCCCTGTACCGCCTCTCTCGCATCTTCCCGGTGATAGACATCGTAAGGGAGCGCCGCGATCTTCGGTTCCAGCCCCTTTGCGGGGTGGATACAGCAAAACGGCCTGATTTCGGCCATTACCGGATCACCCTCACTTTCAGTACGCCGTCGATCCTGCGGATCTTTTCGATCGCTCTCTCGTCAGCCGTATTTTCCAGATCCATCATGGCATATCCATATTCGCCTCTGGTCACATTGCTCATACGGCCGATATTGATGCCCAGTTCCCCGAATGCCGCGGTAAACTGTGTCAGCATATTATGAATATTTCTGTGAATAACAGTCACGCGCATGGCCGTCTGGCAGACGCCCATGTCACAGTTCGGATAGTTGACGGAGTTATGTATATTTCCGTTCTCCAGATAGTCGCGGATCTCATCCACCGCCATTACCGCGCAGTTATCCTCAGACTCTCTGGTGGACGCGCCCAGATGCGGCACCACAATGGCTCTTCTCTGGTTTACGATCTCCGGGATCGGGAAATCCGATACATAGTGACGGATCCTTCCGGAACGCAGCGCTTCCACCATAGCCTTCTGATCCACCAGCGGGCCGCGGGCAAAATTCAGGACTACTGCGTCCGGTTTCATCAGCGCGATGGCGTCTTCGCCGATCATGCCTTTCGTCTCGTCCGTCAGCGGCACATGAATCGTGATATAATCGCACTCTCTATAAATATCGTTCACATCCTCGATGTGTTTTACCTGTCTGGACAAATTCCATGCTGATTTGATCGAAATATACGGATCGTATCCGTACACTTCCATGCCAAGAGCCACCGCCGCGTTCGCCACCAGGATACCGATGGCGCCCAGACCGATCACGCCCAGCTTCTTGCCCTGGATCTCATTGCCGGCGAACTGTTTCTTCTGTTTCTCTGCCAGCTGTTCCAGCTCTTCATTCTGACGCTCCGACTGCACCCAGCGGATTCCGCCGATGATGTCGCGGGAAGCCAGCAGAAGCCCTGCCAGCACCAGTTCCTTTACGCCGTTGGCATTGGCCCCCGGCGTATTAAATACGGCGATTCCCTGCTCGGAGCATTTTCCGAGCGGAATATTGTTAACACCGGCGCCTGCCCGGCCGATCACGCAGAGCCTTTCCGGCAGTTCCATATCGTGCATCTTGGCGCTGCGGACCAGCACTGCGTCCGCCTCTGCCATATTATCTGTCTGTTTATAATTATCGCCAAATTTCTCCAGTCCGACCTCCGCAATCGGATTCAGGCAATGATACTGAAACATAATTAGCTATTCTCCTCTTCAAATTTTTTCATAAACGCCACCAGCGCTTCTACGCCCTCTTTCGGCATCGCATTATAGATGCTGGCTCTCATGCCGCCTACGGTCCTGTGCCCTTTCAGGTTCACCAGTCCCTCCGCTTCCGCGGCCTTGACGAATTTTGCATCCATCTCTTTATCTCCCGTTATGAACGGCACGTTCATCAGAGAACGGTCTTCCTTGCGTACGGTTCCTTTGAACAGTTTGCTGCTGTCCAGGAAATCATAAAGAATCTTTGCCTTTTCTTCGTTGCGGCGTTTCATCTCCTCCAGGCCGCCCATCTTCTTCAGCCACTTGAATACCTTTCCGCATACGTAGATACAGAAACAGTTGGGCGTGTTATACAGGGAGTTGGCGTCCGCATGTGTTTTATATTTCATCATGGTCGGAGTGCCCGGCAGCACATCGTCTGTGATCAGATCCTCTCTGACGATGGCAATCACCATACCCGCCGGACCGATATTCTTCTGAACACCGCCGTAAAGAATCGCATACTTCGACACGTCCACCGGTTCGGACAGGAAACAGGACGATACGTCCGCCACCAGATCTTTTCCCTTTGTGTTGGGAAGTGTCTTGAACTTGGTTCCATAGATCGTATTATTTTCGCAGATATAGACATAATCCGCGTCTTCGCTGACCGGAAGATCCGAACAGTCCGGAATATAAGAAAAGGTCTTGTCTTCGCTGGTCGCGATCTTGTTGACAGTTCCGTATTTTTTAGCCTCTTCGTAGGCTTTCTTGGCCCACTGTCCGGTTACGATATAATCCGCCACTTTGTTCTTCATCAGATTCATGGGAATCATGGCGAACTGAAGGCTTGCTCCTCCCTGCAGGAAGAGAACTTTATAATTGTCCGGAATCCCCATCAGTTCTCTCAGATCTTTCTCCGCGCTTTCGATAATCTCCTCAAAGGCGGCGGATCGATGGCTCATCTCCATCACGGACATGCCCGTGCCGTTGTAGTCCATCATCTCTGCAGCTACTTCTCTCAATACTTCTTCCGGTAATACCGCCGGACCGGCTGAAAAATTATATACCCTGCTCATTTTAGTCCTCCTTTGAGGGATTTATGTACACAACCATCATTCTACTGCTTTGATATTTTTTTGTCAATAGATTCCACGCATCTGAAAACGCCGTACAGATATCTCCTGTACGGCGTCTTAAATCAGACTATTCAGCCTTTTCCATCCAGATCATCCTGATCGAACGCGTTTTCAATGGGAGCGCCCGCCGGAACCATCGGGAACACTTTGTCATCGCTGTCAATCTGGCAGTCCAGCACCACCGGGCCGCCGCATTCCATAGCTTCCTTCAAAGCCGGAGCGACTTCCTCTTTCGTCGTAACCCGGATCCCTTTGCATCCAAGCGCTTCCGCAACCTTTACAAAATCCACTTTATCGTTCAATGTGGTAGCAGAATAGTGCTCATGATAGAACAATGTCTGCCACTGACGCACCATGCCCAGCACATGATTGTTGAGCACCACTTCGATTACCGGAATATTATAACGTGAAGCCGTAGCCAGCTCGTTCATATTCATGCGGAAACATCCGTCGCCGGCAATATTGATAACCGTTTTTTCCGGCTTCGCCAGCTTCGCTCCTATGGCCGCGCCCAGACCGTATCCCATCGTGCCCAGTCCGCCTGAGGTCAGAAGCGTCCTCGGTTTGCTGAACTTGTAATACTGGGCCGTCCACATCTGATGCTGTCCCACATCTGTGCAGATAATCGCGTCTCCCTTTGTCGCTTTATAGATCTCTTCTACCACATACGGGCCGGTAAGTCTCTCCTGGTCATATTTCATGGGGAAACGTGCCTTCAGGTCGGTGATATATTCGATCCATCTGGAATGATCCTGCTGTTCCAGCATAGGATTCAGGCGTTTCAGGACCTCCTTCACATCTCCGATTACACTGGCCGAAGTGATAATGTTTTTATTAATTTCCGCCGGATCCACATCGATCTGCAGCACTTTGGCATTCATGGCGAAACGGCTCGCATCTCCGGATACACGGTCGCTGAAACGGGATCCCACCGTGATCAGCAGGTCGCATTTACATACCCCGAAGTTGGCATACTTCGTTCCATGCATGCCAAGCATGCCCACATACAGAGGATGCTCTCCGCTGAAAGCGCCCTTGCCCATAAGCGTATCGCAGACCGGAGCGTTCACCTTTTCCACGAATTCCAGCAGTTCTTCGGATGCATTGGACAATATTGCGCCGCCCCCCACAAAAATCATGGGTTTTTCAGACGCTTTGATCAGATCCACCGCCGTCTTCAGATCCTCTTCCGTGATCAGATTTACATCCGGTTTTATTTCTTCCGGCTCCATCTTCGTATATTCTGCCGAATCGGAAGTAGCGTCCTTGGTAATATCAATCAGCACCGGTCCCGGACGTCCCGTTCTGGCAATCTTGAAGGCCCTGCGGATGACTCCGGCAAGGTTATTGACATCTTTCACAATAAAATTATATTTGGTAATCGGCATAGTGATACCTGTAATATCCACTTCCTGGAAGCTGTCCTTGCCCAGCAGGGAATTTCCCACATTACAGGTGATCGCCACAATCGGCACCGAATCCATATATGCAGTGGCAATGCCGGTTACCAGATTGGTAGCTCCCGGACCGGATGTGGCGAAACATACTCCCACTTTTCCTGTGGCCCTTGCATATCCGTCCGCCGCATGGGACGCGCCCTGCTCGTGGGAAGTCAGGATATGGCGGATCTCACCGTGTTTATATAATGCGTCGTAAATATTTAAGATAGCGCCGCCCGGATAGCCGAACACAGTGTCTACACCCTGTTCTTCCAGACAGGCGATTACAATCTCTGCTCCCGTTAATTTCATAAAAATCTCCCCTCGTACTTTTATTTCTGGATCTCCAGGATGGCTCCTCTGTTGCCGGAAGTCACCATGGACGCATAGCGTGCCAGATAGCCGGTGGTCACCTTCGGCTCCCTGGGTTTCCATTTCTTCCTTCTCTCTTCCATCTCTTCATCGGAAATATCCACATCCAGCCGGTTGTTCGGAATGTCGATCTTGATGATATCCCCTTCTTCTACCAGGGCAATAGGGCCTCCCACAGCCGCCTCCGGAGAAATATGGCCGATGGAAGCGCCGCGGCTGGCGCCGCTGAACCGTCCGTCCGTAATCAACGCCACTGAGGATCCCAGTCCCATACCTGCGATCGCGGAGGTGGGATTCAGCATCTCTCTCATACCCGGGCCGCCTTTGGGACCTTCATATCGGATCACTACCACGTCTCCTGCCACGATCTTGCCGCTTTTAATCGCCGCAATAGCATCCTCTTCACAGTCAAAGACGCGGGCAGGTCCTTCATGCACCAACATCTCATCCGCCACCGCGGAACGTTTCACCACTCCGCTGTCCGGAGCCAGATTGCCCTTCAGGATCGCGATACCGCCAGTCTCGCTGTACGGATGGTCGATGGGACGGATTACTTCCGGATTCTTATTATAACAGTTTTTAATATTCTCCCCTACGGTCTTTCCGGTCACAGTCATACAGTCCAGATTCAAAAGGTTCTTCTTGGAGAGCTCGTTCATCACCGCATAGACGCCGCCGGCTTCATTCAGATCTTCAATGTAAGTCGGGCCTGCCGGTGCCAGATGACACAGATTCGGAGTTCTGGAGCTGATCTCATTGGCAATATCCACATTCAGCTCTATGCCCGCCTCATGGGCGATGGCCGGAAGATGCAGCATACTGTTCGTGGAGCAGCCCAGCGCCATATCCACGGTCAGAGCATTCAGGAAAGCTTCTTTCGTCATGATATCTCTGGGGCGGATATTTTTCTTCAGCATCTCCATCACCTGCATGCCCGCGTGCTTTGCAAGACGGAGACGGTCAGAATAAACTGCCGGGATCGTGCCGTTGCCCTGAAGACCCATACCGAGTACCTCAGTCAGGCAATTCATACTGTTGGCTGTATACATACCGGAACAGGAGCCGCAGGTAGGACATACCTTCTGTTCAAACTCCTTCACATCCTCTTCCGTCATGGTTCCCGCTGTATAGGCGCCGACTGCTTCAAACATGCTGGAAAGGCTTCTCTTCTGGCCTTTCACATGTCCGGCCAGCATGGGGCCTCCGCTGACAAATACGGTAGGGATATTGACCCTGGCCGCCGCCATCAGAAGTCCCGGCACATTTTTGTCGCAGTTGGGCACCATCACCAGCGCGTCAAACTGATGCGCCATGGCCATAGCCTCTGTGGAATCGGCGATCAGGTCGCGGGTAACCAGGGAATATTTCATCCCGATATGTCCCATGGCAATCCCATCGCACACGGCGATAGCCGGAAATACAATGGGTGTTCCTCCTGCCATAGCGACTCCCATCTTCACTGCTTCTACGATCTTGTCCAGATTCATATGTCCCGGCACGATCTCATTATAAGAGCTGACAATCCCCACCAGAGGGCGGTTCATCTCCTCTTCCGTCAGTCCCAGCGCGTGGAACAGAGAACGGTGCGGGGCCTGCTGCATCCCCTTGGTAACTGCATCACTTCTCATGACTGTTTCCTCCTGTTGTCCTAATTTATATATGTGTTTGCTGTATAATAACTTATACTCGTTCTGCGATCAGGCTGCCCATGGCGGCTGTGCCCACTCTCGTGCAGCCTTCGGACCAGATATCCGCGGTCCGGTATCCTTCTTTCAGCACCTGGCGGACTGCCGCTTCCACAGCGTCAGCCTCCCGGTCCAGGTCAAAGGTATAACGCAGCATCATCGCTGCGGATAAAATTGTTGCGATCGGATTGGCTTTATCCTGTCCGGCGATATCCGGAGCAGAGCCATGGCTGGGCTCATAGAGCCCGAATCTGGTATCGTTCAGGCTGGCGCTGGAGAGCATGCCGATCGAGCCTGTCACCATACTTGCCTCGTCAGAAAGAATATCCCCAAACATATTCTCCGTCAGGATCACATCAAACTGCGCCGGATTCATCACCAGCTGCATAGCGCAGTTGTCCACATACATGTGGGACAGCTCCACCTCCGGATAATCCTTCGCGACCTCTCCCACTACTTTTCTCCAGAGACGGGAAGAATCCAGCACATTGGCCTTGTCCACGCTGCAAACCTTCTTCCGTCTCTTCATAGCGATGTCGAACGCCCTTTTCGCGATACGGCGGATCTCATTTTCATTATATGTCAATGTATCGACCGCAGTCAGCACACCGTCCCGCATCTCTGTCTTTCTTTCTCCAAAATACAGTCCTCCGGTCAGCTCTCTGACGATGATCATATCAAATCCCGCCTTGCTGATATCATCCCGGAGCGGACAGGCAGCCCGCAGTTCATCATACAGATATGCCGGACGCAGGTTGGCGAAAAGGTTCAGCGCTTTGCGGATCCCAAGAAGGCCGGCTTCCGGACGTTTCGACGGCTCCAGCTGATACCACGGGGAAGTCTTTGCGTCCCCTCCGATGGATCCCATCAGCACCGCGTCGCAGGCACGGGCCTGTTCCACCGTTTCCTCAGTCAGCGGAACGCCATGCACATCGATGGAAGCGCCTCCCAGCAACAGTTCTGTATAAGAAAAATCATGCCCGTATCCGGATGCAACCGCATCCAGTACTTTTTTTGCTTCATTAACAATCTCCGGTCCGATCCCGTCTCCGCGGATCAATCCAATCTTACACTCCATATCCGTCTCCTCCATAGACGCACAAAGGCGGAAGACAATCCTTCCGCCTCTGCTGCATCCTTGCCTAGTTCTGTTTTTCCACTTCCTGGATGGCCGTTTTCTTCATCGGAATACGGCAGTTGCGGTTGCTTCCGAACTCTACAATTACGTCCTCATCAGTAATATCGATCACGACTCCGTAGAATCCGCTGGTGGTCACTACAACATCTCCCACTTCCAGGGACGCCAGCATGGCGCTTACTCTTTTCTGCTCCTTCTTCTGCGGTCTCATAACCAGGAAATACATAATCGCTGCAAAAAATACGATATATACGATCAGCATGATTCCATCCGATCCTGCTCCTGTTAACAGCATATCAATTCCTCCTGAAAAATAACTTCAAAGAACATTTTACACAATATTCCCTTTCAGGGCAAGCCTTTTTATATATTTTTTGCCAGTACGCCGGAAAGCTTCTGTTTTTTGTATTCCTGATAACATCCCTGATCAATGGCGTCCCGGATCTCTTCCATCATATGATTATAAAAATACAGATTATGCAGTACGCACAGACGCATGCCCAGCATCTCCTTGGCCTTCAGCAGATGGCGGATATACGCCCGGCTGTAACGGCGGCATGCAGGGCACCCGCATCCTTCCTCGATGGGACGGTCGTCCAGCTCGTATTTCGCATTAAACAGATTCAGCTTGCCGTGATTCGTGTACACATGTCCATGTCTTCCGTTACGGCTGGGGTATACGCAGTCAAAGAAATCCACGCCCCGGTCCACAGCTTCCAGGATATTGGCGGGCGTACCTACGCCCATCAGATAGACCGGCTTGTCCTCGGGTAGATACGGCACTACAGTCTCAATAATATGGTACATTTCCTCATGAGTCTCCCCCACTGCCAGTCCTCCGATGGCATAGCCCGGCAGATCCAGTTCTGCAATCCTCTGTGCATGTTCGATACGAATATCCTCAAATACCGCCCCCTGGTTGATTCCGAATAAAAGCTGGTTCGGGTTGATCGTGTCCGGCAGACTGTTCAGGCGCTCCATCTCCGTCTTGCAGCGCACCAGCCATCTTACCGTACGATCCACAGAACGCTGTACATAATCCCGGTCCGCCCGGCTGGACGGACACTCGTCAAAGGCCATGGCAATCGTAGACGCCAGGTTGGACTGGATCTGCATACTCTCTTCCGGTCCCATAAAAATCTTTCTGCCGTCGATATGCGACTGAAAATAGACCCCTTCTTCCTTGATTTTACGCAGACCTGCCAGGGAAAACACCTGGAATCCGCCGGAGTCCGTCAGGATCGGCCTGTCCCAGGACATAAACTTATGCAGACCGCCCAGTTTCTTTATAACCGTGTCCCCCGGACGCACATGTAAATGGTAAGTATTGGACAACTCCACCTGGGTACCGATCTGTTCCAGATCTTCTGTGGACACGGCTCCTTTGATAGCTGCCGCCGTTCCCACATTCATAAACACCGGGGTCTGAATCACACCGTGTACCGTGTGCAGTTCTCCCCGTTTCGCATTTCCGTCTTTTTTCAATAACTTGTACATTCTTTTCCTCATTTCATATGGCGACCGCCGCGGCGATCGCGCAGATTGTGCTTAAGAGAGTTCCCAGCAGATAGTACTCTGCAAACTCTTGGTCTTTAGATATTCTATCATACCTTGCAATGGACTTTGCCGTCAATACCAAACCTGCCGCCGAATATTGTCCGACAGACATAAGTATCACCATAATAATTCTTTCTAAAGTCCCAATCATCCTCCCGGCATTTTTATCTTCTTCTATATGTATCTCCTTTTGTGAAGGCTTATAAACTTCTAAAATGTTAGATATCAGCATATTTGCAGGTTTATGTATCAATAAAAGCTTTGTTGTCCAGACCAAAGTTACTGTTCCCGATATCTCCATTTTCTGTAGAAACGCCCGGAAATACTGATTGCTAATATTTTGAATATCCATTCCATTCATAAAATATACCACGCCCGCAATTAAAAAGAAATGGAATCCCTGATTTATCCAAAATATGATCCTGGTATTGTATGAAGCATCTCTTTTTATTTCAAGCAAAATATGATCCGCAGTATATGCTGCTATTTCAAAGAGCATATGAGCGATTATAAAGAGAAAAATATACACCCAGGGCATTCCCGGTAAAAGTAAGAAAAACAACACAGCTGCCAGTCCGTCATAGATTAATATATCAAGCACTGCCCCGTGAAACTTTCCTTTTTTATCCTTGGTATAATATGTGGAGGCATTTAAATAAAAACCACATATAACATGTATACATAAAATAATTAAAAACATGAATTTCGTCATCTTACTTCTTCCTCAAGAACTTTTTCAACATTTTCCAATGCTCTTTCATATGTGTAGTAAGTTCCTGCCGCCAACATTTTCTGAACTGTTGACTGCGTAATTCCCAAACGATCCGCAGTTCTCTGCTGTCCATCCTGATTTTTCAACATATCCCATATGATTTCTCTCTGCCTGACAGTCCAGCCATCTTCTACGGTTTTCAACAGTTCAAAAACAGTGTTAATCAGCAATTCCCTGTCTTCCTTACAAACTTCCATTTTTATACAGATATCTGCGGGTACAACTCTTTTTCCATGCTCTTTTTCTTTTAGAATATCTATCGCCTCTCTGGCACAATAATATCCTGGCCCGTCCGCCCCAAGTGCCATCTCATAGTTAATATCCGTAGTAATCTTCCCTATACCAAGTCCAAAACGCAATTTTACAGGATATAATCTCATTTTTATTTCCGTCACAATTTTCAATACATTTTTTCCCGTGCGCAACAGTCCCTGAAATTCATCCCCTAAAGTGATTAAGAATTTTGACGCGATATCTTCCGTGTATTTCATGTTAATATCATTCAGTGTTTCTTTTATTCTCTTTTGAATTTCATTTCTGTTTTTCAGATCTCTGGATTTTTTTATATCCCCGATTATCGCCAGATATATACGTCCTTCATTCATGCCCTTTAGTCCTCCCAATTGTTAATATCATTATTATATTGCCAAAAATAGGAATATTCAATAATTATTCATATATTAACGAATATTTTATGATTATATATATAATAAGCTATTATATATTTCTAATTGTCTTTTTTAAAGGGGTATACTATACTGAAAAAAGATATTTCGACAAAACAGAACAGGAGAGATCAACTATGGCAGGATCCACATTCGGCACTTTATTATCTATCACAACCTGGGGCGAATCCCACGGCAAAGGGATCGGCGTCGTCATCGACGGCTGTCCCGCAGGGCTTCCTCTGGCAGAGGAAGACATACAGCTTTATCTGAACCGGCGCAGACCGGGGCAGTCCCGCTTCACCACTCCCAGAGTAGAAGCAGACCAGGTAGAAATACTCTCCGGCGTCTTTGAGGGAAAAACCACCGGGA
>CALWDO010000048.1 GCA_944376715.1 uncultured Lachnoclostridium sp. | reverse complement strand
AGATCCCGGGTTAGATGATGAAATTGTTTGTGTGCCGGTTGGGATAAATCTTTGAAAGGATGGTAGAACCGATAATACAGATTGACTTCAACCATCGGAAGTTCTTTCAGATCCTCCTGGTTCAGATATGGATTGGACACTTCCATATAGCCGGAAAACCGGTCTGCCATCGTATACCTCAGCTGGTCCGGCGGGATCTCCTGCTCTGCCGCCCGAAGCGACGCTTCCCACAGATAATTCATATCAGCCTGCCTCCGCATTCATATTCCGGATAAAGCTCCTGGACTTCCGAAGTGATGAAGCTGGCCAGATCCGGAAGCAGCCACCGCTCTTTTCCCACCGGTTTAAAATAGAGGGTCAGTTTTTTCCTTCCTCCCCCTTCCCGTATCTCGTCTTTGACGAAGAAATTCACGGGATACGTCTCCTGTATCTCTTCCCGCTCCCCGGTAAGGGCGCAGCCTTGATATTGTATGTAGTGTTCCAGCCCGAATCCTCTGACGAACCGCTCCAGTTCTCCTCTGGTCCGCACCGGCTGGCCTTTTTTCACCGCGTACTTTCCGGCAAAGCTGTCCGCCTGCCTGTTTTCAAACACCGGATATTCATTCCGCTCGATGCGCATGCTGTGTCCCTGCCGGATCATATAGACATCCCACCTTTTTTCGTTGGGAATCTTTCCGGTGACATAAAGGCAGTCCCCCCGCTGGCAGATATTCTGGATACCGGCTTTTTCTTCCACCAGATAGGCGTTGTCCGCCCCATACCGGCCGATGGAGATGACGTGCTCATAACTCTCGTGGTCTTTACAGGGCACCGGAAATCCCATGCTTTCCAGCTTCAGCTTTCTTATGTTCCACACCGGGGTCATGCCGAAACTGACCTTGGAGTTAAACGGCCCGAAATCCGCTCCGAAATCCGTGATCTCTTCCTGATCCGAGATCTCGTCCGGGATCCGGCGTACGCAGACGTCCGCCATCTTAAAAAAGTATGGCGCGTTGACGGTCTGCCAGGGCACTCCGTTTTTCATAAACAGATGATAGAGGTGTTCCAGCTGCCCAAGATACCTCCGGGACGGCTCCAAAAACAGGGCGACGTCGTGTTCTGCCCCGGCTTTCAGGCGTCCGGTGTAGCTTTCCGGATGGGCGAGAAAAGACTCCATCTCTCCGGGCGTTCCGCGGATCAGCACCGTCGCTAGGCAGGCGGATCCCTCTTCCCTGATCTTTTCCCTCAGTTCTCCTGCCCGGAAAACCGGGCAGTTCAGATCTTCCTCGCAGACGGGCGCCATCAGGTGATTAGACGGATCAAAACTGTTCTTCTCCGTCACTCCCGTCTGTACCCGGTAACGGTTCAGATCGCAGTCCAACTCCCCGATGACCCGGTCTCTTAAATCCAGATACATCTTTTCATTGGTTTCCCAGAGCGCCAGGAATACATTTTCCATCAGTTCCTTGAACGCGGCTCTTTCATTCAGGCCCTGGATGGAAGAAACCCCGGCCTGGATCATCTTTCTTACATCTTCCAGGTTTTCCATGGCCTCCTATTTCCTCCCGTCAAAGAAATTCAGTTCCCAGGTATCGTCTTCAAAATCAAAAAATGTCTCTTCGCCCTTATAGAGCAGATCACCCTCCCGCAGTATGGGGAGCACGATGAATCCCCACTGTTTTCTGGATACCCACACAAAGAACTTCAGTTCGCCTTCCAGGATGGTGTCCGTCTCTTCCTGAATAATGGTGTTGGGGTACAGACGGTCAATCTCATCCTGGTAGGTCCGTGTAAACTGGGAAGCGTCGTACTCAAAGCAGCAGGTTTTCAGGCGCTTGCCCTGGGCGCTGTTCAGATACAGATCCAACTGCCTGCCGATCTTGAACCGGGAGATCCAGCCGATGTGGTTCTCTTTGTCCAGGCTGTGGATCAGGATATGCTCCTGATTCTCATGGGTGTAGGCCATGATCTCATAGGGCAGCGCGCTGACCTCATAGCTGCGGTTTACCTTCATATAACCCAGCTTGCAGTTGGAAAAGTAGGAAAGAGCCCCTTCCAGACAGCACATCTTCAGGTTCTCTCCCTCGTCGTCCGCTCTGGTGTTCTGAATCAGTTTTCCGGGAACATACTGTTTCAGCGCCTCCGTAAACAGCCTGGATTTGCAGGACTGGCCGGTCAGCTTGATCATGCCGTATTTCTGAAGCTCTCCGGTCTCAAATTTTTCATCCAGAAAATGCTCGGCCAGCGCGTAGATGTCCGGCCGCAGAAGTTCTTCGATTTCATTGAGATGAAAACAGATCTCCAGTTTCCCTTCAAGATGGGAAAAGATCTCTCCTTCCAGCAGCGAGATCTTCCAGCGGTCCAGAAACATCCCCTTTTCGGCCGTTTTCTGATCGGTAGACAGTCTCAGTTCATAGAGCGTTTCTTTCCGGAAAAAGCGTTTTTTAATCTCTTCCGAAAGATGAAAGAGATAATAGAAATTGTTCTTCACATGAAAATATTCTTCTCTCCTGCGGCCTTCATAATCTTTAAAACGTGTGGGAATCCATGCCTCTGTCTGTTCAAACGCATTCTCCAGAGAGGCGCCTGTCAGGGAGATGCCGCCATTCTCATACCGCAGCCCATGGACCAGTTTGATCTTTAAAAGCTGAAAGATCCGGTAGGTCAGATTGTTCCCGCCAAAATTCGTATCCCCGTTCTCATAGCTGGTCTCCAGGTCCACAGTATAAGAAACCCGGTTATTTTCGACCCGGAACCTCCCAGAGGTCAGGTCTGTGGTTCCACCCCCGCAATCAATGATCAGGGCCTGATACCATCTTCCTCTCTGATACCTGGACTGGGCGATCATGTCGCTGATATTCTGGAAAAGGACGGCCATGCCTTCATCCAGCTGGCAGTCCACCCGATACTCCGGCAGCAGCTGGGTAAACAGCGCCTGGAACTTTTCCTTCTGGCGTACCGGAGCCAGCATCTGGATATTCTGGAAACTGCATTTAAACTGCTGGCGGCCCATATCCAGAAGATATTTCAGGAAAGCCCTCAGCATCTCCCTTCTCTCGATGATGTATTTATGTCCATCATCAAGGATGACGCTTTCGCTGCGTTCCGGGTCGCTGACCCAACGCTTGATGTCAAAGAAGACCGGAACATCTTCATCCCGGTAATTCTGGCTGCACAGCCGGAGCGCGTCGTATCCGAACACATACCGGATCTGTCCCTCTTCCACTTTTTCTATCCCGATCACCGACGGGATGACCGACCCGCCTTCCGTACGGGCGATCTTCTTATGGTTGTCTATGGTACAGATCCCCATGGTCGTATTAGAACTTCCAAAATCGATGACGAGAGGCATATCTGTCTTCTCTACATCCCGGACTTCTATATTTAAGAGAGGAATCCGCACCGCCCGTACATATCCGGGTTCCGGCCCCGGGCTTCCGGCACAGCAGTCGTACAAATATTCCGAGACTCGTTCATCCGGAAAATACAGAATGTAATACCGGTTCTTTTCCAGAGGCAGGATCGTCATATCCTGCCCCTGGAAAAGATACATCTTTCCCTGGTATTCCTTCATATAGAAACAGGTGTACACCTGATTCTTTTCATCTGTCAGGAGCAGATTGCCCTCATAGAGATGCTGTCCGGATTCGATCACATAGCCGTCCAGGTCGTTCAGCCCCGTCTCCCTGTACAGCACGATCGTCCCGGAAATGCGGATCTCTTCATCCGAGACGATCTTCATGGGACAGCGTTTCAGAAAATCCTGGATCCTCGCGATCCCTTCCTCATCTGCAGAAGTCAGATGGCGGTATTCCTTCTGGCCGCGGAAACGCATGATCCACCGGATCAGTCCTTCCCTGTCCGATTTTTCACTGGACGGAATCACCAGGCGCTCTTTCCTGCAGATCTCCCTGAGCTGAAATGTCGTCATCTTCTCCAGCTGATTTTCCCGATAGGTCTGTCTGGCCGTCTCATGCATTCTGTCCGGATTCAAGCTATAAGTATATCTGGCCATATGATTCTTTTCCTCTCTTATCCTGTAATCTTCTGTCCGGCCGGATCAGCCGGCGCCGGGCGCAGGCTGGCCGGCCGCGGCCGCGGCCTGGCCTGCCTGGGCGGCCGCGATCTTTTCATCCAGGCTGTCCGCCATATCCAGCAGCTCCAGACGGTCATAAATGGATTTTGCCGTCCGGTAATAGGTAACCGCGCTTTCATACTGGCCCTGCGCCAGAAGTTCGTTCCCCTGGTTCTCCAGATCGATGGCGCTTTTCTGGTCGTTGATTTTCTGCTGGTTTTCCAACTCCTGCTGGACGGTCTGATCCGCCAGCTCTTCCGCCGCTTTCTCCTCTGCCTGGGCGGCTTCTTCATCCAGCTTTTCCTCTACCTGTGCCTGCCTGGACATCGCCTCTTCTTTTCCGGAACTGAAGTAGATGGAAGCCGCCAGATCCCTCGCCTCGCGGTAGGCCTCGGAAGCCCCTTCCAGATTGCCGTTTTCTTCCTTCGCCATACCCAGTTCGATCAGGTCATAGACTTCCATATAGTCCTTGGTCTCTTCCAGCCGGTCGTCGATGTACTGCTTTCCCACATTTCCCGCCTCGCGGGACAGTTCCCGGGCCGTCAGGAAAAGTTCCTGGGCCTTCTGATACTCCTCTTCCCCCATGGCCTGGTCTGCCAGACGGATCTGTTCCGCCAGTTTCAGATACTGGTCCGCCTCCTCTGCCTCGGAGTCCATGTCCAGTTCCTCCGCCAGATCCAGGGCGGTCTGATACTCCTGCGCCGCCTTTTCATAATTATCATACCGGAAGTAAGTCTCCCCGCTTTCCATCGACCGCTCCAGGCCTTCCCGCCGGTCGACCGTATTCCGGTGCCGGATATAAAGGGCGGCACCGACGCCTCCCACCAGGATCACAACAGGGATGGCGATCATCAGAACCTGCCGCAGAGAGACTTTTTTCTTCGGCGACCGGTACACTTTATCTATAAAGGTGACCGCCAGTGTGTAGTTGTCGATCGCGTGGCCTTCCTGGCGTCCCAGAATCCGGTCTTCTACCTGGTTCAGGATTTCTGCCGGCTCTTTCGCGTCTTTGGAAGCCTCCAGCAGCTCGGCATCCTGGCAGTTTTCCCAGATCCCTCTGGACATAAGCTCCATGATATCGCCGTCTTCCAGACGGATTTTTCTGGAAGCCACCGTTTTGGGTTTTTCCCTGCCGCCCAGATAGGAATACAGATTGTTGCGTTCTTCATGGGCCGCCGCCTGATCTAGCGGGATCTTCTCCTCATCCAGCAGGTTGCGGGTCAGCGACTGGTCTTTGGTCTGGATCAGAAACCGCGCGTTCCGCAGCAGATACAGGCGGCTGTTTCCCACGTAACAGTATCTCATCTTCCGGTAATCGGTGACTGCCATGATCACGGAGGCCTTCAGGTGCATGCCGCCGCGTATTTTTTTCAGTTCTTTATGGGCCGTCAGTATGTACTGTCTCAGCTTTCTTTTCCGAAGCGTCGGTCCTTCGCTGAAACTGCGGATCAGGCTCTCCACCACGAACTGGGCGCTGTTGGACCGTGTCTCTCCGTCCAGGCTGTCTGCCAGCACATAACAGGCGAAATCATCCATCTCCACATATCCGAAATAATCCCGATTGGATAGTTTCTGTCCTTCTTCCGATATGAAACTGGTACGGAAATCCGAATTAATCCGCCGCATTGGCCATCACCTCCCAGCGCAGGATCACTGCGCTGCCGTTTTCTTTTTCTTCCCCCGGCCTTCGTCCGGCAGCCCAGATAATATGCTTTGCCTTTTCCTTCAGGTCTTCCGGTCCTGCCATCAGATCTTCCAGTTCCGCCCAGGACAGTTCTTCCCAGATCCCTCTCGTGACCATCAGGATCTGGTCTCCCGGCTTCAGACGGATGGGACGTTCGGGCAGTTCCACCTCACGGAATCCGTCCATCCCCAGATAATTCCATCTTCTGGTCTCTTCCATGCTCCAGACCGCCTCTTTTTTCGAAATCCGCCCCTCTTCATAAGCCTGCCGGGCGAGTACGTCCAGCGTATGCCCCTGGCTCAAAGGGATCAGCTCCCCTCTCCTCTGCAAAGCGATGCGGATATCTCCCACCAGTCCGTAGTGCAGGAAGCCCCCTCCCAGATACGCCATGCCCAGGCAGGCGCCTCCCCGCCGTTCACCGATGGTCTGCTGGATTCTGAGATGGGCCTGCCTGCACACAGTGCGGAAAAAATATTCCGGGTTGGTCAGCGTCCGGTAAGGTTCATAGGTGTCCGCTGCGGTGTCCACCGCGATCTGCGCGCTTATTTTCCCGGTGTTGGCCTTGCCGATGCCATCCGCCAGGATCCCCAGCATACCCGCTTTCGTGTTCATCACTTCTGCCCGGTCCGCCTGTACCTGACGGTTTCCGGAGGTCTGGGCAATTCCCCACGGCGTCCGCCCCGTATCTTTGGTCCGCATCAGCGCAGCCGCCAGGCGCAGCGCCAGGAAAAGGATCAGCCCAGCCGCCAGAAACAGCGCCAGGAACTCCAAAAACATTGTTCTCACGTCTGTCATCCTCTGGTATCATTCCATTCAAAATTTTCTCCGCACAGGGGGACGAAGATAAAGCGGCTCTTTCCCAGTTCGATAGTGTCGTAAGGATTCAATTCTGTGGGAACATAGACCGCCTGGTCGTTCAGATAAGCCAGGCCCGCAGAATCACCTGGGAGGATCACTGTATTGCGCAGCTTATGGTCGTACACGATGATCGTATGGTTTTTGCGGTTGATTTCATTATCGCCGGTGATCTGGATGTCCATGTCGTCCCCTCTGCCCACGAAATTCTTGCCGTCGTGGATCTTATAGTCCATGCCCACTCTGGCTCCCTCGATGCAGACAAGCCAGCCGCATACCGGCTTTACCTCTTCCTGGAGCAGCTCCACCGGAGGCTCAAATCCTTCCGGTTTTTTCTCTTCTTCCTCCTCAAGCTTCATCCGGCAGTAAGGACATTCTTTTCCATATCTCCTCGCATTATATACATGTCCGTTGGGGCATCTTACTAAACTCATGGCACTGTTCTCCCATCTGTCTAATTCTCATTCTGTATCCGGGCGGGTCTGCTTCAGGTCAGCAAAAGCTTCGTATTCGCGATATAGATCACGTCTCCCGCTCCTACCCGGCATGGACGGCCCGTCAGCCGATAGTTCATGCCGTCCTCTGCTTTCCGGATCCGCACACCGTTTTCCTGGCTGATATCTTCCAGATACCAGCGCTCTTCGGAAAAGTTCAGGACTGCATGCTGCGGCTCAATCAAAGCGCTGTATTCGCAGTCTCCCAGATCGATGTCCACTTCTTCATCCTGATTTTTCCTTCCTATAATCAAAGCCGTCCTGCCAGACAGATTCCATGCTTTCAGCGGCTTGTCTTTTTCATCTAAAAGCACCAGTTCCCGTATGGGAAAGTCTTCCGATCCCGGGGTTCCGGCTGCCGGCTTCGGCCGCGCTCCACGGATCTTTTGGATCAGGTCGAAGCCGGACGCTGCCGCGCATAAGATACCGATCCCCAGAAAGACCCATCCCCAGATTCCTCCGGCCAGAGCCCGGAGAATGATTCCCACGGACAGCGCCGTCATCAAAATTCCAATATCACATATGATTTTCAGCTCTTGTTTTTCCCCGTTTGTTACCCTCATAAGTATCCATCCCTTTCCCTGGCTGAAAACCGAAAAATCTCCAGAACTGTTCTTCTCTGGAAAATGGTCTGTTTTTTTCCGTCCGGGTCTTTTCTGATGTCTTTTCTGATGTCTTTTCCGGTGCCTTTTCCCGCGGTTCTTCCGTCCGTTTCCGGTCATGTTCCCGGCGTTTTTCCACGTCTCCAACCACCGCGTACGCTTCCTGGATCTCATACATGATCCGTCTTTTCCCCGGATCGTCGCCGACCACGTCCGGATGGTACTGTTTTGCCAGCTTCCGGTATGCCGCCTTGATCTCACGGGCGTCCGCCATCGGAGAGACTCCCAGGATCCCATAATAATCTTTCATGCAGCCTCCTGATTTTAGTCACAGGCTTTTTCCATGGACGGGACGGCCTGCTTTCCGCAGACCGCCCCTCTCATTTACAGGCTGTATCCGCCTTCGATCGCGATCTGTGACATCTTGTCCTTTTTCTGTTTGATGATCAGATGGAAGGTCCCGACGCCTTCCATGTCGCCGTAGTCTTCCTTATAATCCACAACGAACGCATTGGGGAACGTGTATTTTCTCACCACCTGGGAAGCGGCGATCACTTCAATCGTCGCCTTACGGTAACAGTCCGCCTTCTCCGCCGGCACCAGCGACCACAGGCCCAGCTGTTTGGTAGAGTCAAAGGCTTCTCCGTCCAGGGCCGTAAGGATCTTTCCGCTGATCTCAATGGTGCTGCCCAGATCCGTAGAACGGGCGTTGGAATCATGGGGAATATCCGCTCCGAATTTTACGCTGATAATGCTGGTTGTGCCTAGTTCAATCGTGCCAGATCCTTCTACTTTTAATTTAAATCCCATTGTTCTGTTCTCCTTTCTTATTCTCCGCCGAATCCGCCTTCAAATTTCAGCGCGATCATCTTATCTTTCTTCTGTTTGAGCAGCAGCGTAAAAGTACCGGTTCCCGCTTCGTCACTGAAGTCCTCTTTGTAATCGATGACGAATGCGTTCGGCAGCGTGATCTGACGGACTACCTGGGAAGCGCTGATCACCTCAATCAGGACATTCCGGTAACAGTCCGCGTCTTCTGCAGGCACCAGCGCCCATTTTGCGATCTTGGCGGTGTCGTCTGCGGCTTCTCCATCCACTGCCGCCAGGATTTTCCCGGTGATCAGTACAGTACTGCCCAGATCCGTAGAGCGGGCATTAGAGTCGTGGGGAATGTCCGCTCCGAACTGCACGCTCATGATGCTGGTTTCTTTGAGGCTGATAGTCTCATTCCCCTCAATTTTCAGATGTAATCCCATGTTCCATGTTCCTCCTTAATCATAAAATAGTGAATCATTTATATTCTCAGAGATAAGACCAAAGATCCCTCTCTGCCATTTTTATACGGCGTTTGCCTTTCTTGTCAGCTCCACTTTCAGATTTCTGGTGGTATTGCTGAAGGTTACCAGTACATTGCAGATCCCGTTCTTCTCATCGATCGCATAGTCCAGCTCGTCTCCGTCCTGAAGGATGGAATTGACATAGCTGCGGTCTTTGTCCCAGAGGCTCTTCTGGCTGCTGGGATTGTTGCTGAAAAACTTCAGGATCTTGTCCTGTTTGAAATCACCGCTGTAAAAGCGCAGCATCCGTTCAATATAAGTGATCACCAGAGTCTTGTAGACCGGCTCAAATTCATTTCCGTTAGCCAGCAGGTTCCTGCATTTGTACACCCGGATATTTTTGATCTCACGGTCTTTGTACTGGGCGTTGTCAGAAGTAAACACAAATCCAAATCCGGTATTATTGATAGAATTCTTCGTGGCGTTGGTAAACCCGGAGATTTCTTTCGTCATGCTGGTAGTCGCCAGCAGCGCGTTGTCGTCCGCCTCGATATCAAAACGCACGCCCGGATAATTCATGGAAGTGTTGTGGAAACGCTGTTTCAGATACTCCGGACACTGCCATGCGGCCACGATGCCCGCCGCTTCATAGGCCGCTCCCACATAGATTCCTTCCAGCCACATCTTCATGACATCTTCTTTTTCCCGGGAAAGCGCCACATTTCCCTCCTCGTCGATGACCATTTTCTTGTCCAGCACCAGTCCCGATTTATCTTTGGGAATAATAGTGGCGTTGGGGATACAGGGTACCAGAAATTCGCTGTATTCCCGTCTCATCAACGGCGTACATTTGTCTTTGAACACGCCGATGCCTTCTGTCGCCACATAGCTGAAGGAAGTCTCTTCTCCCGTGATGAAGCTGAAGAACGTAGTGATCCGGTAAGGATAGATGGCATTCATCAGGGACGCCAGGCTCTCCATGGTGACTGCGCCCGATTTCTCCGCTTTTTCATTCCCCGCGAAACGGATCCGGTGCAGTTTTCCTCCGCTGGCCTGGCTCAGTTCTACATCCGGGACGATGCCAAACCAGAGTGTGTTCTCAAATTCGTTTTTGTCATTGGTTGTATTTAGATAGGTAATAAGTCTGGGAAGGTTGCTGGATTTTACCAGCATATCCAGCGGCGTATTGGTGATCAGCAGTCTGGGCTGCATTCCTTTTTCTTTCACCTGATACTGGTCGAAAAACGTCTTCACACCCAGGATCTTCTCGATCAGCGGTTTGACCGCCTTCACGAAATCATTCTTGCTTTTTTTGTAGAATTCCAGATAATGGTTATAATTTTTTACTTCCGTCTCACGATCCACGGTGCTTTCCATCGTGGAGCCAAGCGGGCAGAAGGTGCGCACGACCAGATCCCGCACATAATCGGACGGATTATCATTCAGAGCGTCATAGTCTTCACGGAATACTTCCATCAGGCTGCTGTTGATCCCGTCGTCCACCACCGTCAGCTGCGTGCTCTCCTCCTGTTTCATCTCCAGGATTTTCAGTTCCCCGTCATCTCCCATGCTCAGAAGTCCCGCCTTGAAGTCTTTCCCCCGGTGTCCGCCTTCATGATCTCCCAGAAGCAGGCGGGTCTTGATGTCCTCAATGGCCAGAGGCAGCATCGCCAGCACATTGTTATAATTCAGGCTGGCCTGTTCAAACTGATCGTTCAGTTTGTCTCCCAGATCCAGGCGTTTGGGATCTCCTTCGTCCAGCTCCATGTATTTTCCATAGGTGTACTGGATCTCTCTGCGTACCTGGCGGATATCGTCCATGATCTTTTTCGGGGAGATCATATCCAGCACATTGCTGAATTTAAAATCCACATTCGCGACTCCTTGGGCCCCCTTCGCGTCCACAAGAGTGATCAGCATATTCAGAAGATCGTTGGATTTTGTCAGCGGAATCTCGGTGACGCAGTTTTCGGGAAGGTTCTCCGGCTTCTCCAGGCTGTACTGGATGGATACGGATGCGGCGTCGCACCAGGAATATACCACCGGTGCGAACTTATCCAGGAATTCGTCAAAACTGCTGACCAGGAGTTCTTCGTTGATCTCCTTGATCTTATCGTCATCCAGGCTTGTCTTTCCCCTGACATCTCCGATCAGAGTGAGCAGATTCAGCCTTTCCGGGTTGATCTCGGCAAACAGTATGGTGCGGTTTGTTTGGGTAATTGTCTCCATAAGCTACGCTCCTCGTCTTGATATTTTTTATATAATAACTGGGTTACAGTTATTTACTGAATGACTGCGATATAGTGAAGTTCCAGCTCGTAAGACCCGTCCGGCGCCGTTATGTAGAGGACGTCTCCGAATCCCAGACTGTACTGGATCTTCCGGCACAGAATGGAACTTCCGGTCATAACCGTCGAAGGGGAAGTATGGTAGAGAATCATCCTTCTTCCTTCGTCAGCGATCAGATAGATCAGATCCAGCCTCAGAACTTCCGTCAGCTCCGGGTACTCCCTCATCAGGTCTCCCAGACAGACTTTGGCATCCCTGATCTTATACATGGGAAAAGTCAGCGGCGGTATCTCTTCCGTGCCTTCCGGCTGCACCGTCACATAGGCGTCCATTTTCCCCGCGAACCGGTTCTCCTGTTTTTTCCTGGCGATCACTTCCACCTGAGGCTTCGGTTTGTAAAACCGTTTATAGATAATCGCGCCGGCTGCCGCCGCGGCCAGCAGGATGGCCCACCAGAATGACTCCGCCAGAGACGCCACGCGGATCCGGACCGGGTAAGCCACCGTCTCTTCCCCGTCGCTTACCAGAAGGGTAAGGGTCTGCCAGCCTCCCTTCTGCGGACTTAAGATCAGATCGGAATCTTCCAGCCTGGCCTTTGCCCTCCCCTCGCTCCCGGATTGGAGCGAATAAGTCAGGCTGTCGTTGTCCGCATCCTGAAAGTAATCATCCAGGTGGTATACTTTCTCTCCCCCCAGCCTGCCCAGCCGGAGTTCCGGGACATTCCCGGAGGGCGGCGTATTGCCGACTGTCAGGTCTGCTTCGAACGGATAGGATCCCAGATTATCTTCCAGAACGCCCCGCAGATGATAGGTTCCCGAACGTCCGGCAGACACCTGCCCTTCCAGGACGCCCCCGCTCAGGGCCGCGGGACTCTGCTTCAGGCCTCCATCTTCCCCCGTGTCAAGGTTCCACTGAAAACGGCTGTAAAAGCCCTCGTCTGTGATCACCTGTCCCTGCCGGTCTTTAAAATACACCTGATAAGTGATCTGTGTATTTTTTTCTGCGGTTTCTTCTATAGAAAACACGGGAAGCAATTCCCGGTAGCTGATGAGATACAATTTCAGATCCTGCCCCTGTGCTGTGGACGTGGTCAGAAACATCTCTTCTACGGTATCGTCCATTGCCTCATAAGCGATCTTCCCGACTCCATAATTGCCCGATACCGAAAGAGAGATCTCCGTATTCCCATACTGAAGAGTGGTATCCCCCACCGATCCGGAAGAGATCAACAGCAGATCCATCTCGTCCAGATAAGGCTCATCCGGCGCGATCCGTATCTCCTGGACACCCTGATCGTAGATGCCGGATGACAGCTGCTGGATCTTATAAGAAAAGTTGTCATTAAAAATGCCGTACAGGATCTCGATCAGATCTTCCGGTTTTGTCACCTGACAGGCTTCCCCTCCTGTCCGGGAAGCAATTTCCAGAAGGCTGTCCTGGTCGCCTTCGTACTGTCCGAAGGCGATCCCATAGACAGGAATCTGTTCCTGGCTGCAAGTCTCCACGCACTGCATCAGGTCTTCCCTGGACTGAACCTCTGTCCGTCCGGTCCCATCCGGCAGATCCGTCTCCCCGTCGGAGATCACCACCAGAATCCGGTCTCGCCCTTCCTCTTCCGGCAGGGCTTCCAGCGCCGTTTTCACTCCGAGTCCCATGTCTGTGTCTCCGGAATAAAGGATCCGGTCCAGCTGGCCTTTCAGTTCCTCCCTGGCACCGGCATCTTCGATGGGCACAGGAGAACTGACTGACACAATCCGGTCGCTGTATGCCGTAAAACCAATGCGAATATTTTTGATATGTACGGTATCGATAAATGCTTTTACCATGGACATCCCGATCCGGTCGGGATCATTGGCCGCCATGGAACCGCTGCTGTCTATGACAAACATCACATCCAGGCCGTTTCTCTGGCTTGTGAATTCTTTCGCACAAACCGGAAATGAGAATGAAACCAGAAATGTCAGGCAAAGAATAGTTAGCAGAAATTTTCTTCTCATCCGTATCATGTTCTCCCGCGTCTTTTTTATTACAGATCCCTTCCCGCTTTTCGGTGGATCACTGTTTTGACTTTATCACACTGATTTTTTTTCAACTATCAATTTTCGGTAAGGTTTGCGCAAAGAATTTGTAAAAAATTTGTGAGTTAATTTACATATTTTTTACATTTATTCGGAAAATATATGTATTTATTATGATTATTTGTTATATTTACATGTAAATATATGCAATTTCAGATATATATTTTAGGATATCATATATATATTATTTCCTCAGCGCACATAGCAATAAAAAAACCGCCGCAAGGCGGATGCAATCTACATCCTGCCCCGCAGCGGCTGTTCCGCCATATACTGCCAAGCCCTTTTACACTTCCACACACAAGATCTCCCACGCCTTTCGAAACACCCATACAGACACTGAGCCGCCATTTACGCAAAATTCTGCCCATCCGTCTGTTCCGACCGTCACCGGCTCCCGGATTTCTCCCATGGCATCCATCATACTGTCTCCCGCGTGGAAATTTCCCACATACATGCGTTTGCTGCCTGCTACGCTGTCCGTGGCCAGCACGGCCACTCCGGAATCCGGGTGTTCCGGATCTCCTTCCCTGGTAAAACCCACCACAGAATTGTGGTCAAAATAAAGATTTTCTTTTCCATACGCATACGACTCCCGGATCTTCATCAGACGCCGGAGACCCGCCACCGGAGTCACCCGGTCATGGGGAATCCCATAATAATCTCCATAAAACACGCAGGGCGTCCCCGCCGCCCGCAAAAGGATCAGCGCGTAGGCGATGGGCTTGAACCAGGCCGGTATGAAAGAATACAAGGCCTGCCCCGGCTGTGTATCGTGATTGTCCACAAAGGTCACCGCATGCTCAGGATCCGTCCCTGTCAGCGTCCCTTCATACAGTCTGCTCATGTCGTAGTTCCCGTCGGAAGTGGCCGCCTCCAGGAAGTGGAAATGCAGCGGCACGTCGAACAGGCTGAGGCAGTGCTCCAGCGTATCCAGATAGACAGTCAGTTTGTTTATATCCTTCGACCAGTATTCTCCCACCGCGAACAGATCTCTCCCCGCGTATTCCCGCATGGTTTTCAGCCATTCCCGGTAAAAGTCAAATCCGATATGCTTCACAGCGTCCAGCCGGAAACCGTCCATATGTACCGTATCCAGGTACCATTTTCCCCAGTCCGCCGTCTCTTTCACTACCTCCGGCTGATCCGTATCCAGATCCGCTCCCATCAGATAATCGTAATTGCCGTTCTCGTCGTCGATCTTCCGCTCCCAGTTCTTGCCTGCGAAACGAAAGATTCCTTTGCGTTTCGTCCCTTCGTCCCAGTCTGTCCCGCTGAAATGAGAAGCATTCCACCGGAAAGAAGAATATTTCCCGGCTCTTCCCGGAAAATCGAAACGGGTCCATGCCGTGATCTGCTGCTCGGTTCCAATATCTTTATTCCGATCCGTATCCAGGCACTCCTCCGCCATCACCGTCTCCGTTCCGTCGGCTCCCATCCGGTGATTCAGGACGATATCCGCCAATACCCGGATACCCTGCTCCTGCAGTGTCCGGACGGCTTCCAGATATTCATCCTTCGTCCCGTACTTTGTCCGTACTGAACCTTTCTGGTCGAATTCTCCCAGATCGTAGGTATCGTATACATCGTAGCCCACGCTCCCGGAACCTGCCGCCCCTTTGTACGCCGGAGGGAGCCACACCATATTGACGCCCGCTTTTTTCAAGCTTTGTGCCTGAGCCGCGCAGCGTTTCCAGAGAGTTCCATTTTCCGGCAGGTACCATTCAAAATACTGCATCATCGTCCAATTATCCATGTTCCGTCATATCCTTTGCATACAATGCGCGAAGGTCTTTTTCCACGCTCATGAACTGTTCCAAAAGGAGAGGATTAAAGGCTCCGCATTCTCCGTCCTGTATCATCCGGACGGCTGTATCGGCGCCGTAAGCATCCTTGTAGACTCTGCGGCTTACCAGCGCGTCGTACACGTCCGCGATAGAAACGATCTGCGCCCAGATAGTATTTTCTTCTCCCTTCAATCCATCCGGATAACCATTCCCGTCCCATCTCTCATGGTGATGGCGGGCTATGTCGTAGGCGTACCGATATGCCTCCTGCTCCTTCAGCTGCGGAATCCTCTCCAGAAGCTCCGCTCCCCGCAGGGTATGGGTCTTCATAATCTCATACTCTTCCGGCGTCAGTTTCCCTGGCTTATTCAGGATCGCGTCCGGTATGGCCACTTTTCCCACGTCATGCATGATCGACGCCAGAGCGATCTGCTCTACCGTTTCTTCCGACAGCCCTCTTCCCAGCTCCGTATAAAGAAGCAGATGCCTGGTAATATCATGAATCCTGCGTACATGGGAACCGGATTCACCGCTCCGGAACTCAATGGTAGTAGCCAGAGCCTCAATAAGCCCCACATTCAGATCAATGATCCTCCTGGCCTGGGCCAGTATCTCTGACTGCTGTTCTTCCACTTTGTGTTTCAGTCTCTTTCTTGCCTGGAACAATTCGATGATAGAATTGATTCGTCTTTCCACAATATAGGGAACTACCGGTTTATGGATCACATCCATGACGCCCAGGGAATAGGCCCGCTGCAGCGTGCTTCCTTCCGTCTCCGCTGTGATAAGAAATACCGGCATCCATTCCGTCCACCCCATCAGCTTCAACTTTTCCAGGACCTCCATACCGTCCATGACCGGCATGACCACATCCAGCAAGACCGCGCAGATACTGTCTTTGTATCTGATCAGCTTCTCCATGGCTTCCTGCCCGTTCTCCGCCTCCAGGATCCGATAATCTCCGGAAAAAATATTTTCCAGAAGCATCCGGTTAATCTCATTGTCATCCACGATCAACAGCATCTCTGTTTTGTTCACTTTCCTGCCTCCTGCCTTATGCCTCGTCTTTAGCGCCAGTCTTTCATGATCTCCAGCATCTCCTCTTCATAATCCCCCAGGATCTCCTCCTGGCGGCCGCCATGCCGCAGATTGGTCTCCACGCCCCACTCTCCGTCATGAAACTCCCAGATATGATAGGGAACTCCGCGGTATTCAAAATCGATGCTGCCGCATCCGTCTTCTTCAGACACGGTATAATGCCATCCCCGTTCTTTGATAAACGCAAGGACTTTTGACAGACGTCCGTTTTCTTCCATAAAACATTTCCTCCTTTGCACAACACGCAGGGCATCAGCCCTGCGTGGAAATCTTGCTGTTAAAATAATCCAGCGCCAGCGCGCCTGCGAATCCTGCCGCGATGCACACGGTATTAACCGCAGCGGCAGCAAAAGAACCGGCGAAACCGGAAAACGGCACCGTCATGACCGTAGCGCCGATCACGATGCCGATGATTCCATGAAACACCAGCGCGTAATGCTTCTTCATCATGGTATCAACGAATTTTGCAAGCGCCGCCACTGTAAGCACAGCCCCAATTCCCGCCGGAATCAGGATCGTCAGATTCAGGCTTCCCAGTCCGTCCACAAACGGCGTGTACAGACCCATGGGCATCAAAAGCGTGGAAAAACTCATCCCCGGCACGATAACACTGAGGGCCATACAGAATCCGCAGAAAAGATACCATCTTTTACTGGGAATAATCGACACAGAGAAAATCTCCAGAGAGGCCAGCAGAAGTACAATTCCCGCGAAACAAGCCAAAAGCGCCGTCATACATCCCTTCGGCCTGCCTTTCTCTCCCGCCTCCCGGAACAAAGACGGAAGCATCCCGGCGATCAGTCCCACAAACAGGCACACCGACTGATTCGGATACATCTCCAGGAAAAAGGACAGTATCCTGGCCACCCCGAGAAAACCTGCCGCGGCTCCCGCCAGAATCGGCACCAGCAGCGGAAGATGCGTTTTGAATTTTCCAAACGGATCCGAAAGAATCTCCATCACCGGCTTGTAGATTCCAAACGCCACGCACAGCACGCCGCCCGAAATCCCCGGCAATACCGCGCCCACGCCCAGCAGAACGCCCTGCAGGACGCGAAGGGCAAACGTCAAAGTTCCTGTTTTATTTTCTTTCATATAGATTCCTTTCTTCATTTTATGGAGAAATAATACGCCTATTATAGCCTGAAACCTGCGGAAGCGCAACCGAAGGATCATTAATAATGTGTTAAAAAAGCATAAAAATACCCCTGCGGATACTATATCTATATCCATAGTATTCCGCAGAGGGCTTTTTTCATGTCATTATTTATTTTGCGCTTCCGCCGCCTTATTGATGCAGGTGATAGCATTCAGACTGCGGGGATAACCTATATATGGCAGACACTGGGATACAACGCGGGTCAGGAACTCTTTATCATTGCCCACGTTCATATTCCCTCCTGCGTGGGCGGTAAGCTGAGGTTCACAGCCGCCCTGCGCGGCCAGGAAGCAGAACGTGATCATCTCCCGCCTGGCATAATCAAGTCCGGTCCTGGTATAATAATCTCCGAAACAGTTCGCCGCAAGCCAGCGGTTGATATGTCCGTTTTTCCACGCTTCTTTCATACCGTCACCAAAGATATCCACCTGTGCCTGTATACCTTTCTCCAGCCTGTCTTCCATGGTGGTAGTTGCCTGCCCTTCCAGCGGCAGTTTCACGCCTCTTTCTGTCAGGATCTCGTTTGTCGCGTCCAGGAACGGCAGCACTCTGCCGATTCCCAGATAATCCACCGCCTGGTAGACGATCTCTTTTGCCATCACCGGGGTCAATCCCTGGTCCAGCGCACGAGGAAGCGCCAGCCGGAATTCATCCACCCCCTGGCATCCTAAAAGCGCAGCCAGGATCGCCATATTGCGGGTCACGTCATCCAGCTGCTGGCCTTCCTCATTCACGACTTCTTCAAACGCAAAGTGCTCAAACCGTTCTGCAAATTCCGGGTCTGTCTCACGATAGTTCATACCAAATACCTCCTGATGTTCTCATTTTCTGGTGTTTAGTATACTACCGTTCCGCCGGCCTGTAAAATGCCCATATTTCATTATTTATCATGCCTGAACGGTATTTTTACCCGGATATTTTCATTAATGGTTTAAATCATGCAGTAACAGTAGAAACTGTTTTCCCAGATTCCCGGCCATACCGGACCGCAGGATACGTACATCATGCCCTGCGATAGACAGCAGCCCCTACTATTCCTGGAAAATGTTAAGAAAACGGGCAAAAATGAAAGCTTACTTTGCTAGATTTAGTTTCATCTTCCGGTTATAATTATTTAAAAAATGAAGGAGATGAAAATTATGAGTTTAGGAAGCAGTCTTTATAACGCCCGTAAAAAGAGCGGATTATCACAGGAAGCTGTTGCCGAAAAGCTGGGCGTAAGCAGACAAACAATTTCAAAATGGGAGCTTGATGAAACACTTCCAGACATACGCCAATCAAAAAAATTATCTCAACTTTATCATCTCACGCTGGATGAATTGATAGATTTTGATATTGACCAAAAAGAAATTGAAGAAGCTATCGAAAATATTAGTGATGAAAAACAGCAGAAAATTGATTGGACAAGTGTTTGGGGAAAGAAGTACCCAGTTCTCACAACCTATCAAAAAACAGTAGCAATTAGTGATTATGCAACTAAAATACAAAACCTGCTTGATAGTTTGAAAATGCAGTATGGCTACAATGATTTAGACGCTATGTTAGTATTAAAAGACATTTTAGCGCATACGTGGAACAGCAAAAAATAGCAGAGCCAGCTGCGTCAGTTAACTGTCAAGATTTATCTGTGTTCACAACTCCTGTCAGAATCAGATTGCAGATATCGGTCCCGGCCGTACTTTTCGTACTGCTGGTTTTCCAGCTTCTGATGTTCCTCACAGAAACTGTCGTCCGTCGGCTTGAGACAGCCGGGGCCTTTTGTTTATATAATGCCAGAATATTTTTCCTTAATAGTGCAATACTAATAAGGGAACTTCCCCTTACCCGATTGAATTTTCCCTTATTTTGTGATATATTTTAAGGGAAAATCTCGGAGGTGAGGTTATGCGAACATTTAATTATTCTGAGATAAAAAACCAAAAGTGGGATTCTGATATTCTCGGCCTGGTTGCAGCAATCTATAAAGAAGCAGGCAAACAGGAACTGTATCTAAAACAGCGCCCGCAGGAACTGGAAAAACTCGTTGAAATTGCCAAGATACAGAGCACTGAGGCCTCCAATGCCATAGAAGGCATTGTGACCACAAATACACGAATCAAGCAGCTTGTTGAGGAAAAAACAATGCCCAGGAACCGCGATGAACAGGAAATCGCAGGTTATCGTGATGCGCTGAATATCATCCATGAGGGTTTTGATGCTATTCCAATCACGCAGAACTATATCCTGCAGCTTCATAAAATTCTCTACAGTCATATGAATAACCCTATGGCGGGC
>CALWDO010000047.1 GCA_944376715.1 uncultured Lachnoclostridium sp. | reverse complement strand
TATTTCGCACGTTTCCGTTTCTCTGTTGAGAAACTCCAACGTACTCAACTGGGTCTACCCGACCCATATATGAAAAGCGGAGGATTTTCACATCCCCCGCTTTTTGCACATGATCTTGCAGAAAAGAATTCCTACAGCCGTACTGACGCAGGTGGCGGCGATCGCCGGACCCACGATCGCCGTAGGATCCACGCTGCCGTACTGGCTTCGGTAGGCGATGATATTCACCGGGATCAGCTGCAGCGAAGAGATATTTACCACCAGAAACGTGCACATCTCATCGCTGGCCGTTCCGGGAGGGGAAGCCCTTCCGGAATACCGTCCCTTTCTCCGGTCTTCTTCCAGAGATTTTAGCTCCTCCATGGCTTTCAGTCCCGCCGGGGTCGCAGCCCATCCCAGCCCCAGCATATTGGCGATGCAGTTTACCGCGATCTGCTCCAGCGCCGGATGATCCGCGGGAATACGCGGAAATAATTTCCGCAGTACCGGACGGATCCCCCTGGTCATCCGGCGTATCAGGCCGGAAGCGTTTCCGATCTGCATCATTCCCATCCAGAAAGACAACATGCCCAGCATGGTCAGACACAGAGTGATCGCTTCTCTGGCCGAATCCAGCGCCGCCTGGGTCACCGCCGGCACCGTTCCGCAAACCGCGCCGTAGACCACTGCCAGCAGCATCATGGCTGCCCACAGGTAATTCATAAAAAATCTCCCGTTTCTCTGTATCACTACAGTATACGGGAGATTATCCTTTTCCATTCTGAATTTTTCGCAGCAGCAGCGGCGCATCAAAATCATATATTCTGCCCACGGCGGCCTTAGGTATCCTCTCTCAGCTTCCGGTTCCAGATCACTGCCAGCATGGTGAAAAAGCAGGCGCATCCGCCCAGTACATTGGAGATCGGCTCCGCCAGAAATACGCCGTAAAGCCCCACTCCGGGAATCAGCGGCAGCAGAAAAGTCAGCGGCACCACGATAACTACTTTTCTCAGCAGTGAGAAAGTAACCGCGTACTTTGCCTGTCCCAGTCCCACGAAAACCGCCTGTCCCGAGAACTGCAGCGCCATGAAACAGAATCCGAAGAAATAGATGTGCATGGCGCCGACTCCCGCCTGAAGGAGTCCCGGTTCGTCATTGAATATCTGTATAAAAAATCCGGGAAAGAGAAGTGTCAGCGCCCAGGCCATACAAGTATACAGGACGCAGATCATAGTGGTGAACCGGATTCCCTGTTTTACTCTTCCGTTTTTGCGGGCTCCATAATTGAAGCTGAGCACCGGCTGCGCGCCGTTGGTAAGTCCGTTCGCCGGCATAACCAGCACTTCCCGGATAGAATTCAGGATCGTCATAACGCCTACGTACAGATCACCGCCATAGATCTGAAGCTGGCGGTTGCAGGCGATCTGCACTACGCTGTTGGTAAAATTCATTACAAAGCTGGAGGTACCCAGCGACACGATCTGCCGGCATAAAGCCCAGTTCATCCTGGGTCTTCTCAGATGCAGATGAAGGATCGCCTTTTTTCCGGTCAGAAAACGGAGCACCCATACGGCGGAACAAAACTGAGAAAAGATCGTCGCCAATGCGGCTCCCTGTACCCCCATATTCAGTCCGAAGATGAATACCGGATCCAGGATCAGATTGATCACCGCACCCAGTCCCACTGTTACCATACCGACTTTTCCAAATCCCTGGGCATTGATGAAAGGGTTCATGCCCAGCCCCACCATCACGAACAGATTTCCCAGAAGATAAATCGTCAGATAAGAGACTGCATATGAGATCGTATCGTCGCTGGCTCCGAACGCGTACAGAAGCGGTTTCTGCACCGCCAGAAAGAATACCGTCAGGATGACTCCCGTCCCCACCAGCATCCAGAAAGAATTTTCCATGATCTCTTCCGCGCGTTCCAGCTTTCCCTCGCCTCTGGCAATCGAGCAGAGCGGCGAACCGCCCATTCCGTACAGATTGGAAAATGCCGTCACCATACTGATGATCGGAAAGGTCAGCCCCACTCCGGTAAGCGCCAGGGAAGACTCTCCCGGAATATGGCCGATATACATCCGGTCTACGATGTTGTACAGCACGTTCAGGATCTGCGCCACCGTCATGGGGACAGCCATGGCCATAATATTGCCTGCTACGCTCCCCTGCCCGAAGTCATTTTTCTGTCCTTCCATGTCCTCATCCCCGTCCTTATCTTGTCAATACCCGTAAGTATCGCGAATCTCGTCCGTGTATTTTCCGGGTTCTTTGAAGATGATCAGCGGTTTCTCCACAGTGATCCGGGGTTTTCCGCCTTTCATCGCTTCCAATAATACCATGTTGGGCTCACGGTCCGCAAAAGGATAGACCAGACGCATCCTCTTGGGTTCCAGGCCATGGGCGCAGAGTCCCGTCATGATCTCCGCCAGCCGGAACGGCCGGTGCACCATGTAAAAACGGCCCCCCGGCATCAGTATCCTGGCAGTCTGGCTGATCACATCCTCCAGTGTGCACAGCACTTCGTGCCGCGCGATCGCCAGATGCTCTTTCGGATTCTTCAGGCCATGATTTGCCGTCATATAAGGCGGATTGCAGGTCACCACATGATAAGAAGCAGCCCCAAAGATCTGAGCTGCTTCTTTGATATCTCCTGTCACAATACGGATTCTCTCCTCCAGGCCGTTCATGTTCACGCTGCGGCGCGCCATATCCGCGCTCTCCTCCTGTATCTCAAGGCCGGTGAAAGATTCCCCCTGGGTCCTGGCTTCCAGAAGAATCGGTATAATCCCTGTGCCTGTCCCCAGATCCAGCGCCCGTTCTCCGGGCTTTACCCTCGCAAATCCGGAGAGCAGCACGGCGTCCATACCGAAACAGAAACGTCCCGGATCCTGAATGATTCGGTATCCGTTTCTCTGCAGCTCGTCCACACGCTCTCCGGGCTTTAATTCCACATTCATAAAAGCCTCACAATATATGATTTTTCCGGATATATTCCAGAGATTCCTTCTGCGCTTCAAAACCTTTGACTTCCAGCAGCACGGAAGCATTCACCTGATACTTTTCCATCAGATGCCGGAACTGCTGCCAGTCGATTTTTCCCCGCCCTACCGGCAGATGCAGATCATCTTTCAGATTGTTGTCATTGATATGCATGTGCCTGATATACGGAGCCGTCCGCTCCATCCATCCGACCAGATTCTCCGCATCCCCGAAAGCGGCCGCATGCGCGTAATCCAGGCAGATTCCAAAACGCCCGGAAGAGGCCATCCTCCGGCCCAGCTTCGCCAGACATTCCCCGTCCGCCTCAAACATATTTTCCAGATAGATCTCCCGTCCGGGAAAATCTTCCAGGACCTTTTCCCAGAAAGCGGCGTTCGTCTCCAGCCAGTTTTCCAGATAAGATTTCTCACGGTAATCTCTCAAAAGTCCGGTGTGGAAGACTACTCCTCTCACGCCCAGCTCCTCCGCCGTCTCCATAGACTGATACACACGCTTCTCTGACGCCCCGCGTATCCACGGATCCTGACTGTGTACCGTGATATCCAGAAATGCTCCATGCATGGTGTCCCGTGAAAGATCTTTCCCCAGGCTCCGATAAAATTCCACCGTCTCTTTGCGCTTATCCGCATCCTCTGTCTGAGGGGGAATCATGAAATCATTATATTCGAAAGCTGCCCCGAACTCGTCCGCAAGCTTCAACGTTCTCTCTATGTCGTTCCTGTCAGGAATTATCTCCAGAATTCTGTCTTTCATCTCTGATCCTTCTGTATCTTAATCCATATTTTCGATCTCGTCAATGAGCGCCTGGTAAACTTTCATCAGATTTTCATTTTCCTGCCGCAGATTTCTGCACAGGTTCCCTGCAATAAACATCAGAAGCCTGCATCCTGCCGAAGGATTTTCCATACAGTATTTTCGAAAATCTTCCGCAGATATGGAAAATGTCCTGCAGTCCGTTTTTGCCCTGACAGTGGCAGAACGGCGGTCATGATCGATCAGAGCGATTTCCCCGAAGACGCAGGAATACTCGTCTATGAGCGTGGCGCAGACATATTCCTCCCCATATAGAGTCGTCTTCAGAATCTCCACGGTTCCTTCCAGAAGAAAATACATGGTGTCGCCCACGTCCCCTTCTTCTATGATCCGGCTCCCCGCGGGGAATATCTCCTCGCGCATCAGACCGGAGAGTTTCTCCAGTTCTCCGTCTTTCAGCTCCGCCAGCATCGGAAATGTTCTCAGATCTTTCACCAAACCAATGTCCTCCCTTCTACACTTCTTCCGCCAATACAATCACTCCGGTATTTTTACCTACCACATAATCGTCCGGGGGATTCAAAACCGGTGCGTTTCTCTCCAGTTTCCTTACTTCTTTCATCTTTGCCACAATTTCCCCGTAATTCGTGGATTTCTGGGCTTCAGCCAGCAGAGAATGTTTCAGCGTCCGCTCTGCGCCCATATTCTCCAGTACCCCGATCGCCATCTGTCTCCGGTTTCGGTAATACTGGAAAAGTTCCCCGAAAGTCTTGCCATGCCACTCTTCTCCCAGCTCAAAAATCTGTACGCTCACTCCGTCTCCATTATCAAACAGAGACGAGAGAACCTTCGCCATACCATTATAACTGGTAGCCGTGGAAAGAATATAGCGGGTATACTCTTCGGAATAGATCACTTCGTCGCATTTCTGTGCTTCCAGGTAATTCTTGTATTTTTTCGTTTTCACTTCCGCGCAGATATGGGCTCTCGGATTCATGCCCCGGATCATCAGCACCGCCGCAAACACACGGGAATCCACCAGCTCCGGTTCCAGGCTCTCCTGATTTTCCCCCATAACCAGCGCTTTTGAAACAGTTTTCGCGTTTGCCCTCTGAAGCACAGCTTCTTCAGAATAGTCTCCCCTGACATATTGAAGACCTTTCAGCTCCTCATCATCCAGGAGAAGCTGGATCTTTGTCTCATCCACCTGGTTGACAAGCACAATATCCTGGTAGCGGATCGATCCGTTTTTCCGGACAATATCCTGGATCAGCGCCTTCAGATCATCTTTCCATCCGCATATGATCACATGGTTTTTCAAGCTCTGCAATTTTCTCAGTCCCCTCCTGGAATTCAGATTCTGTTCAATCAGCGCCGAAGAGATATAACCTGTGATGGCCGACACGCCGAACATGCTGATAAGCAGGATCACCAGCCCC
Organism: uncultured Lachnoclostridium sp.; assembly: GCA_944376715.1. Lineage (GTDB taxonomy): Bacteria > Bacillota > Clostridia > Lachnospirales > Lachnospiraceae > Hominiventricola. The sequence continues at coordinate 17,503 of CALWDO010000047.1, read as the reverse complement.
AGCACTCTTCCGGGTATACTCACAGGATAATGGTCCGCAAAATCCTGTCCGAACAGGGTGGCCGTATTCCACAGAAGAACATCCAGGAATCCGGTTCCCCGTGTCCGGTCAAATTCCACATACCAGTAGAGAAGGCAGCACAGTATGTAAAAGGTAATGATGCCCACGATCACGGCAAGATGCCCTCTGTGCCAGAGCTGGCGCAGATCCTTCCATATCCTGCCCCAGTTCTTGTCTTCCTCTTTCTTCATAGATGATTATTCCTCCACCCATACTACCGTCATATTTCCTGTGACAGCGGCCCCGGAATCATAATCCCAGTGACCGTTCGCCGTCGGCTGCAAAATCGGCGCGGCTGCGGTGGAGCCTTCCTCCACCGTCAATGTATAGAAGGTATTGCCCTGATAAGTAAACGTAACCGTAAAAGTCTCTGTCGTACCGGGGGTATCCTCTTCCGATGGATTACTGCTGTCTGAACTGCTCCCACCCGAACTGCTTCCGCCGGTACTCTCTTCTGCAGCAGGCGGTGTCTCCGGCTGCACAGCCGGCTCTTCTGCGGCCGGCTCCGTCACAGGCTGTGTCTGCGCAGGAGTATTCACCGGTTCTGTTTCTGTATCCTCTTCTTCCGTGATCTGCTCAGGCTCTTCCGTCACTTCTTCCTCCTCCGGTTCCGATTCGCCGGAAATCACCTGGATCCATTCATCAATTTCCTCTGCCGTAATGCACAGCTCCGCGTCGCGTTCCAGGCACAGATTCAGAAAATCCATGGCTTCCACGCTGTACCGTTCAAAATCAATCTCCGTCATGTCATACGGATAATATTCGGAGATCTCCTCATCGCTGCGTATGTTGACCTGCGAACCCATAGGAATCTGCCTCTCTTCCTCCAGAGAATCCTCGCTTCCATCCGGATAGATCAGCCGGGATCCCACGACGCCTTCCAGCACTGTCACGCAGGTACGGCTCTCGCCGTTCTCGTCATAGGTCACTTCCACACGGAATACCGTTCCGCGGACAGCCATGGTAGAGTTGGGCGTGGTCACTTCATAGCTGGATTCATCCGAAAGTTTCTGCGTCAGCTGGCTGACCACAGCCCCTTCCTCCAGATGAATCACCGTACGGCTGTCCGCGCTGCTGCCTTCCGCCGTCAGACTCATCTGTGTACCCGGCTCCACAAGTACATATTTGTCGTCATCCAGACTCAGAACTACCGAACTTTCTTCTTCCACCCGCATCTGGTCTCCGGACTCCAGCCTCATATTTTCATAGGCTTCCAGTTCTCCGACTTCTTCCCGGGTCACTACCGCCGTTCCCTCAAGCTGCATGATCTCGATCACCCGGTAAGATTCCTCTTTATTTCCGCCGCAGCCGGCTATCCCGCAGATACATGCTCCCAGAAAAACTGCCAGAAGAGATTTTTTCATCCATTTTCTCATCATCAAATTCTCCCGTTATTCCGTAAAAGTATAATACCCGTCGGACGGTACATAGAAAGTGATCCCTCCTGCGTACACCCCTTCATCCCTTTCTGTCTTCGTCACTCCGTTCAGGCTGTAGGGTTGTCCTCTCAGCAGATAGTAGCTTCCCGCGCTGCTTATGCCGCCGGTATTCGCCACCTCCCATTGGGCTGTCAGCGTCATGTCACTGTCCGGCATGGTAAACATCCCTCCCGCCGGATAGGTCTCTCCTGTAGACGACAGCCATCCGGTAAAGGTATATCCCTCCCGGACCGGCGCTGCCGCCGCCGTCACAGTCGTCTCATACCCCGCCTGCTGCGCGGCCGGCACCCCGGATGCGGCACCGTTTCCGTCGTATGTTATGGTGTGCTGGTTCGGGGTCCAGGAGGCAGTGAGAGTAATATATGCCATATAGATCTCATAATCTCCTTCCACTGTCTGATATGGAGCATCCGGCACAATAAATGTTCCTCCTGCCGGATAGACGGTTCCGTCGTATTCCCAGCCATTGAAGGTATATCCTGAACGGGATGGGATTGTTTCCGACAAAAGTACTTCGTCCAGATAATAAATTGAGTCGGTTTCTCCATGTATTTCTGTCGGGACTCCTGCTTCGGCTCCATTTCCATCATATGAAATCATATAATTGAAGACCTGCCATGAAGCATACATCGTCAGCGTATTATTTTGCGGAGTATAATTATCAATCACATCTAATATCAGACTTCCGTCATCATGTTTATAGTTTTCTTCCATGGGATGATTAAGTCCTCCATCATATCCATTCCATCCAATAAATGCATATCCCGGCTTTGTTGGATTCTCTGGAATGGAAAATTCCCCCCCTTCACTAATTTGAATCGTATATTCATCATAAGTTTTAACCTCATAATTTTCCGTATAATCACTATAAGGAAGATTTCTGTCCATCCACATTAATGTATATACCGTTCCCACTTCCGCCGCATACGCCGCACTCTTACCTATCCAGATCCCCCCACAAATCATACACACTGCCAGCATCAGCGCGACTAATTCTCTGATTCTTTTTCTCATTACTTTACACTCCATTTACACGAAAAAGATATACTACTTCAAAATACATTTTCCCATAAAAGATCCAGGGAGGCACTACCCGAACGGGCAGTCCTCCCTGGAATCTCCATGTTGTTTTTTATCTTTTTCTCAAAAACGGAATTACTTTCCCCAAATATTTACGGACCATCTCCCAGTCCGTCATTTTTCCCACACATACGGTCAGAGCCGCCAGTGTGAGATACAGCGCGCGGTAAGTAAAAAAGGCATGATATGTCACATGAAAAGAGAGCGCCAGGAAACGCAGGACCGGCACCAGCGCGACCAGAAAGACTGCCGGACACACCGATGGGATCTGTTTTTTCCGGAATAAAAATACAAAGCAGAAAAGAGCTCCCAGTATGACGATCAAGAGAAGCAGCAGATTCATATCATCAGATATACCCCGGAATGGAAACAGCATCCGTACATTTTCCAGTATCCCGCTCGTACCGGTGACGTCTGCTTCTCCGTATCCGCTGTCCCAGTAAGCGGCTCTGTTCAGCGCGAAATCTATCCGGTCATCTCCCAGCAGCATCGAGGAACCGGCCCATTTCACCAGCAGGGCGCCTCCGTATCCTGCTGCCCACAGGAGCCCGGAGCGGACGAGGCAGGCAAGATACTCCGCCGCCTTTCTCCCGGGTTCTCTCTGCTGCCACAAAAGAAGCAGCAGCAGAAACGGCAGCCCGAAAGCGACCGTCTCTGTGGTCAGGAAATCCATATAAGCCACCGCCGTTCCCGATACCAGCATCAGAAGGCTTCCTTCCCACCAGCCGGGCCTGCGCACCAGGATGTAGATCATCAGTACCAGAGATATGAGCCACGGGGACCAGTATTCTGCGCAGAACGGTATATATTCCAGTCCGCAGGGGATCAGCAGCACGGCAAGTACCACGGCCAGCCAGGCAAATCCTCTCTTCCACAGCAAAGCGCATAATATCACAAACAATACGGCAAGGACGGTTGCCATGAACCAGTAGATCTGCTCCATCGTCATAAATACCAGGAGAGGCCGCAGCAGCATGACCGTACCGTGCCAGTAACGGTCATAGACCGTGTTGGCATTCAATTCCTGTTCCACCCGCAGAATCAGCGCATGGACCAGAGAATCTTCCTCTCCTCCGAAATCCACATAGATCGGAGACTCAAACATGGTCTGCCAGGGACGGTCCGGATCCAGAGAATAGAGAATATTCAGCCATTCCGCGTCCGCGTAATTGTCCATGCGGGTCCATTCTTTTCCTTCTTCCAGCAGATAGCGCTCCCCCTGCTCTTCCATCCGGTAAGCGGACGTCAGTATATTCTCCCTGACCGTTTCTTTGGGAATCAGGGCGCTGATCAGAAACAGCCCGCACAGGACACACAAAGTGCAGGCAAAGACCAGCCCTGCCTGCACGCTTTTTTTCCCGATTTTCAGAACCTTATCTCTCATGCTTCCCGCCCCGTTATCTTATTCAGACTGTATACCAGGATTCCATTGCTTTTGCCCTTAAGCGGTATAACTCCGATCTTCTCCGCTTCCACACGGTCTTTGACCGCCTCGTAGACCGCTTCGCTGATCAGGATCTGGCCGCTCTTTGCCGCCCCTTCCAGACGGGACGCGGTATTTACCGTATCTCCGATGGCGGTGTAATCCATTCGGAAATCACACCCGATATTTCCCACGACCGCCGGACCGCAGTTCACGCCGATGCCAAAACTGATCTTCCTGCCGAAACGCTCCATCAGCTTCTGCTCCAGTTCATCCGACCCGTCCGCGATATCCTTGGCCGTACAGACCGCCCGGTATATGTAATCATCCAGGTCAAAAGGAGCGTTGAAAACCGCCATCGTCGCGTCGCCGATAAATTTGTCCAGCGTACCTCCGTTTTTCAGGATAGAATGGGTGGTCAGCGCCAGATACTCATTCAGGATCTCCACAACCTCTTCCGGCCGGATACTTTCAGACATGGATGTAAATCCCCGGATATCCACGAACAACACGGCGATATGCCGGCTCTCTCCGCCCAGCACCAGACGGAATTCTCCGTCTTTTGACACTTTATCTACCACTTGGGGCGCAACATATCTTTTGAAAGCATTGACGACTTCCTGTCTCCGTTTCCGTTCCTGCAGATAGTTCCAGATGATATGTACTGCATAGACCACAAGCAGTACCACCGGCAGGCTGATCAGATGGAGAATCCATCCCCGGGAAGAAAGCCAGGTCCCCAACAGCAGCTCCGCAGCAATCAGCACCGCCAGCAGCGCCGCAGCCGCCGGCACTTTCATGCGGCGGATCAACAGGAAAAATCCGGCTGCCACTGCCGCCATCACAAGGGAAGAAAGTAATTCCGGCGCAGGCTGCGCGGTCTTGCCCTGCAGCAAAGCGTCCACGATATTGGCATGGATCTCCACCCCGTACATCTGCGCGCCTCTCTGTACCGCCACATTATATGCATCCTGCATTCCCGGCGCGTACGCGCCGACCATGACGATACAGTCCTTAAACGTCCGGACGTCTACCCGTCCCTCCAGCACGTCGATCAGAGATACCGTCTCATAAGCTCCGCTCTTTCCTGAATAGAGAAAATCAAACCGGCTGCCGCTGTAAAGTTCCGGCATCTGTGGTTCCTCTCCCAGATATTCCATATAATTCGCGTAGATCTGCCATGCCAGGCTGTAAACCGTCCCTTCCTCTGTATCCGCGTATGCCATGGCCTGACGGATATAGCCGTCCTGATCCTGCACCGTGTTGGCAAAACCATATTCCGACACTTCTTCCAGGGCCTCGAACGGTTTTTCCACCATGCCTATATGGGACTGATCCACATAGAGCCCTCCCCTGCCGTCATCCAGGACCGCTTCCTCATAGACCAGATTAGCCGCGGTAATCACATTTCCCGCTTTCCGGCACGCTTCCGCGAAACGTGCGTCGCTCTCCTGATCCATATTGCTGATATAAAGAATATCCAGCGCGATCACAGCAGGCATGGCGTCCGGATCTTCGCTCAGCGCATCCACCAGCCTGGCGGAAATATCTCTGTTCCAGGTGTTAAAAGGTCCCAGCGCGTCCAGTGTCTTTTCGTCGATGGCGATAATCCGGATATTGGAACTGGTCCCCGAGGGTCTCTGGTACAGCGTATCCGCCAGCATCTTATCAACCGTATACAAAGGCTGAAAAAAGCAAAGCAAAAATGTGACGATAGCCACTGCCAGAGCAGTCAGCCAGACAGACAGATTCTTTTTCATCTCATTCCCCCATCTTCTTCCAGCAAAGAACGATAGATGTCTCTCTTTGATACGCCTCTGTCCTTTGCCGCCCGTTTCATAGCTTCTTTCCGGTCTAATCCCTGAGATTCATACAATTCCACATGTTCCTGTACCGACATATCTTCAAAACGGCTGCGTTCTTCTTCGTCAATACTGGCAGGACTCCGTCCTTCCAACACCAGCACATATTCACCTCTCGGATCCTGCTCCCCGTAAAAACGCACCGCTTCTTCCAGGGTCGTCTCCATAACTGTCTCAAATTTTTTTGTAAGCTCCCTGCAGATACTGAGCTTTCGGTTTCCCAGAGCTTCCAGAAGCTCCTGCAGAGTTTTCTTCAGACGGTGAGGCGCTTCATAGATAATCGTTGTACGGGTCTCCTCCTGAAGCTCCTGAAGCACTCTTCTCCTGTCCTTTTTATCTGCGGGTAAAAATGCTTCAAAACAGAATCTCCTTGTAGGCAGTCCGGAGATCGTCAATGCGGTGACACAGGCACAGGCTCCCGGCACGGAAGTAACCTGGATCCCGGCGTCCCGGCACATCCTCACCAGATCTTCTCCGGGATCGGAAATCCCCGGAGTTCCCGCGTCGGTGATCAGGGCAATATTTTTTCCTTCCAAAAGAAGGGACACCAGATGATGTCCCTTCTCAATACGGTTATATTCATGATAACTGGTCATCGGCGTATGAATGTCAAAATGATTCAACAGCCGGATACTGTTTCTTGTATCCTCCGCCGCGATCAGATCTGCCTCCTTCAGCACTCTCACTGCCCGGAAAGTCATATCCTCCAGATTGCCGATAGGAGTAGCGCACAGATACAGGGTTCCCCTATTATTTGTCATTTAATTTGGACTTTCCTTCCTTACGCTCCAAAGCTTCCAGTTCCTTTAATTCCTTATCTTCTGCCTGCGTATTCTGCTGGATGTTCTGGCTGCTCTGATTACCGTGTTTATTTTTATTGTTTTTCTCTTTCTTGCGCCTTGGCTTGAAACGAAGATCATCTACCCGGTATTCCTGGATCTCTTTTTCTTCATTTTCCAGCGTAACGATCACCTTTACAGTCTGTCGCAGTACATTTACGGAATTGACCTCCCCCTTGATGCCGTCGCGGGTAGTCACCGTATCTCCGATACCCGGAAGCCTGCTGTTCAGTTCTTCATAAGTCTCCTGTTCATGCTTCAGACAGCACATGAGTCTTCCGCATACTCCGGAAATCTTAGCCGGGTTCAAGGACAGATTCTGTTCTTTCGCCATCTTGATGGACACCGGAAGGAATTCCGACTGATGCGTATGACAGCAGAGTTCCCGTCCGCAGATACCGATACCTCCCAGGATCTTTGTCTCATCCCTCACGCCGATCTGGCGCAGCTCAATCCTGGTCTTAAATACGGATGCCAGATCTTTTACCAGTTCCCGGAAATCGATCCTTCCATCCGCCGTAAAATAAAACAGAACCTTGTTGTTGTCAAAGGTATACTCCGCGTCGATCAGTTTCATCTCCAGCCCGTGTTTGCGGATCTTTTCCAGACAGATACGAAAGGCATCTTTTTCTTTCTCTCTGTTGTTCTCCGACTGCTGGTCGTCCTGGGGCGTAGCCAGCCGGATCACTGATTTCAGAGGCTGAACTACTTTCTCATCCTCTACCTCTTTTACTCCCATGACCACATAACCGTATTCGATCCCTCTCGCAGTCTCCACGATCACATGATCGCCCGAGCGGACTTTCAGTTTGCCCGGTGAAAAATAATAAATCTTTCCCGCCGTACGAAAACGTACACCGATTACTTTCGTCATTCTAATTCTCCTTCATGGTCAGAAGCAGCAATTCCATAGTCAGGTCAAAATTCACATTCGCCTTCAGACGCTGCTTTGCCTTCTCCAATGCTTCTATAATCTGTCCCAGTCCCTCATAGGAACTTTCGCTTGCTTTCTTACGAATGCTTATCAGCTCGTCCGAGAATATCATGCTGTCCGCGTCCCTGGTGGCCTTGAACAAAAGCACATCCCGGTACCATATAGTCAGAAGATCCAGATAGTCGTTGATTTCCATCTTATATTCACTGATCTTTTTCAGGTCTTCAATCAGATCGCTGACTTCCATCTCGGATATGTATTTCACCACATGCAGAACATGATCCAGCATCTCTCCGAAATTTTCCGATAAAGCCAGTCTTTTCGCCTTGCCCACATTACCCTGGGCAAACGCCGTGCAGATATCCGCCCGGTATTCCGGAATCTCCAGGTCTTCCATCAGATAACGTTTAATTGTCTGGGAGGGAACCGGCTTCAGATCCAATAATACACATCTGGAGCGGATCGTAGGCAGCAATGTGCCTGCATTCTCGGTAAGTAAAAAAATCACCGCGTAAGACGGCGGTTCCTCTATGGTTTTCAGAAGAGCATTCTGTGCCTGTACCGACAATTTATCAGCTTCATCTATTATATAAATTTTATACGGACTGCTGTACGGCCGAATCTGTATATCGCCGTTCAACTGCTCCCGGATATCCTCCACACTGATGGTATTGGGTTTCTCATGGGTTATTCTTATGATGTCCGGCTGGTTCATGCTCACTGCCTGCTTGCAGGAACGGCACTGCATACACGGCTCTGTGCCTCCCGCTTCACACTGCAGCGTCTGAGCAAAAAGACCTGCCAGGAGCTTCTTCCCGGATCCCTTTTCTCCATTGATTATATAGGCGTGCGATACCTTGTTCATCTGGATCGCATTTTTCATATGCTGTATCGTCTGTTCATGTCCCAGAACATCCGCAAATCCTGGCATTTCCTTCACCTCCCTGAACCGCTTTTATGCAAGCATAACGCGTCTGGCTTTCGTCTTCTGCGGTTTTACTCCGCAGTGCCGCTCGATTCCGCTTCGCTACATCTCGCTCACGGGCTTCGCCCTATGAAATCCGTTAAATCCAGCCGCTTTTATGCAAGCATAACGCGTCTGGCTTTACCGTCTTTCGCACTGCTCATTGCTTACCTGCACATTATATCATACTATGGGTTGGTTTTGTATGAAAAGTTTTATTTCGGACAGGCAGGCGGCCAGGTCGGTGTTTTGGAAACGGCGGGTGATGTGGGCTTTTTTCAGGTTTTCTTCGGAAAAGTCTTCCTGGTCTGCCAGAAATCTTCTGCACAGTTCCGCGTAATGGGGTTCTGCCTGCTGCCGTTCCCGTTCCAGGGCCCGGGAAAGTCTCAGACCGTCTTCTACTTCTATATAGATTGGAACCATGATATCCTGCCCAAAATATTTCCGCATGGCGTTCCAGGCTTCTAAGGTTCCGATCACGGCGTAAGAATGGTGTTCCAGATCCATGTTGTCATCACAGACTGTAAAATATTTCCAGAGTCCCTGAACCGTGTCATATACCCGCAGTTCTACCACTTTTCCGGCTTTTTCCAGACGCTCCAGCGTTTCTTCATCTACGAAATGATATTCTCTGCCTTCTGTTTCGCCGTCCCGGATGGGGCGCGTCGTATAGGTAACCAGGCGACGGAGCAAAAGCTCCCGATCTTCTGTCAGTCTCTTATATATTGTATCTTTTCCGGTAGCGCTTTTTCCCATCAGACAGAAAATCTTACCCATCTTTTTTCTCCTTCCATACCAGGATCCAGCCTTCCCGTACGCCGTCCACTTCCAGCCCTTCCTGAATATATCTGTTTATTCTTTTCACTATTTGTTTTTCTACAAGTTCTCCCGGAGCAAGAATCGGTATTCCCGGCGGATACAGCGTGACAAAATCTCCGCTGATTCTGCCTTCTGCTTTCTCCAGGTCGCATCTTTCACTTGAATGCCCGTCTGCCTGCAGCAGCGTACAGATCTGCCGGGCCGGGATCACGGTATCCTTTGAATATTCTTTATCCAGGCAGTCATGCTTCTCAAGATCGTTATCCAGTTCAAGGAACGCGCGGGACAGCCTTTGCAGATCTTCTTCTCTGTCCGCCACGGAAGACAACGCGCATATATAAGAACTGCAGGCCATCTCCAACTCCACATGATATTTTTCTAGCAGAATATCCTGCAGTTCCTTTCCATTGATATCCGCATCCTTTACAGAGATCAGAATTTTCGATCTGTCAATGTCCGGACACTGGACCAGATGAAGAGTTTTCATCTCCCGGAGTTGATCTCTGCATATTTGAAGTCTTCTGGCATAGCGGTCAAACTCCTGCCTGTGGGAACCGACCCATTCCATACATTGGTCAATTCCGGCCATAAGTACATAAGAAGGACTGCTGCTCTGGTATACGGTCAGATAATGCCGTATACGCTCCCTGTCCGCCGCCGGTCCGTTGATATGGATCAACGCGCTCTGTGTCAGCGCCGGAAGCGTTTTGTGCACACTGTGAATCACCACATCGGCCCCGCAGGATATGGAATCCTCCGGAAAATAATCTGAAAAAGGGAAATGCGCGCCGTGGGCCTCATCCACGATCAGAGGAATTCCATGGGCATGCACGATCCGCGCTATGGATCTTACATCGGACACTACGCCGTCATAGGTAGGCGAAGTGATAAATACTGCTTGGATTCCTTCTTTTGTCTCCAGCGCTTTTTCCACAGACTCCGGAAGAATCTGTCCGTTTATCCCCCATTCTGCGGAAAAATGTGGATATTCCGGAGGGTCTGACGGATAGATATACACCGTCTGAAGTCCCCTTAACATGGCCGCATGATAGGCAGACTTATGGCTGTTCCTTGCCATCAGGATCTTTCCTCCAAAGGATGTACAGCCTGAGATGGCCGCCAGGATACCGCCGGTACTTCCATTCACCAGAAAATGAGTTTCTTCTGATCCGTAAAGAACGGCTGCCTTTTTCTGTATCTCCAGCAGGAGGCCTTCCGCGTGATGCAGATTGTCAAATCCCTCAATCTCTGTAATATCAATAAAAAACGGATTTCCGACATCCCCCAGCCTGCGCTTGTGTCCCGGCATGTGCATGGGCAGATAATCAGAATCCGCATAGTCTTTTAATTTTTTTAATAATTCACTCATGGCTTACATAGAAAATACGATAATACCCGCGATAGTAATCAGGATCGAGATGACCTCGCGCTTTGTAGGGCGCTCTCCAAGAAAAAGCGCCGCCAGAATTGTCACCCAGATAATACCGGTAGACTCGATCATCGGCGTCACTTTCAACTCCACGCCCCGGTACGCGAATACATTAATGACCGTCGTCCCCAGCATCAACGCATATCCCAGAATCACACGCCAGTTTAAAAATTTTGCAAAGAAATTTTTATGTTCTTTTTCTGCGGACTGTTTCAGAAGAATTTGCGAAAGCGAAGCCACAAATACTGCTCCAAAAGCCAGCAGATAACTAATGTTCATCCATTCCATGAAGACTGATCCCCGCTATAATAATGATACTGCCGATAATATTATTGATCGTCACCGTCTCGTGAAACAAGATTACGGACCAGACCAAGATCAGGATATACAGGATTCCTTTTCTCAGGTACGCCGTCGTCAAAGGAATCAGTTCCAATAAAAACTGCCACATAATGGCAAAAATACCGAGGCATCCCACCGCGATTACATAATACAATATGAATTCCGGAGAAAACGTCTCAAACTGACCGGCATATTTGATAAAAACAGAGCTGAGGCTCTGAAGCACCAGCGACAGGGACAGAAGAAGCAGTATCTTTACCCTGCCTTTTTTCTTTTCGTCTGTCATTCCAGGCCCTCTTTTTCCACATTATAAGTCGCTTTAATCACATACTGAGGTTCTTTGTTCATTCCCAGGAACATTCTTCCCAGATATTCCCCAATCATTCCTAAAAACATAAAATTCAGCCCGAAGAAAAAAGTGATCGCGCACATTAAGGAAGGCCAGCCCATAGATAAAGTAGGATCCACAAATTTGCGAATTAAGATAATCAAAGCTGCCAGCATCGCGGCTCCTGCGCAGATAAATCCGGTCACCGACGCCACTCTAAGCGGAATCACGGAAAATCCGATAATGCTGGACCAGAGACGTACCAGCTGCTTCAATGTATAATTAGACTCTCCCACTTCCCGGTCAAAATGCTTGATCGGTACGCTGGCAATATTACGGGTACAACGCATGAATAATCCCAGCAGATACGTGTAGGAACCATGATATTCCACCGAATAGTCCCGAACAAATTTTTTTGTAACAAAATAACTTGAAGTACGCACATCCTTCGGTTTTTTGATCATCAGATTAACCGTCAGATCATTGAAGCGGCTTCCCAGATTCCGGAACCAGCTGTGTTTTTTCTCCGGATAATACCCGTATACCAGATCATATCCCTGATCAAATGTTTCAAATAATTTCCCCAACTGAGAAGGATGCGTCTGTCCGTCGTCATCCATACCGATGATCACATCTCCGTCCGCATGGCGAAGAGCCGCCATCAAAGCATTGTGCTGTCCGGAATTAACCGCCAGATCGATGACTTTCACGTCCGAATGTTCCTTTGCCATCTGGATCAGCTTGGCGATGGTTTTTCCTCCGTCCGGAGAACAATCGTTGACCAGAACAAATTCTACATTTCCTCTTCCCAGCCTGTTCATCTCTTCCCTGGTCATGTTTACCACATGTTCAATGGTCTGGTCTGACCGGTAACAAGGAATGATTACTGAATAAAGCATGTGTTATCTATCCTCTTTTCTATTCCGTTATACTGCTGCCGCCCAGGGCTTTCACAGTTATATAATATCCGATTCTTGTGGAACTGTCTGTTACATGACCCGCATTTGACAGATCCAGTTCACTGATCCGGTAGATCTCTTCCGGATGCTCCTCCTGAAAGCGGCGCATCTTGTCCACATCTTCCAGCGTAAAGAGAAAATGGATCTCGGCCTGTACCGGCTCTCTCTTCGGCACCAATGAAGGCTCTTTTCCGCATGCCACGTCGATTACCATCTCCATAAAATCATAACCCGTGGACAAATAAACCAGATCAGAACCGATACAGTCGCCGCCCATACGGGAACCGATCTCGATAATCCGGATCTTTCCTTCCGGAGTAATCTTAAATTCTCCGTGCGACGCTCCGTCCGTAACCTTCAGAGCATCCAGAGCCCGGTGCATAACAGGTTCTATCTTCTTCAACATGGCTTCTGACAGGCCGCTTGGCTCTACATGCCCCGTTTCAATAAAATGAGGAGAACCCGTGGTATATTTCTTCGTCACTGCCAACGTCGTATGTTTTCCATGATAGGAGATCGTCTCGTAACTGTATTCTTCCCCTTCCAGATACTCTTCCACGATCGCCCGTTTTTCAAATGACTGGTCTACCGCATAGCGGATCGCATCCGGCAAATCTTTGAAATCCGTTACCTTCGTGATGGCGCGGCTTCCGGAACGGTCCGTCGGTTTCACGATAATCGGAAGGCGCAGGCCGAACAGATAAGCTTCCATACGGTCAACCTTATAAAATCTGGGAACCGGGATCCCTGCATTGGCAAATGCTTCCCGCATGGCATATTTATTCGTGGAGAGTCTTATACATTCTTCACTGTTGGCAGGCAGTCCCAGTCCTGCCGCCACCTTACTCACCGTAATATTGGCCAGATCAGAACCGATGGAAGCGACCGCATCCGGCTGGATCTGCCTGCATTTTTCCAGAATCTGATCCACCTCCACGATACTGATCGGATAGAAATAATCAGCCGTTTCCGCGCCGACAGCCCCATCCTTCCATGCAAATACGTGTGTCTCAAATCCCATTTCCTTCGCTTTCAGAATCAGCTGGTTCTGAAAATCATTTGCCCCAATGATGACGATCTTCTTCATAATATTCTCATCTCTCCGTCTATTGGTAAAATTCTTTGATTTTCTCCGCTATATACTGTACCTGTTCCTCCTTCAGCCCGTAATACATGGGAAGTCTTGCGAGACGCTCGCTCTCTTTTGTCGTATAGACGTCTTCTCCATGAAATCTTCCGAACTGAATACCTGCAGGAGCGCTGTGAAGAGGAATATAATGGAATACAGCCTGTATCTCGTTCTCTTTCAGAAAATGGATCAACGCCGTGCGCTCTTCCAGATCCTTCGCTTTAATATAAAACATATGCGCGTTGTGCGTGCAGCCCTCCGGAACCGTAGGAAGCTCAATCTTACCCTGGTCTGCCAGAGGTTTCAACAATTTATAATACAGATTCCAGGACTTCATACGGTCTTCAAAGATCTGATCTGCCGCTTCCAGCTGCCCGTATAAATAAGCCGCATTCATATCTCCGGGCAGATAAGAGGATCCTGCATCCACCCAGGTATATTTATCAATCTGGCCCCGGAAAAACTTGGCGCGGTTAGTTCCTTTCTCCCTGATAATCTCGGCTCGCTCGATATATTCCGGATCACGGATCAGAAGCGCTCCGCCTTCTCCCATACTGTAGTTCTTGGTCTCATGGAAAGAATAACATCCGAAATCTCCGATTGTTCCCAGGGCTTTTCCTTTATAAGTACTCATAACTCCCTGCGCCGCGTCTTCGATCACATAGAGATTATATCTACGGGCCAGTTCCATGATCTTATCCATCTCGCAGGATACGCCTGCATAATGGACCGGCACGATAGCTCTGGTCTTTTCCGTGATGGCCTCTTCGATCTTATTTTCATCTATATTCATCGTATCCGGACGGATATCCACAAATACCGCCTTTGCTCCCCTCAGTACAAACGCATCCGCCGTAGACACGAACGTATAAGAAGGCATAATCACTTCGTCGCCTTCCTTAATATCCGTCAAAAGCGCGGCCAGTTCCGTCGCATGCGTGCAGGATGTGGTCAGCAGCGCTTTGGATGTGCCAGTCTTCTCCTCCAGCCATTCACTGCATTTTTTTGTAAAAGGGCCGTCTCCGCAGAGCTTGCGGTTTTTTACCACCGCCTCCTCCACATATTTTAATTCATTTCCCACATAAGGCGGAACATTAAAATCTATCATCTATCTTTCCTCCTAACGGCGTTCCAGTACGATTCCGCGCCGCATCACTGTCGTTTTATAACCCATATCTGTAAAATAGTGCGCCAGCTCTGTATCCAGAACATCTTCTTCGTACCGGTAAAAATATACGACTGTAGGCACCTTTTCCGGATGAAGTTCATAATAGATCCGGATCAGCGGATCTGTCTCCAAAGTCTCCCAGGTAGAATGTGACGCGCATTCCGCGTCCGTATACAGATACATCCACGGCGCGATACCCACCACAAAGAGTTTATCCTGAGACGTAAGCTCCAGATCATCCATATCCTGCAGCACATCTTCGTACAAACCTGCATTCTCTCCTGTAGTATAAATACCTTCCATAGGTCCTGTTTCCAGACGCACATTCAGTTCCGGCAGATGTTCATCTCCCCATACATAGAAGATTCTCTGCCAGATACATCCGGCAAATTGAACTACAAGCAGAAGATATACCAAACTGCGCAGCCACATGGTTAAATGTTCTTCCATAGCTTTCCAGATCAAAAGCAGAGACGCCGCTCCCGCGATCATATAAGCCGCCGATACGGTATAGATACCCGTATTTGTAGCAAAATGGGCTGCGAGCGTATAGATGACACCCGGAACATACCAGCCGTAAAACAGCCTGCGGTCCTTATCTTTTGAGACCACATACGCGATCAATCCCGGAAATGATAAAGGAATCAACATATAATTGATGCCCACCATCTCCCAGAAAAATCCATAGTAAATAATATAGGGGATTGCAGATATTACAGATACTGCCAGATATGCCGGATCGGGAATCTTTTTCTTCCTGTCCGCCAGCCGAAGCAGAAGCAGTATACCGGTAACATAGACTTCGATTCTATAATATCTGTGGATCCGAATAAAATACTTGGCAAATTTTTCCCAGAAATTCTTCTGCCTTTCAGAATCCATGACAATATAGGAAAAACTTTCCAATATCTCCTTCAATGTTCCTCTGGAAAAAACAAAAATTATAAACAGGACAAATATTATGAACGCACCCACGCCCATAAAGAAAAAAGTGCGGAAAGACAAGGCAGAATCCGGCGCCTTTCCGGTCTTTTTCCCGTACAGAGAACATCCCGCGCAGATACATCCATACACGACAAATAAGATCACCGCATACGGATTGGACAATACCGCTCCCGCGATAAATATACCGCACAGTACAGCGTCCCGTATCTTTATCTCATCTACAGAAGCTATCGTCACCAATGTGAGCAAAACGAAACCTAAAACCAACGTATTATAAGACAGAGCGTTGATATTATACGGCGTTGTGACAAAATAAAAAAGCGCCGGAAAAATTCTGATCCATCCAAACCGTCTCAGGCGTACGAAACAATAAGTCGACACAGCCATCTGAAAGATCAGATAAAGGAAACGGAAAATTAATACGATGCCGTCGTTAGAATTGCGGAACAATCTTACCAATATAAACAAAGGATAGGTAATAAAAGCAAACAGCTGCCCATTATTCCATTCATCGATCAGCATGGCGTCTCCCTGAAAGAACCGATAAGCCGTACTGATATAGAAAATCTCATCGTTTTTATTGAAACCGAAGAACTGTCTCCACCCAAATATCAGAAAGCCCAGGAGTAAAAGTCCCGCAAAGATCCATATAATATATTTTCGTTGTCCTGTCTTTTCCATCATAACCCTACCGCCGATAATCTATCATGGATTATAGCACGCATATCAGCTCATTTCCACAATATCTTTGATAATCTTTACGCACCCTTCAATTCCAAACACAGAACTGTTCAGGCATACGTCGTAATTATCCGACATGCCCCATTCCCTGTCGGTATAATATTTATAATGATTGTAACGGGCTTTATCCGTCTTTTTCAAAATGGAAGCCGCGTCTTTTTCCGGCATACCATAAGAATGAATCGCCCTGTCTACTTTATCCTCCTCATTGGCATGAATAAAGACATTCAGGCAGTCTTTCCGGTCACGAAGTACATAATCCGCGCATCTGCCCACGATAACACAGGGTTCCTTCTCCGCCAGTTCCTTGATAATCCGGTTCTGGATCAGATATACTTCATCCTGTATCGTCATCCCGTTTCCATAGAACACGTTGCTGGCATAAGAAAGGCTGCTTGCAATATTAAAAAGAAGGCTGCCAGTCATATGTTCCCCTTTATCCTCGATAAATTCCGTAGCAAAACCGCTCGCCTTCGCCACCATGTCCATTAACTTTTCATCATAACAGGAAATCCCCAGTTCCTTTGCCAGCTGCTCTCCGATATACCTGCCGCCGCTGCCGCATTGTCTGCTGATCGTAATGATTTTTTTCTTCATATTCAAATTCTCCTTCCGGATATGATGATATTATTTACCTATTTTACCTCATTTTCTCCTGTTTGTCATCTTCCTGTAAAAAAAGAACCCTGCAATGCAGAGTTCTTTCAAAAATGAAGCATCGGGGATTCGAACCCCGGACAACTTGATTAAAAGTCAAGTGCTCTACCAACTGAGCTAATGCTCCATATCCATGTGTAATTTTAGTGATACATACACAATGCCCAGAGCCGGAATCGAACCAGCGACACGAGGATTTTCAGTCCTCTGCTCTACCAACTGAGCTATCTGGGCATAAAATACACTGTATTGTAGTCATATGCCGCCTGTCTCTTTTAAAGATGCACACTCCTAACTTACCGTGCAAGTTGCGGGGGCAGGATTTGAACCTACGACCTTCGGGTTATGAGCCCGACGAGCTTCCAGACTGCTCCACCCCGCGACA
>CALWDO010000046.1 GCA_944376715.1 uncultured Lachnoclostridium sp. | reverse complement strand
GACACAGCCCTAAGTGCCGGATAGGAACGGCAAAATTTTTTACACTTCTATTACTTCTTTATCGCACATTAGCAAACTGAGCGGGTATCTATTTCTGCCTTCAGATTATCAGTCTAATAATAATGCTGTCAATACCTAAAGTGTCGGAAAATTTCGAAAGAGGTTTCTCCGTCTTGGGAGACTACTTGACAGTGCTTTTTCTTCTTTCAGCGCCACACAGGAACGTGTGTAGGATAAAGTAGATACCAGCCAGATAACTGCCACAATGAGCACGGCGAGTATGCCTGTATTGAAAAACAGATTGCTGAGCATAGTCACCAGCAGAAGGACAGGAATCAGTTTTCCCAGAGTAATATAGGTCCTGTAAGCGCTCCGATAGATGACCTCCCGTTCCGCTTCATCGCAGCTTTCCAGCCATTGTTCCTGGAATTTTTTAGAGGAAGGATCCCCCTTCCGCTCGGGATAAGTCTTCTGCACCAGTTTGATATAACGTACCTGCCAGAAGCTGTCGTAGACCATGCAGATGATAAATACGACACAGGCATACAGAAAGTTTCCCCTGGCCGCATCAGAGCTGCTCAGAAAGTTCGATGAATAACCCAGTGAAAGGAATACGATGCAGAGAGTCTGGGAGATAATATTCATATTGGTAGACAAAGCTGCGTATTTTTCCTCTTCATAATCCAACCGGTCGGCTTCTTCATCGTCTGCTTTCAGAAGGCGGCTCATAATTCCCTTCAGTTTCCTTAAAACACTTTCACCGGCGATAACAGAGAGAATGGTGATAACAACCAGCACCGGCAGAATGGACAGCTGGAGGAATCGGAATGTCTGCGCGGCGGCGTGGCCGATTCCCTGTCCGTAATGCCCGGTTAAGAAGTACATTCCAATACCAAAGACGCCTCCTGCTACGGCTCCTGCGAACATAATCAATATGATCCTGAAATAACTGTTTAATTTTCTGGTTTTCATGATTCATCCTCCTCATATACAAATATATCTTCTACGGTGGTCTGGCAGATCTTTGCCAGTTTTAGTGCAAGTGTGACCGAAGGGGAATAGTCCCCGCGCTCGATCAGGCTGATGGTCTGTCTGGATACACCCGCCAGTTTGCCAAGCTCGGTCTGGTTGATTCCCAGCTTTGAACGGTATTCCTTTAAATGATTGAGTAACGGCACTTGATCACTCCCTTTCATGATTGATTCCCGCATGCGTTTTGACAACTTTTCTTGTCATAAATAAGATACCATTGACAACTTTATTTGTCAACAGTTTTGACAACTTTTTTTGTCAAAAATAAAAATGACGGGAAATACCCGCCATTTCACTCTTAAATTCCAGATTAAGATTCGCTGTAAAAGATTTCGTTATAGAAGTTCTCTGTCCATTCTTCTGCATAAGCGTCATCCACTTCGGGAAACGCACGCATCAGACGTTCCCGTACCATCTCTGAAATAAGAAAATATTTCATCTCTTCTGTGGTATCGGTATCCAGATCCACCATCAGATCCTCCGGCCGCAGGTTCTCGGAAGCCCACCTGCGTATACGCGCGTCCAGATCCGTCTCATCCGTGACTTCTCCGGTGAGTTTTACCGCATGGCGGAAGGACAGGACCGCAATTCCGATAAAAATGATAAATATCACATCCAGAATTACCAGAGAAAACTGACTGAGAGGGATATGTATGATACCGGTCAAAGCTGCCGTGGCGATCAGGAAGCCTGCGCAGCCGATAATAAGAAAAGCCCACGCAGAGGATTTAGCATCCGCGTAGCGGTCTTTGGCTGATTTGTATTCTGACATAGATGGTTGCTCCTTTTTCTGATTGTATTTCAAATATTTTTTATTATAGAAGAAATCCGTGCTATAATCAATGTCAAAGGAGCGGAAAATATGAAAATAACAGTGATCGCAGTAGGGAAGATCAAGGAGAAATACTTTAACGGAGCCATAGAGGAATATGCCAAAAGGCTGGGACGCTATTGCAGGCTGGAGATCGCGGAAGTGGCTGACGAGAAGACGCCGGATGGAGCAGGAGAAGCGCTGGAACTTCAGATTAAGAGGAAAGAAGGGGAACGCATTCTTCAGAAGATTCCGGATAATGCGTTTGTTGTCGCATTGGCCATAGATGGGAAAGCGCTGGATTCCGAGGAACTGGCTGCACAGATGGAGCGATGGAACGTAAGCGGCATAAGCCATTTGGTTTTTCTGATCGGCGGGTCCCTGGGACTTGCCCCGGAAGTGCTTGCCCGGGCAGACTATAAACTCAGCTTTTCTAAAATGACATTTCCCCATCAGCTTATGCGGGTCATACTGCTGGAGCAGATCTACCGGAGTTTCCGGATACGAAATCATGAGCCGTATCATAAATAATTTTATGAGAATTGTGTCTATGAACTTGACTTTATACCTGGTATATCCTTTATAAAGGAAGCAGGAAGATAAAGGGAGGTACATTTTATATGAAGACAATTAAAGAAGCGGCGGGGATTACGGGGATCACAGAACAGAATATCCGGTATTACGAGAGACAGGGGCTTCTGCATCCGGAAAGGAACAGTGAAAACGCGTACAGAGAATATTCGGAAGAGAACATCCGGCGGTTAAAAATGATCAGCCTTTTCCGAAGGCTGGATATGCCGATCGCAGAGATACGGAAGTTATTTGAAGGGAAAGTATCGCTGGAAGAGGCTGTAAATATGCAGGTGAACAGGCTGGAAACAGAGAAAGATAGACTGGACGCGGCGTTGGAGTTCTGCCGGACGATCCATGAATCTTCGCTGGAAGATATGGATGTGGACGGATATCTACGTGAAATGGAAGAAAAAGAGAAAAAAGGCTCTGTATTTGCCCAGTTTGCAAAAGATTACAGCGCTTTTTCCCGGTTTGAGAGGAAAAGAGAATTTTCCTTTATGCCGGACACCAGGTGCGGCAAACCGGAAGAATTTACGGAAGAATTGTTGAAATACGCCAAGAGCGAGAAACTGGATATGGTGATTACGAAAGAAGGAATGTCCCCCAGGTTTGAGATCGACGGGGTTGAATACCGCGCATACCGCACATCCGGAAGATTCGGCATCGTGGTCCACTGCGAGATGACTCATCCGGAGGACTATATGCCGGAAGGCATGTCGGAGAAAAAATACCGCGGATACCGCCTTTTGTCGATCGTGCTGGGGCCGGTGCTGTTTTTTTTGACGGCAAATCTTTGGCTGATCCGGAGTCTCTTTAACCAGTGGGAGACCCTGCTGGCATTTGGCGCGGCGGCGGTTGTCTGGGTAGCGTATCTATATTTTGTATACTATTGTTATGGAATGAATTTTCGGGGATAAAAAGAACTTGCCTGACAACATGTCCTGTGATATGATATGCACAGCAAAACAAGGGAGGTGGCTTGATGTCGGCTATTCGCTAATGGTAAGGACAATATTTTCAGACTCGTCTGCGTTGTCAAGATGGGTTTATTTGTCGTACCTGTTTGCGGATAGGATATCAGGCTGGCTTTTAGACGGCAGGCAGCTTTTTTATGGTGCTGCCTGAAATATGGGCAAAGGCAGGAGTCTGGCTTTGTCTCTTTGTGTCAGATAAAATATTGCGCCTGTATCACAGCCAGAAATGGCGGCAGCAGAATCGGTAGACGGATAACTCATGACAACGGGTTGTCCGTCTTTTATTGTCCGTAATAAGCAACAAACTGATAGATAAGGAGCAGTTAAATATGAAAGAAAAATGTAATGGCTGGGTATGCCCGAACTGCGGCAGGACTGTTTGGACGGATCATTGCCCGGACTGTCTGTCAGGTATCCATATGGAAGATGAAGAAGGAATAGAATGCGGCGGAGTCATGGAACCTGTCGGCGTATGGGTAAAAACGGATGGTAAATGGGAGATCATTCAAAGATGTCAGCTTTGCGGAGAAATGAGCACAACAAAAATGTCGTCAGATGACAATTATATGAAAATATGGTCGATCGCTTCGAAACCATTGGCGTCGCCTCCGTTCCCGATCGAGAAAACGGAAGAACTGACAAGAATTATGGGAGGCAGCGGAAGCATCAAATGGAGGAAAACAGAATGAACAGAGAAAATAAAAGGAGAAAATACGACAAGAAATATTTCAGGGCACATCCGTGTACAGATTCTTTCATCTGTAAAAACTGCGGGTGGCCTGTGGTCTCGGCAGGAGCCGGAAGCAGTCACAGAAACCATTGTCCCAACTGCCTTTACAGCATCCATCTGGACAAGGTTCCCGGTGACAGGAGTTCCGAATGCCATGGGCGTATGGAACCTATCGGGGTATGGGTCAGAAAGAACAGGGAGTGGGCCGTCATACACAGGTGCAAAGCATGCGGAAAAATCAGTTCGAACCGTGCGGCGGCAGATGATAACCCCATGAAACTGATGGCTTTGGCTATGCGCCCCTTTGGAAGCCCCGCAGTCCCGCAGGAGAATATCCGGAGTCTGACAATATCTATGGAAGAGATATCAAAGATCTGAAAGCCGGAAAATCGGGGATTGACAGCATCTGTGTTTTTTGCTATCATAAATTTCAGCGAAACAAATGGGAAATGCGATGAAGAGGAATAGTACATTCGGACTTGACTACAGAGAGCTGTCGGGTGGTGCGAGACAGTGGAGAGGATGTCTGGAACTCGCCTCCGAGCGGCTGTCCGAAATCTTTCGTCATGCGGGAGAGAGTAGACGCAGACGGGGCCCTGCCGTTATAGAGGGAAGGATATAAGAAGCAATTCCGTATCCGTTGAGTGTGTGAGTTTTTCACAAAATAAGAGTGGTACCGCGTGGGACAGTTGTCCTTCGTCTCTGGGAGTAAGATCCGGGAGACGAAGGACTTTTTTTGTATTAAAATTTATTTTCCTGTTTTGTTTCTATATCAAGTGGGAAAAGGAGAAAGAGAGAAATGATGGATTACAGAAAGTACACCAGACAGTATTTCATGCCGCCTGAAAGATGTATGGACTGGGCGGAGAAGGATTATGTGGATCATGCGCCCGTATGGTGCAGCGTGGACCTGAGGGATGGCAATCAGGCGCTGGTAGTGCCGATGACGCTGCAGCAGAAGCTGGACTTCTTCAAACTTCTGGTGAAGATCGGATTCAAGGAGATAGAGGTGGGATTCCCTGCAGCATCTGAGACGGAGTATGAGTTCTTGCGTGCTCTGATCGAGCAGGATCTGATCCCGGATGATGTGACCGTACAGGTACTGACGCAGGCCAGAGAGCATATTATCCGGAAGACTTTTGAAGCTCTGAAGGGCGTAAAAAATGCGATCGTTCATGTCTATAACTCCACTTCTCTGGCGCAGAGGGAACAGGTGTTCCGTAAGTCCAAAGAGGAAATCAAGCAGATTGCCGTCGACGGCGCGAAGCTTCTGAAAGAATTGACGGAAGAGGCCGGAGCGGAATACCGGTTTGAGTACAGCCCGGAGAGTTTTACCGGAACGGAACCGGAGTACGCGCTGGAAGTATGCAATGCAGTGCTGGATGTATGGCAGCCTACGGCGGACCGGAAAGCGATCATCAACCTTCCGGTGACGGTACAGCACTCCATGCCGCACGTTTACGCGCAGCAGATTGAATATATCAGCAAACACTTAAAATATAGAGAAAACGTACTGGTATCCCTCCATCCGCATAACGACCGCGGATGCGGGGTGGCCGATACGGAGATGGGACTTCTGGCGGGAGCGGACCGTGTGGAAGGCACGCTCTTCGGCAATGGAGAGAGAACCGGAAACGTGGATATTGTCACTGTAGCCATGAATATGTATTCCCAGGGCGTCGATCCGAAGCTGGATTTTTCGAATATGACAGAAATCTGTGAAAAATATGAAGAATATACCGGCATGAAGGTAAATGAAAGAAACCCGTACAGCGGCGCTCTGGTATTTGCCGCATTCTCCGGTTCCCACCAGGATGCGATCGCAAAGGGAATGAAGTGGATCGACGAGAAACATCCGGACCACTGGACCGTGCCGTATCTGCCCATCGATCCTACCGATGTGGGACGGAACTACGACGCGGATGTAATCCGTATCAACAGCCAGTCCGGAAAAGGCGGCGTCGGATATATCCTGGAGCGCAATTACGGCATCGTGATGCCGGCCGGCATGCGGGAAGTTATGGGATATGCGGCGAAGGCGGTTTCCGATGCGCAGAACAAGGAACTGCAGCCTAAAGAGATCTATGATGTATTTATGGAGAAATTCGTGGGTATTCAGGAGCCGTATCATATTACGGAAGTTCATTTTAAACAGACGGATGGCATCACCACAGAAGTGACAACGGAATACCAGGGAGAGAGAAAGGTGACGTCGGCATCCGGAAACGGACGTCTCAACGCAGTGAGCAACGCGCTGAAAAAAGCCTACGGATTTGAGTACAATCTGGTTACCTATCAGGAGCACGCGCTGACAAAGAGTTCCAGTTCCAGCGCTGTCGCGTATGTGGGAATCCAGACGCCGGACGGAAAAGTACATTGGGGAGCAGCCATTGACCCGGATATTATCCGTGCCTCCATTGATGCATTATTGACGGCGATCAATCATTCAATCAAATAACATACGACAAAAACGGAGAACGTTTTTCACAATTTTTTGTGAAAAGCGTTCTTTTTTTGCTTTGCTGTCATAAAAATGAAAAAAAGTGTTCATAATACTTAACAAAATTGTAATATTTATCTTGACTTGTATGCCTGACCGGGTCTATAATGCCAATTCGAAGGCCGAAAGCTACAGGCTATGGTCAAACAACTAAATAAAAGTAAAGGAGTGTATGTATGCGTAGATGCTATCTGGGTGCGGCGCTTGTATTGGGAACTCTGATATCGGGCCTTGCATCCTTTAACTCCTGCGGAGCCGGCACATTGACTGTGTATGCCGCGGAGAACGCCCCTACTGAAGAGATGGAAATCGTTTTTCAGGAAGAAGTTCAGACAGGAGAAGAGAACGTCGAAACAGAAATACCGGAAGAAGAAGCAGCAGAAGTGACAGCAGAACAGCCAGCCGCAGAAGAAGCAGTGCCGGCAGAACCGGCGCCGCAGCCTGCGCAGGTGGCGGGAAGCAGTTTTAGTTTAGAGGAGCAGGAGTATCAGGTTCTCCTTAAAATTGTGGAAGCAGAAGCCGGAGGAGAAGACACAACCGGCAAGATGCTGGTAGCAAATGTGATTATGAACCGTGTAAGAAGCGGGATCTTCCCGGGCACGGTGACAGAAGTGGTCTATCAGACCCAGAATGGAAAAGCACAGTTTTCTCCGATCGTGGATGGGAGAATCGATCAAGTAAGTATATCCCAGGACACTGTGGATGCAGTGGCAAGGGTAATGAACGGCGAAGACTGTTCCGGCGGAGCACTGTTCTTCCGGTCGGTGAACAGCAGCAGCGGATGGTTCGACCAGTCGCTGAACCGGGTGCTTGAACACGGAAATCATATATTTTATACGTTGTAAATACCTGATACATGAGAAAGAGGCGGAAAGCCTCTTTCTTTTTTTGGGGCGGTATGCTAGAATAAAGTAAATTTTGACGGAAAAGGAATGGAGAGAGATGGAGTTATTATATAAGAGTACACGCGGAGGCGAGAGCGGCGTCTCTGCTTCCAGGGCGATTTTGGAAGGACTGGCAAAAGACGGCGGCCTTTTTGTGCCGGAAAGGATCCCTGCCCTGGACGTTACTATGGACGAACTGGCAGGTATGACTTATCAGGAAACAGCCTATCAGGTGATGAAGCTTTTCCTGACAGATTTTACGGAAGAAGAACTGAAAAAGTGTATCGCCGATGCATACGATGAGAAGTTTGATACAGAGGTGATCGCTCCGCTGGCCAAGGTAGAGGACGCCTACTATCTGGAACTGTTTCATGGGGCAACGATTGCTTTCAAGGATATGGCATTGTCTATTCTCCCGCATCTTATGACCACAGCGGCGAAGAAAAATCAGATTAAGAATGAGATCGTGATCCTGACGGCCACATCGGGAGATACAGGAAAAGCGGCGCTGGCCGGATTTGCCGATGTGCCTGGAACCAGGATTATTGTATTCTATCCGAAGAACGGCGTGAGCCCTATTCAGGAAAAGCAGATGGTGACCCAGAAGGGGGATAATACGCTGGTAGTGGGCATTCATGGAAATTTTGACGACGCACAGAGCGGCGTGAAAAAGATTTTTGGGGATCGGGAACTGGCCGAGGAACTGAATCAGGCGGGATTCCAGTTCTCCAGCGCTAATTCTATCAATATCGGACGTCTGGTTCCTCAGGTGGTATATTATGTGTATGCCTATGCGAAGCTTTTGGAGAGCGAGGAGCTGGAAGCGGGCGAGGGCATGAATGTGGTAGTGCCTACCGGAAATTTTGGAAATATTCTGGCCGCATATTATGCGAAGCTGATGGGAGTGCCGATCGCAAAACTGATCTGCGCGTCCAATGAGAATAAAGTCCTGTACGACTTTTTCCAGACGGGAGAGTACGATAAAAACCGTCCGTTTATCCTGACCACGTCGCCGTCTATGGATATCCTGATCTCCAGCAATCTGGAGAGACTGATCTACCGGATCGCAGGCGATGACGCGTCTGAAGATGTAAAACTTATGACTTCTCTGAATCAGGAAGGAAAATATCAGATCACGGAGGCCATGAAGGAACAGCTGAAAGATTTCCGGGGATATTATGCTACGGAAAAGGAATGCGCCGACCGTATAGCGGAAGTTTATGGAGATACAGGATATGTACTGGATCCCCATACAGCGGTCGCTTCCTGCGCATATGAAAAATACCGCGCAGAGACAGGAGATCAGACAAAGACGGTGATCGCGTCTACAGCCAGCCCGTATAAGTTTACCAGAAGCGTGATGGAGGCGATCGACGCAGAACGATACGGACAGATGTCGGATTTTGAGCTTGTGGATTGTCTGGAAGAGATTTCCAAGGTTCCGGTTCCGGCCGCGATCGAAGAGATCCGTACGGCTCCGGTGCGTCACCGCACAGTATGTGAAGCTTCAGAGATGAAGCAGACAGTCAAAGAATTCCTCGGAATAAAGTAAGGAGAGACGGATATGGGTTTTGACGGAATATTTAATCTGATTGATATCATGATCCTGGGGTTTGGTTTTTATGCCCTGTACAGCGCGTATGTACTGAAGACGGAAGGAAAGATCATCGCTACTTTCCTGGTGTTCAAGGACACTGATGTGGGGAGCTGCAAAGACCTGCAGGGGTATGCCAACTTTATGAGTCCGAAACTTGGATTTTTGGGCGGAGTCATGGTCGCGTACGGAGCGGTATCGCTGCTGAATACTTATGTAGTCGATATTGAGACTTTGTTTTGGGTAATGTTTATCGCCTTCCTCGTGGTGCTGGTCTGGTATTCTTTCGCAGTCAAAAAGGCGATGAAAATATATTTTTAAGAGTATTTTTCTGAAAGCGGGGACATAGAATGGAGCATGGGAAAAACCTCCTGGAGGTCTGCGTGGACAGTCTGGAATCGGCAGCGGCAGCGCAGAAAGGCGGAGCCGACCGTCTGGAACTGTGCGGACATCTGGTTATCGGCGGAGTGACGCCGGAGAAAGAACTGTTTCTTCAGGTGCGCCGGGCCTGCCAGATCCCGGTCCGTGTGCTGATCCGTCCCAGGTTTGGCGATTTTTGCTATACAGAGCCGGAGTTTGAGAGAATGATGGACCAGGTCGTCCGGTTCCGGGATCTGGGTGCGGATGCGGTAGTCTGCGGATGTCTGCTGCCGGATGGAAATCTGGATCTGGAACGGATGAAACGGCTTCTTGATCAGGCGGGGAATATGGAGATGACGCTTCACCGTGCGTTCGATGTCTGTAAAGACGCAGAAAAGACCATGGAAGAAGCCATCAGTCTGGGAATTGGAACCATTCTGACATCCGGACAGGCTGACAGTGCCCTGCATGGGGCCGGATGCCTTCGAAATCTGAATGAAAGATCGCAGGGCAGGATCGCGCTGATGGCAGGAGCCGGAGTAAAATCATCTAATATTCGGAAACTGTATGAAAAGACGGGATTGCATGTTTATCATATGTCGGCCAAACGTACAGAAGAATCTCAAATGAAGTTCCGGCGCGCCGGGATTCCTATGGGACTTCCGGGAATCAGCGAATACGAGATATGGAGAACAGATGAAGAACAGGTTCGGGAAGCTGCAGAGATTCTGAGAGATCTTTCCTGATGGAAGAATCCGGAAGCATTGGAAGATGTTTTTTGTGGCGCCTGTTGTCAAAACAAAAAAAATAGGTTATACTAAAGTTACAGATTTCCTGGGGTGTTCGAGAACCCTGTTATTTTGAACCTACATTTACGTTTATGGGATTCCAAAATCGCAAATCGGATGTCATGCCTCCGTCCGTAAGGATGCCAGTGGAAGGCTGAACATTTGTTGAGGTTACCCACCTAGCTTGTGGCTAGGCGTCAAAATATAGGGAACGGCACTTTGGGAAACGAAATATACCGGGTATTGCGCAGAGCAATACCCGTTTTTTATAGTACAGGATTTTATTCTGGGAACCGGGAGGACAGGAATGGAATGGAAGAAAATCCGGCAGAAGGTATTTCTTCTGCTTTGTATGACTATGGTCTTATTGTTCCTTCTGATCAGGAGCCGGGTTGAGGAACCGGAGAAGAAAGGCGAGCAGGCGGAGATCCTGGAAATTCCGGAAGAAGACGTGGAGGAGCCGGAAGAAGTGTGGCAGCTTCCAGGAGCGGACGCTGTGATTCGTGTGCTTTTGCTGGCGGAGGATGGCGGCCTTTTTCATGAGGATCAGGAGCTGGACAGAGAATACGCCGGCGAACTGGAATATTATGAGGAAGAAGACGGATGGGTCATTGTCAATGAGCTTCCTCTGGAAGAATATCTGCGCTGGGTGGTGCCCAGTGAAATGCCATCCTACTATTCTATGGAAGCGCTGAAAGCCCAGGCGGTTTGCGCGCGGACTTACGCGGTCTGGCACATGCAGGAATATGCATATCCGGAATATAAAGCGCATGTGGATGACAGCGTATCTTTTCAGGTATATCATAACCTGGAGAACCAGGAGACCACAGACCAGGCGGTTAAGGAGACAGAGGGCCAGATTATGCTGTATGAAGATATGCCTGTGAAAGCATATTATTTTGCCACATCCTGCGGAAGCACCACCGATGAGATGATCTGGGAGAAGGGCGACCGGAACCTGACTCCTTACATAGCGGGGCGCATCATAGGCGATATGGAAACGGACAAGGATCTGACAAATGAAGAAGACTTCCACGATTTCATTACAACAAAGCATGCGGGAGATCTGGAGATCGCGGAGCCATGGTACCGTTGGAGCTGTTATGTACCTTTGGAACAGATTACAAAGAATGTGGAAACATGGGCCGACGCAAGGGCAGCCAGAAGCGCGGACGGCATTCTGCTGCAGAAAGGAGAACAGTATGTACTGCCGGGAAGCGAAGAGATTGGTGCGGTGGAAAGCGCTGAAATTATAGAACGAAATACAGGAGGAGCGGCACAGCAGATGCTGCTTGGCGGACAGGATGGAATGTTGAAGATCAAGTATGAATATAACATACGCCTGATGCTGGGTATTCCGGGCGGGGAGATCCACAAAAACGACGGAAGCATTGGAGAGGGAGGAAACCTGCTGCCCAGCGGTTATTTCGTCCTGGAACCCGTGGAAACGGACGGAAAGCTGACCGGTTATCAGGTCTATGGAGGAGGTCTGGGACATGGGGCCGGAATGAGCCAGAATGGAGCGCGGATTATGGCGGAACAGGGCAGCGGATATGAAGAAATCCTGCAGTATTTTTACGACGGGATCCGTCTTGCAAGGTTGGGAGAAACATAGTAAGATGACAGTAAAGAGAGGGAGTGGACGGTATGATACGGTTGATCAGGGCGGCGCTGGAAATGAAAAGGGATATGGAAAGAAGCCATGTGGGAGCATATGCTGCCCAGTCGGCGTATTTTATCATGCTCTCTTTCATCCCTCTGGTGATCATGCTTCTTTCCATGATCCAGTATACGCACATTGGAAAAGCGGATATCTATGAATTGATCCAGGAGATTGTTCCGGTGGGGTTCCAGAGCTGGATACTGGGAATCGTGGACGAGATGTACAGCCGTACAATGGCGGCCGTCTCCCTGTCTGCGATTGTGACTGCATGGTCGGCGGGGAAAAGCTTCATGGCGCTGAACCGCGGGATGAACGCCATCTGCAAAGTGGAGCGGAATCCAAATTATATTCTGATGCGTTTAAGAGGGGCCGTCTATGCCCTTTTCTTTGTGGCGCTGCTTCTGGTTTCCCTGTTGATGATCGTATTCGGCCATTCTATCCACTTGTTTGTGAAAGCGCATTTTCCGCCGCTTGCTATTTTTACACGTATCTTGTTGTCCTTTCGTCTGGTGCTTATGCTGGCGCTCTTTATTCTGTTCTTTGCTCTTCTGTATAAAGTCCTGCCTAACCGAAAGGCCGGTTTCCTGGAGCAGCTTCCGGGTGCGGTATTTGCAGCCGTGGGATGGTATCTGTTTTCTTTTGGATTTTCCATGTACATCGAATGGAGAAACGGGCGCTTTGACATGTACGGAAGTCTGACGACACTGGTGCTTTTTATGTTCTGGCTCTACTTCGTCATGTATATTGTGCTGATTGGTATGGAGATCAACCAGTGGTTAAAAGAACGCTACGTGCAAATTGACATATAGAAGTGTTTATTTGGGTGCGGCTTTTGTGTGGTTTGATGACAAAAGTTGAACCAAATCAGAATTGAAAATATTAAGGCTATGGATTATGATGAATATAGCTTGAAAGTTGTGGCATGATAGTTGAAAGGAAGGAGAGGTGAGAAGGAATGCTGAAGGATATGGTCAGTGAGAAGCTGATTAAACTGCAGATCGAGGCGGATAACTGGGAAGACGCGGTGCGTCAGGCAGCCCAGCCTCTGGTCGATGAGAATAAGGCCAAGATGTCCTATGTGGACGACATCATCAAGGGTGTCAAAGAGATGGGGCCTTATATTGTGCTGACGAAGCACGTGGCTTTGCCTCATGCAAGACCGGAATCGGGCGCTCTGGAAAATGCGATCGGCGTCGCTACGCTGAAGACGCCGGTGGAATTCGGGAACGAAGAGAACGATCCGGTGAAGTACATGTTCTGTCTGTGCGCGACGGGAAATTCCGAGCATTTGAACGCGCTTGCCGAACTGGCAGGTCTGTTCGAGGACAAGGACTTTTTTGATTTGCTGGACAGAACGACAGATCCGGCTGAGGTAATGGCTTATATTAATAAAATTAGTGCTGAGTAAAAGAAAGGAGAATTGGTTTATGTACAAAGCGTTAGTTTGCTGCCGTGCGGGTATGGGTTCCAGTATGCTGTTAAAGATCAAAGCAGATCAGGTAATCAGCGAGAATAAATTCCCGATCCAGACGGAGCATGGAAATCTGGATTCCCTGATGGGCTTTAACGGCGATCTGGTTATCACCATGGAAGACCTTTCCGTAGAACTGAAGGACAAGGTTCCGTACGCGCTGGGTATCCGCAACATCATGGATAAAGAAGAGATGAAATCCAAGATGGAAGAGTTCCTGGCTGCCAAAGAGGGAAAATAATTACAAAAGCATCCAACACTATAAAATAATATAAGGAGGGAGTACATAATGTTAGATGCAATTATGGCCCAGTGTCGGAATACGTCACTGATTATGGGAGTGATCGCCCTGGTTGGTCTTCTTCTTCAGAAGAAATCAGCTACGGATGTGATCAGCGGCACTATGAAAACCGTGATCGGTTTCATGGTATTTAATATCGGTTCCAACGCGATGTCCGCGTGCGTAACCACATTCACAGATTTGTTCAATATCGCTTTCGGTATCGAAGGTGTTACCACTCAGGTGGAGGTAGCTACCGGTCTTGCGCTGGATACCTACGGCACCGAGGTGGCGCTGGTTATGGTTCTTGGATTCGTAGTGAACCTGATTGTTGCGAAATTTACGCCGTTTAAGGCAATCTTCCTTACCGGTCAGCATTTCCTGTATTTCGCATGTGTAATCGCATTGATCTTCATCGCAAATGACATGCCGCTGGTTGCTACGGTTCTTCTTGGAGGTATCCTGCTTGGATTCTTCGGAGCCGCTCTTCCGACGCTTTGCCAGCCGTTCATGAATAAGATTGTGGGCGCGGACAACCTGGCTATGGGTCATTTTAACTGTATCGGTTATGCGTTTTCTGGTTATGTAGGGCTTCTGTTTTCCAAGATGGGAGTTGGAAAGAAAGAGACCGATGATTCCAGCAATCTGCATCTTCCGAAATTCTTCGAGCTGTTCAGAGACTTTATCTTCTCTGTAGCTCTGTTCATGGTAGTACTGTTCTACATTGCAGTAGTAGCATGCGTAGTGAACGGCAACATGGATGTGGTACTTGAGTACGCAGGAAACGATATCTGGTTTATCTATCCGATCCTGCAGGGTCTGCAGTTTGCAGCAGGTATGAGCGTCCTGATCTATGGTGTTCGTCAGTTTATCGCAGAGATCACCGCAGCATTCGTTGCTATCTCTGAGAAGTACATCCCGAACTCCAAACCGGCAGTGGACTGCCCGGCTATCTTCCCGTTTGCACCGACCGCAGTGCTGGTAGGATTTATCGGATCCTTCCTGGGCGGCCTGGCAGCAATGGCTCTGATGGTTGCATTCCACAGCAGCACGATCATGATCCCGGCAGCAGGCATCTGCTTCTTCTCCGGCGGTACTTGCGGTGTGTTTGGCAACGCGTACGGCGGATGGAAAGGTGCTCTGGTTGGTTCCTTCATCGTAGGTATGGCTCTGACCGGTTTGCCGCTGATCCTGTATCCGGCATTCTCTGCACTGGGTATTGCAGGCGCATCCTTCCCGAATGTGGACTACAATATCATCGGCGCAATCATGAACTGGATTCTTGGAATCTTCCACTAATTAAGTTGAATGATACCGGCAATGACAAGGGAAGTTATTCCCTTGTCATTGTCATATGATGAAATACGGCAGGAAAAGAATGGATATTAAAGAGACGATTAAGGACAGAAAAGCATGTGGGATTCTTGTGAAAGCGGTGGGGCATCCGTCCCTTGTACTGATGGCCAAGAATGCGGGCATGGATTTCCTTTTTTATGATTGTGAACATGGAACTCTTTCCTATGAACAGATCCATGATTTGATGGTACTTGGAAACGCTTCGGGTATTCCCTCTGTTGTGCGGGCGCCGCAGCTCGCCAGGAAGGATGTATCGAAAATCCTGGATTATGGTGCTTCCGGCGTGATGGTGCCCATGATCGAGAGTAAAGAGGACGCAGAAAAACTGGTTTCCTGGAGCAAGTATCCGCCGATAGGAAAGCGGAGTTATTCCGGGGGCGCGAATACTCATTATGGCCCCAGCGGAAATCATGAGGCAAATATGAAGGAGATCAATGCGCGCACTCTGACGATTGTTCAGATCGAGACGCTTGAGGGCGCGGAACATGCGGACGAGATCCTGTCTGTGGAAGGCGTGGACGCTGCGGTCGTAGGCCCATGCGATTTGGGAATCTCTATGGGAATTCCTGATAATGTTATGGATGACAGGGAGCTGGATGTGATCGGCCGTATTGCCGATGCATGCCGTCGTCACGGGAAGGCATTTGGTATCATTGGTTCTATGGAATTGATCCGTCATTTTTGGAGTGATGTGGATCTTGTCGTTTCGGCGATTGACACCAATATTTTACGGGATGGTATGAAGCATGCGGTATCCGCATGTGGAGAATAGACAGAAAGAAGGAGGTCATTATGAAGACAGAAAAAGAACAGGTAGGAGAGTTCCTTGATATTGAGCTGGGCGAAGTGAAAAAATTTGCAGACAGCATCGATATCGAGGCATTGACCGCGGCAAAAAAACTGATCCTGGAGGCGGAGAAAAACCATAACCGCGTCCATGTAACAGGAATCGGCAAACCGGGACATGTGGCCGGATATGTGGCATCTCTGCTTTCTTCTACGGGAACACCTACCTATGAACTTCACGGCACTGAGTGCGTTCACGGAAGCGCGGGACAGGTGATGCCCGGCGATGTGGTGATCGCCATCTCCAACAGCGGGGAAACTATGGAGTTGAAGGCAACGGTAGAAACCCTGAAAAATAACGGTGCAAAGATTATCTCTGTAACCGGAAAACCGGAGTCCTGGCTGGCGAAGATGGGCGACGTAGCCTTGATCGCCGGTGTTGAGCAGGAAGGCGACTCGATGAATAAGCCGCCCCGTGCGTCGATTCTTGTGGAGATTATCATGCTCCAGAGCCTGAGCATTCTTCTTCAGAACGAGAGGAATCTTACGCCGCAGCAGTATGTAAAGTGGCATCCGGGCGGAAGCCTCGGCAAAAGCATTAGAGATACGGAGGGAAAATAAGATGAAAATCGAAGGAATCATCACACCAATTGTTACCCCGTTTTATGACGACGAGGAACAGAATATTAACTATGAAGCGACTGAGCAGCTGATCAACCATCTGATCGGGCACGGAGTAAAGGGAATCTTCATTCTGGGAAGCAATGGAGAGTTTCATGTGATTGATGAAGATGAGAAAGTGGAGTTTACGAAAAAAGTAGTAGAAATCGTAAACCACAGAGTGCCGGTATATGCGGGCGCAGGATGCTGCTCTACCAAAGCGACGGTACGTCTGGCTCAGAAGATGGAAGCGGCAGGAGTGGATGCTCTTTCTGTGATTACACCGTATTTCCTGAAGCCGTCCAATGCGAACCTGATTGCACACTATGAGAAGGTAGCTTCCAGTGTGAAGATCCCGATCATCCTGTATAATATTCCTAAGTCCACAGGCTGCCCGCTGGATCCGGAAGTTGTAGACCGTCTGGCAGATATCCCGAACATTGTAGGTATCAAGGACAGCAGCGGAAACCTGGATACCCTGAACGCTTATGCAGAGATCGCAAAGAAGAAAGATTTCAGCCTTCTGGTCGGATCTGACTCCAAGATCTCCTATGCATACGGCATTGGCGCTGTGGCGGCAGTTGCAGGAACCAGCAATGTAATCGTAGATACGCTGGTTGGTCTGGATAAAGCGCTCAGAGAAGGCAATACCGCAGAGGCAGAGAAACTGCAGAAAGATATCGATGTACTGCGCGGTGTACTGGGACTGGGAACCGTGCCAAGCGTTATGAAGCGCGCAACGGAGCTGGCAGGCATCGCCAAGATCGGACCGGCCAGAATGCCGGTACAGAAGCTGTCCGCAGAGGATGATGAGAAGATTAAAGAGATGTTGAAATACTACAATCTTTACAAATAGAAAGGAACAGACACGATGAAGGAATATGTCATTCAGGAAGACCGGGGAAGACTGGCGCTTTATACAGGGCTGTTTCTTCTGTTAATGATCCTTCTGATGATTGCTTCTATTGCCTTCTTCGCCGTAGGGTGGTATCTGCTCTCCTTTCTCGGGATCACCGGACTTTGGTTTGATGTGAAGGCGATGTTCCGGTATGGAAATAAATTGATCCGGAAAAAACCGGTCTGCGAATTCGGAAAGGACGGCCTTACGATCTATTATCTTCCCGGGAAACCCAGGGAAATGAAATACAGGCAGGTCAAAGAGGCCAGAAGAATCCGCACCCGTTTTACATTGAAACTTTTCTTCCGGGGAGATAATGTGGAGCATCCGTCAGGCTGGTATTATGCCGGTGTAATCTATCCGTTTCAGAGTAAAAAACTGGACGAGGTGGAAGAGAATACGGTGAACTGCCTGAAAAAGCATGGAATCAATCTGGTGAAGACGGAAAAAATAAAATAAAATTGCAAGGGGCTGCCGCAGAAACTGCGGCAGCTTTTTTAGCGCATAAACAGTCCGCTCACAGATGTGAGCGGATATAGGTCATCACTTCATTGGGATCGTCTGCCGTATCCAGCAGAGTAAAAAAGTCCTGATCGTTAAAAAGATGGATCAGCTCAGCCATAGCGGCCAGATGTGTAGAGTTGTCCACGGCGCTGAGGGCGAAGATATATTTGACCGGATCGTTTTCTTTGTTGCCGAAGCGTACGGGTTCATCCAGAACGCTGATTCCCAGCGCACAGGATATGGCGCCTGCCTCCGGTTTTGTATGAGGCAGGGCTATATGCTTTGCAATGACCATATAGCCGCTCTCTGTGCGGGCGGCGTCATCCACGTATTTATCGAGCACACAGTGTTGATGCAGCATGGGGGCGTATGCCATACGGATGGCTTCTTCCCGGTTGGAGGCGTGAAGATGAAGGCGGATAATCTCCGGCCAGACCATATCTGTCAGATGAAGCCGGATCTCGGTGGGGGTATCCGGAAGTTCTGCTTCGCTGAAATAGGAGAGCAGTTCGTGATACAGGTGGTCATAGTTCCGGATCTCCGCATATTTGGAGATGATGCTCATCACCGCGTCCACATCCGGCTGACTGGGAACACGGGTGCCCAGCCACTGATGTACCTTTCGGTTGATGCCTGCTTTTTCACTGACTGACATGACCGGATTGACCCGTATGACCGGGATTGTCAGGTTCGTTGTGCGAAGAGGCGTCTGGTTCGTGGTGAAAATGATATCGGCCTCCGTACTCAGATCTTCCCAGTGCGAGGTGTCGCTGGGCGGCAGAAACTGAAGATCGGGAAACATTTGTGTCAGTTCGTTATATAGGATTGTGGAACTTCCCACTCCATTGATACAGATAACCAGCGCCTTTTTCCGCCGTACCGGTGTCTCCGTGCGCGCTTTGGAAAATGCCGCGGCAAAATGGATGGTCAGATAGGCCACTTCGTCATCCGGTATTTCCCCATGGAACATGACGGAAAACGGTTTCAGCGTTTCTGTCATCAGCTGGTATAATTCTCCGTATTCGTTTTTGATAGTCTCGCAGATCGGATTATAGATGGGAAGCCGGAATAACAGCCGGTAATATGCGGGGCGCAGATGCGCATACAACTGTACGAAAATTTTGTTGTTGCCGGTCAGATGCACGCCGCTTAGAGCTTCAAAGCGAAGCATGATATTTTTTGCCATTCGTCCGATCAGCAGCCGGTCTTTGGTATTTTCATTAAATCTGCCATATGAGATCCCGATCACCCAGGAAGTCAGATAGCGGATGTCCGACTCGTCAAATACATCGGTTTCCGGATATTGTTTCAACAAATCTGTAGTAAAATCATATTCTTTCAGAGATGGAATCATCTCGGTCTCTATCTGGTCGGGGAACGGCAGAGTATTCTGGACGCCGCTTAGCAGGCGTGTTTTCAGGAAGATGAAAATATAAATAAACTCCACCAGACGCGCCTCGATCATGCGGATATTCCATTTCTGTGCCAGTTCCGCAATAATCTGGCGGGAATAGCCGAAAAGGTCCAGTTTCCAGTCATGAATAAAAGTATCAAAGAGCTGGCTGCCGTGTTGGTCAGCGAGAGTCCGAATCACGTTCTGGATCATAAAACGGCGGATCTCTACTTCCGGACCTTCCAGATAATAGCCCTGCTTCCGGTTGTTGCGGATCTCAATGCCGCTTTCCTCCAGCTGCGCCTTCAGCTCTCTGAAATCGGTCAGGACTGTGGAACGGCTGCATTTAAGCGCATCGATGAAGTGGTTGAGGGACAGATAATCAATATGGATGAAAAGCAGCAGATACATATAGATCAGCCGTTCTTCTTTACTGAAAAAATAGGTTTCTTTTCTGTCGGATTTTTGCAGCAGGTTCTGAAGGGAAGCCTGGGTCTCCTGCGCCAGCAGAATCTTCTTGTCCGGCGTGGAACTGAAAGTGATAGCCGGTATATGTTCGCCTTTCAGAACGCGGTTCAATTTTTCAAAACGGTAAAGGGACTGACGTCTGGTGACTCCAGACGCTTTTTCCATATCTTCCAAAGACGGGAAAGGAGTGGCCAGTAAATACTGGATCAATGAAAGAATATCGTTGTCCATTCGAATACCCCCTTATCTGCATGTAATTAACACTAACTATTATTTTAAACAATTTCCGGGGCGTGTCAATTGAAAAGTGCTTGACTTTAAAGGATTCTGTGTTATTATGAATAAAGCAATATGCAAATGCAAAGAAGGTGTCAGTAGCATCCTGTTTTCCGTCAGAGAGGAAGGGCCGTCGGCTGGAAGCCCGTCCGGGTTCAGACAGAGATGTGAATTTCCCACCGGAGCAGCATTCCTGAACGAGATGTAGGGAATGACGTTTTCTGCACGTTACGCAGCTTGAGCGCCCGGCGCAGACCGGGAATCAGGGTGGTACCACGGAATATGAACTTCGTCCCTTTTGCTGGAGACGAAGTTTTTTTGTTTTCGTAAAATATTGACATTTGCCTGTGTAAATTCTTAAGAGGAAGGAGAATTATAATGAAAGATAAAATCGAAGGCATTTTATCAGAAGTGAAAACGAAAATTTCTGAAGCGGCCAGTGAAGGTGAACTTCAGAATGTGAAAAGCGCATATATTGGAAAACAGGGGGCCTTAAGCCTTCTGATGAAGGAAATTCCGAAGCTGGACGCTTCCCTGCGCCCGGAGATGGGAAAACTGCTGAATCAGGCGAAAAG
Organism: uncultured Lachnoclostridium sp.; assembly: GCA_944376715.1. Classification (GTDB taxonomy): domain Bacteria; phylum Bacillota; class Clostridia; order Lachnospirales; family Lachnospiraceae; genus Hominiventricola. The sequence goes on along the minus strand of CALWDO010000046.1, from coordinate 2,205 downwards.
CCAGGTTACTGAATTGATCGATGAAAAGAGGATGGAGCTGAAGCTGAAAGCTTCAGAGGTGTCTCCGGATTTTGACTGTTCTGTTCCGGGCATTATGCCGTCCGGCGGGGGGCTTCATCCGATTACACAGATGTGCTATGACCTGAACGATGCTTTTCGTTCTATGGGATTCGAGATCTTCGAGGAAGATGAGATCACCAGCGAGCTGTATGCATTTGATAAGCTGAATTTCCCGCCGAACCATCCGGCGAGGGAGAGTATGGATACTTACTGGATCGAGGGACATGACAGCGGCAGCACCAATGAAAAACTCTGTCTGCGTCCGCACCTGACGGGAGGAAGCGTCCGCTATATGCAGACTCATAAACCGCCGTACCGTTTTGTATATCCGGGCCGTGTATACCGGAATGAGACTACGGATTCCCATCATGAGAGGGCTTTCTTCCAGTATGAGGCACTGATCGTGGACAAGGATATTACTTTTACGTCCGGCAAGGTCATGATAAAGAGTATCCTGAGCAAAGTATTCGGTACGGATGTACCTGTCAGAATGCGTTCCGGCTTCTTCCCGTTTGTGGAGCCTGGATTTGAGATCGATATGCAGTGCCAGGTTTGCGGAGGAAAAGGCTGCAGTGTCTGCAAGCATGTGGGATGGATCGAGGTTATGCCGGGAGGTTCCCCGCATCCCAACGTACTGCGCGCGGCGGGGCTGGATCCGGACGAGTACACAGGTTTCTATGTAAATATCGGTCTGGACAGACTGGTTATGATGCGTTATGGTGTTGACGACGTAAGACTGTTTCACAGTGCGGACTTGAGATTCTTGAAACAGTTCAGATAAGCGAGGAGAGAGAAGATGAAATTATCATTATCTTGGATTAAAGATTTTGTCAATATCCCGGAGGATATGGACCTGAAAAAACTGGCATATGACCTGACTATGTCTACCGTAGAGGTGGAAGATGTAGAATATCTTGCCCGCCGATTTGACAATATGGTGGTGGGTGTGATCGAAAAGATCGAGCCCCATCCCAACGCGGACAAACTGAGAGTCTGCAAGGTGGATATCGGAAACGGAGAGATCAAGGATATCATCTGCGGAGGCATCAACCTGAGGGAAGGAATGCGCGTGGCGGTTTCCTGCCCGGGCGCGGTAGTCCGCTGGCACGGAGAAGGTGAACCCGTGGTGATCAAAAACTCAAAGCTCCGCGGCGTAGAGTCCTATGGTATGATCTGCGCGTCCGATGAGATCGGACTGGGAGATCTGTTCCCCGCATCACAGGAGGCGGAGATCCTCGATCTGTCCGCGTTCGAAGTCCCTGCAGGTACTTCTCTGGCGGACGCGCTGGACATGAACGACGTTCTTCTGGAGATCGACAATAAGTCCATGACGAACAGACCGGATCTCTGGGGACATTACGGGATCGCCCGTGAGATCGCGGCACTGTACAATCTGGAGCTGGCGGAAATCAAGCCGTTCAAGACGGATGTACAGTCTGATTTTAAAGTAGAGATTCTGGATCCGGACAGATGTACCAGGTATATCGGCGTGGAGATGTCCGGTGTGGGAGTAAAGCCGTCGCCCTATAAGATGCAGAACCGGATCTGGAAAGCCGGCATGCGTCCGATCAACGCGCTGGTGGATATTACGAATTATGTGATGCTTGCTACGGGTAATCCTACCCATGCATTCGATGCAGATAATATCACAGATCATATCGTGGTAAGACATGCGGCAGAGGGTGAGAAACTGGTTCTTCTGAATGACAAAGAAATCGATCTTAGCCCGGACGATCTGGTGATCACGGATTCCGAGGGTCCGGTGGCCCTGGCCGGCGTCATGGGCGGCGCGAAGGATTCCATCCTGCCAAAGACCGAGCGCGTGATTCTGGAAGTGGCCAACTTTGAAGCGGCAGGCATCCGAAGAACGGCGCTCCGCTACGATACCCGCACGGAGGCTTCTTCCAGATATGAAAAGGCTGTTGATCCGGAAAGGTGCGATCAGGCGCTGGCGCTTTCCATGCAATATTTCCAGGAACTGTATCCGGAGCTGAAAGTAACCGGATTCTGCGACCAGTATGTGAAAAAACTGAAAAGGGCAGAGATTGACGTCAACCTTAAAAAAAAAAAAAAACGGCTTGGAAAACATTTGACGGATGATGAGATCCAGGGCTGTCTGGAACGTCTTGGCTTTGACGTTCAGAT
>CALWDO010000045.1 GCA_944376715.1 uncultured Lachnoclostridium sp. | reverse complement strand
CCCGCAATCCTCAAAAACATTCATAATCCGCTCATTTTTCTGCGAAAAATGGCTCCTTATTCATGTTTTTGGCGGGTTCCAAAGTCGCAAATCCTCCTGCAAGCAAGCTTGCATCGGATTTCCGACCTTGAAACCCTGGTATCATCCAATTTGAACCACGGTATATTATATGGAAAGAATGCGGTTACGTCCATAAATATTTTGTAAAGATTTGCGAATGTATAAATCAATTCCAGTTCATTGACAAACAGTCCAGGAAAATCTATAATGTGACTTGAACGTGCATCCGGCCGGAGGACTGGCCGGATGCACAGTTATACTATGACAGGCCGCAGACCGGCGGGAAAGGAATGTTTCTATCATATGAACTGGATTGATAAGCTGGAACGCAAGTTCGGAAAATACGCGATCCACAATTTGATGTATTATATCATTATATTATATGCAGTTGGGTTTGTACTGCAAATTGTAGTACCAGGATTGTATGAACAATGGCTGTGTCTGGATGCGGCGGCTATTTTGAGAGGCCAGGTTTGGAGAATCTTCACTTTTATTATTGATTCACCTGTGTCAACAGATTTCAGCGGATTTATTTTTATTATGTTCTCTCTGTATTTATATTACTTTATGGGTAAAATGCTGGAATATCAGTGGGGAACTTTTCGTTTCAACCTATATTATTTTTCAGGTATGCTGCTTCATGTAATTGCATGTCTGGTTGTTTACCTGGTTTTTGGATGGAATCTGTCACTGGGGACTTACTACCTGAATTCCTCATTGCTGCTGGCGTTTGCAGCCTTGTACCCGGATGTGGAGTTTTTGCTATTCTTCATCCTTCCTATTAAGTGTAAGTGGATAGGGATTTTTTATGGCCTCTATTTTGGAATAGCGATTGTATCGGGACTGATAGGCGTTCCGGCAGCAACATACTTTGCACTTTTACAAGTAGGCATTGTAGCAGAACGGGCTACCAGCGTGGCGGCACTGGTATCGCTTCTGAATTTTGTGATATTTTATCTGTCCACGAACCGGAATAAGTTTTCTCCGAAACAGATACAGAGAAAGAGAACTTATGCAAAGAAGGTCCGTACGGCTTCCCAAAAGAGTTCCCATCACCGCTGTGCGGTATGCGGAAGAACAGAGCAGGACGGGGATGATCTGGAATTTCGATTCTGTTCTAAATGTGTCGGGAATTATGAATATTGTCAGGATCATCTGTTTACGCATGAACATCGAAAATAAATACGGTGCGGCTTTTTGGCCGCACCATTTTTTCACGCTTTTTTTGCCATGACATAGGATAAAATGAGGAAAAAAACAGAAAGGATTTAGAAAGTTGGAAGAATATCAGAGATGTTCCTGTACCAGAGGAACAAACAGGGAAAATAATTTTCCGCCCGCGATGGCGTACGTGCCCTGGCAGCACTGGCACAGGGTATACGATCTGGAAAAAGCGCTTGCCTGCGGTACGATCTTCCCGGAACTGGATAAACCGTTTCTGGGTGTGAGGGGAGGGTGCAGATAATGGCACAGAGACAGCCTACCAGGAAACAGATGCTGTCCTGGATCAATATGGTCAGCTTCGCGGTGGTGGAAGCCAGTCTGTACCTGGACACCCATCCCACAGACCCTACGGCGCTCGCCTATTTCCGTGAATACAGCCAGCTCCGGAGACAGGCGCTGGACGACTATGCGGCAATCTACGGACCATTGAATCTGGACACCGCTCCGACAGGGCAGGAACGGTGGGAATGGATCAACCAGCCCTGGCCCTGGGAAGGAGGCGCGTGCTAAGTGTGGAATTATGAAAAAAGACTGGAATACCCGATCAACATCACCAAGGCAAATCCTAAGATGGCGCGGCTGATCATCTCCCAGTTCGGAGGTCCCGATTGTAAAAAGATAGAGTGATGGTATTGTCCGGGCGATGGAAAGTGATCTGTGACAGAAACGAGCGGAGGAGCTCGTTTTTTTGGCTTTCGGATATTTTATCAGAGCGCAGAAGAGGAAGGGAGCGTTTCAGCGGGGCAGGGCAGGAGGGATCCGCCTCCAACTGTTCCAGCACTTTCTCAGTAAGCCAGGAAAGGGAGACCGAGTGGCTGACAGAGCACTGTCCTCTGGCATAGCGGCAGCATTGCAGGTATTTGCCCTTGACGGACTGGGTCAGTGTGGCGCCGCAATTTCCGCACCGCACCAGGCCGCGCAGCATGAAATCAGCAGGGGTCTGGCGGGTATAGGGCGGGAGACGGCGGCGTCTGGCGGCGAGCATCTGCTGGACAGACCGAAAATCCTCCTCGCATACCAGAGGAGTATGCTTTCCCTCTGCCAGCGTCATCTCTGATTGCCCGGGATGTATCCGCCTGCGAAGTTTGCCGGTGTAGGTGGGATTGGAGAGGATATAGTCGATGGAGCGGCTTTCAAAGGAATTGCCCCGGCTGGTGCGGATGCCGGCGGCGTTGAGCGCCGCGGCAATCTGCCGGGAGGGTACGCCGGACAGATAATCCCGGAAAATCTTTGCGACCAGGGGCGCTTTTTCAGGATCCGGAATAAAGCGGCCGTCTTCCATGCGGTACCCGAAAGGAGGAACGGAGACGACGCCTCCCCGGGAGAATTTTTCATTCATACCCCGCCGGACTTCTTCCGCCAGATTAAGGCTGTAGTATTCGTCCATAGCTTCCAGCAGGGCTTCTATGAGGATGGAAGTGGGATCCTTGGAGAGTTGCTCCGTGATGGAGATCACATCGATGCCGCATTCTTTGCGCAGCATGGACTTGTATAGGATGCTGTCCTGACGGTTTCTGGCGAAACGGGAAAATTTCCACAGCAGAATCACGTCGAAAGGACGGGGTTTTTCTTTCGCGTCAGAGATCATACGCATAAAGGCGGGACGCGTCCGCGCATGCCGTCCGCTGATGCCTTCGTCCAGATAGATGTACTTTTCCGGCAGAAGGATCTGGTGTGCCTTTGCGTATTCCCGGATCCTGCCAAGCTGGCTGTCCGGCGAATATTCTGCCTGTTCTTCCGTAGATACACGGATATAAGCTGCACCTGTCTGCATGATATTTTGACTGCCTCCGAAGCGGCGATACCGGTTTTTTAAGTCTAATATATGAGAAGAGAGAATGTTATTTGCAAAGAGAGTGCTAAGATCCTGTTCATTTTATTGCGGATTTCGACAGGTGGTGCTATATTGGATTAAGATTTCATTAAGACGGAAAAAAGATTGATTAAGATTCTGTCAAGATTTCAGGAGGATGGATAATTCATGAACATAATTATAGCCGGATGCGGAAAAGTAGGTTCCACATTGGCGGAACAGCTCAGCAGGGAAGGACATGATATTACGGTAATCGACCAAAAAGCGGATGTGGTCCGGCACATGACGGATGAGGCGGATGTGCGCGGCGTCGTCGGCAACGGAGCCAGCTATAATATTCAGAAAGAGGCCGGAATAGACGAAGCGGATCTTTTGATTGCAGTGACCAATGCGGATGAAGTCAATCTGCTTTGCTGTCTGATCGCGAAGAAGGCAGGAGGATGCAAGACCATAGCCAGAGTACGGAATCCTATATATCACCAGGAGATCGGTCATATAAAAGGAGAACTGGGACTTTCGATGGTGATTAACCCGGAGTTTGCCGCGGCGTCGGAGATCGCCCGGCTGCTGCGTTTCCCTTCAGCCATAGAAATCAATACTTTTGCCAAGGGGCGGATCGAGCTGCTGCGTTTCCGGGTGGAAGCTTCCAGCCCGCTTGCGGGCAGGAAACTGAAGGATATCTCAGAACTGACGCAATGTGAGGCGCTGGTCTGTATCGTAGAAAGAAAAGGGCAGATCACGATTCCGGATGGAGAGATGGAACTGCAGGCGGACGACACGATCTCTATTGTGGCTTCTCCTCTGAACGCAAGCCGCTTTTTCAAGCTGATGGGTGTACAGACTAACCAGGTAAAAAATACCATGATCATCGGGGGCAGCAAGACGGCGTATTATCTGGCCCGCAGGCTTCTTGCCATGAAGATCAAAGTGAAAATTATTGAAAAAAATATGGCGCACTGCGAGGAGCTTAGCGAGCTGCTTCCGCAGGCCATGATCATTCAGGGCGACGGCACCGATCAGGGACTTCTGGAGGAAGAGGGGCTGCGCGACGCAGAAGGTTTTGTGGCGCTGACGGATATGGACGAGGAAAATATCATGCTTTCTCTGTACGCTAAAAGCATGAGCCATGCAAAGAAGATTACAAAGGTGAATCATGATACCTATGACGCGATCATAGGCACGCTGGATATCGGAAGCCTGATCCACCCGAAACGTATCACGGCAGAGAGCATCCTCCAGTATGTACGCGCCATGCAGAATTCCATCGGAAGCAACGTAGAGACGCTGTATCGTCTGGCGGACGGCAGGGCCGAGGCGCTGGAATTTATCATCAAGGAAAGCGGAAATATCACAGATGTGCCGCTGCAGGAGCTGGAACTGAAATCGCATCTGCTGATCTGCGCTATCAACCGGAAGGGAAAGACGATCCTCCCCAGAGGACAGGATACTCTGAAGGCGGGGGATTCTGTAGTCGTGATCACAACCAGATGCGGGGAACTGAAAGATATCAGAGACGTGTTGAAAAAGCAGGACACTGCTTCTTTGTACAGCAGATAAGGACGGGAAAACAGTTATGAATTTGAAAATGATGCGTTATATTGTCGGCGCTCTGGTGCAGATAGAGGCGGCTTTGTTTATGATTCCCATATTGACGGCAGTTGTCTATCGGGAATGGGGATGTCTGCAGGTATTTGGAGCCACGGCGCTGTTTTGTCTGGCGGCAGGCTGGCTGGTGAGAGGAAAAAGACCGGAAAATGCCATGATCTTCTCTTCCGAGGGGTACACAACGGTAGCTTTGTGCTGGATTGTCATGAGTATTGTCGGAGCGATCCCTCTGTGCGTGAGCGGCGCTTTTCCGAATCCTTTTGACGCTCTTTTTGAGATTGTGTCCGGGTTCACGACTACAGGAGCTACGGTGTCCACGGATGTGGAAGCGCTGCCGCGCTCTATTTTGATGTGGAGAAGTTTTTCCCACTGGATCGGCGGTATGGGAGTCCTGGTTTTCATGCTGGCAATTCTGCCCATGGGGGCGACCGGCATGTATCTGATGAAAGCGGAAAGTCCGGGACCTTCCGTGGGCAAGCTGGTTCCGCGGGTAAGAAGTACGGCGAAGCTCTTATATGTGATTTATTTTTTCCTAACTGTACTGCAGATGATCCTGATGATCCTGTTTGGATGTCCGGCGTTCGACTCTATTAATCTTACCTTTGCCACTGCCGGAACAGGAGGTTTTTCCGTGCTCAACAGCGGATGCGCGGATTATAATACGGCAGAGCAGATTATTCTCACGGTTTTCATGATTCTGTTTGGCGTGAATTTTAATGTGTATTTCCTGATTTACTGTAAAAAATGGAAAGAAGCGCTGCGCTGCGAGGAAGCCCGTGCCTATCTGGGCATTATAGCGGCGGCGATAGTCATGATATCGTTTAATATTTATCATATATTCGGAAATATAGGCGAGACGGTGCTCCACGCGGCTTTTCAGGTGGCGTCTATCATTACGACGACCGGTTTTGCCAGTGTGGACTTTGACCTGTGGCCGGAATTTTCCAGGGAGATCCTGCTGCTTTTAATGTTTATCGGCGCGTGCGCGGGAAGTACGGGAGGCGGCATCAAGGTGTCGAGAATCGTGATTATGGCAAAGTCCGTGCTGAAGGAGCTGGCTTACATTCTTCATCCCAGAAATGTGCGCAAGGTTCGTTTTGAAGGGAAAGTAGTGGAGCATGATACGATGCGGTCCATTTATGTATTTATGGTGGCGTATCTGATCATCTTTGTGATTTCTATACTGATCGTATCGCTGGATAATTTTGACGGGGTAACGAATTTCTCGGCTGTGGCTTCCGCATTCAACAATGTAGGCCCCGGGCTGAACCAGGTGGGACCCATCCGCAATTTCTCGCTCTTTTCCAATCTGTCCAAGCTGGTGCTTACTTTTGACATGCTGGCCGGAAGGCTGGAGATTTTTCCTATGCTGATCCTGCTTTTGAAGATCCGCGGAAGGAAGAGATGGAACTGATCTGAGCAAAATGTCTTCGCGGGCATGCTCAAACTGTGATTTTCTGAAAATTTTCTTGTTAATTTTTTAATTATCCGAAAATATATTTTCAACTGCATAAAGACATGCTAGAATGAAGCAAAGCATACGGAGGAGAAGCATATTCGCCTCCGTATTTTCATATCGGAACCATATGCGCTGCATATATTTATAAATCCACACATAAAGGAGGTAATTTATGGCAAAAAAGGAAGAGAGCAGGGCAGCGGAGCCCATGAGCGCGGTGGAACTGCTTCAGCAGAAGATCGATGCCATGAGAGAAGCACAGAAGGCGTTTGCAGCCTTCACTCAGGAGCAGGTAGACAAGATCTTTTTTGAGGCGGCGATGGCAGCCAACAAACAGCGTATTCCGCTGGCAAAGATGGCCTGCGAAGAGACCGGTATGGGCGTAGTCGAAGACAAGGTGATCAAGAATCATTACGCGGCAGAGTATATGTACAACGCATATAAGAATGTGAAAACCTGCGGCGTGATCGAGGAAGACGCCTCCTACGGCATCAAAAAGATCGCGGAACCTATGGGACTGATGGGAGCAGTGATCCCTACCACGAATCCTACTTCCACGGCGATCTTCAAATGTCTGATCTGCCTGAAGACCAGGAACGCGATCCTGATCAGCCCCCATCCTCGCGCAAAGAAATGTACGATTGAAGCGGCGAAGGTGGTACTGGACGCCGCAGTGAAAGCCGGAGCGCCGGAAGGTATTATCGGGTGGATCGAGGAACCCACACTGGAACTTTCCAATATGCTGATGAAGTCGGCGGATGTGATCCTCGCCACAGGAGGTCCCGGCATGGTCAAAGCGGCGTATTCTTCGGGAAAACCTGCCATCGGCGTGGGCCCGGGCAATACGCCGGTTATCATGGACAGCAGCTGCGATATCCAGACGGCTGTGTACTCCGTGATTCATTCCAAGACCTTTGACAACGGCATGATCTGTGCCTCCGAGCAGTCTGTGACGGCTCTGGCGGATATTTATGACGCTGTCAAGGCAGAGTTCGTGAAACGCGGCTGTCATGTGCTCAGTCCGGAGGAACTGGATAAGATGCGCAAAATTCTGCTGACGGAAGCAGGCACGGTAAACGCGAAGATCGTAGGACAGAAAGCGGCCGCGATCGCGGAGCTGGCGGGCTTTCAGGTGCCGCCGGAGACGAAGATCCTGATCGGCGAGGTGACTTCCGTGGATATCTCCGAACCGTTCGCTCACGAGAAGCTTTCCCCGGTACTGGCACTTTATAAAGCGCCTGATTTTGAGACGGCGCTGGATATGTCCGAGCAGCTGATCGCGGACGGAGGATACGGACATACTTCGTCGCTCTATATCCATCCGTCCCAGACCGGGAAGATGGCCATGCATGCGGCGCGCATGAAGACCTGCCGGATTCTGGTAAATACACCTTCGTCCCATGGCGGTATCGGAGATCTGTACAATTTCAAGCTGCCCCCGTCGCTGACTCTGGGCTGCGGTTCCTACGGCGGCAATTCGATCTCCGAGAATGTCAATGTGAAGCATCTGATCAATATCAAGACCGTTGCCGAAAGGAGAGAGAATATGCTCTGGTTCAAGACTCCGCCGAAGGTTTATTTCAAAAAGGGCTGCCTTCCGGTGGCGCTGGACGAGCTGAAAACCTATTATCATAAGAAGAAAGCGTTTATCGTGACGGACGGTTTCCTGTTTGGCAGCGGCATGACGAAACCGATCACGGACAAGCTGGACGAGATGGGCATTACATATGCGTGCTTCCATGAGGTCGCTCCGGACCCGACTCTGCAGACGGCACAGAAAGGCGTAGAACAGCTCCGTGCTTTTGAGCCGGATGTGATCATCGCCCTGGGCGGCGGCTCCGCGATGGACGCCGGCAAGATCATGTGGCTCATGTATGAGCATCCGGAATGCAAGTTCGAAGATCTGGCCATGGATTTCATGGATATCCGCAAGAGAGTCTATGTATTCCCGAAGATGGGCGAGAAGGCCATGTTTGTGGCGGTTCCCACTTCCTCCGGTACCGGTTCCGAGGTGACGCCGTTCGCGATCATCACCGATGCGGAGACCGGAACCAAGTGGCCTATCGCAGATTATGAGCTGCTTCCGAATATGGCGATCATCGATACGGATTTTATGATGACGCAGCCGAAGGGCCTGACCAGCGCTTCCGGTATCGACGCGCTGACCCATGCGCTGGAAGCATATGTGTCGATTATGGCGACGGACTTCACCGACGGACTGGCGCTGATGGCGACGAAAAATATCTTTACCTATCTGCCGCGCGCATACGAGAAGGGCGCGGGCGATCCGGCCGCCAGAGAGAAGATGGCCAATGCGTCCACGATGGCAGGTATGGCATTTGCCAACGCGTTCCTGGGCGTCTGCCATTCCATGGCGCATAAACTGGGCGCTTACCATCATCTGCCCCACGGCGTGGCAAACGCGCTGCTGATCGAACTGGTGATGCGCTACAACGCGGATCCGGCTCCGGTAAAGATGGGTACCTTCTCTCAGTATCCGTATCCGCACGCGAAGGAAAGATACTGTGAAATGGCCAGATTCGTCGGCATTCAGGGCAAGGACGACGATGAAGTATTTGAAAACTTCATCAAGGCCATCGCCAGGCTGAAGGAGACGGTCGGCATCAGGAGAACGATCAAGGACTACGGCATCAAGGAAGAAGATTTCCTGGCAACCCTGGACGAGATGGTGGAGAACGCCTTCAATGACCAGTGTACCGGCGCGAACCCCAGATATCCGTTGATGTCCGAGATCAAGGAGATCTATCTGAAAGCATATTACGAGGGATAAGATTTTCCATGAAAACTGCGGCGCGCAGGCGTGTATCGTCTGCGGCGCCGCAGTTTTTTTGCGGGACCATGACTGCGGGAGTCTGTCCGGTTTCCCGGGGGATTCTTAAATTGACAGGAACCGCCGCGTATAGTATACTGACTGTACTAGGACGATTAATACAGCAGAACGGAGGAATGGATATGATCCTCATAGATTATTCGGACCGGAGACCGATCTATGAGCAGGTGGCGGAAAAGATCGCGGAGCTGATCATCCGGGGCGTACTGCCGCCGGAGAGCCAGCTGCCTTCCGTGCGCAGCCTGGCCATGGATCTGTCTATCAATCCCAATACGATCCAGAGAGCATATCAGGAGCTGGAGCGGAAGGGTTACACCTGCTCGGTTCCGGGAAAGGGGAGTTTTGTCTCGCAGAGGACAGAATATCTGGAAGAGCAGAGGGAGAATATTCTGGAAGAACAGCGGAAGCTCGCAGAAAAGGCCATATGCCTGGGGATAGATCCGCGGCTTCTGAAAGAAGCGATCGATCAGTGCGAAGGAGGGGAGAAGGCATGATTGAGACGACGGGGCTGACCAAATCTTTCGGAGAGATTCTGGCAGTCAATCATATCACCACGAAGATCCGGGACGGGGCGGTTTTTGGTCTGGTAGGGACTAATGGAGCCGGAAAGAGTACGTTTCTTCGGCTTTTATCGGGGGTGCTGCGCCCGGACGAAGGGACGGTGCTGGTGGACGGGGAGCCGGTGTACGAGAGGCCGCAGACGAAGAGCCGCATGTTCTATATATCGGACGAGCAGTATTTTCTCCCGGGAGCCACGCCTTTGGAGACGGCGTCCCATTACCGGCTGTTCTATCCGGATTTTCAGATGGAACGCTGCCGGAAGCTGTTTGAGAGCTTCGGGCTGGATGAAAAGAGAAAGGTCGGAACCTTTTCCAAAGGAATGAAGAAGCAGGTATCAATTATCTGCGGGATCTGTTCCGGGGCTTCTTACCTTCTGTGCGACGAGGCGTTCGACGGGCTGGATCCGGTCATGCGTCAGGCAACAAAAAGCCTTTTCGCGGGCGAGATGGAAGAGAGGAATTTTACTCCGGTCATCGCATCCCATAATCTTCGGGAACTGGAAGATATCTGCGAAGATGTGGGACTCCTTCACGCAGGCGGCATACTGTTGTCCGGCGAACTGGAGGACATGAAGCTAAATATACACAAGGTACAGTTTGTGCTGAAGGAAGAGATCCCGGTGCAGGAACTTTTCGCGCCGCTGGAAGTCCTTACCGACGACCGCAGGGGGATGCTCCATACGGTGACGCTGAGGGGAGACCGCGGGACAGCGGAGGCGAAGATCCGTGCCGCGGAGCCGGTGTTTTATGAACTCCTGCCTCTGACTTTGGAGGAGATCTTTATCAGTGAAACGGAGGTGGCGGGATATGACGTCCGGAAAATTATTTGTTAGGATTCTGAAGACAGACTTTAAGCAGCGGGCGTGGAGTCTTCTGCTGGGATTTATCGTGTTTTTCCTGTGTCTTCCCGCCGCATACCTGCTGATGCTGGGAAGCCAGGTGGGAACAGACCCTATCCGCGCCATGAGAACGGCCCGGGAGTTATTCCGCTCAAGCGGATCTCTGATGCTGCCTTTTATTACGGTGGCGGCGGCATGTATCTGCGCGCCGGGAGGGTTTGCCTATCTGCATAAGAGATCGGGTACGGACTATTATCACAGCCTGCCGGTCAGGAGAGAGACCTTGTTTGCCGCCAAATATGTGAACGGCATTCTGATCTATCTGCTTTCTTTCGGGATCAATCTGCTGTTTACACTTCTACTGGCCGCTGCCGGAGACGGCGTGACCGGAGAGGTGCTGCGGGGCGCCGCCTGCATGTTTGCCGGTCATATGACGGCGTATCTGATGCTGTATTCCATCGCGCTTGCGGCCACGTTCCTGACGGGAAATCTGCCGGTTAATATCCTGATGATCGGTTTCCTATATCTATATGGTATTTTTATACGGTTTCTGAGGGTGTGCCTGATGGACTCCTTCCTGTGCACCTATGTGCATAGTTCATGGCTGGAAGATATCGGGACCGTTCTGTCGCCGCTGTGTTTTTATACCGGCCTGACGGCATATGGGGAAGGATGGCCTGCGCATGTACTGACCGGCCTTCTAATCGCCGCCGGGTTCAGCGTGCTTGCGATGCTTTTGTACCGAGCGCGTCCGTCGGAGGCTTCGGACCGGGCGCTGGCGTTTCCCTGGATGCGGCTGCCGTTCAAGTTTCTGGTGTGCGTTCCGGCGGGACTGATGGGAGGCTGGTTCTTCTATTCCATGCGGATGAGCATGGGGTGGTATCTCTTTGGAATCGTGGTGCTCTGGCTGATCTCCAGCGTTTTTATGGAGATGGTGACGGCGCTTTCTTTCCGGCAGGGGTTTGCCCACTGGAAAAGCTCTGTTCTTTGTCTGGCGGTTTCCGGATTTGTACTGCTGGTGTTTGTGCAGGATCTGACAGGGTATGACACTTATCTGCCCCGCAAGGATTCTCTGGCGTACATGGCGGTGAACGTAAACGTGCTGGACACAGACCAGGACGCATACAGCTGGGGAGAGGACGGGCTTCCATATTATGAATCCATGTATTCTTACCGTATGAACCATATGCGCCTGTCGGATCTGGACGCGGCATACGACCTGGCGGCAGAGGGCATTCAGGCTCTGGAGCCGGACGACAACGCGCTGACGCTGGACGGGAGAATCATAACAGTCCGTTTCGCTATGAAAAGCGGAAAGGATATTTATCGGAGATATCCCATGCGCAACGAGGAACAGGCGCGTCTCCTGGCACAGGTGTATGATTCGGAGGAATACAAAGAGGGCAGTTTCTCCATATTGACGGATGAAGAGCACCTGGAATATTACACAGGAATTTATTACCGGGATTTCCTGGGGCAGGAGTATGAACAGACGCTGTCCGCGCAGGATATGGAAAGCGTCTATCGTGCGTTCACCGCAGACCTCAGGGACGCGTCGCTGGCCGACAGTTTTACGCAGGAGATCGGGACCTTAAGTTTCCGGATCGAGAGAGATACCTGGTACGGCGATTATGACAGCACGCTGGGGTCTTATCCAGTGTATGCGGACTATGAACGCACGCTGGCGGTTCTCGATGACTTAGGAATACAGACGGTGTGTGATCCGTCGGCAGTGATAACAGTGGATGTGGACGATTATGATGACGAGTACAGCGGACAGGTGACGACATACACCTATACAGATCCGGAAGAAATCCGTCAGATCCTTCCCTGCCTGAGAGACAGGCGCGCAGACTGGTATTATGACACGGACTTGCTCTATGTCTCCGGGGTCGGGGCAAGGGTAACGCTTGTGGGGGCGCAGAATGAGTACGATTATCAAAATTATGATCTTGCCCTTTCGGAACTCCCGGACTTTCTCCGGGAGGATCTGGGGCTGGACCAGGCGCCGTAAATCCTATCTTTTTGCAGTCGGGAGGTCCCGATGGGGAGCTGGGCGCCAGCATGCGTTATCTGTCCCAGAGGTTCGCCATGCCGTATAAAGAGTGCATGGCGGTGCTGACCGATATAGGTACTGAAGAGCTGGCGCACCTGGAAATGGTCTGCACCATCGTCCATCAGCTGACACGGGGGATGAGCATGGAAGAACTGAAAGAATCCGGCATCGACGCCTACTATGTGGATCATACCGCCGGTATCTGGCCCCAGGCGGCGTCGGGAGAACCGTTCTCTTCGTCTACGTTTCAGTCTACGGGAGATCCGATCACCGACCTCACGGAAGACCTCGCTGCGGAACAGAAGGCCCGGACGACGTACGACAACCTGCTTCGTCTGGTGAAAGATCCGGAGGTCCTGGATCCGTTGCGGTTCCTGCGCGCGCGGGAGATCGTGCATTTCCAGAGATTTGGCGAAGCACTGAGACTGGTGCAGGATAAACTGGATTCCAGAAATTTCTATATCATGAATCCGGCGTTCGATACTGGGACCAAAAATTCATAAAAAATAAAAACGCTGCTCCATCCGCCGAGTACGGGAGAGGAGCAGCGTTTTTATCTTTACTGGAAAATGGAGTCCGTACAAATCCCTGTGAAACATTGAATTCCTGCGGATGATATGATAATCTTTAGGTGTTGGATGCAGGCATGTCTGCCTGCCCGCTGCCCGCGGGAATAAATTGATTTCGGAGGTGCGGTATGGCGCTTGAGAATAAACTAGGACTTACAAGCTCAGCGGATCTTGCCCGTGAGGAAGAGCGTATCAGTAAGAAAAAGGCTGCAGAGCTCTTTGAAAACGGCGTCCTTGATAAGCTGGAACCCGGGAAATTTTCCTCGCTCCAGGCCATACACAAATACCTTTTTGATGAGATTTATGACTTTGCCGGAAAAATCAGAACGGTAAATCTCGCGAAGGGTAATTTCCGTTTTGCGCCTTTAATGTATCTGGAAGCGGCGCTCGAAAATATTGATAAGATGCCGCAGTCCACATTTGATGAAATCGTTGAGAAATATGTAGAAATGAATATTGCCCATCCCTTTCGGGAGGGAAACGGGCGAAGCATGCGTATCTGGCTGGACCTGATGTTTAAAGCTGAGCTGCGCAAGGTCGTTGACTGGAGCAGGGTTGATAAAGAAGACTATCTGCTCGCTATGGAACGCAGCCCAATTAAGGATATTGAAATAAAATATCTGCTGAAGAATGCTCTGACGGATGATATTAACAGCCGCGAGGTCTATATGAAAGGCATCGACCACAGTTATTATTACGAAGGTTATACGACGTTTAAGACGGGGGAATTATTATGAATTTAGCAGAATTGTCTTCTGACGGAAAAGTGGCATATTTGATAAAGCCGATACTAAAAGTGCTGCAGGAAGCAGGTGGTCAGCTGGAACGTTCGGAAATCAAAGAGCGAATTGCCGATTTAGATGATCAAATAGCAGAATTTTCTGAAATTGTAAAAAAATCAAAGAAAACAGGCAAAACGTATAAAGAGTTCGATTTCAAATTCAACTTTGCCATTAAAGATTTGCTCTTTAATGATTTGTTGACATATACGTATGCTTCGCCGATTACTTTGACAGAAAAAGGACTATATCTTGAGTTAGATACTCTTGATGTTAAAAAAGACATTATTGAAACTTCGAAGAGACATTGGGACGAATTAAGTAAAAGCAAGAAGAAAAATAAAAGTGTTGATGTTGGTGACAGTGAAGAAGAAACACAGGCAGAAGAAAAGATCAAGGATGACTTTAAGGAAATGCTGCTTGCATCAATCGCTAAAATGACTCCAAAAAAATTTGAAGCCTTTTCAAGAGCATTGTTAAACCGTATGGGTGTTGAGTTCACAGAAAAAGGCGTTCAGATTAGTAACGACGGTGGAATTGATGGATATGGGTATCATATTGATGCAAATGATTTTAGAACCACAAGAGTCGTTATACAATGCAAAAGATATAATATTGCACCTGTAACGGAGCCTGAAATCAATCAATTCTTAGGCGCTATGAATAAATACCAAGCGGATTATGGTGTATTCATTACCAACGGCAGATTTACAAATTCAGCAAGAATTGCAGCAAGAGAAGGATCGCCGATTACATTGATTGACGGCAATGATTTGGTTAAATTGGTTATTAAGTATGAGTTGTATATCACTCCGGTTAAAACATATGTGTTAGATGAGTTTTATAATACAGAGGAGTAAATCAGAACCTTCTGCGTGTATGTGCCATTGTGATCCCCCAGGTACCGAAGAACTGGCACACCTGACAATGGTCTGCACCATCGTCCATCAGCTGACACGGGGGATGAGCATGGAAGAACTGAAAGAATTCGGCGTTCGATACGGGTACCGCAAAATTATAAAAGAAAAACGCTGCTCCATCCGCCGAGTACGGGAGAGGAGCAGCGTTTTTAACAAATTTTCAGGATATTCATATCCAGCCATGCAGGACAGGGAAGACAGCCGGGAGCCAGAGGTTCGTCCCTGCCGCAGATCTTTTTTTCTTCTTTGACAAGGACGATTCCGATGTCTACGCAGATCAGGCGTTTTATGTATTTCCCTGCATTTTCCGATACCAGGCCGGTTTTGACGAAGCCGATGGTTACGGTGAGATCGGAGCGGACTGCCAGCTCTGCCTCACCGGTGTCGCCGTTCATGCCGCTGTTGATGTCCACGCTGATGATATAAGAACCGGAAGCATTGATTTCTTTGATGGCGTTGCGGTAATGTTCACGGAGAGAGCCGTGAAAACCGGTACCCAGCAGACAGTCCACAACCCTGTCATAGCCTTTCAGGCAGCCGGGGACAAAGGGGCGGATCGGAATTTCCGCTTCTTTGCATTTTCCGGCATAGTATGAGCTGTCCTCCGAGAGATGGGAGCCGACAGTAAATACAGTACAGTCATACCCATGCTCTTTAAGAATACATGCCAGCGCGAAACCGTCGCCTCCGTTATTGCCGGAACCGGCCAGAATGGCCGCAGGATTCCGCCATTTTGCGGCCTGAAAGACGCCCAGGGCGGCCCGATGCATCAGTTCCAGGCTCGGAACCAGGTGAGCGATGGTGTAAGCGTCGCTCCCGCGCATATTTTCAACAGATATACAATCGATCATATCATCCTCCGTTGGCATTCAGAAGAAAGGTAAATGTGCGGTCATCGGACCGGCCCGCGTCAAAATGATAGTTCAGCCGGTCAAAAGATTTGATGGCTTCCGGATCTGTGATCTGTTTTTCCGCCATATAGCGTACCATCTCACCGCGGGCCATCTTGCATATAGTCCCTTTTTCCACTATCTTGCCATCCTTTTCTTCTCCAAATACGCAGGTGATAAAACGGACAGAGTCCGGCAGATATCTGGACACGCAGATGCTGTATTCTTTGGAAGCCAGATTGACGATGCAGTCCGTCTCCGCAAAGAGCGCTTCGGCAAGCCGGCTGTTCCAGTAGGCATAAAGGTCTTTGCAGTCATTTATTTTGAGTTTTGCCTGCATTTCCAGCCGGTACGGGGTCACGCCGTCGAAAGGCTTCAGGACTCCGTAGAATCCGGACAGGATACGCAGATGCTCCTGCACGTAAGCAAATTCCTGGTCGGTAAAGACCCGGGGAGCCATATACTGATACTGGATCCCTTCGTAGGAAAGGACCGCAGGAGTCAGGCGGTTTCGCAGATCCATATGCCGCAGCCGGTCCATATTCAGCGACGCGATCTGATCATTGCATTTCCAGAGCTTCTTCAATTCGTCATAGGACATGTTCTGCATTCTGCTGCAGAGCTCTTCCGTGCTTTCCAGAAATACGGGCAGATCTTTCCAGGCCAGATTGTCCGTGTCCACATTCATTTTCTTGGCGGGAGAGATGATGACGATCATGCTTTCTCTTCCCCGGTCAGGTATTCCAGAATCTCGGCGGCATTCGTATCCGGTTTGACTTTGGGCATGACTTTCTCAATATTTCCCTGTTCATCGATAATATAGGTAGTCCGGACGACGCCCATGCTTACCTTGCCGTACAGTTTTTTCTCCTTCCATACGTCATACGCCTGGATGGCCTGAAGCTCAGGATCGGACAGCAGGATAAACGGCAGGTCGTATTTCTGAGCGAATTTCAGATGGGAGGATACACTGTCTTTGCTGATGCCGATGACGGTCACATCTATGGAACGGAACCGGTCATAAGCGGATGCAAAGGCGCATGCCTGTTTAGTACATCCCGGAGTGTTGTCTCTGGGATAAAAATAGAGAACGACTTTTCTTCCTCGAAAATCCGACAGGCTGACGGGATTGCCGTCTTTGTCAGGAAGGGTAAAATCAGGTGCTTTTGTGTTTATTTCCAACATGGTTTCCTCTCCTTGCGATATATGAATTCTTAAAAATAATCTAACATAGAAAAACTATTTTCGCAATGACATCTCTCTGGACTCGACCGGGAATACCCTTTATAATATAGACAGAATAAGGCAGGAGGAGGCTGGATTATGCAGATAAAAGAAACAGAGAAAGTGACCGCTCCCTGGAGACGTTTTTTTGCCCGTTCTTTTGATCTTTCCACCTACAGTGTGATCTGGAATGCATTTCTCACACCTGTCGTCAATCTTCATTTGCTGAGCAGGACCGGTCTTTTATGGCTCATGGCGGAACTGGCTGCATCTGCGTGTCTGATGTTTCTCATAGAACCTGTCCTTCTTACTCTGGCCGGAACGACTCCGGGGAAATTCCTGTTTGGAATACATGTTAGAGGGACGGACGGCGGCCGGCTTCCCTACGGGATGGCTCTTGCGCGGACGTGGGGTGTTTTCGGAAAGGGGATGGGATATTTTATCCCCGGTTATCAGCTGTTCCGGCAGTACAGATCATATAAAGAATGCAAGAATGGAGAGATGCTTTACTGGGAAATGGATTCTGTTCTTTGCCTGGACAGAAGGTTCCTGCCGGCGCGTGCCGCGGTTTATCTGGCGTCTTTTGCCGTCTTTGCAGGAGTGAATTTCTGGATCAATCAGTTCGGTGCGGTCCCGGTTCACCGAGGAGACATCACAGTGGCGGAATATTGTGAGAACTTTAACCGGCTTCAGGATTATTACGATATTCAGCTTCCGTTGAATTATCTGCAGGAAGGCCCTGCGCTGGCAATGGTGGAGGCGGGCGGACGTTCTGCCGCCATGTACCTGAAAGAGGACGGGACCTGGGAAGAGAAAGACAGTATGTCGATGCTCGCCTCTGTAGGACAACCGGAGCTTCCGCGCATCCGGTTTACGGAAGAAAACGGCGTCATGACCGGCATGCATTTCACCATTTCCTGCCCGGATGGAAACATGTGGATTCCTTCTTATGGAGAACTGTTGTCCCTGTGCTCTCTTTCCTGGATCTGTTCGCAGGAAGATTATTCGGTATTCTCCATGTCGCCGTATAAAATCAGGAAAAAGGCCATGGACAGCGCGAAATATTTTGAAAGTTTTTCTATCGCCTCATCGGGCGCCGCGGTGGACTGCGAGATGAATTACGAAGGGTATTCTTATGCCTGGGAGTATCGGTCGGACTGGTCCGGGGTCGATTACCTTGTTCCGGTTCAGGAGAAGGACGCGGCGGTTACGCTGGAATTTTCATTGGAAAAGGAGAAAGAATCATGTACGAACTGATACAGGTTTCAGAACACGACTATTATATTCAGTGTCCGGCGAAGATCGGACTGGTAAAATTGAATGATACTGAGGTATGCCTCATTGACAGCGGAAGCGACAAGGATGCGGGAAGAAAGGTGCGCCAGATCCTGGATGCGAACGGATGGAAACTGCGCACGATCTATAATACGCATTCCAATGCGGACCATATCGGCGGAAACAAGTATCTGCAGGGACAGACGGGATGCAGGATCTATGCGCCCGGGATCGAATGTGATTTTACCAATCATCCGATCCTGGAGCCGGCTTTTTTGTATGGCGGATATCCGTGCAAAGATCTCCGGCATAAGTTTCTGCTTGCCCAGGAAAGTAAGGCAGAGCCTCTGACCGGGGAAGTGCTGCCGGAGGGATTCGAGCTGATTCAGCTGCCGGGACATTTCTTCGATATGGCGGGATTCCGGACGCCCGATGATGTGGTCTATCTGGCGGACTGTCTGTCCGCCAGGGAGACGCTGGATAAATATCAGATCGGATTTATCTATGATGTGGCCTCTTATCTGGAGACACTGGAAAAAGTGAAGACGATGAAAGCGAAGCTTTTTATCCCTTCTCATGCTGCTCCGGAAGAGGATATTTCAGATCTGGCTCAGTACAATATAGACAAGGTCCGGGAGATCGCCGGGCGCATCCTGGAGATCTGTGCGGAGCCGCTGTGCTTTGAGACGATCCTGCAGAAATTGTTTACAGAGTATGGCCTGACCATGAACTTTGAGCAGTATGTGCTGGTGGGCAGTACGGTCCGGTCATATCTGTCGTGGCTGAAGGATACGGGAAAGCTGAAGGCCGGATTCGACGGCAATCTGCTGCTTTGGCAGCAGGCGTGAGATTCGCGCGGGGGAAGACCGAAAATCAGTCTTCCCCGTTTAAAATGATCTGGTCTTTGTCCACCCGGATATCGCTGGAGTAAAAGGTCCGGAGCGCCTGGATGAGATATTCGGTATCTTTGACGCCGGCCGTCTCGTAGGAAGAATGCATGGCCAGCTGGGGAAGGCCGATATCCACAGTCCGCATGGCTGCCTGCGCGATGGACAGATTGCCCAGCGTGGAACCTCCGGGGATGTCGGAGCGGTTCACGAAATCCTGGCAGGGAACGCCGGCCTTCCGGCATATGCTCCGGAAGACAGCGGCGGTGACGCCGTCGGTGGTATATTTCTGGTTGGCGCTGTGCTTGAGCACGATGCCTCCGTTGATGCAGGGGCGGTTCACCGGATCGGCTTTGCCGGGATAGTTGGGATGAACCGCGTGAGCATTATCGGCGGAGATCATGAAGCTGGAGGCAAGGGCGCGCGGCAGCGCTTCCCGGTCAGCGCCCATGCTGTCGAAAATGCGTGTAAGGGTATCTTTTAAGAAAGTGGAAGAGGCTCCCTGACGGGTGAGGCTTCCTACTTCTTCGTTGTCAAAGACGCAGTGGATGCGGATCTGCCTGGTATTTTCACTCAGGAGCAGCCCTTTCATAGATGCGAAAGCGCACTGCAGATCGTCCAGCCTGGGAGCGGACAAAAATTCTTCGGAAGCGCCCCAGACCGTGCCTTCCATCCGGTTGTAGAGAAAAAGATCCATACCGCAGATATCCTCTGCCTTTACGCCTGCGGCGTCGGCTGCCAGTTCTTCAAATTTTCCGGCGGAATCCGGTCCGCCAAACAAGGGCAGCAGCTCTTCCTGGGGATTGTATTTGTGCCCCTCGTTGGCGCTGCGGTCCATATGGATCGCCAGGCTGGGGATCATCAGAAGATCCCGGTCGATATCCACCAGGCGCGTCTCAATCCTGGAACCGTTTTTCACCAGCAGACGTCCTGCCGCGGAAAGGGGACGGTCGAACCACGGAGATATAAGCATACCTCCGTATTTTTCTACATTCAGCTTTACGAATTTTTTCTCCGCGTCTATCTCGGGATGTTCTTTGATCTTGAAAGAGGGAGAGTCGCTGTGGCTCGCCGTGACCAGGAATCCTCTTTCTCCATGGGACGAAAAATGTTCAGGAAGGGCAAATGCGATCAGGGCGGATCCGTTTCGGGAGACCATATATTTTCCGCCTTCTTTTAGCGCCCATTTTTCTTCTTCGTAAAGCTTTTCATATCCGCCGGCCGCCAGTTCCTGCTCCATGCAGCGGACGGCATGGAAAGGGCTGGGACTCTGACGGATGAAAGAGAGAAGCTCGCAGGCAGATTTATTCATAGTAAAATACCTCTTTTCTTTATAAATATTGTTTGTTGTCCATTGTATCACACTTATGGCCCCGTATACAGCGCCATATTCCCTCTCAGGGTATCCACGCAGATGGTAAAAAACTCCCTCACCATATAATGGGGCAGAGATGCCGCGGGAAAATCAGCGGCAATTCCATACAGATGGATCTCCGTGTCCGGATCAGCATCTTCTTTGATGGCCCGGGAGGCCAGACAGAGAGAACGAAATACATGAAAGTCGCTGGTTACGATGCCCACGGATAATTCCCCGGCGTCCGCGTCTTTCAGGAGAATGGGCATGCTGAACCGCATGTTTTCGGCGGTAGTCGTGGAAGCGTCCTCTGTGAGGATGCGGCCAGGTTCTATTCCGTTTTCCAGCAGCCAGTTTTCCATGGCAAAGGCTTCCGTAACGGATGCAGAAGCATTCAGTCCGCCCGTAACCAGCACTTTGGCGTCCGGATTACTTTCCAGACAGACCAGAGCGCGTTCCAGGCGCAGCTCCAGAGTATGGGAGGGGCGTCTGCCGTTCAGGCCGGCGCCGAGCACGACTACATAGTCCAGATTCTCCGGGGCAGTCTGCGACATTCCCCACAGCACCATTCCCTCTACTGCGAAGAAAAAAGCCAGGCCGGCGGCCAGACAGACTTTTACAGCGGCCACCAGTATGCGGGGCGTGTTCCTGATCAGCGGCAGCCTGTCCCAGAAGGCTATGAAGAGCAGCAAAAGAGACAGGAGCAGCCAGAAGGGGAGCACCGACAGGCGGAAATGATTATGGACGCCCAGCCACAGATAATATCCCAGGCTGAGGAGAGCCAGCGGGATACAGATTCTTTTTTTCATACAGGATTCCTTTTTAAAATGTATAGATATGTCCTGACTATAACATAAGGACGGCGGCGGGGCAACGGGATGAAGAAAATTCTAAAAAAATGTGTTGCATTTTTGGAAAATATCAGGTATAATAATGCACGTTATCGGGGTATGGCTCAGTTTGGCTAGAGCGCACGGCTGGGGGCCGTGAGGTCGCAGGTTCGAATCCTGTTACCCCGATTTTTTCTTTAAAAATCAAGCTTTTTCAAACAGCATAGCTGACATTAACTAGAGTTACCGCTCTAGTTTTTTTGTTTCTATCACATTTTATTGATGGAATTGTTTGGTTGAAATCTGATTTTGAACATGATATTATAAATAAACGTACTATAAGGGAGTTGCAGAGAAAAGCTATATAAGAAATACAAGGTAAGGAGCTGTAGACGTACGATGAAGAGACCTTTTGTAACCAAAGAACAGATAGAAGAAATCGCAAAGACTTATCCGACGCCGTTCCATATCTATGATGAAAAAGGGATCCGGGAGAATGCCAGGGCCCTGTATGAGGCGTTTTCATGGAATCCGGGATTTAAAGAGTATTTTGCGGTGAAGGCTACGCCGAATCCGTTCCTGATGCAGATCCTGCATGAGTACGGCTGCGGCTGCGACTGTTCTTCCATGGCGGAACTGGTGCTGTCGGAAGCGACAGGCATCACAGGACAGGATATTATGTTCTCATCCAACGATACTCCGCCGGAGGAGTTTGCGTACTGTGAAAAGCTGGGTGGAATCATCAACCTGGATGATATCACGCATATTGAAGCAGTGGAAAGCGCAGTGGGTTATCTGCCGAAGACCATGAGCTGCCGTTATAATCCGGGAGGAGTCTTTGTTCTGAGTAACGGAATTATGGATAATCCGGGAGATTCCAAATATGGAATGACAGAGGCGCAGATCTTCGAGGCATTCCGTATTATGAAGGAAAAGGGTGTGGAGCATTTCGGCATTCACGCATTTTTGGCAAGCAACACTGTGACGAATGAATACTACCCCATGCTGGCGAAGGTACTGTTTGAGCTGGCGGTTCGGCTGGCGAAAGAGACCGGCGTGCATGTGGCGTTCATCAATCTGTCCGGAGGAATCGGAATCCCCTACAGACCGGATCAGGAAGCCAATGATATCCGTGTGATCGGAGAAGGCGTCCGCAAAGTATATGAAGAAGTACTGGTTCCGGCAGGAATGGGAGATGTGGCGCTCTATACGGAACTGGGCCGGTTTATGCTTGGGCCTTACGGCGGACTGGTGACGCGGGCGATCAATGAAAAGCATACTTATAAAGAATATATCGGCGTGGATGCCTGCGCTGCGAACCTGATGCGTCCGGCCATCTACGGCGCTTATCATCACATTACCGTCCTGGGGAAAGAAGACGCCCCCTGTGACCATGTGTACGACGTGACCGGTTCTCTCTGTGAGAACTGTGACAAGTTTGCCGTAGACCGAAAACTTCCGAAGATTGATATGGGAGATTATCTCTTCATCCATGACGCGGGAGCGCACGGACACTCTATGGGATATAATTACAACGGAAAACTTCGGTCAGCCGAGCTTTTGCTGAAAGAGGACGGTTCCGTACAGCTGATCCGCAGGGCAGAGACATTGAACGATTATTTTGCGACGCTGGATTGTTTTGATATTGGGAAAAAATTGATTCATCGATAAAGGAGATGCGGAAATACTGCCGGACAGGACACATGTCCGGCAGTTAAAATTTTCTTGCATTTTGAAAAAACCTATGCTATACTAGCAGAGTTGATACGCAGGAGTGACGGAATGGCAGACGCATCAGACTCAAAATCTCACGTAGGTCACTATGTGTGGGTTCAAGTCCCATCTCCTGCACTTGTGCAAAAAGCCTTCCTGAAGAGCAGGAAGGCTTTTTTCGT
>CALWDO010000044.1 GCA_944376715.1 uncultured Lachnoclostridium sp. | reverse complement strand
ATGAAAGAGCCTTTTGATAAAAGAAGGGGATGCCCCTTTCCTATGAATCTAAAAATTCATAGTTTTGGGACACCCTCCCACATATATTCATCTATTAGCCAAAGTATCTCTTCAGCAGGCCTTCGAAAGCTTTTCCGTGACGAGCCTCGTCTCTTGCCATCTCATGAACCGTATCATGGATTGCATCCAGATTTGCTGCTTTTGCACGTTTAGCAAGATCAGTCTTGCCAGCGGTAGCTCCGTTCTCAGCCTCTACACGCATCTCCAGGTTCTTCTTGGTACTGTCGGTAACAACCTCTCCCAGAAGCTCTGCAAATTTTGCAGCATGCTCAGCCTCTTCGTAAGCTGCTTTCTCATAGTACAGACCGATCTCCGGATATCCCTCTCTGTGAGCCACACGTGCCATAGCCAGATACATACCAACCTCGCTGCACTCTCCGTTAAAGTTAGCTCTCAGATCCTCCAGGATGTCCTCGCTTACACCCTGTGCTACGCCTACTACATGCTCTGCAGCCCAGGTTCTCTCACCTTCCTGCTTCGTGAACTTGCTTGCCGGCGCTCCGCACTGAGGACATTTCTCCGGTGCAGTCTCTCCTTCATAAACATACCCACAAACATTGCATACCCATTTAGCCATTGTTCTTTTCTCCTTTTCTTATAAAAATTATTTTTAGTTCTTTTGCAAAAAAACAGTAACGATTACTGTTATCGTCATTATAGTATTTTCCTATTAGCTTGTCAATAGTTTTTTTTCATTTTCTTTGCACTGTTCACAAATGCCATAAAACTCCATCCGGCACTCCTCCACTTCACCATGGTCCCAGCTCTGGTTCACCTGGGGCACCGGATCCTTCAGCGGTACCATAACATCCATCACACATCCGCACTTTCTGCAGATAAAATGACTGTGAGGAGTGACCCGTGCATCAAATCGGTCAGCTCCGTCCGTCGTAATCTTGCGTATCTCTCCCAGCTCTACTAATAAGGAAAGATTCCGATACACGGTACCCAGGCTGATATTTGGAAAATCGCTGCGGATGCTGGTATATATCATATCCGCGGTGGGATGATCCTCTCTGCCGCACAGATAGCTCTTGATTGCCTCGCGCTGTCTGCTGTATTTGAGTGCTGCCATCCTCTGTCCCTCCTTCCCTCAATCAATATTAATAACAATTATTACAATTAGTATATACCCTTTTTTCTGCTTCCTGTCAATAACTTCTTTATAATTCTTCCTTCTTCTTAAGAAAATCTTTGGTTTTTCGTGGAAATACGCCTTATTTGGTTGACAAATTCGACATAGATTGTTATAATCAGCATGTTGGTTGTAACAAATTCGTAATATTTTGAATAAATTTGTAAAAAATATGAACGGGGGTACATAATGGCAATCCGAAAAGTATTAGTTCTTTGTCTTACTGCAGGCGCTTTTTTCCTGATTCGTCCAATGACTGCGGATGCAGCCCAGATCGATCTGGCTCTGGCAGGTGGTATCAGTTCTTCCTTTAATGAAGCCACCGCTTCCGACAGCGAGATGGCAGATGCGCTGGACCAGGCGGTTAAGAATAACTATACCGGCATGTGCATCGCGCAGGTCAGTGATTATGTAAATGTCCGCAGCGAGGCCAATGAAGAAAGCGAAGTAGTCGGCAAGCTGTATGATAAATCTGTAGGTACGGTGGAAGGCGAAGAGAACGGCTGGTACCGTATCACTTCCGGAAATGTCACCGGATATGTAAAATCTGAATATGTAATTATCGCTTCGGATGCGGCCAGCGTTGCGGAACAGGTCGGAACCAGAGTGGCTACCGTTACGACAGAGACTTTAAGAGTCCGTCAGGACGCTACCACCGATTCTGCGATCCTGGGACTGATCCCCATGGGTGAGGAACTGACAGTTACCGACGAGACCGATGGGTTCGTTAAAGTTTCCATTGAAGAAGGCGACGGATGGGTTTCCAAGGATTTCGTAGAGCTTCGCACAGATTATGTATATGCAGAGTCCAAAGAAGAGGAGGAAGCACGTCTGGCAAAGGAAGCAGCGGCAAAAGAGGCGGCTCACGCTGCGGCGGCGGCAAAGGCAAAGAGCAGTTCCAAGTCTGAATCCTCTGCGGTTGTTGGCACCGGCGCGGGAAGCGCATCCGGCAACTCGGTTGCAAGCTTCGCATCCCAGTTCGTAGGCAACCCGTATGTATACGGCGGCACCAGTCTGACCAACGGAGCTGACTGTTCGGGATTTGTCATGAGTGTATACGCGAACTTTGGCGTAAGCCTTCCGCATAGTTCCAGCGCGCTGCGCAGTGTCGGCTACGGTGTAAGCCTGGCAGACGCGCAGCCCGGCGACATCATCTGCTACAGCGGACACGTAGGCATCTATGTGGGCAACAACACGATCGTACATGCCAGCACTGCGGCTACCGGTATCAAGTTCACATCACCGGTTACATATAAGAACGTACTTGCTGTACGCCGTGTCTTCTAATAAGAATGATTTTATTACAGGCAGTCCTTTTGGGGGCTGCCTTTTTGTATAAATTTTATTGTTTGTAAAAATATACTTGCAATTTCTCCATACCGCGCTATAATATGAATAAATCAATACATAGTTTTGAATACTACATCATATGATAGAAAGATATAAAGGAGGAATTATTATGACATTAAGCATCAAAGACCCGGGAAGCGCATTGACTCATTTTATCGGAATGATCCTGGCAGGAATCGCGGCCGTGCCTCTGCTGGCTGTCGCCGCGTCCAATGACGGAGCGGGTGCTGTAGCGGCTTTCGCTATCTTCGCTGCCAGCATGGTACTTCTTTACGCTGCCAGCACTACTTACCACACCTTCAATATCTCGGAAAAAGTGAACAAAGTACTTCGGAAAGTCGATCACATGATGATCTTTATCCTGATTGCAGGAAGCTATACGCCGGTCTGCCTGATTCCTCTCAGAGACAGCATCGGAATCCCGCTTTTGATCCTGGTATGGAGTATTGCCGTGATCGGTATGCTGATCAAAGCATTCTGGATCACCTGCCCCAAGTGGTTCTCCTCTTTGATCTATATTTCCATGGGATGGCTCTGTGTAGGCGCTCTGGTCCCCTTAGTCCAGTCCCTTCCCACAGCGGCTTTCGTATGGCTGGTGGCAGGCGGCGTTATCTATACTATTGGTGGAATCATTTACGCATTGAAGCTTCCGTTTTTTAACGCCAGACATCAATTCTTCGGCTCCCATGAAATTTTTCATCTATTTGTCATGGGCGGAAGTCTTTGTCACTATGTAGTTATGTTCTATATCGCATTGATGTAAGACAATAAAATACCTGCACGGTTTCTCTTACAAGACCGTGCAGGCATTTTTTATTTCATATAATCCATGGGGTTTACAGGCTCCTGATCTTTCAGCAGCTGGAAATACAGATTGCTTCCTTCCAGCGTATAATACTTTGTAGGCTCGCTTACATATCCGATCACGGTTCCGGATTCTACCGTATCGCCTTCTTCCACCGTCACCTCTTTCAGCTGGCCGTATATTGCCTGGTATCCGCTTCCGATATCCATAGTCAGAGTCGTCCCGGTTTCTTCATTTACCGAGATATCCGTCACTTTGCCCCGGGCCGCGCATTGTACTTCGCTTCCCACATCTGCGCTGATCACAATGGCGGGATGATATTTATACTGGTTCAGTGTGGAAAAATAAATACTCTTGTCCATACTGTAATTCAGTATTACGTCTCCGTCCACCGGCCAGATCAGCTTGCTGTCCTCGGCAAAGGCAAACTGTTCCGCCGCGGATACATCCGCTTCTTTTTCGTCAGAAGATTCCTCTTCCGTTTCTTCCGGCTGCGCCGCCGTTTCCTCAGACTCTCCTTCAGAGGCGTCTTCTTCCGTCTCTTCTGCCTGTGCCAGCTCCGCCTCTCCTATCTCATAGATATCCTCTTCTGTTTCGATTTTCGCTTCGTCTAAATTTTCTTCTGTGTCCGCCTGGGCGACTGTCCCTTCTGAATTTGCCGCTTCCTTCTCCGGTTCAGTATCCTGCGTTTCTTCCGTCTGGGCGCTCTGCTGCGGAGTTTCCGGCTCCGCCTCCTGATTCTGCCCTTTACGGTACTGATACACGCCGATAATTCCAGATACGGAAAGCATGCAGAGGCACAGTACAATCAAAAATCCTTTTTGATTTCTACGCATAACATCACCTCTGATCATATTTTTGCCAGATCAGGGAATCGTTATACACTCTGCATTTTCATAGAATTTCTGTATGACTTCTTGTATGGAAGAACCTTCCTGCAGCATCCGGGAGGCGGTATAGAGGCTGATCCCGAATCCGTGTCCGCTGCCTTTGGCTGTAATACGAATCACATCCCCCTCCTGGTCCATCCGGATACAGCTGGAAGGAAGATGCAGGAGTGTGCGGAAGCTTTCTCCCGTCCACCGGGTATCCCCTTTGCTTACCCAGGTCACGTATCCCTGCGCATCATACTCCATCTGAAGTTCCCGGACGTCGGCTTCAAGTCCCAGTGCCTCACTTAACTCTTCCTGGGTCAATGTGCAGATCTGCAGGTAGGATTCCGACTCCAGATCCTCCGGACATTCTACAGGGAGCACATAACCGTATTCCTGCCCCAGCAGGCTCCCGTTGCGGGTACATCCGGCGCTGACCGCATGGTAGGGGAGTTCTCTATATTCGCCGTTTATCAGGACCGCCATCCCGCGGGTGTCCTGTACCGCCTGCGCAATTTTTTCATATCCGCGGTCCGACAACACGCGGGATGCATCCTTCTGGCTCTGTGTGCCGGCCTGCGCGGCACATTCGGTTCTGCATATGACCGCCATCAAAGACAACATGTCTTCATCCATCCAGGAGAGATCTTCCTGCAGCATCCGGTCCAGAACCTGATATTCCAACTCTGTCCACGCTTCTTCCTGATGAATGCCCTGACGCCCGTTCACGAGCAAAGTAATCGTATATGGAAGAAACAGCGCCAAAAATCCTATGGCCGCCAGATTCTTTAGATAATTTTTCATAAAAAATGCCCCTCTTCCCATTTTATGCGGAAGAGGGGCCGCTATTCTCTTAGTTTTCTTCCAGTTTTACAGAAACTTTATCCAGCTTCCAGATTTCATCCACATACTCCTGGATCGTACGGTCTGAGGTAAATTTACCGGAACATGCCACATTCATCATGGCTTTTCTTGCCCATCCGGAGGTATCTCGGTAAGCCGCTTCTACGCGCTCCTGCGCTTCCGCATAAGAACGGAAATCTTTCAGGATGAAATACGGGTCCGGTCTGTTGTAGCCGCCGTCAATCAGCAGAGAATTGTACAGTTCCCGGAACAGTTCCGGATTCTGCGGGGAGAACTCTCCATTGATCAGCTGCATCAGCACATGACGGATATCCTGGTCTGTATTGAACAGCTGGGAAGGATCGTATCCTCCCTGTTTCTCCAGCGCGATCACTTCATCGGAGCTCATGCCGAAGATGAAAGCGTTCTCTTCTCCTACTTCTTCTACGATCTCCACATTCGCTCCGTCCATGGTGCCAAGAGTCACGGCTCCGTTC
This sequence comes from uncultured Lachnoclostridium sp., assembly GCA_944376715.1. Lineage (GTDB taxonomy): Bacteria > Bacillota > Clostridia > Lachnospirales > Lachnospiraceae > Hominiventricola. The sequence goes on along the minus strand of CALWDO010000044.1, from coordinate 18,065 downwards.
AGCATGAACTTCATGTTTCCGGTACCGGATGCTTCCTTGGACGCGGTAGAAATCTGCTCGGACACGTCCGCGGCGGCGAAGATCCACTCCGCGTTGGATACCCGGTAGTCCTCGATAAAGACTACTTTCAGCTTGCCTTTGATGGCCGGATCGTTGTTGACCACATCCGCCACAGAGTTGATCAGCTTGATGGTCAGCTTCGCGCGCTGATATCCGGCTGCCGCCTTCGCGCCGAAGATAAAGGTTCTCGGATAGAAATCCATATCCGGATGCTCTTTCAGTTTATTGTACAGATACATTACATGAAGAATATTCATGAGCTGGCGTTTGTATTCATGCAGACGCTTTACCTGTACGTCGAAGATGGATCTGGGATCCACGTCGATGCTGTTGTGTTCTTTGATATATTTCGCAAGACGCAGTTTGTTCTGATATTTGATATTCATGAACTCATGCTGCGCTTTCTCATCATCCACATAAAGTTTCAGTTTCGAGATCTTTGGAAGGTCGGTGATCCACTCGTCGCCCACATGATCCGTCACCCATTTTGCCAGCAGCGGATTTCCATGAAGCAGGAAGCGTCTCTGGGTAATGCCGTTGGTCTTGTTGTTGAACTTCTCCGGCATCATCTCGTAGAAGTCTTTCAGTTCCTGGTGCTTCAGGATCTCTGTATGGAGCTTCGCCACACCGTTTACGGAGTAGCCCGCCACGATCGCCAGATGCGCCATCTTCACCTGTCCATCCATGATGATGGCCATCTTCTTCACTTTCTCGTAGTTGTTCGGATATCTTTCCTGGATCTGCGCGATAAATCTGCGGTTGATCTCCTCTACGATCTGATATACTCGCGGAAGCAGTCTGGAGAACAGCTCAATCGGCCATTTTTCCAACGCTTCTGCCATGATGGTGTGGTTGGTATATGCGCAGGTCTTCGTGGTCACTTCCCATGCCTCATCCCATTCCAGACCTTCCTCATCGATCAGGATACGCATCAGCTCAGCCACTGCCACCGTGGGATGGGTATCGTTCAGCTGGAAAGTTGCTTTTTCATAGAATTTGCGAATATCGCTGTGTGATTTCTTATATCTCTCGATAGCCGCCTGCACACTGGCAGATACGAAGAAATACTGCTGTTTCAGACGCAGCTCTTTTCCTGCCATATGGTTGTCATTGGGATAAAGAACCTCCACCAGGTTGCGCGCCAGATTCTCCTGCTCCACTGCCTTCTCGTACTCGCCCTTGTCGAAACGGTCCAGCTGGAAAGAGTTTACTGCTTCCGCATCCCAGATACGCAGCGTGTCGATCACATTGTTGCCGTATCCTACGATCGGCAGATCCACCGGGATCGCCAGCACGGTCTGATATCCTTCCTGGATAAAGTGGTTCTTTCCATTGCGGTTCTCTACACGCACATAACCGCCGAATTTAACGGTTTTTGCGTATTCCGGACGGCGCAGCTCAAACGGGTTGCCGTTTTTCAGCCACATATCCGGTACTTCTACCTGATATCCGTCTACGATCTGCTGCTTGAACATACCGTAGCGGTAGCGGATACCGCATCCATATGCGGCGTAGCCCAGCGTAGCCAGAGAATCCAGGAAACAGGCAGCCAGACGTCCAAGGCCGCCGTTGCCCAGAGCTGCGTCCGGCTCCTGGTCCTCGATCACATCCAGATCCAGGCCGATCTCCGCCAGAGCCTCTTTTACTTCATCATAAAAGGTCAGGTTAATCAGGTTATTGCCCAGCGCGCGTCCCATCAGGAACTCCATGGACATGTAGTATACAATCTTCGGGTCGGATTTTTTAAACTCTTTCTGGGTGGCGATCCATGCGTCCATGATCGCGTCTTTTACGGCATAGCCAACAGCCTGGAAAATCTGCTGTTCGCTTGCCTCTTCGATTTCCCTACGGAACAGGGTGCGTACATTATACTTTACGCTTCTGATAAAGAACTCCTTGTTGAAGGTTCTTTTTTTGGCCATAATGTGCCTCCTTTACTGTTTTTCAACACCGAGAGTTACGGTCTCCCCATTGATATTCCACTCTTTTGTATATCCTTTTACGGATCCTCTGCAAATCGCTGTCGCCTGTACCTCGGTCCGGATCTCATCACAGAATGTGTCCATCAGTTCTGCAATCTTATCGTTGCCTTCACTGTACACTATGATCTTATCCATCACCTCAAAACCGGCTTCCTTACGCATAGTCTGGATCTTGCTGATAATTTCGCGGACAAAGCCTTCTCTGATCAGGTCCTCGGTCAGATTCGTATCCAGAACGACAGTCACCTGATTATCCGCCTCAGTCACAAATCCCTCCATCTGGGCAGTATCAATAAGCAGATCCTCTTTTGATAATACCACGCTCGTTCCATCGATGTCAAATGACAGGCTGCCGGTCTCATTCAGCTCATCCATGGCTTTCCGCCCGTCCATTTCAGTCAGATGGCTGCGGATACCGTTCAGCAGTTTTCCATACTTCGGTCCCACAGTCTTAAGCTGAGGTTTGAAAGTATAGCTGGTAAACGCGCTTAGATCGTCGCGGAACTCTACTTTCTTCACATTCAGCTCATCAGCGATGATATTGCGGTATTCGCCGTCCAATTCCTTCTCGGCGCGTACATACATGGTGCCAATGGGCTGACGGTTCTTGATGTTGGCAGTATTGCGGGCAGCGCGTCCCAGCACGACGATATCCAGGATCTCTTCCATAGCCTTTTCCAGATCCTTGTCAACCATCTTCTCATCCACAACCGGGAAGTCGCACAGGTGAACGCTCTCCGGCGCATCTTTATCGATACTGCATACCAGGTTCTGGTAGATTTCCTCTGTCATGAACGGAATCATGGGCGCCGCCGCTTTGGAGATCGTCACCAGAGCAGTATAAAGGGTCATATATGCATTGATCTTATCCTGTTCCATGCCCTTCGCCCAGAAACGCTCACGGCTTCTTCTTACATACCAGTTGCTCATCTCATCCACAAATTCCTGCAGGGCTCTGGCCGCTTCCGGAATCCGGTAGTTTTCCAGATCGTTGTCCACTTCTCCCACAACGCTGTTGAGCTTGGAAAGCAGCCAGCGGTCCATCACATTCAGGGACGCATAATCCAGTGTATATTTTGTCGCGTCAAAATTGTCAATGTTCGCATAAAGCACGAAGAATGCGTATGTGTTCCACAGAGTTCCCAGGAATTTCCGCTGACCTTCCTGTACTGCTTTTCCGTGGAAACGGTTGGGCAGCCACGGCGCGCTGTTAATATAGAAGTACCAGCGGATCGCATCTGCTCCGTAAGTCTCCAGCGCGTCAAACGGGTCTACCGCATTTCCTTTGGACTTGCTCATCTTCTGTCCGTTCTCATCCTGCACATGTCCGAGCACGATCACGTTTTCGTAAGCAGCACGGTTAAAGAGCAGCGTAGATTCCGCGAGCAGCGAATAGAACCATCCTCGGGTCTGGTCCACTGCTTCAGAGATGAACTGAGCAGGGAACTGCTGCTTAAATACATCCTGATTTTCAAACGGATAATGATGCTGTGCAAAAGGCATCGCACCGGAGTCGAACCAGCAGTCGATCACTTCCGGTACACGGTGCATCTTTTTGCCGCACTCCGGACATGTGATCGTAATCTCGTCGATATACGGACGGTGAAGTTCCACCGTCTTCGCTCTCTCGTCACCGCTCATCTCGCAAAGTTCCTGACGGCTTCCGATCGAATGCATATGGCCGCAATCCGGGCATTCCCAGATGTTCAGCGGCGTACCCCAGTAACGGTTTCTGGAGATACCCCAGTCCTGCACATTCTCCAGCCAGTCTCCGAAACGGCCTTTTCCAATGCTCTCCGGAATCCAGTTAATGGTATTGTTATTGCGGATCAGATCATCTTTTACCGCTGTCATCTTGATAAACCAGGACTCTCTCGCATAATAGATCAGCGGCGTGTCGCATCTCCAGCAGTGCGGATAATCATGCTCAAATTTAGGAGCGTCGAACAACTTGCCTTCTTTGTCCAGATCCTGGAGCACCAGGGGATCCGCCTTCTTTACGAAGACGCCTGCATACGGAGTTTCCTTGGTCATATTGCCCTGTCCGTCCACAAACTGTACAAAAGGCAGCCCATATTCTCTGCCCACCCGGTTGTCGTCTTCACCGAATGCCGGAGCAATATGAACGATACCTGTACCGTCGCTCATGGTTACATATCTGTCACAGACCACATAATGACCTTTTTTCTTCTGTCTGGCCACCTCTTCCCCGGTACAGGCAAAGAGCGGCTCATATTCTTTATATTCCAGATCCGTCCCTTTGTATGTCTCCAGGACTTCATATGCCGGCGCATCCTCCGTGCCCAGTTTACCGAGCACGGTATCCAGAAGAGCTTCCGCCATATAGTAAGTATAGCCGTCTGCAGCCTTTACCTTACAATATGTTTCATCCGGATTCACGCACAGAGCCACATTGGACGGCAGCGTCCAGGGCGTCGTGGTCCACGCCAGGAAATAAGCGTCCTCACCCTTTACTTTAAAACGGGCGATGGCTGACCGTTCCTTCACGGTCTTATATCCCTGGGACACTTCCTGGGACGATAACGGAGTACCGCAGCGGGGACAATAAGGAACGATCTTGAATCCTTTATACAGAAGACCCTTGTCCCAAATCGTCTTTAAAGCCCACCATTCGGATTCAATATAATCATCTTCATATGTGACATACGGGTTGTCCATATCGGCCCAGAAACCTACCGTAGCGGAGAAATCCTCCCACATGCCTTTATACTTCCATACGCTTTTCTTACACTCTTTGATGAACGGTTCGATGCCGTATTCTTCAATCTGCTCTTTTCCGTTCAGTCCCAGCTTGCGCTCTACCTCCAGCTCCACCGGAAGCCCGTGGGTATCCCATCCTGCTTTTCTGGGTACCAGATATCCTTTCATTGTGCGGTATCTGGGAATCATATCTTTGATCACACGGGTCAGGACATGACCAATATGCGGTTTGCCATTCGCTGTGGGCGGCCCGTCATAAAAAGTATATACCGGCCCTTTCTTACGGTTTTCCATACTCTTCCGAAAAGTATCGTGTTCTTTCCAGAATTCTCCCACTTCTTTCTCACGGCTTACGAAGTTCATGTCCGAATTCACTTTGCTGTAAACCATTTGAAAACCTCCTTAATATTTTATTTCCTTTTTATGTCATAAGAATACAGTTTTCTATAACATAAAAAAGCTCCGTCCTGTCTTAAGGACGGAGCCTGCTGCCCGTTTATAAACCACCTGTAACGACATACTGCCATATGCGTCCCCTCTAACGGCGGGACACCGTCGGTACCTACTTGCGATCTGCCTGTTCTCTTCTGTCTGTACATGCTTTCAGCCCGCAGCTCGGAAGTGATCTTCAGAAATCTGTACTCTCGCCGGACTCGCACCCTCTCCGGCTCGCTGGGTATTTCCATCATCCCTACTGTCTTCGTCAAAGCCTTTTACACAAATGCCATTATAACGGTGATTTTATAGGTTTGTCAAGGATTTATAAACTTTTCCGTTCCTCTCTTGCATGGTTTCCATAAATAATTTATAATTAGGAAAACTCGCATATATAAACCAGATGAAAAAGAGGTTATTCATGAAACGTTTTTTATATAGATATACAGCATCCATACTGGCTGCGGCTTTTTGTCTGTCCGCAGTCCTGTCTTTTCCGTCCTTCGCCGCAGTAGAGGAACGGAACCTTACCCCCGAAGACCGTTACTATATGGAGATTCAGTCCAATTCCTGGGAAAACTGGCCCGCCGGCCCCCAGGTGTATGCGGAATCCGCGATCGTGATGGAAGCGTCCACCGGTACGATCCTCTACGCCAAAAATATAGACGACCAGCACTACCCCGCCAGTATCACCAAGATCATGACGGTGCTTCTGGCCCTGGAGAACTGCGATCTGGACGAAGAGGTTGTATTTTCACACAATGCCGTCTATTCCATCGATTACGCCAGCAGCCATATAGCCAGAGACGAAGGCGAGATCCTGACCGTAGAAGAATGTCTGTATGCCATCCTGCTGGAATCTGCCAATGAATGCAGCAACGCCATCGCAGAGCATATCGCCGGGACTACGGAAGCCTTTGCAGAGATGATGAATGAGCGGGCAGCCCAACTGGGCTGTACCAATACTCATTTTGTAAATCCCCACGGACTTCCGGATGAGAATCACTATACTTCCGCACACGATATGGCTCTGATCCTGCAGGAAGCCGTCAAGCATGAGACCTTCCGCCGCATCAGCGGTTCCGCGAACTATACGCTGCGGGCGACCAACCTGAAAGACGAAGAGCTCCTGATGAACAATCATCATTATATGATCTCCGCCTACAAGACCTCCCGGTTTCTGGACGATACTGTCTTCGCAGGAAAAACCGGTTATACCACTGCGGCGCTGAATACGCTGGTGACCTGTGCCACCCGAAACGGCATGGATCTGCTCTGCGTCACCATGAAGACGCAGGGAAGCGGCGAGCAGGGAGTGCCGCTGTACACTGATACAGCCAACCTTCTGGACTATGCAGGTGAAAATTTTCAAAAAATAAATATCTCCCAGAACGAGACGAACTTCACCATCAATCAGAACGAACTGTTCAGTACCGGCAGTTCATTCTTCGACAATACCACGCCCATGATCGAACTGGACGATGACGGATATGTGGTGCTCCCGGTGGGGGTGGATTTTTCCGCGGCTTCCCCGCAGCTGGAATTTGTAGATGGAGACGATGAAGTGATTGCCACTCTGACCTACTCCTATGCCGGCCAGGAAGTGGGCTCCACCGATCTTTTGATGACCGGAACCGATATACAGGAATTTACTTTCCAAAAAATCGATCAGGGCGAAGAAGAAGAACCGACAGATGCCGATGAAGAAACTGGTGCTCAGGTACGCCTTATAAAGATCAATCTTCGCATCGTAGGAATCGCTGCCGCCGCGGTGGTTCTGATCGTCGTGCTCATCCTTGTTTTCCGGAAACTGTCCAGCAATATCTTTACCGACTGGCATTTCTTCCGGAATTGGAAACGCCGCAGATCAGAGCGCAACGCGTTCGGCAACCAGAACCGTATCCGTTACCGGAGCTGGAAACGGAACAGGAAAAACTGGTGGAAATTCTGGAAAAAGTGATCATCAGTATCCTATAAGCCGGAAATGATTTCTGTTATATTCCAGAATTCCATCTTCTTTCATCCGGCTTAATTCCCGGGACATGGCGCTTCTGTCCACAGACAGATAATCCGCCAGCTGCTGTCTGTTAAATGGGATCGTAAATTCGGCGCTTCCGCTTTTCATCGATTCCATAGACAGATAGGAAAGCAGTTTGTCCCGGGTATTTTTTTGCGCCATATGCTCCATCTTATGTGTGAGCATGAGATTTTTCTCTGCCATAATGGTGAGCAGATTGCGGATCAGACGAGTATGAAATACGCACGCGGAAGAACAGACGGTCAGTATTTTTTTCACATCCAGGAAAAGCACCTCCGTGTCTTCCACCGCTACCACGTCCACCTCCAGCTTTCTGTCCGCCAGACATGCGTAAACTTCTCCAAACATACTGCCGGCAGAGGCTTCTCCCAGGATCGACCGGTTCCCCCAGAAATCATCCTTAACCATATGGACGGCTCCACTGAGCACCAGTCCCATATAGGAAGTATGCCCGCCCCTTCTGAACACAATATTTCCCGATAAATAACTTTTCTTCCTGGCTTCCAGACAACTCAGCATGGCTTTTTTCTCTTTTTCATCAATTCCTTCAAACAGATCCATTTTTTTACCTTTCGTTGCAAATACAACAGAATAATCTTTTTTAAACTATTATACTGCTTGTGTAAAGAAAAAAACATAAACTTCGGAACAAGGAGTGTTTCTATGATACGGAAAATCATACAGATTGACGAAGATAAGTGCAACGGATGCGGAGCATGCGCCTCTGCCTGCCATGAAGGCGCTATTGCCATGATCAATGGAAAAGCAAAACTCACACGGGACGATTACTGTGACGGGCTGGGGGACTGTCTTCCCACCTGTCCCACCGGCGCCATCACATTTGTAGAACGGGAAGCCGCGGCCTATGACGCCAAAGCAGTAGAAAGAAATAAAGAGCAAAAGTCCGCAACACCTGCCAAAAGCTGTCTTGCCCAATGGCCGGTACAGATTAAACTGCTCCCGGAAACCTCTCCCCTCTATCAGGGCGCAGATCTGCTGATCGCGGCGGACTGCACCGCCTATGCTTACGGCGCTTTTCACCGGGATTTCATCGACGGCCATGTGATCGCCGTGGGCTGCCCGAAGCTGGACAGCACTGATTACTCTATAAAACTGGCTCGGATACTTGAAGCGAATGATATCCGCAGCCTTACGGTTGTCAGAATGGAAGTCCCCTGCTGCGGTGGTATGGTGATAGCCGCGCAAAAAGCGCTGGAAGCCAGCGGCAAAAAAATTCCTGTTAACACAGTCGTCATCTCTGCTTCCGGAGAACGGCTCTCATAAAAACCCAAATAACAAAGATACAAGGAGATAGAAGATGAATCAGAATATGTTTTGTTATCAGTGTGAACAGACTGCGGGATGCACCGGCTGTACCGGGGCCAGGGGCGTCTGCGGAAAAAATTCCTCCGTCGCGGCTCTGCAGGATCAGCTTACGGGCGCCCTGATCGGCCTCGCCGGAGCCTGCGGCAATACGGCTCTCACAGAGGGAACGACACGCCTGGTGATCGAATCCCTGTTCGCTACCGTCACCAACGTGAATTTCAGCGATGAATCCCTGAAAGAATTGATCCGTCTGGTGGAAAAAGAAAAAGCGCGTCTGGCGCCGAACTGCTTTTCCTGTGACTCTCCCTGCGGAAATCAGGCGGACTATGATATGAATCTATTGTGGAATGCGCCGGAAGATATCCGTTCCCTGAAGTCCCTGATCCTGTTCGGTATACGCGGAATGGCGGCCTACGCTTATCACGCCATGGTTCTGGGTTACCGGGACGAAACCGCAGAAGAATTTTTCTATAAAGCATTATTGATGATCGGCGGAAATTATGAGATGACAGACCTGCTTCCGACAGTCATGGAAGTAGGAAAAGTAAATCTGACTTATATGGAACTTTTGGACAGAGCCAATACGGAAACCTATGGAAATCCCCAGCCTGTCACCGTTCCTCTGACCGTAGAACCGGGCCCCTTTATCATCATCAGCGGCCATGACCTGCACGATCTCCAGCTGCTTCTGGAGCAGACGGAAGGGACCGGCGTCAATATCTATACACATGGAGAGATGCTTCCTGCCCACGCTTATCCGGAACTGAAAAAATATGCCCATCTGAAAGGCAATTTCGGCACTGCATGGCAGAACCAGCAGAAAGAATTTGCCGGTGTTCCGGCTCCGGTACTTTTTACCACCAACTGCCTGATGCCGGTAAAAGAAAGCTATGCGGATCGCGTATTTACTACTTCTGTCGTAGAATATCCGGAGATAATCCATATCGACGGGAAAAAAGACTTTTCTCCGGTGATCCGAAAGGCCCTGGAACTCGGCGGCTATAAAATACCGCAGAAATTTACCGGAATCAACGGCGGTCATGAAGTGACCACCGGATTTGCCCGAAACGCTGTGCTGTCTGCGGCCGGAGCCATTGTTGACGCTGTAAAATCCGGCGCCATCCGTCATTTCTTCCTGGTAGGAGGATGCGACGGGGCACGTACCGGCAGAAACTATTATACAGAATTTGTAAAACAGACGCCCCCGGATACCATCGTGCTGACTCTAGCCTGCGGCAAGTACCGTTTTAACGACCTGGATCTGGGCTCTATCGGAGACTTTCCGCGCATCATGGATATGGGACAGTGCAACGATGCTTACAGCGCCATCAAAGTGGCGGCCGCTCTGGCGGAAGCTTTTGACTGCGGCCTGAACGAACTGCCTCTGACTCTGGTTTTATCCTGGTATGAGCAGAAAGCTGTCTGCATTCTTCTCTCTCTTCTGCATCTGGGTCTGAAGAATATTTATTTAGGCCCTACGCTGCCGGCATTTCTTTCGCCAAATGTACTGCAGTACCTGGCGGATAATTATCAGATCACGCCGGTCAGCACGCCGGAAGAGGATTTAAAGAAAATTCTGCATAAATAATATTTATTCTACATTTTTTAAAGACGCGATCATATCGATCTTCTTTAGTCTGATATACATGACGGCATTCATGATCAGGGAGAACAGCATGGACCAGAGCGCGCAGATCACAAAGCTCATGGGCTGTATCTCCCTGGCAAACATCATCAGGTCCACTTCTACCGTCAGTATCACGAACCGGTGAAGCGATATGCCCATAAATACGCCCGCCGCAATGCCGATAAATGTCAATATGATATTCTCCCGGTACACATATGCCGCCACTTCTCCATCGTAAAAACCCAATACCTTCAGTGTCGCCAGCTCCCGCTCACGTTCGGTGATATTGATGCTGTTCAGATTATAAAGCACTACAAACGCCAGGAGTCCCGCGGAGATAATTAATACATACATGACTTCATTCAAAATATCCAGCATATCGTTCAGACTGTCTGCCATACTGTCCATAAATACTACGCTGTAGCAGGCGTCCTGAGCCGTCATGTCATTTTCAAATGCATATCTTTGATTCTCATCCATAGAACAGCTGACCCAGATCCGATTGTATTCCGGAGTATTTCCTGTAAGCTGTCCGTATACATCCGGCGACAGATAGATATAGTGCATCATATAATTTTCTATGACTTCAGATACCTGTACCTCCGCTGTTTCACCGTCGTCAAATTCAATCAGGATCAGATCTCCGGCCGATACATTCAGTGAGTCCGCAGTCTTTTCACTCAATGCCGCCCCTTCCGACGGGAAACCATAGCTTTCCCGTGTGACTCTGTCCCGGAAAGTCACAAATTCATCCATGCGGGAAGGAGTCTCCGGCACGTCCAGCTCCGCGTCATGTTCCTCTTCCCCGCAAATCAGCGTCACATTCTCTGCGCAGACTCTCAGGGAATTGTCAACGCCTTCATATCCGGTGCAATATTCTGTAAAAGTGTCCTGCACCTCCTGATCCTGTTCTGTATCTATCGTTATCTGGGCGTCATACAGGAACAATTCTCCATACTGCCGTTCTGCCACCACTGAGATAGAATCCTGCAGGCCGTATCCCACCAGCATCAACGCCATACAGCCGCCGATTCCGATGACCGTCATCAGGAACCGCTTCTTATAACGGAACAGGTTCCGAATCGTAGATTTCCATGTAAAGTTCAGATGCCTCCACAAAAACGGAATCCGTTCAAGCAGTACTCTTTTGCCGCTTTCCGGTGTCTTCGGCCGCATCAGCTGGGCCGGCTTTGACCGGAGTTCCCGGTAAGCCGCCGCCATCGTCGCGATTCCGGTACTGCAGACACTGGCTGCCACTGCCAGTATTGCCTGATCCATATTGAGAGGCATCAGATAGATAGAAAGGCCGCGATATAAGGCTGTACCGTAAGCATTCATAATTACCCAGGGGATCAGTACAGAGCCGACCAGTACGCCCAGTATACTTCCCCCTATGGCAGCCGCCATGGCATAGCTCAGATATTTCCAGGTGATAACGCCGTCTCCGTATCCCAGCGCCTTCAGCGTACCGATAGCCGTTCTTTGTTCTTCTACCATACGCGTCATGGCTGTCAGGCTGACCAGCGCTGCGACCAGGAAAAACATAACCGGAAAGACATTGCCAAGGCTGCCCATCCTGTCTGCATCCATCTCATAGCTCACATAGGACGCGATTGTATCTCTTCCAAGCACATACCAGGAGGGAACTTCCAGATCTTCCAGCTCCTGCTCTCCGTCGGCAATCTCTTCTCTGGCGTCCGCGATCTCCTGTCTGGCGTCGGCTGCTTTTTCATCATACTCACGCTGTCCGTCTTCCAGCTCTTTCTTCGCGTCCGTGAGTTCCTGGCGGGCGTCAGTCAGCGCCTGCTCTCCATCGGCAATCTGCTGCCTGGCGTCTTCCAGTTCCTGCAGTCCGTCCTCATACTCGATTTCCGCTTCATCCAGTTTCGCGCTCTGGCTGTCAAGTTCCGCGATCCCGGCTTCCAGTTCCTCTTCTCCGGCGTCTACTTCCGCCTGCGCGTCGTCCAATTCTGCATATCCCTGTTGAATCTGCTGCTTCGCCTGATCTAAAGTGACCCGGGTCTCCTGAAGCGTCCCGCCCTGTGTCTCCAGTTCCGCCTCTGCGGCCAACAACTGCGGCTTCATGTCTGCCGCTGTCCGCATCTGAGCGATGACCGCTTCCAGTTCCGCGATCTGCGCTTCTAAGACAGTGATTTCTTCCTGAGACTGTGTATCTTCTCCCGTTTTCTCGTCTTCCGCAGGTGTATCTGAGGAATCCTCTTCCATCGTTTCAGTTTCAGCCTCTGTCTCCGGCTCTGACAGCGCCTCCTGCTCCTGCAGCGCGGCGAGCTGTGCTTTCAATGCGGCAAGCTGCTCTTCCATTGCCGGAAGCGCGGCTTCCGCCTGTGCGATCTGCTCCTTCTGAGCATTGATCTGTTCTGCCGCCGCCTGATACTGAGCATATCCGGCCTCATACTGTGCCTCTGCCTGAGACAGCTGCTCTTCCTTCTGCTTCAGCGTCTCCAGTCCCTGATCAATCTGCTCCTGCCCTTTCTCCAGCTTTGCTCCATTCTTCGCCACTTCCATCCAGGCGTCCGCAATTTGCTGACGTCCGTCCAGGATCTGCTGCCAGGCATCCTGAAGTTCCTGCTCTCCGTCGGCCAGACTCTGACGCGCATCCTGAAGCTCCTGCTCGTTCTCTACGATCGTCCGCTCTCCGTCGGCAATCTCCTGACGTCCGTCCTCCAGTTCCTGTTCGGCATCGGCCAGTTCCCGCTCCGCATCGGCGATCTCCTGCTCGGCGTCATCCAGTTTGCTGCGTCCTTCGGCGTAGACCTCATCGTAACGGCGCTGGCATTCCGCGTCGGCAATCGCTTCTATTCTGTCCTGCACCAGTTCCGACTGGTCTTCATATTCTGTACTGTAACTCAGTTCTCCTTCCGTACCGTCAATCAGAATCAATGCCTCTGTGTACACATCCAGAGAAAATACATTCCGGTTAAGCAAAACAAATCCATCGATCGTTCCGTCCCCGATTCCCGCATTGCCCCGTTCCAGATCCATATAATGGGGTAAGACCGCGGTACCCACGATCGTAAAGGCGTCGCGGGTCAGTGTGTCGGAAATAGACGTATCTGTTCCGCTGCGGAACTGAATTGTATCTCCGATCTTATATCCGCTCTCTTCCAGGAAGAGCGTATCCACCAGACATTCATCTTCTGCCTCCGGCATACGCCCCTGCCGGATCTCCGGCCGGTTGATATCTTCCGTAAGGGAAATCAAAGATACTACATATTCTTCATTGCTCTGTTCACAGATTGCCTCCGCGGTATAATTGCCCTCTGCCAGACTCACGCCCTCTACCTGCCGCAGGGCTTCCAGATCATCATCTGTCAGTCCCAGATCCGACAACACCCGTATATCCATCAGGTTAGCGCTGTTATAATAGAGATCCGCCGAATATTTCATATCGTATTTTGTGGAACGGATCCCCGTAAAAAAGGCCGCGCCAAGGGCAATGATGAAGAATATAGAAATAAATCTTCCCGGATTCCGCCGTATCTCGCGTATAGAATCCTTTCTCAAAGCTCTTTTCACGGTCTTCCTCCTAAGTCTACCATTCTATCTGCTCTATGGGCTGCGGATGTTCGTTTTGCTTCATGCTCTTTACTTTTCCGCTGTGGATATGTATCACTCTGTCCGCCATAGGGGTGATCGCCGTATTATGGGTAATGACGATCACAGTCATGTTTCGGGTCCTGCAAGTATCATGAAGCAGCTTCAGGATAGCCTTTCCGGTCACATAATCCAGCGCTCCCGTGGGCTCATCGCAGAGCAGAAGCCGCGGATTCTTCGCCAGCGCTCTTGCAATGGCCACCCTCTGCTGCTCACCGCCGGAAAGCTGAGCAGGGAAATTTTTCATCCTGCTTTCCAGTCCCACTTCCTTCAGCACCTCTTTTGCGTCCAGAGGATTTTTGCATATCTGAAGAGCCAGTTCCACATTTTCCAGAGCTGTCAGATTCTGCATCAGGTTGTAAAACTGAAAGACAAAACCGATATCCTCTCTCCGGTACCGGATCAGATCCCGTCCTCGAAAAGTGCTGACGTCCTGCCCGTCTACCGTGACAGTTCCCGTTGTAGCCGTATCCATACCGCCCAATATGTTCAGCACCGTCGTCTTTCCGGCGCCGCTGGGCCCCACGATCACGGCAAATTCACCTTTCTCAATCTGAAAACTGATCCCGTCGCAGGCTTTAATCTGCACTTCGCCCATCTGATATACCTTCGTCACATCTTTCAGTTCCACATAGCTCATACTTCGTCCTCCGTATCGGCTCTGAATCTTAATCCTCGCTCCATGCCCGGAGGGCGTCTTCTGATTCTTCCACATCACTTCCATGTATGGACAGCCCTTTTTCCACTTTCGCTCCCGGACAGAGTCTGCGAATATCCTGTTCACTGCGCCCCATACCGCTGCCCTCGTTGGTACAGAAAGGCTTCACGGCCTTTCCGGTAAAATCAAAATGCTCCAGAAAAGTAAATACCGGCATGGGCATGGTTCCGCAGTAGCTGGGATATCCCAGATAAACAGTATCATATTCATCCAGGCTTTCCGGATATGCCTTCAGTTCCGGACGCGCGTCGCTTTGCATCTCATCCCTGGCCTGCGCCACGCATTCTTTATAATCATCAGAATATGGATGAAGCGGCTCGATTTTAAAAAGATCCGCTCCCGTGATTTCCTGCAGTTTCTTCGCCGCGATTTCCGTATTTCCCACCGGAACACTGCGGATGCTGCCGTTAAAATAATTCTCGCCTGCTCTTGAAAAATATGCGATCAATTTTGCCATTGTTATCGTCTCCTTCTTCATTATGTTGCCTATATTATATCGCTTCCCGGCGGGATAAGAAAGAAAAAGTGTATAAACTTTTATCCGGCGTTTAAAAATGGTATACTTGACCTGAATTCTGAACATGTACAGTTAAAAAATATATAAGGGGATTTTAATTTTGATAACAATAGAAAAATTTATTGACAGATTATCTTCTGTTCCGGAAGAAGGGCGCTTAATTCACAATCCATACGGCAATGAAGCATGCAGGTATAATCTGCTGCACTATCTCCGGCATCTGGCTGATACCGGGATAAACGTCATGTTAATCGGTGAAGCTACCGGCTGCCGCGGATGCGCGCTGACCGGAATTCCGTTTACAGACGAGGTTCAGTTAAAAAATTCCGATAATATTTATGCACTGGGAACATGGCCGCGGCGCAGCGAGACCAAAAACACATCGGAACGTTCTTCATCAGCCGTATGGTCCGCGCTGCGAAGACACCATATGACTGCGCTTATGTGGAATATCTTTCCTTTTCATCCGTACAAAGAAGGAAACAGTAATTCCAACAGGACGCCGACACAAATGGAACTTCAAGAAGGGATCCAATATGTAAAAGCTCTTATATCCATATTTACTGTCGACGACTCACGGATATTCGCAGTCGGGAAAAAGGCAAAATCTGCACTGGGACTAATTGACGACAGCCATTACATACGCCATCCGGCAAACGACTATAAAAAAGAATTTCAGGTGCAGTTTGATATGAAAATTGGGAAGTCAGTAAGAACATAGTTCCTTTACAATTCTTTGTGAAACACATTTATATATTCCATATCTGCCATCCTGTTCCGAAAAGCCGGATATAAAAATCCACCCTCCGGTTTTCCGGGTTCATATTCACCCTCCAGCGGGCTGACCGTACATAAAAGATAGGTATACACCTCTTCCGATCCCTCCAGCCACTCCTGGTCGCTGCCTTTTACCGGAACGTCATACTGCCCGAAAAAAAGAAAACAGGCAAAAGAATGGCCCGGATGGAACCGTTCACCGATCAATTCATACAAGACATCAAGAAGGGCATCATTTTTCATCCCGGACTCCCGGATACCATCCAGCATTTTCCAGATACTGCCCGGTTTTCTTTTCTCCGCAGAGATTTTATATTCCTTCAGCTGTTCATTCGTTTTGGACAACAGAATCATTTTCGCCAGTTTCAGGTTTTTGGCGCGTTCAGCCTGGGAAAGTTTCAAAAAATGCGTATTAAACGTTCCGTCCACATAGCCTTTTTCATCAAAATACGCGCCCGCGATTCTTTGCACTGAAGACCGGGCCGGTGTCATTCTTCTGGTCAGTTCCAGCATATCATCCCGTTTAATCATCTGTTTTCGATTCCTCTCCTGTACTCTTTGGTTATTTCCAGTTTGGCACGAAAGGGCGGATGGCATATCAGTTCCATTCCTCCTGCAGCAGAAAGTCCCGGATATTGCGGTGCTTGATCCCGCCCCGGCTCATGTCAAACTCATCCAGGGTGACAACATACTTGGGGAAGTTATCACGGACACGGTCATAGACGCCAAACTCCCGCTCTATGGTATCTTCCGAGGCCAGCAGGTAAGCCACCTGGATATACAGCTTGTTCCCCTGATCCTCACATACGAAGTCGATCTCCTTGTCGCCTGCCTTGCCAACGGTAACGGTGTAGCCCCGGCGCAGGAGCTCCATGTAGACGATGTTTTCCAGCACCAGGTTGATATCCTTCATATTGCCTCCGAACACGGCTTCCCGGATACCATGATCGGCCACATAGTATTTTTCGTTGACGGTGAGTATCTTCTTGCCTTGTAAGTCCTGCCGCTTCACCTGGTAGAACAGAAAGGCGTCGGTGCAGGCCTTGATGTAACTCAGCACTGTCTCCGGTGATACGGACCGTCCCTCGCTTTTCAGATACTTGGAAATGGCCGTGGAGGAAAAAGTCGTGCCGATATTGGAGGTCACATAGGCAATGATCCGTTCCAGCATGTCAACATCCCGGATGTTGTTTCGCTTGACGATATCTTTGAGTTCCACGGAGCCCCACAGGTCCCGCAAATACTGGCGGCTGGCCGTTTCGTCATAGCGGAGGTTGGACAGGTAGGGCATACCGCCTGCGGTCAGATACTTGCTGAAGCACTGGCGGTTATCTGTATTCGGGTAGACAGTGTGATACAGATCGATAAATTCCGCAAAGGAGAAGGGATAGACTACAAACTCCACATACCGTCCGGCCAGATAGGTCGCCAATTCGCCGGAAAGTAGTTTTGCATTGGAACCGGTGATGTAAATATCGCATTCCAGTTCCACGCGAAAAGAATTGATACATTTTTCCCAGGCATCCACCTCCTGTATTTCGTCAAAGAAAAGATAGACCTTGCCTTTGATTTCCGAAGCCCGACGAATGATTTCATCATGGAGAGCCACGGCGGTACAGAAATGGGTGTTGCTCATATTCTCAAAGTTGATAGAGATGAACTGGCTGCTGTCCACACCGGAGGCGCATAGTTCCTCTTTAATCAGGTCCAGCATGACCGACTTGCCGCTTCGGCGGATGCCAGTCAGGACTTTTACCAGGTCGTTTCCAATGAAAGGACGGATACGGCTCATATAGCTTTCCCGTTTAATCATATTGATCTGCCTCCCTTCTTGGGTTGTTTTTATGATATCACGGATATACTGGATTTTCAAACAACAAAAGTGATTTTTGACGGTTATAACTGATAAAACTTATATTTCGACATGGATTGACAGTTGAAATAGAAAGGAGAACGCAATGAAACTGAACGAAGCGGAAATGAGGATGGCGTACCAGATCGAGAGTACAGACCCGAACGCTGTTCTGAATGAAATTTATATGACCTGGCGCCTGTCAAGGAACCAGGCTACCAGGGATACGGCGGAAAGCCTCATGGCGAAGCTGCGCTCCCTGTCAAACAAAGAGTGCATGGATTTGATCCGGGAGGTCCAGACAAATTACCGTCCGCCGGGAAAGCCCCCCTTATCCATATCCGCACCCACAACACCGCCTTGAAAAAGCGTCTGCTTGCATACAGCCGCCGTTATC
>CALWDO010000043.1 GCA_944376715.1 uncultured Lachnoclostridium sp. | reverse complement strand
TGATAAAGACGGTTGAACGGCGAACATCTGGCGAACGGATCATCTCCAAAAGAAGGATAATTATCTAAATGAGCATCAAAATGGATAACCCCCACCTTTTTGGGATGCTTTTTTGCGAGTGTCTGAATCATTGGATAAGAGATGCCATGGTCACCCCCGAAAACGATGGGGATATTTCCCGCTTCTATCATATCCGCATATTTTTCCCGAATCGCGTCAAATGTAAAATCATAATTTCCATTTTGTACTGCACAATCGCCATAATCACAACAGGTCATGGTGTCAAATATATCAATATCCCATTCCGGAAGATATCCGGTATAACGGATCGACGCTTCGCGGATCGCTTTTGGAGCCATCTGGCAGGATGAAAAACCTCCAATAGTACATCCGCCTTCCCACGGCACTCCCATAACAGCAAAATCATATTTGGGAAGATCATCCTTCGTCGCCGCCGGAAGCCCCAAATATGTTGAAACTCCACTGTATATCTGCGGATTCACAGGAGGTGTATAAATAGTAGGTCTTGTTTCCATTTTCTCTCACATTCCTTTCTTCGTATATAAATATTAGTCCTTTTATCTATTTGTAACTGAAGAGGCAGTTCAGTCATTCTGTTCTTTATCTTTCATTTTAAATACAAAATGACAACACCCATCTTTGAAAAAATGTTTATCATGAATGCATTCAAAATTCTCATTATATCCTTTAGCAATAGCCGGATCGATCATCTCGCAATAATGGATGCCATATTTTTCATCTCCATCTTTCATCCATGTATTCGCAAATACACAATCTGTAAAATTTTGTTCTACCTGTTCCTTTCCTACAATGTCTTCACTTGTAAAATAATCACTTCTTCCCATGTCGTAACAGGAAAGATAGAATTCCGGCGTTGCTTCATGTCCATGACTTTTGGCTCTTTCTGCAATATTTCTCCCACGTTCTTCGCCAAATTTACGGACACCTTCCCGTACAGCTATCACTCCCTTTTCTCCACAGGCTTGTTCTACTTCTCTGGTAATATGCGCAAACATCCTAGCGAAGAGCACATACATGTCTACCTCTTCCATCTCCAGTTTTTGTTGTTTGTCGTTATTCATTTATCTCACCTTTTTTCTTAGTTTTGCGGTTCATCATCCAAGCGGTCCAGATGACGTAACGTATGGTATAAAACTTCCGTTCCCTTTTTCATTTCATCCCACGAAATATATTCCTTCGGGTTATGACTAATTCCATCTTTGTTTGGAAGAAAAATCATAGCAGTCGGCCAGAATGGAGCAAAAATCATCGAATCGTGACCGGCACCGCTGTTCAAATACTGATAGCTATACCCCAGTTCTTCACAGCTTTCCCGGATAGCAGACTGAATATTTTGATTCATGTTTACAGGATCTCTGCGATTCAGAACACATACAGATATTTGATATCCGTCCTTCTCTTTTACAGAAGCTTCCTGATAAATTGTTTCTACCAAATCCTGAAGAATTTCCTTATTACCCGAACGAAAATCTACTGTAAAAACAGCTTTTCCAGGTATACAATTAGAACTTCCGGGATTTAGAGTCAGTTGTCCTACTGTCATAGTAGCGCTGTGTATGTATTTTTCCATCACATAGGTATTCATATCAATAATCATTTCATATGCGGCGATACCTGCATCTTTTCGATAACCCATAGGGACTGTTCCGCTATGACCAGCCTGTCCGATGACAGTTACCTTTATCCAGGCAATTCCGGCAATCGACTGGACAATTCCGATTTCTTTGCCGGATTGATCTAAGACAGGCCCCTGCTCTCCGTGAAGTTCAACAAACGCTTTGATCTTCCTATTAAAAAGGGAAGCAGATTGTATGTCTCCGTTTAGCCCATATGCGGACAATACACTTCTTAAACTTTCTCCACTCTCCAGATCTTTCACCGTATCCAAATCACTATTCGTAATAGAGCCTGTCATAAAACGGCTTCCAAGCAACACCTGTCCAAAACGGGTACCCTCTTCACCTACTGTGCCAAATACCGTATAAGGGTGGCGCATCGGCTGATCACTTTCCTTGATCATACGTGCTGCTTCCAAAGCGCATACTACTCCGGCAGCCCCGTCGAATGCACCTGCGCAGCGGACTGTATCCAGATGGGATCCAGACATA
This sequence comes from uncultured Lachnoclostridium sp., assembly GCA_944376715.1. Lineage (GTDB taxonomy): Bacteria > Bacillota > Clostridia > Lachnospirales > Lachnospiraceae > Hominiventricola. Next base: position 22,691 of record CALWDO010000043.1, on the reverse strand, counting down.
ATCTCCGGAAGATCTACTTCGGAACCGGGAAGCATCCCAAACAGATTTCCTACCGTATCTTCCCGTACGGTAAGCCCAATTTTTTCCATTTCTTTTTTTATATATAGAACTGCTTCCCTGAACTTTGAAGAATAACTTCTTCTCTGGATACCAGCTTCACAGGATTCTGTAATTCCCGCCAATGTTTCTGTTATGTCCTGCAGATGCTGTTTATTCGCTTCCATCATTTACTTTTGCCTCTGATATGTCGTTATAGTCCCAGATATGTCTTTCGAATTTCATCATTTTCCCGGAGCTCTTTTGCAGTTCCACTATGGACAATTTTTCCATTTTCCATAATATAAGCTCTGTTTACCACGTGAAGTGTCATTTGCGCATTCTGCTCCACTAAAAGAATCGTCATGTGAAGTTCTTTATTTAATTTGCGAATAGTTCGAAAAATATCTTCCACTACTACGGGAGCAAGACCCATAGAAGGTTCATCCAGAAGAAGCATCCTGGGCTTTGCCATCAAGGCACGTCCAATCGAAAGCATTTGTTGTTCCCCTCCGGAAAGGGTTCCCGCATTTTGCGCTTTTCTTTCCTCCAGACGCGGGAACAAACTGTACACCTGTTTTAGATCCGCCTGAATATCTGCTTTATCTTTTCGAAGATATGCTCCAATCATTAAATTTTCTAAAACAGTCATTTCCGAAAAGATGCCTCTGCCCTCTTGGACATGTGCAATTCCCATACCTACAATCTTATACGCTTTTTCATTTGTGATATTTTTGCCATTAAATGAGATAGTTCCACCTGATTTATCCACAATTGCGGAGATAGCATGAAGAGTGGTCGTTTTACCGGCTCCATTTGCTCCGATTAACGCCACTATCTCTCCTTCATCTACATGAAATGTCAGACCCTTCAATGCAGGAATGACACCGTATTTGACTTTTAAATCATTGATTTCCAACATTGCCATACACAATCACTCCTCATCTGTCATTCCTTTTCCCAGATATGCCTCAATTACCATCTGATTTTGTTGGATTTCTTCTGGTTTTCCATTGGCAATCAGCTCGCCATGATCCAATACCAGTATCCGGTCAGAAATACCCATGACAAACCTCATATCGTGTTCAATAAGAAGAACTTTTTTGTCCATCTTCTGTGTAATATAACGAATTAATGTGGAAAGCTCTTCTTTTTCCATACTATTCATACCTGCGCCGGGTTCATCCAGAAGTACCAGCTTAGGATTAGTTGCAAGTGCACGTCCAATCTCCAGCAGACGTTGTTTCCCATAAGAAAGATTTGTCGCTAATTCATCTTCTTTATCTTTTAAGCCAACGATCTCAAGAATTTCTTCACATTCCTCGACAATCTCCTGCCGGGCTTTTTTCAGTTTTTTCCCTCCAAGCAATACACGTCCTATATTCTCACTATTACATTTCGGATGTGCTACAAGCAGGTTTTCCAGAGTCGTCATGCTGGAAAAAAGACGTATATTTTGGAATGTTCGCGAGATACCTTTAGCTACACGTTCATAAGGTTTTAATTTAGTAATATTTTCCCCATAAAAGGTAATTGTTCCAAATGTGGGTTGATATACACCTGTAAGCATATTAAAAAATGTGGTTTTTCCAGCACCATTTGGACCAATCAAGGATAATATTTCATTATCTTCCATTGTTAAACTAATATTATCCACCGCAGTCAGCCCGCCAAAAATCATAGAAACATTATCTGCTCTCATAATCTCGCTCATTTTGCGCACCTCCTGCTTTTATTTTGTAAATATTCTTTACACGTTTACTGACTCCCCAAAAGCCTTCCGGTTTAAAGATCATCATGATAATCATCAGTGCGCCAAAAAATATCATACGATAATCACTGATAGAACGCAGCACTTCTGGAAGCAGGGTCAAAACCACTCCTCCAATAACAGAACCTGTTAAACTTCCCAGGCCCCCCAGCACAACCATAGCCAGAATAGTAACAGACGTATTGTAGACAAATGTAGTCGGACTTATATATGAAATATAGGACGCGTAAAAGCAACCGGCTAGTCCTGCCAGCCCGGAAGATAAGATAAAAGCAATCAACTTGTATTTCACAGGATAAATGCCGATAGATTCAGCAGCGATTTCATCTGCCTTGATCGTCTGCATAGCCATACCAAAACCAGAATTAACTAATCTATTTAAAAGAAATAAAACCAAAGCAGTAATTATCAAAATCAGATAATAAAATTCCTGGTTCCCATCCAATTCAATGCCGAAAAGAGAAGGTCCCGGAATGGAACGAATTCCCATTGGCCCATTGGTCAATTCTGTCCAGTTGACAAATACCAGATGTACAATCTCACCGAAACCAAGAGTAACTATCGCCAGATAATCTCCCCTGAGCCGGAGAGCCGGAATACCCAGAAGCAGTCCAAAAATCCCGGAAATAATAAAACTACAGATTAGGGCGAAAAAAAAGTTCATATGGACATTCACCATAAGCAACGCACCCGCATACGCTCCTATGCCAAAAAAAGCCGCATGTCCAAGACAAAGCTGCCCCGTATAGCCGGTGATTAGATTCAGACTCAAACTCAAGACCACATATATCCCCGCCAATATCATGACATGAAGATAATAGGAACTTGTTATGATCACCGGAAATAACAGCAGAAATAAAATCCCTATGACTGCCAGTGGTTTCTTTATTTTTTTGATTTTCTGCATCATAACCTATCCTTCCTTATACTTTATCTACATGTTTTTTACCCAAGAGTCCGGACGGCCTGAAAAGCAGGACAAGAATCAGTATGCCAAACGCAAATGCATCTCTATATCCGGTTGAAATATAGCCGGCTCCGAGAGTTTCAACAATTCCAAGCAAAAAGCCTCCCAACATAGCTCCGGGAACACTTCCAATTCCTCCGAGAATAGCCGCTGCAAAAGCTTTCAAACCATATGAATAACCAATCAACGGATATACTGCATCATAATAAGTTCCCACAAGAATGCCCGCAACGCAGGCAAGGGCGGATCCAACACCAAAAGTAAGAGCAATTACTTTTTCAGTATTAATTCCCATCAGCTGTGCAGAAGTAATACTCTGAGAAGTGGCTCTCATAGCCATTCCCATTTTTGTCTTATTAACCACAAGATAAAGTACGATCATTAAAATTATGCATAACACAATGACCCCTATCTGAATATTTGACAAGGTAATACCTGCGATATTATAGGCGGTTCTTTGAATTTTCTGTACATAGGCATGAGTTTCTGTCCCCCATACCAATTGCGCAAAATTTTCCAAGAAAATAGAAACTCCCAAAGCAGAAATAAGAATGGCTAATGCGTCAGCTCCATGGAGTCGAATTGGTCTGTAACAGATCCTTTCAATTAACACGCCGATCAATGCAGTGATAAGCATGGCTAACGGATAAGCAATCCAAATCGGAAGATTTGTCGTTTGTGCTAAGATCAGTCCCATAAAACCACCGATCATAAATACATCACCATGTGCAAAGTTTACAATTTTTAATATACCGTATACCATTGTATATCCAAGGGCAATTAAGGCATATATGCCTCCAACGGTAATTCCATTAATCAACTGCTGGACAAACAATCCTTTAACACCTCTTCTATTACTTTTCTAAACCGTACATTAAAATGCTATCGGCAGAGCAGCCTCCACAAGGCGGGAAAAGTCTGCCGATAGCATTGTAAATTTACATATCGACTGTTTCAAATGCTCCGTTTATAATCTCCATCCGCAAAGGCTCTTTGATGACATCTCCGTTCTCATCAAAAGAAGTAATACCGGTTACGCCGTCAAAATCTTTCAGATCTGCTATATAATCCCGGATTGCTGCCCGATCTGTTCCTACATTTGCTACCGCATCTAAGATAATATTGGCTGCATCATATGCATACGCCGCATATGTGCCGGGAGCTTCACCATATTCATCAGTATATGCCTTGATAAAGGACTGTGTTACTTCACTGTCAGAGGCATCAGAGAAATAAGCGGTAAGCTTAATTCCATTTACGGCATCTCCTCCAAGTTCAATCAAAGCATCCGAATAAATTGCGTCAACTCCCATGATCTGCATACCCTCAAGGCCATTGTCGCCCATCTGTTTTGCAATTAAGGCGGTTTCATTGTAAAGACCTCCAATAATCATGACATCAGCATCAGAAGCTGCTACTTTTGTAAGGACGGTAGAGAAATCGGTCTGATTGACCTCATATGCTTCTCTGGCAACTACAGTAGCGCCCAGTGCTTCAGTCTCTCTCTGAATCACATCGGCAAGTCCTAAACCATAGTCATCATTCTCATAAAGGACTGCAATATTGTGATATCCCAGATCATTGACACACCATTCCGCAAGATAACGTCCCTGCACTGCATCAGTAGTAATTGTACGGAACGTATAATCACCAGCTTCCGACACTGCCTCCGCAGAAGATCCTGGAGATATCTGAACAATTCCGGCATCATTATAAATTGTCGCACCTGCTAATGTACAAGAACTGTTAAAATGTCCAACAACACCTACAATATTGTCATTCTGAACTAACATGTTTGCAACCGTTGCCGCTTCGGAAGCATCGCCTTTATCATCTTCTACAACTACTTCAATCTGTTTTCCATCGATGCCGCCTGCATCATTTGCCTGCTTTACAGCTAGTTCAACTCCATTTTCAATTGCCTGGCCATCCTGTGCACTTGCACCTGTCAGAGGCGTAGCAAGCCCGATTTCAATTGTATCTGATTTTCCGGAACTTCCACATCCAGTAAGCAATCCTACTGCCATAACAGCAGTGAGCCCTGAGACAATAAATCTTCTCGATATTCTTTTTTTCATACGCGACCTCCTGTTATATGTTTATATCAAAAATACAGGTACCTTTTGTATTTTTTCACTACTTATTATTTTTTAGAACAAAAAAAGGAGCCTGATAACCTTCTATCAAGCTCCTTTGCTTCCAACTCTAGTGATTAATACTTCTGTGCCTATAAAATTAATATGTGATACATTATAATTCTACTTTTTGAAAATGTCAACTTAAGTTTTGCAATTACATATTTGTTTGATTTATATTTTTCAATCAATCGTTAAATATTGTTAAATTTTCTGTTTGTTCTGGCTGGAACCTGCGATGAATAAGATAGGCGCCACGATTCCTCCTAAAAGATTGCAAATGCCAAGTAAGTTAAAAATACCGCTGGACAGGCTGAGCACACCAAACACCAGAAAAACGATTCCCCAGACGAAGAAAAACTTCGTCCCGGTATCTGCTTTCCGGAGTCCAAGGATTCCGATAACGATTTTAAGCACATTAAAGACCGCAATGAAACCAAGTCCCACATACGCAATTCCAGAAACAACGGTCAAAGCCTGATCCATGGTCATGTTGTTTTCATTCAGCTGTGCTTCTATCGCCGCTCTTTCCGCGCCGCCCAGATTGGCCATGCCGCTCATCGTTGAATTGATATTTACTGCTGAAATCACAATGGCGACAACCGCGCACACAATCATAAGGATCGAAGCGATCCGAAGTAAATTGTTTTTCTCTTTCATTTAGATATCCTCCCTGTGTTTTATTTACAGCCGTATTATATCATTTTCCCTTATTGCCAGCTATATTTCATGTAAATCTTAAGAATTCTTCATTAAATACATTTACATAAACGTCCTAATTCTTTCTTCAAATATTCATATCTCAAACGTTTCTCCTCTTTTGCAAAGTGTATTTCCCGGAATTGTTCCGGATTTCCTTCGTATACAAGCGCCTCATCTCCGAACTGCTCGCTGGTCAGATCGAAACAACAGTCTCCCACCACATTATAACAGTGAAAAGTTCCGCCGGGACGGGGTACTCCGTACACTTTGCCTCCAAAAATATCTTGTGCAAGAAAAGCTGTGATGGAGCATTGTCCCAGAGTCTTGTTTTCCGGCGTCCAATTCTGCCTCATCCTCGGCGCGCAGGTATCCGCGCACCAGATCTTTGACAGGGCGTCATACAGATCACGGGGTGTATGGATTCCTTTATACTGTTCCGTAATCGCCGGGACGTCTGCGTGCTCCCAGCCCCAGAAGTTGTATTTCATTTATGTAACCTCCTCAATTATAGTTTTCAATAAATAAAGCTGCCGTACCGTATCGGAAATGATATAGTATCGTATATGTAGTTTAACATAGAAAATGATATGATAAAAGAAAATACACGCAAGAGTTGCTCCATTTTCGTATTAAAAAAACAGGTATATGCGAAGAAATGGCGAGTCTCAAGGCTGCAAATTTTATATTGGGACTGATATTTTACTGTTCATAGGGAGTATGTTTTTTCATGAAAAAATCAATATGATCAAAGTAATTGGAATAATCGTCTGCCTTCTCGGAATTGCTTTGGTTAATGCTGGCTAAGGAGCGACAGCCTGAAGTGCTGCCGCCCCTTACTATCATACTTAATAAGTAAAACTTATGTGAAAAAAATACTATTCTTTCGGCAGAGCCAGCGCCGCCAACTGTTCCAGTACGTTCCCTGCTCCGCTTAAGGAGATGGAACCCACCCGGTCACAGATACGCTCCAGATACTCCAGCTCTTTCAGCCGATAAAGTACCTTATTTTCTTCCATCAGCTTCGCGGTATTCAGCAGGCTTCTGGTAGAAGCGACTTCTTCTCTGCGTGTGATCACATTGGCCTGCGCTTTCTTTTCTGCTACCAGCACCGTATTCATGATGTCACGGATCTCCCCGGGCAGAATGATATCCTTGATGCCCATGCTCAGGATCTCCACGCAGAATTCATCCTGGAGTTTCCGGATCTGTTCCATCAGGAAACGGCTGATCTCCTCTTTCTGGGCCAGCAGTTCATCCAGGCGGTATCCTCCCACATATTCTCTGGCCAGCAGCTGGATCCGTGTGTACAGAAGACTTCCCACATTGTCGGTCTTCTTTACCAGCTCCAACGGATTCGTGATGCGGTAGCTGCACAGGATATTCAGACGGATGCCAACCTTATCAGAGGTCAGGATCTCCTGGCCGGAAATCTCCAGCTGCTGTACCTTCAGGCTGCACAGCTTCATAGTCACTTCATGGGCGTAGTTCCAATAGAAATGCGTGCCGGAAGCGAGCTGCTTTTCAAAATGACCGTCTATGTACAAGAGTCCCGTCTCCCCTTCTCCGACCACAAGTCTCTGATAGAGACGCGTCGGGATCAGATGCCGGTACATGGGCGGAACCTGTTCCTCTGTGATCTTGGTACCTGTTACATTGATCAGCCGGATCTCATTCTTTTCAAACACATTCCAGTACAGCGCCTCGCCTTCGATGATAACCTGCTTATAGACGCCGTTTACCAAATGAAAACCGATACAGTCGTCAGGAATCTGAACCCGTACTACACGGGACGCAAACTCCGGCTGTTCCATCAGGATCTCCACGGGCAGTCCCTGGAGATCCACCTTCCCGGTCATTTCCGTTATCTTAAGTTCTTCACCAAACAGACTTGAAATTCTGTATCTGCCTACAAATAAGATTTTCTTCAGAACACCGTTTTTCAATAAATAACCGCATTCCTGCGCCTTTATAATATACTTCATATTTTCTTCTCCTTTCATGGAAGCGCGTCGGGGCTTTCCCGCCCCGGAAACGGGGACAAAGCCTTCCGGGGGTTCAAAAAAGGGAGGACTCTGCCGACCGCGCAGCAGAGCTGTCTCTTTTCTTCCTCTCCGGTATCGGGCTTATGTGCTGCCTTTTCCGCAGGACAGGTCTCTGAATGGGATCTTCCCGTTCAGTCCCCCGGGGAATGGCCCTGAACACATGACTTCCGTTGCTGTCGCAGCTTCCCGCTGCAAGGGTGACGGATTTGAACCGTCTGTGCCACTATAGACGATCGCTATAACCACTTAGCTACCTGTACTCCTACAGGGGAGGAGTCGAACCTCCGACAAATCGTTTCTCTCCGCCGTTTTCGGCATACCGTCGGCCTACCGGGCTGCGGCACCGCCCAGGTCATAACCTGAAGCCCCTGGAAAAAAGCGGAATATATTTCCACCGGAATTGTTTGTTCCGGGAGAAACCATATTAACCTTTAACCACGCCAACTGTGCGGAGTCGGCGGACCGGAACCACCAGATCTTTCTGATTCTTCATGACCTGATCAATATCTTTATACGCGAACCGGCTTTCTTCGGCCACATCTTTTTTGTTCTTCTTTCCGAGCACGACTTCCTGGTCTTTCAGATCCACCATCACTTCTTCACAGGTAAACGTTTCCAAGGCGCCTTTGCGGGAATATGCGCGGCCTGCTCCATGAGAGGATGAACAGAAACTCTCCGGATTGCCAAGTCCCCGCACCACGTAGCTGTAAGAACCCATAGCTCCCGGGATCACCGTCAGTTCGTCTTTTCTGGCCCGTACGGCACCTTTTCGGTGTACCCAGACATTTTCTCCAAAATGATTTTCCAGTGCAGCATAATTATGGTGGCAGTTCATCTCTTCCTCATACTCCAGATTCAGCTCCGTATAACGTCCTATCCATTTCTCCAGCACCGCCTTCACGGCCAGCATCATTTTTTCCCGGTTTTCCTGAGCAAATTCCAGAGAAAGGTTCATCCAATTCAAATACCGCCTTCCCTCCGGAGTGTCCACCGGCAGAAACGCCAGCCGGTACTCGTCAGGAACCCGGCTGTACCAGCGGCTATTCAGCTCTCTTGCTTTCTGGTGAAAATAATCACAGACCGTTTTCCCAAAATGCCGGCTGCCGGAATGAATCATCACAGACAGGAAACCTTCTTCATCCTCCTGGAGTTCGATAAAATGGTTCCCGCCTCCCAGCGTTCCGATCTGAAAATATCCTGCCTCCAGCTGTCCCAGAAGTTCTCCGTCTTCTTCATACAAAGAAAACTCTTCCATCGCCTTATCCAGTGTATAGCAGGGCATTACCGTCTTATGATGGGCAAAGCCCACGGGAATATTGCGGAGAATATCTCCTACGATTCCCTGAACCAGATTCCCGCTGCCCGTCATAGTTTCTTTCAGAACCGATACCGGAATGCTGGTCTTTACATAAGCCATACCGCAGCCGATATCCACGCCGACCGCATTGGGGATCACCACATTTTTTGCGGCTATTACGCCTCCAATGGGCATTCCCTTTCCTGTGTGGGTGTCCGGCATCAGACAGACCCAGCCATGGAGGAAAGGAAGTTCCGCCAGATGATATGCCTGTTCCAGGCAGGAGGCCTCCAGATCCTTTTCGCTTTCCAGCCATATTTTGATGGGATAAGATCCCGTTTTACTTTCGATTGCAAACATGTTTTTTCTCCTTTCCTCTTGCTGATGACTTTATTATAGAGGCAATGATTTCCAGAATCATTTAAAAAAAGATGCGAGAGCTTGAGGAAACCTGTCCCATATATTATAATTTTTGTAACTGTTTTGTTTACTGCAAGGAGCTGCTGCATGGCCGAATTTCAGGAATTAATTAAAAGCTTTGACCGCATCCGCGATTATATGCGCCAGTTTTTCCTTTACGGGTTCAAGGTCCGGGGGGAATACGGAGAAAAGAGCGGGCGCACCTATGACAATGAGCGCCGCCGTATCGAAAACTATCTGTCAGGATACATTCATTCTGATTATACTTCCAAGGGAAAACAGATCTCCATCCGCATGGACAGCAAACAGATTCTCAGCAATCCGCTCTATGCGGCCTGGAAGTCCAAAAGTTTCACAGACCGGGATCTGCTGCTGCACTTCTTTTTGCTGGATCTGCTCTCCGACGGAAGCCCGCGCACGGTGCCGGAACTCTGCGACGACATTTCTCTGCGCTATGGAAAAATCCTGGATGCTCAGATCATAAGGCTGAAATGCCGGGAATATGAGTCTTTGGGAATTCTTCGTTCTGAAAAAAGAGGAAAATCGCTTTCCTATCAGCTGGCTGAACCGCTTAATCTGGAAAAAGATACGCAGCTATGGAACGTCATACAGAATGCTGTAAAATTCAGTTCAGAGACAGCCCCTTTCGGGGTCGTGGGGAGCACGATTCTGGACCGGGAATTCCTCAGCAACGATCTGTTTTGCTGGAAACACTATTTTTGTGTACATACGTTGGAAGACGAGGTCCTGCTGACGATTCTTTCCGCCATGCGGGAACACCGTTTCCTTTCTTTTGAGAACCGCAGCAGCCGGTCCGGAAAATCTGTGCAGCTGACGGGCCTGCCTCTGCAGATCTTTGTGAGCGCGCAGACTGGAAGGCGCTATCTCTGCGTCTACTTTCCTCCGAAGCGCCGCTTCAACTGTCTCCGGCTGGACTGTATATTTCATCCCAGAGCGCTGGAAATCTGTCCGGAATATGAGTTACACAGGGAAAATCTCCGCCGGAACCTGCCTTACTGCTGGGGCGTTTCTTTCGGCGGCCGAAGCCGTATGGAGACCCTGTGCATGACCCTGTACATCGACGAAGCAAGCGAAGGACACATCATCAACCGGCTCAGGAGGGAAGGACGCGGAGGCGAAGTTCAGCAGGTCCGGGAAAATGTATGGCTTTATATGGGAACTTTTTTCGATACGAATGAAATGCTGCCCTGGATCAAATCCTTTACCGGAAGGATCCTGGATCTTCAATGCAGCAATCAGGCCGTTCTGGATAAAGTAACCGCCGATCTGAAAGCGATGTATCAAATGTACGGAGAAGAGGAAAAAGATGAACGCAAAGAAAACAACGGCTGAAACTTTCACATTGTTTGAAGAAATATACGGTTCTTACTTTCAGGCAGTGCGGCGCATTCTGGAGCAGTCTTTTCATACCCCGCTCACTTTGCAGGATATGTACCGTCTGGTCCGGGCCTGCGCTTTTGAAGAAAGCGCTTCTGTCATCGTCCCAAAACTTACGAAAGGACCCTGGTCTGCCCTGCTGAAAAAGGATGGGGAAAAAACATGGAAATCCGCACTCCGGATCGCTTCCCTGAAAACGCCTCTGACTTCGCTTCAGAAATCCTGGCTGAAAGCCCTCTTAAACGACGTCCGCTTCCGACTTTTTTTCACAGAGGAACAGTTGACGCATCTTTCAGAAGAACTAAAAGAGATCCCTGCCCTGTACCGGCAGGAGGATTTCCGCTGCTTTGACCAGTATGCCGATGGAGACTCTTACGAGGATCCGGCTTACCGGACGGTTTTCCGGACGATTTTACAGGCCATAAGCAGCCGGAAGCCTCTGTTCACCGCTTACTCAGGGAAAAAAGGCAGACACATGACGATGGAAATACTGCCCTGCCGTCTTCAGTATTCGCAAAAGGACGATAAGTTCCGCCTGCTTGGCATATCCGTCCGTCATGGACGCATCGGGGCGCCCATGATCCTGAATCTTGCGCGTATAGAAGGATGTCATTTATCCAGAAATCCGGTCCCTGCCGGTTTTGACTGGAATACACCTTTTTTATCCGAAAACAGACCGGAGCCGGTGCAGATCCGCATTGCAAACGAACGGAACGCCCTGGAACGGTGCATGCTTCATTTCGCCAATTACGAAAAACGGACGGTATATGACCCCGATACAGATACCTGGCTTTGTTCTCTCTATTATGATCCGTCCGACGAAACGGAACTCCTGATCGAGCTCCTTTCTTTTGGTCCGGTCATACGGATCCTCGGTCCGGAGAACTTTCTGAAACAGGTGCGTGAACGGGTAAAACGGCAGCATGAACTCTTTTTTTAACCAAGGGATGCCGTTTTACCAGCGCCCTGCACACGGCCTCTTCTGTGAAATACCAGCAACAGCAGTGCTGCTGCGATATCGTTTTACCAGCGCCCTGCACACGGCCTCTTCTGCAAAAAAAGTCAGCCGGGATTTCCATCGCATAGATGGAGCCTCGGCTGAAAAAATGCAATTATTACATCTCGATCAATTCATATTCGCGTGTACCCATTCCCAGATCTGCGGCGGCTTCAATGGTATGGATGCCATTACGGCTGTTGACCCGTTCCATGAAATGATCACGCCCCGGATCGTCTGACTGCAATACCAGATCGATACATGCCTGATCGATAGCCACCGGATCAGTGGACGCGAGTATGCCGATATCTTTCATGCACGGGTCCTCGGCTACCGCGCAGCAGTCGCAGTCCACAGAAAGATTTTTCATGACATTGATAAATACAATATGGTCTTTAAAATGGGACGTTATACTGGAAGCGGCGTCCGCCATAGCTTCCGGGAACTCTACACTGCTGGCATGTTGGTTCCATGTCTCAAAACGGTCATCGGTTTTACCTGCGGAATGAATCAAAGCCTTACCGGCACGGGATGCGCATCCGATAGCCAGCTGTTTCAGCGCTCCGCCGTAACCGCCCATGGGATGTCCTTTAAAATGAGCCAGCACCAGCATGGAATCATAATTTTCAATATCTTTACCAAGATGATTTTCTTTCAGGATCTTGCCATTGGGGATAGGCCATACCACATCGGGTCCTTCCGCATCCATCAAGTCAACGTCAAAATACTTCGTCCACCCATGCTCCTCCATGAGATTCATGTGAGACTCTGTATTGTCGCGCACTCCTCCCGTAGCGTCGCCATAAGCCGTATTGCATTCTACAATTGTTCCATGGACTTCTTCTACCATGGGACGCCAGAATTCCGGATGCAGAAAGTTCTGGTTTCCCTTTTCACCGGAATGCACTTTTACCGCTACTTTTCCCGGAAGTTCCACACCGAGAGCACGGTACATCTCGACCACTTTTTCCGGAGTAATCTCTTTTGTAAAATAAACTCTTGCCTTCATGTTCTGCTCCTTCCTGTCCAGTTATTTTCCATAATTTATATTATAATTCTGTCAGGATGCAGTGTCAAACCTTTATAAGATTTCTACCACCGTCTGCAGTTCATCGCCCTCCAGATAATGGATCGTGATCGGATCGCCTGCCTGGTACCGGATAATCTGAGAAAACTGGGCCACAGGCACATCATAGATCCGTTCGTCGCCTTCCAGCATGACATAATAACGGGAATTACCGTCCAGAACCACTTGTGTAAGAACGGAAATCGTTCCGGAGATCTGCAGAGATTCCGCTTTTTCTTCCTCTGTCACTTTTTCCGCTCCGATCAGTTCCAGATAAGCCTGCTCGCACTCTTCCACCGTATCGCCGATAGCCACATTCTGGTATCTGGTGATATTTACCATGGCATATTGTTTTACCAGCCCGGCAGCATCTTTCAGTGCCATAAAATAAGTCGGTTCGCCCGCCACATTTAAAAGCAGCGGGAAGGTAGCCCGATAACCCAGATGCTGTACCTGACCCTCTGCCGATGACATGGCGGAATATTCTTCCGCTCCCGGACAGGCATAATATCTGGCTTCCATAGTTCTTTGATTCATCAGGACAAATCCCACGTTTGACTGGTCGCCGCTGACGGAAGTGACGCCGGTGTACACCCATACGTCGTCTTCCATAGCCAGATAATTATAACCGTCCGTGGTCTTCAGGCATCCCTTCTGTCCCAGCACACTGTTCAGAAATCCGTTAGCGTACAATCCGTAATAATCATAAAGCTGGATCAGCAAGTTTGCCGAATAGACGGAATCCACCCATTCCGGACAGTTTTCAATATCATAGCATACAGTATCCCCGGTGATTGCATTGCACAATACCACTTTTCCGATGGTCTGTCCTCCGAACAGACCGATATTAAACTGTTTCACGGGACAGATCCAGTACGGCGTGCCTTCTTCATCGATCTCAAAACTCAGCCTGTCAAAGATAAACGTAGGATACCGGAAACGCAGATGACGGTATATATTCCGGTTAAAATATTCAGACTGGGAATACTTGATGTACTGCCCTTCTTCCAGCCGTACACACTGCGTATCCTGCGTCGCCATATCGATCATGATATACGCGGGGATTCCCTTTCCCATATTTGTCAGCCATTTAACAGGACTGGCGTAGACCAGCGGCGTCACACGTACCGGTTTACCCTGATAATTGATCTGGGTATACAATTCACTGACTTCAAACTGCGACACCATATCCACCAGTGTACCCATCATACGGTTTCCGAGAAGAGACGCGGAGCTTTTGTCCAGGAGCGGTATCTCATTGTAATCCACCTCCGCAATATCTTCTGTAAAAGTCCCGTCTTCCACGGTCATCAGATTATGGTATTTTCTGGAATTAATGATCGGGGAGGACAGCACGCTTCCGATAATATAGATAATCACCAGCGCGCCTGCCAGAATCAACGCGACCTTCAATATCTTGATATCTTTTACTGCATAACCGTCCCGGAGCTTTCGGATACTGAGCAGTCCGCCAAGCACCACTACCAACGATACGACGAACAGCCAGAATCCGTTGGAATGGATGTTAAACGCGGGGATTGTCACATAGTAGTAGACGCCTGCAGCCAGAAGCACCACGACTCCCAGAAGCAGCTTTAATTTCAGTTTCATTGGATAATCTCCTTCCCTGCCCCGTAATTATCGGGCGGCCTTTTTCTAAGAAAAGTATAGACGATTCTCTCCTTTTTCACAACTTAATTCTCCGTAAATTTTTCGGGGCGACTTTTCGAAAAATCCCGGACTGTTGACAAAGTACGTATGTGGTGGTAGTATTGTCATGAGAAAAATCTGTTTCAGGGCGAGGTGCAATTCCTCACTGGCGGTGTTCGGCAGTTGCCGTGAGTCCGCGAGCTTGACGTGGCGTATCACAGATAGCAGAATGGGTGTAACTCCCATACCAACGGTATAGTCCGGATGAAAGAAACGAAATTCAGTTCTGTTTGGTTGTCCTGAAATATTTATATTTCAGGATTTTTTACGTTCAGGACTCTATTTTTCCTGTCAGATTCTTCAAAATATATTTATTTTTAGGAGGAATTTGAAATGTCACACGAAATCACGCAGCCAACAACACAGGGGAACACTTTGAAGGTCGTTAAAATGGGCCTGCTGGTGGCTTTGTCCATCGTACTTGTCTACCTGATACACTTCCCCATATTCCCGGCAGTCGCCTTTCTGGAGTATGACCCGGCTGATATTCCGATTCTGATCGGTACTTTCGCTTTTGGACCTGCAGCGGGACTGATTCTTACGATTGTTACTTCTGTGATCCAGGGTATCACAGTCAGCGCGGCCAGCGGCCTGTATGGTATCCTTATGCATGTAATCGCTACCGGCGTACTGGTGGTGACTTCAGGAAGTATTTACTGGAAACATAAGACGAAAAAGAGATCTGTAATCGCCCTCGCGACAGGCGCCTGCGCTATGGCTGTCGTCATGATGGGCGCAAATATGGTTATCACTCCTATTTTTATGGGTGTGCCGGCAAGCGTCGTATGGACTCTGATGCCCTTTATCGTTGGCTTCAACCTGATCAAAGCCGGTATCAACGGACTCGTTACATTCATCCTTTATAAGAGAATCTCTCCGCTTCTGCATCAGTAACAGCAAAGCGGCTGCCAAAAATCCCTGCAGACATACTCCGCAGGGATTTTTCATAAATTATTTTGCCGACAGCCATTCTATGAGCTGGGCGATATTCTTTTTTCCAAATGTGACTCCTCCGTCGTCCGTCACCAGACACGGGACGCTCATCACATGAACGACTTCTGAGGTGATCATGATCTGTCCGCCGAACTGTTCTTTTTCCAGAACCAGCACACGGTAACGGACCCTAAACAGATACAGTGCCGCTGTATTAAAGATAACTTTGCAATGCCTCCGCGCTCTCTTCCGGAATCTGAAAGACATAATCTGTCATAGAATCCGTCGGCTCCAGACTCAGGCTTTGTTCTAAAAACTGAGATAATGATTCCTCCGCCCCCAGTTCCAGCTTCACACAGGAACTATCCTCAAAAAGATACAGTCTGCACAGTTCCACCATTTCCAGATCTTCTTTTCTCTGCCCCAGTTTCTGTGTTTCTTCACTCATAAGTATAAACTGACCGGAGACAGTCGCGTCCTCGGGAACGCTTCCCTGCTTCCAGTTTTCCATATCCAGGTCTTGTATAAAATCCTCGATGTCATCCGGATCATCCAGCGTCCGGATCCAGTCCGCGCCGTCTCCCGCGTAAATCTGGATTTCCTGTTTCTTTTTGCTCTGATCTCCCGCAGCGTCTGTCGTGCCCACCGATACGCAGCCGGTGAGCAGAATACATGACAGCGCCATCAGTAAAACCGCTTTTTTCTTCATATCGCGCTCCGCCTTTCTTACTCTGTTTCCTGTTTCATAAGAAGGCGATAGGCTCTCAGGATGCCGGTCATATAAATGCAGAGGAAGATGCCGACACCTGCCGCGGCCAGGCCGGCGGCAAAAATGATATCATCCACCAGCGGAACCCAGGTCGTGATGAGCGGACAGATCAATATTCCCGCTGCGATCAGCACGATTCCTGTAAGCCGGAGAAGATACGCTGTCTTTTTCCGCTCGGAAAACGCCGTGTTCAGGTCCGCTTTCACCTGTTCGTCAAAGACCAGCGGTTCCTTTTCGATTCTCCGGTAGGGATTATCCGCCAGCTTTACCGAGAACAAAAGCACGACGCTCACAATTATGAGTACCATGTACAGGATCATTCCCGGTTCTGTCCACCATATGGAGAGGCAAAGTCCTCCGGCTATCAGTCCCCATGCAAGTCCGGTACGGAAAGATTTTCTCTGTCGGAAAGCAAGGAATCCGTCCGCCATCTCCCGGCTCACATACATCCCTTTCTCTTCGTTTTTTTCTTCCGCAAGTTCTTCGTTCTGTCCTTCTTCATTTAAAAGATAGTCCAGAGTCACATGAAAGATTCTCCCCATACGGATAATCTTCTCCGTCTCAGGATACCCGCTGTCTCTCTCCCATTTACTGACCGCCTGGCGGGACACTCCCATCTGGTCTGCGAATTCTTCCTGCGAAAGACCTGCCTCTTTCCTGAGCTTTTGTAGTTTTTCTCCAAACGTCATATCGACTGCCTCCTTATGCTGCCAGTATATTTCCATCCGGCCGGAAACGCCACCAAAATGCGGTTGCAAATGCGCAACATAAGGTTGCGGGCGTTATATTTGTTATGATTTACCGGCAAATCATATCTGTAAACCATTCTTCGAACCGCTTTTCGTCAATACCCATGCATACGCTCACATTGGGAGCGCAGCCGATCTTCATCTTCCGTTCCAGATTTGTCACCAGCGCTCCGGCGGCAATTCCCTCTGTAACGACTTCTATGTAATGGTCTTCCATCCGGAACATATCCGGTTCCAGCATCAGGGCAATGGTACAAGGATCGTGCATGGCAAGTCCAGTATCCATATCTCCGTCCCGGTAGTGGGAAAATATAGAATACAGCATATGTCCCACGCGTCCGCTGTCCCGCATCTTTATCAGGCAGTCTTTGTGAAGCAGCGCGTGTTCTGTCACATCCAGCCCGGCCATCCGGATGGGCACTCCGGACCGGAACACCATAGCCGCCGCATGAGGATCGATGTAGATGTTGAATTCCGCTGCAGAAGTCGCATTCCCCCGGAAGATGCCTCCGCCCATCATGACGATCTCGTCGATCCGCCCTTTCACCTCCGGATACATGGTAAAAAGCAGCGCCACATTGGTCAGGGCGGCAATCGTTACCAGCGTAGTCTTGCCTTCCTCCTCCATAATCACACGCCGCATAGCTTCTACAGAGTGTACCGGCAAAGGCTTTTTCCGCGGTTCCGGAAAATCATATCCGTCCATCCCGCTCTCTCCGTGAATATCCGGGCTGCTTTCCAGCTCGTGCAGGAGCGGACGCTCACAGCCGCGTGCCACCGGAATATCTACGCCGAAAAATTCTACCAGTTTCAACGCGTTTTTTGTGGTCTTATCTACGTCCACATTAGCCGCCGCAGCGCTGATCAGCCGGATGTCAAATCGATTGCTGATAATTGCCAGCGAAATCGCGGCCGCATCGTCGATTCCCGGATCTGTGTCTATGATAATTCTTCTCTTGTCCATTTTGCGCCTCCTGTTTTTCCTGATTGATGAATGCCGGTTTGATCATACCATATATGAGATATGGCGGCAAGTTCTGCATCTGGTATACGGCTGATTGACTTCACTCAAAAGTGGAGGTATCATTTTAAACATATCAGATAATCGGAGGCAGGAAAGTTTTGACCAGAAAAGAAGCGTACCGGATCCTCGGGCTTCCTGATGGAGCAGGAAAAGAAGAAATAAAGAAAAGGTATCGGCAGCTGATGATGCAGGCGCATCCGGATATGAATCTGTCTTCCGCCGGACATATGACCCGTCAGGCTCAGGAAATCAATCTTGCATACGCGGCGCTGAAAAAACTTCCAGAAAATCACTCTTCGGCAAACCAGAAAACGAAAAAAAGCGGTGCGCCCGGCAGGAAGCGCGGGGATGCCTGGAATGCGCCCGTTAACATACATGCCTACCGGGAACGAGAAATCTTTCATTATGCAGAAGATCGTGAGGGAGGCGTCCTGGGGAATATCTGTATCGCACGGGGAAAATATCTCTGGACCACAGACGAGGATTTTCCGTTGTTTCTTCTGAGCATCTATCAGTGCAGCAAAAGAATCCTGGATGAGACAGACGCCATGCTCTGCCAGGAGCCCTCTCCTGCTCTGCGCCGGGACGTACAGGCGGAACTTGCCTATCTGCTGGCGCAGCAGTTTATGGACAGTACCGCCCTGCCCCATGAACTTGCCCGGGAAGTAAAACCGTCAAAAACCGGAGAGCATATCTATCATATTCCTTCCATGCTGGAAATGTCCGACCGGAAAATATCCGTTCAGCCGGGAGAACTTCTCTTCCCTGCCGGCATCCACAGGCACAGACTCTATCTGAAAAATCAGTCCGGCCATGAAGCAGGTTATCTGTCCTTCCATGACGACCGGCTGTACTATATCGTCATCCCTCTGTTTGAGCAGAGGATTGTTCAGGTCCGGCTGCAGGTATCGGAAAAACCGTCTTCATCCGGAAAGAACGTCCGTCCGGGATACAAAAACCTGGACCTCTGGATCAAGACATCCCGGTCAGCCGGCAACCGAATGCCGGAAAACCTCAATTTGCAGATAGAACGTCTGTTAAAAAAATATTCACATGGTCTGAGCTGACTGATATTTTGATTCAGAAATAATTGACTTTTCAGCAGACGATTGCTATATTGGAATCTCAGAAAAAGAGCAATCTTTATTATAACTATTTCTGAATGAGAGGAAGTTGAATATGTTTCGTGAAATGAGAAGAAAAAAACAGCAGATGACAAAAGAAGCCTGCGATGAAATCCTGACGCAGGGGACTTCCGGTGTACTGGCTCTGTCGGGAGACGACGGTTATCCCTATGCAGTCCCTATCAGTTATGTATACGACGGCGAGAAGATCTATTTTCACTGTGCAAAATCCGGTCACAAGCTGGATGCCATCAAAAGGAATCCCAAAGCATCCTTCTGCGTAATCGGACAGGATCAGATTGTTCCGGAAGAATATACCACCTATTTCCGGAGTGTGATCGCCTTCGGTACCATACGGATACTGGAAGACGATTACGAAAAAATGGATGCCATCAAAAAGCTTGCGGTTAAATATGCTCCGGAAGATACGCCTGAAAACCGCCAGGACGCCATTGAACGGGAATGGGCTCCGTTATGTATGCTGGAAATGACCATTGATCATCTTACTGGAAAAGAGGCCAAAGAACTAATCAAGCGTTAGATTCAATGTTATTTTTAACACAACGCATCGACCTGCTGTTAAAAATACGATTACTTGAAAAGAGAAAAGACATGGATTTGTTGCTACATAGAAAAATTCATTTAACCTCAAATCGTACCAAATATAGAATAACGATTGTATCAGTGTTCCTTATATTTTGGGGGCTGTACCTTTTTTACAAAATTATTTTATATCAGCCCCCACGACGTAAGGTATCTTCTTCTGATGAATATACGTGCAGGATTTGTTATCTGTTGAATTTAGACGGAATGAAGGGATTGGGGCACTCAGCGCTATTATTAATTGATGAAGATGGAAATGGACAAATTTTCAGCTATAATGGCATGCAATATAACCTGTTTCAATGCTTAATGGGAAATGAAGGAATCGGGAAAATGAAAGAATTTGACATGGATGCTTCGGAAACGGAAAACTTTTTGAAAACCGGAAGTCCTTCCATGTCGGAAGACGAAAAGATCAATTTTGAAGAATGTATAGATTTTGATCGTATATTGTATCGGTACATTTCGAGAGAACAGTATAATTTAATCCACCGGTCAATAACTCCATATATAGAAGCTGGTGACCAATATGAAACCTTATATGCACAACTCCATGGAGCAGAACCTCTCTCTGCCCTGGAAAAGAGCATGATTAACGAAGAACTTAGATTTCTCCAGGAAGATCCACAAACACCCAAATATCAAATATATAACCACAACTGCGATACGGCAGCCCGGGAGTTAATCGCCATCATAGATGAAGATATGATTTTATATAATAAATCTTCCGCCCGGCTGACACCATCCGGCAACTATAAGTCCATGTGCCGGATGGTCAGTGAAAACTGGGGATATGGAGCTTTGGGAACAGATACATTTCTTGAAAAAATATTGCAGTGATTTTCTACTCTGTATACTCCTGATAGATGGCTACGTGATCGTAGATACAGCGCCAGCTGCTGTAGGTATCCGCGGTCACACAGATATAATGTTTGCCGCTGTCGGTAACCTCGTAACTGGCCGCGCAGCTGCCGGACTGCGCCACATATCCTGTTTTGGCGCAGACGACTTCGCCGTTCGTCTCTTTATCCTCGATCCTGCGCAGGAACCAGTTGGAGATAGTGATCCCTTCCGGATGCTGTTCCGTCGGGGATGTGGTATAGGTATGTGCGGACAACACTTCCCGGCAGAGTTCATTCTCCACTGCCGCCTTCAGGATTACAGCCATATCATAAGGGGTACAGTAGTGATTTTCGTCATAAAGGCCGACACAGTTGGTAAAATGAGCCGTATCAGAAAGACCCAGTTCGTCCAGTTTTTCATTCATCAGGTCTACAAAGCCTTCCAGAGAACCAGACACATAAAAGGCCAGACCCGCTGCCGCATCTGCACCCGACGGGAGCACAGTGCCATAAAAAAGATCTCTTACAGTCACGGTCTCGCCATCTCCAAAGCCCACCGCGCTGCAGTCATTGGAATAGCTGTAATCTGTAATTTCTCTGGTGATCGTGAAGGTATCGTCCAGATCCGTCACATGCTCAGCCGCCACCAACACCGTCAATATTTTCGTCATGGATGCCGGAATCATCCGGTCGCCCGCATTTCTCTGGGCCACCACCGTATTATTGTCCAGATCGACGAGCAGCGCGTAAGTGCTCAGCACGGTCTCTGCGTTGACAGCCGCTGCGCTGTCCGCGCCTTCAAAGGTATAGCCGGACGCAAACGGGATGTCCGGATTTACCGCCTGTTCCTCTTCCTGATCCTCTTCCGCTGTATCTTCTGTATTCGACGCGGTTTCTTCCGCAGTCGCTTCTTCCGCGTCTTCCTCCGAAGCCGTCTGAACAGAAATTGTATCTTCTGTATCAGCCGTTTCCATATTTTCTGTATTTTCCTGCACAGATGCCTGAGCAGGCGGTTCTTCTTTTTTTGCCATATTCCCCAGCAGCTTTATGCCGCCCGCACCTAAACATATGACCACAACCGCTCCTGCTATGAGCAGTATCTTTTTGCGTCTCTCTCTCAGTCTTCTCATCTCCCGGATCTTTGCTCTTCGCATCTCTCTTTGCTGCTGTCTTAACTTCTCCTCAGACTCAAAATCCCGCACGTCTTTTCCTCCGTCTGCTTTATGCATAAACGATCCGCATAAGAATTAGATCTTATGCGGATGCTGTATCTTCTTTCTGTGCATTATTTTAGCAGAACCACAGATTGATTTCAATCGGGATTTCCTGTCGTTTTATGCCGCAATTATTGATCTTCCGGCACAGTGTAGGAATAACAATAATAGTCGAACCAGTCAATCCATGATTTTTTCTTCCAGGTCAGCTTAAATGGAGTATTTTGTATAAGATATTCATGACATACCGGATGCAGATAGATCATCGTACAGGATCTCGGCCTTCGTTTCAGACTGTCCATAAGATGACCGAGCATGACACGGAACACTTCTTCCGGAAACGGATTAAACAGATAGAAATAATTATATTCGTCATAGTCCTGAAACTCCATCGCATCTGCCCGAAATGCCCGGCAGCGGCCATCCAGCCCCAGTTTGCGGAAATTGTCATTGGCAATCTCTGTCAGAGTCTCCGACAAATCATATCCCCGAACCGCGCCAAAAGGATAACGGCTCATCAGATACATGGCCTTTCCCTTTCCGCAGCCTATATCCAGGATACGGTCTTCCTGACTGATCGGATATCTTTTCAGGATACGTACCAGCGCGTCTGTCGACGGCTGATATTGATTGCCGTGGTCCTGGGAGAATCCGGCATTTTCCTGTGTCATCCAGCCGGAAAAATCTGCATTTCCGCGGAATATCCGATCATTCAGACACGCGGCCCACTGCCAGATCCCACAAATTAATTTATGAAGAAACGATATCATATGCAGCCACTCCTTATATTTTTTAATCCTATTACTAATATAATTTGGTCAGTTGAAAATTTAAATGCAACATAGTCTGTTGCACTTAGAATTGTATGAGATAGGAGCCATGGGGTTGCACC
>CALWDO010000042.1 GCA_944376715.1 uncultured Lachnoclostridium sp. | reverse complement strand
GTCAGTGAATCCTTGTCTTTTCTGGACAAGATCCCCAATGCCATAGGGGCGGGGCTGATCTGCAACCTGCTTTTTGTCGCAGTTCTGTGTCTGCTGCTGGGATTTTTCTTCTACCGTTCCCTGCGCTCTGTAGCTGTGGGAATCGAGCGGCTTTCCCGGCAGGAGGCGATCCGGCTCCCGGAAAAAGGCATGACGGAGCTGCTGGCGCGGCAGCTGAATCAGACGTCCCGGATTCTGGAACAGCAGAAAAAGCATCTGAAGAAAAGGGACGACGCCCGGACTGCCTGGATCTCCGGCGTCTCTCACGATATTCGCACGCCCCTTTCGCTGATCATGGGATATGCCGATACCATGAAAGGGGATCCGGCTCTGAGTCCGGACCACAGACAGCAGTCCCGGCTGATCGAAGAACAAAGTCTTCAGATCAAGCAGCTGATCGAGGACCTGAATCTGACGTCCAAACTGGAATATGACATGCAGCCCCTGCGCCTGTCCTCCTTTTCTCCTGCGGGACTGCTGCGCGAGATCGTCAGCGGATTCTACAACCAGGGGCTGCCTGACCGTTATGCTTTTGATCTGTATATTGATCCGGGCGTGGAAAAAATGCTGGTCAAAGGAGACCGCCAGCTGATCCTGAGAGCGTTCCGCAATCTGCTCCACAACAGTATCCGGCACAATCCCCAGGGCTGTACGGTCACGGTTACCGCTTGCCCGGACGCGGAAGGGATCTGTTTTCAGGTCTCTGACGATGGCTGCGGCATTCCCGACGAAATCATCCGACTGCTGAACCGGGACGTCTCTGTACCCTCCGCATCCGAACAGCCCCCCGGCGTGCCTCACATTATGGGACTGCGCATCGTATGCCAGATCTTCCAGGCGCATGGCTGGACCATACGGTTCACAGACAATCACACAATTCATATATGGCCGGGAAAAGAACCGGAGCAGCCTTCTTAATGAAAGCTGCTCCATCCTTATTCCTGAAATGTGTACTTGTGTGTCACCGCGCCTAGCGCCAGCGTATAGACGACGGCTCCGTCTTTTTCGGACCTTACCGCTTTATCGAAGTCATCCGGATGAACACTTTTCATGTACGCTTCCGGGCTCTCCGCGTCTGCCTCGATGATCGCGGTCTCCGCTCTTCCCGCTCCCCCGCAGGCATTCACAATCTCGTGAATAATCTCATATTCATGCATACTCAATCCTCCTTGTCCTGTACGCCACATCATCGTTTCTATATTCAGTCTACCACACAAAAGAATATGCATGTAAGTACTTTTTACTTCAATATGGAAATATCCGGAAGAAGAATATTTTTCTGAGCCATGAACCGTTCCACTTTTTCAAGAGAAGGAAGTGAAGGCATCGCTCCCATGGCGGAAACTGTCAATGCCGCCGTATGGTTGGCAAACTGCAGCAGTTCCTGATTCGTCCATCCGCAGCAGGTTCCCACACAGAAGGCTCCCACAAAGGAATCTCCCGCAGCTGTGGGGTCCACGGCTGTGATGCCCTCCACGCACGGACTGTGCACAAATCCGTCCGGACCCAGCAGTACCGCTCCTCCGGACCCCAGCGTGATCAGTACGTTCTGAACTCCTTTCTCTCTCAGCGCTTCCGCAGCCGCTCTTGCATCTTCCAGATTCACATGATCCCCTTCCCGGCGGATCGAAATCCCTGTCAGATCTTCCGCTTCATGCTCATTCGGCGAAATAAAGGCAAGATGGGAAAGCAAGGAATCCGAGAGTGGAGCGCTTGGCGCCGAATTCAGCATGACCGGCACTCCGTTTTCAAAGGCCATCTCCGCAAGATACTCGTTGATCTCCATGGGAATCTCCAGCTGCAGCATCAGCAGGTCATAATTCCGGATCTTATCTCTCAGGGACTCTGCTTCTGTTTTTGTAATGCTCATGTTAGATCCTGAAATTACAATAATCCGGTTTTTGGTGGATTCCCCAGGCTTCTCTTCCAAGATTATCACAGAACAGCCGGAAGCCAGCACCGGATCAAACAGAACGTCTTCGGTATGGATTCCCGCCTTCCGGCACGTTTCCAGCATCTCCTCCCCGTTCGCGTCCCTGCCCAGTTTTCCGAACATGGTCACCTCCGCGCCAAGCCTGGCCGCCTGTACTGCCTGATTCGCTCCTTTCCCGCCCGGAGCTTTCTGGAAGGATCTTCCCAGCACAGTCTCGCCTTCGCCGGGGAAGACTTCTGTCGATGCGATCTGATCCATGACGAAACTGCCTGCCACTAATATCCTGGGTTTTCTTTTCATCCTTTCATCCCTGCCCTTCTGTTTCTTTCCAAAATATTCCTTAAACTGTAAATTATAAGTCAAATAAATTTTACATGAAAAAAAGGGCCTGCGCAATGCACAGGACACCTTTCTGTTCCATTTTTCATTCTTATTTCGGCTAAACCAGCTCCAGCACCCCGCGGATATCCCGGATTACCCGATCTGCGCCAGCTTCCATATAGCGGTCCGTTACTCTGCGGATCATCTGCTCTCTGGTTTCATCGTCCAGGGCTTCGTACTCCTCTTTGGTCAGCCCCATCTCAGAGCTCCCTTCGACGATTCCCACAGTGAACACGCCCGCGTTTCTGCCTTCTTTTATATCAGAAATGGTATCGCCCACTTTGATCACATTTTTTACGGACGCGACCCGGAGCATTTCCATATTCCGGAAAATCATATACGGATAGGGACGCCCCATATGCTGGACAGAATCCGGACTGAACCAGCAATCCGGTTCATAACCTTTCTTCGCTGCCTCTCTGGTCACGATTTCCATCATGACGTCGGTATATCCGGTAGTAGATCCAATCCGGATCCCTTTCCTGCGAAGCGCCTCCACCGTTTCTCTCACATAATCTTTCGGATCGGAGAACCTGTCCAGGATGCCGAGAAGCATCTCCTGAAAACGGTTGTGCATGGCGTCTACATCCGCATCCGTGAAATCTCTGCCGTGAATCCTGCGGAATTCTTCCCCGATGCGCTCCATCTGCAGCATAGTCTTGATATGGTCCCATTTCAGCATACCCATGGGTCTTCTTGTTTCTTCCATCGTCGGTTCGATTCCGTATGCGCGGAAAATTTCCATAAAAGCCTGCACCGGAGCAAAGCACCCATAATCTACAGTCGTCCCGGCCCAGTCAAAGATCACCGCTTCACATTTCATGCCGCCGCCCCCTTTGCCTGAAGAAACTCCCGGAAAATCCGGCAGAGTTTTTCCATATCTTCCAGATAGATCTCCCCGATATTTCCGATGCGGAAAGTATCTGCATCCGTCACTTTGCCGGGATAAATCGCATAGCCTCTCTCTTTGATGTAACGGTACATCTCATCAAAAGTGTAGTTCCTGTTC
The DNA here is from genome assembly GCA_944376715.1 of uncultured Lachnoclostridium sp. Lineage (GTDB taxonomy): Bacteria > Bacillota > Clostridia > Lachnospirales > Lachnospiraceae > Hominiventricola. The sequence goes on along the minus strand of CALWDO010000042.1, from coordinate 22,375 downwards.
TCCGGATAGAAGAAAGTAGTGATAATCGGTCCCTGGTGTTCTTCCGACACATAAGGGATAAATCCCATAGCCTTCATATGACTGATCAGATAGCGGTTATTTTCCTGGTAACGACGGCTGCGGGCTTCGATACCGCCTTCCTCGTCCAATTCCTCCAGGGCTTTCGCGAATGCAAGCACCACATGCGTGGGGGAAGTAAATCTCCATTTTCCGTCCGCCTGCATGGTCTTCCACTGATCGTACAGATCCAGGGACAGGCTCCTGGCCTTCCCCTCACATTGGTCCAGCGCCTTCCTGCGGCAGATGATAAAAGAGAATCCCGGCACACCTTGAATACATTTGTTGGCGCTGCTGATCAGAAAATCGAGCTGAAGCTCTCCCACCGGTATATCCACGCCGGCAAAGCTGGACATGGCGTCCACGATCATGGTTTTTCCGGCTGCCTTTACTGCTTTTGTCACAGATGCGATATCATTGAGAATTCCCGAAGTCGTCTCGCTGTGTACCATGGACACATGGGTGATCTCCGGATGTTCTTTCAGGATTTCCTTCACACGCCCGGCATCCGGGATCTGGTCGTAATGAAATTCTTCCATATAATAATGAAGTCCCGCATGCTCTGCGATCTCTGCCATCCTTTTCCCGTAGGAACCGTTTGCCAGGATCAGCAGACAGTCGTCTTCTCCCACACTGCTTGTCAGCACGGATTCTACCCCGAAGGTACCGCTTCCCTGCATCAGCACCGCCGTGTACTCCGGCTCGGATACATGCGCCAGCTTTAACAGTTCCCCACGGATCTTTGTAGTAATCTTTTTGTAATCGTCGTCCCAGGTACAATGGTCAAACATCATTTCTTTTTTCACCGTATCAGTCGTCGTGAGCGGTCCCGGCGTCAATAACTTATAATTCGGCATCCTTTTCCCCTTCTTTCTATATCTATAATTCCTCTGCCAGTACTTTCGCGTTCTCGGAAATCTGCTGGTGCTTTTCCAGCAGTTCCACGGTCAGCGGTTCCGGAAATACCATAGGATACGCGGACAGATTTTCAGAGTCGTTCGTTTCTCCTTCATAAATCGCCAGCGGATAAGTCTGCTGAAGTTCCTCTCTTCCGTTCTTGATGATACATTCCGCCATCTCCATGGCCAGCGGATTGCTCTTATCTCCTTTATCTACCACTGCCACAGACTCTGTAAGGGAGAAATTGCCTTCTGTAGGATCAATATAATCGATGGGAAGCCCGTCTGCCTTGTCAGCTACCGCCTGATGTCGAAGGCCAAATCCGATCGCCACCTCTCCGGCGCGGACTTTTTTCAGCGGCGCGGATCCGGAACTCTCGATGTGGGGGCCTGCATTTTTATAAATTCCTGCCAATACTTCCTCTGCTCCATCCTCGCCGTATGTGCTGACCAGAGCCTGCATCAGAAGCCATGCGGTAGAGGAACTCTGGATATCCGTCACCGATATCTGTCCCTCGTACACCGGATTGGTCAGATCCTTCAGACAGGCAGGCATGGGCAGATTATTTTCCGCCATCATCTCTGTATTTACGAAAATCGCGCCTTCCTGAGCTGTGATCGGCGTATAGAAGGAAGGATATTCGTCGATCGTCGGCGCGTCGAATTCCAGATCCTTGAACATGGAATTTTCTTCCTGGGCGCTGTCCAGATAGAAAGAACTCATGGTTACCAGATCTGCCTCAATATTCGTTCCCTCGGCCAGCAGTTTTCCGCCCAGCTCGGAGGTTCCAAAAGACTGCATCAGGTACTTGCCCTCATATCCGTTGGCGTCCAGAGCATGTTTCATGGCTTCCATCGCCTCGTCATCTGCATTGGTATAGATCACCACTTCTCCCGAAGCCGCGCCTGAACCGGAACCGCATCCGGTCAGAACCGCTGCGGACAGCATCGCTGCCGCAAGTAACAGGGACATATGTCTTTTCACATTTTTCATTCTTCTTTTCCTCTCATTTCTTTTCATTTTTCAGCTTATCGACTTTGAAACCACTGGACGGCGCGCCGTCTTTTTTACCTTTACTTTCTGCCTGTCTGTGGCTATATAATGGAACAGGCTTTTCGCAGCCAGGTTTACCGCCAGGATCAAAAGCGACAGTACAAATACTTCATTGAATTTCGTATAATACTGCAGTTCCTTGATCTTTGTGGTAATCACCATTGTTCTGGCTCCCGCGATAAAGATCACGGCGCTGACTGTCACCATGGCGTTGACAAAATAATAGCTGAATACTTCCAGAATCGTTCCCATGGCGTTCGGCGTCACCACTCGGACAATCGTCTTCAGCCAGGTATCTCCCATCAGCATGGCCGTCGTCTCCCAGGACGCGTTCATTTTGGTCAGGGAACTTTTCATCATCAAATACGGCGTTGAAAAATAATGGATCACATTGCAGATAATGATGATAAACAACGTGTTCTGCAGGGGCGTACCCGAAAATACCAGCATGTAGGCGATACCGATGACCATACCCGGAATCGTATTCGTGATCAGGGAAATATTCTCGATCACCTGTTTGACCTTCCCCGGCAGATGACTTCTGGCCGTGGTAAGCGCGGCGCCGTAGGTGGTCAGGGATCCTACCGCCGCCGTCAGAAATGCCGCGATCAGGGAATTCCGGCACACCGTTATCAGACTGTTATCCGAGAATACGCTGATCACATGTTCCAGTGTAAACCGGATCCGGTACGGCCATTCGTCCACAAACGGCACCACAAAGATCACAGCAAATACAGAGAGTACGCACAGCAGGATCAGCGCGCTGAGCACGCCGAACACCGCATCCCGGACGGCTCCTTTGCGGATCTCAATCTGGGAGATCTTATTGTAACGGATATTGTATTTTTCCAGATAGTGCAGCAGCGCAATCGTCACCACAGACGGAATCAGCATCATCATGGCCACGCAGGCTCCGCGGCTGAAATTTGGCACGCTTCCCAGCATCTCGTTATAAAGCACGGTTGCCACTACTTCAAACTCGCCTCCCACCGACGCCGGAATTCCATAGTCGGTAAAGCAGAGAAAAAAGCACTGCACAAAAGAAGCTGCCAATGTCCCCAGAAGCGGACGAAGCACGGTCCCTACGAAGGTGGCGAAAGGACTGTCTCCCATGATCCGGGATACGATGGAAAATTTTTTATCCACATAACTCATGGTATTGCTCAGAAGCAGAAACGACACCGGCAAGGTATAGATCACATATCCCAGCAACAGCCCGTTGAAACCATAGATATCAAAAAGCTGCGTGCCGAACAGCTGCGTAATCAATCCCTGTTTTCCAAACGAGTAGATAATCGCGAATCCATATGTAATCGTCGGAAGCAGCATGGGCGCCACCGCCGCCCGGTTGATAAATCCCTTGTATCCTCCGGGAAGATTACAGTAGTGAACCGCATAGGCCAGAATAAAAGCCAGAACCGTAGTCACTACCGCGCTCACGGACGAAATCAGCAGGCTGTTTCCAAAAGCCTCCAGGAATCCTCTGCCCGTCAGTACCTCCGCATAATGTCCCAGCATCAGTCCGGTATCTCCCATAAAAGATTTCAGGAACAGACGTGCCAGCGGGATCAGCAGGAAAATGAGGAATACCAGGACAACCAGTCCAAAAATCCCTTTGATTTCATTCTCTTTCCTTCTGTTCATTTCATCCCACCTGCGCCGCTATCTTGGGCTCGTTTCCCTGTCTGAATAATGTAAAAATATTGTTCTTCTTGATGAGAAGCTGGTTGAGAATAAATTCCTTCACAAAATCGTTCTCCGGCTTCTGGATGATGTCATCCGGCTTCCCGTACTGGGAGATCGTCCCATTCTGAATAATCAGGACTTTGTCTGACAGAGTCAGCGCTTCTTCCGGATCATGGGTAACGATAATCGTCGTCAGATGATAGTCTCTGGCAATCTGTTTGATTTTTGCCTTAATCGATTCCTTGATCACCCCGTCCAGAGCGCTCAGGGGTTCATCCAGCAGAAGGATCTTCGGTTTCATTACCATGGTCCGCGCCAGAGCCACCCTTTGTTTCTGTCCTCCGGAGAGCTGTTCGATCTTCTTATCCAGATGTTCTCTCAGCCCCAGAAGATCGATCAGATCTTCCACCTCCTGGCGGGTGGAGATGGACGGGTTATTTCTAAGCCCATATGTAATATTCTTGTATACATTCAGATTCGGGAACAGCGCGTAATCCTGGAATACTATGTTGAACCCTCTCTGTTCCATGGGCACATTCAGCACATTCTCCCCCTGAAACAGGATCTCGCCTTCATCGGCGTCCGCAAGCCCCAGGACCAGGTTCAGAAGCGTCGTCTTGCCGCATCCGGACGGTCCCAGGATCGACACGATCTCTCCGTCGTCGATCGCCAGATTTATGTCGTGCAGGATCGTCACCCCGTCATATGACTTTTTCAGATTCTTAATCTCAAGCATTCTGCTCTAACTCCTTCCTTCTTTCACGGCGCTTTGTCCCGCGCCGTTTTCAGGTCCAGATATATGAAACCATTTTTCCGGCTCTGCCGCTATCAAAAAGCAGGGAAAAATTTGTAAAGAGAGCGTAAAAAAAACTGTAGAAATTCTACATTTCTACAGGCAAAAACTTACATATGTAAAATTTCTGTAACTGTTCAGACCGGAACAGTTGCAAACCTTCAATAATATCCGGCTATTTCTCATCCAAAGGATAGGCCTGAGCCTGGATCAGCCTGCTGCTCCGGTCCAGGATCGCCGTATACTTTTCATAATCACTGAGCATGATTCCGGTGTAAATCATATCCACCACCGCCAGCTGGGATACCCTGGAGAAAATGGCGTCTCCGTAAAAGTGCTGACGGTTGCTGGTACGCAGCACCAGATCCGAATATTTTTCAATCAGACTGTTTTCAAAATTGGTGATCGAGATCGTCTTCACCCCGTTCTCATGAGCCGTCCGCATGGCGTCTACCGTACTGCGGGAATTCCCTGAATAGGAGATCCCCAGCGCCACATCCTTCTTTGTCAGATTTCCCGCGCTGACATTCTGCATATAATAATCGCTGTAGGAACAGCAGTTCATACCCAGATACAAAAGCTTTGTCACCAGGTCGCTGGCTGTGCAGGCAGAATTTTCCACATAGTAGACCGCGATTTTTTCCGCATGAATCAGGGCCTGCACCACCTCTTTCAATGTATCCGGAGAAATATTCCGGAGAGTATCCTTCAGGTGGCCGATCGTCGTATTGATCAATTTAGCCGGCACATCCTCCACATGGTCGTACTCCGTAAAAGGAAATCCATACAGAATGTGGTCCCACGCGCCGGTTTTCTCCTCCTGTTCCTCCGCCAATACATACCGGAATTCTTTAAAACCGGCATAACCCAGCGCGCGTATAAACCTGATCACCGTAGGCTGACTCACATCCGATTCCCGGGCGATCCGCTCCAGCGTCAGGCTTCTGTAGGATCCTGTACAGCTCAAAAGATAATCTGCTACTTTCTTTTCCGATCTGCGCAGGTTTGGGTAGATTTTCTGTATGGACAGTTTTAGTGTTTGGTTCATGTCGGTTTCCTCCGTAGACATACCGTACCGTTTTCTATAGCTAATTCTATCCGATTTACAATCCAAACACAAGGATATGCAAAAAATCACCCGGCACATTTCTTTGTACCGGATGATCATATTTCTTTACCCATGCTGATGAAGGTATTTTTCTCTCGTAGCCATCCCTCCCCGGATATGCCGCTCCGATTTATTGACGTCCAGCACTTTCCGTGCCTCCGCCGCCAGATGAGGATTAATATAGAGAAGTCTTTCCGCCACATCTTTGTGCACCGTAGACTTGCTCACCCCAAATGCATGAGCCGTCTGGCGGACTGTCGCATTGTTCTGTATAATATAATTTGCTATTTTTACGGCTCTCTCTGAGATATAATCTTTCAATGAAATCCCCTGGATCAATTGTTTTTACAATCTATGCAGAAGATCCCTGTAGTATACCCCAAAGGAAGGCGAAAAACCCTTACATTTCCCTGTAAACCACTTTTCCGTTTTTCATCTCCGATTTCATAAGTGAGGCCTTCTTTACCATCATCTCCGCCTTGCCCAAATGTACCTCATATGGTTTCTTTGCCGCCGCCTTCCGCACCAGCGTAATGTGCGGGACGAATTTATCGTGATCGAACGGGATACCTGCTTCTTTCAGCGCTTCTCTCAGATCCTTTACGTAAGTCTTCAGCTTCTGATTTCCTTTCACTCCCGCCCAGAGCAGATTCCCGAAGTTTCCCTTCTCTGAAAGGCTGAGCCGGAACGGCGGCAGAGGAACACTTTCGATCACCCGTTTCACTCCGGCGGGATCGTCATATTCTCCGATAAATGCCAACGTCAGATGCAGATTCTGCGCCGGCAAATAATTTCCCTCCACGCCCTGCTTCTTCAGATCATGCATGCAGGCAACCAGAACCTTTTTCATTTCATCCGACAGTTGAATGGCTATAAACAGTCTCATATTTTTTCATTTCCTTTCTGCTTCGCACGGCTCATAATAGAACTCTGTCCACCTGCCCCTGCAGGAATAACAGGGCAGTACCGGATGGTTTTCCCTTCCAGTTTTCCATTTTTCAGATCCTGCGCGTCTAATAGAAATGATCCATGAACGATTTTATATCTGTCATATATTTTCTCCTTCCAGTTCTGCCGCCACATCTTCCAGATATTTCCGTATGGGCAGATGCTGAGGACAACGTTCTTCACACTTTCCACATTTCACACAGTCCGAAGGTTTTCCGTTTTTCTCAGTCAGCTGATTAAAACGGCGGCGAACATTTCTCATCTGCGAAGGTCCAAAACGTTTCAGGTCGTTGTAAAAGCCAAAATAATCCGGAATCGAGATCCGTTTTGGGCATCCGTCCGTACAATACCGGCAGGCGGTACAGGGAATAGCGATAGAATCCTGGATAATCTCCTTTACTCTCCGTAGAACCACTTCCTCTTCCCTGGTAATGGGGACAAAATTCCTCATATATCCGATATTATCTTCCATCTGTTCTTCATCGCTCATGCCGGAAAGTACCATCATAACATTGTCCTGACTGGCCGCAAAACGGACGGCCCAGGATGCAGAAGACTGCTCAGGATGAAAACGATGGAGAAGTTCCTCCGCTTCCCTGGGAACCGATGCCAACGCTCCGCCTTTTACAGGTTCCATGACAATGACCGGTTTCCCATATCTGGAAGCGATTTCACAGCAGAGTTTTGCCTGTACCCGTTCGTCTTCCCAGTCCAGATAATTCAGCTGCAGCTGCACATATTCCATTTCCGGATGACGGGTCAGTATTTCTTCCAGAAGCTTCGCGTCCCCATGGAAAGAAAATCCGATATGCTTTACCTTTCCTTCTTCCTTCAGTTTCCGCACAAATTCAAAAGCATGAAAAGCCTCCGCCTTGGGATAAGAATTGTACTCCATGCCATGGAGCCAGTAATAATCCAGAAAACTGACACCCAGACGCTCCAACTGTCCCTCAAAGAACGCCGGCATCTCCTCTTCTTTCTCCAACATAAACATGGTCAGTTTATCAGTAATTGTATATGCATCCCTGGGATATCTTTCCGCCACCGCTTCCCGGAAAGCAGTCTCGCTGCTTCCGTCATGATAGCAGGCTGCCGTATCAAAATATGTAAACCCCGCGCCCAGAAAAGCATCCGCCATTTTTTTCACTTTCTCAATATCAATGCTCCGTTCATCATTCTGATCCAACAGCGGAAGACGCATCAATCCAAATCCTAACTTTTTCATCCTTCATTCGCTCCTTTCAACAACGTTCCTATTGATTTTATTATAATTCTCCTGGCTTTGGATGAAAAGTTGTTTTTCTTCCATTCCAGGCCTTTCCCACACGTCCCTTGCCATCCTGAGTCTATACGCTTATAATAGAATGCACTACTAAAGGAGTGTACAAAACGATGAAAAAACATCTCTCTTCAAAAGAATTGGTTCTGGTTGCAAGTATGCTGTTCGGTATGTTTTTCGGCGCGGGAAACCTGATCTTTCCCGTATCCATGGGGCAGCTGGCCGGAAGCAGTCTCTGGACAGCCTCCGCGGGGTTTTTAATCACCGGCGTAGGCCTTCCCCTGCTGGGCGTGGCCGCGCTTGGCATCAGCCGAAAGGAAGGGCTTCTGGAACTGAGCAGCCTGGTAGGAAAACGTTACGGTATGTTTTTTACCTGTATCCTGTATCTTACGATCGGACCTTTTTTCGCGATTCCACGCTGCGCCTCCATGTCTTTCACAGTAGGCATTGAAGGCAGTATCCCATCCGGGCTCCAGACAATTTCTCTGGCGGGATTTTCTTTTGTATTTTTTGCCCTTGTCCTGTTCTGGTCTCTGCGTCCTGGCGAGATACTGACCTGGGTGGGAAAAGTATTAAATCCATTATTTTTATGTTTTCTGAGTATTCTGGTCATCCGTGCTCTGACCGCCCCCATGGGCAGTATCAGCGCCGTGTCCCCGTCCGGAAGTTATGCGGCAAACGCTTTCGCGCAGGGATTTCTCGAAGGGTACAATACCATGGACGCTCTGGCGGGACTGGCGTTCGGCATCATCGTCGTCCGGGCAATCCGGGGACTTGGTGTGGAAGATCCGGCCTCGGTAGCCGGCAGTACGGTAAAAGCCGGGATCTTCAGTTCCCTGTTAATGGCTGTGATCTATCTGCTCACCGCCATCGTCGGCGCCCAGAGCCGCGGGATTCTGGAAATCGCTGAAAATGGCGGCATCGCCCTGGCCGAGATCGCAACCCATTATTTCGGTTCGGCGGGAACCGTTATCCTTGCCGTCACGGTTACAATAGCCTGCCTGAAAACAGCCGTCGGACTGATTACCAGCTGTGGAGAGACCTTCACGCAGATGTTCCCCAAAGGGCCGTCCTACCGGATATGGGCCACAGGTTTCTGTATTCTGTCCTTTCTGATCGCCAATCTGGGACTGAGTGCAATCATCGGTTACTCTCTTCCGGTTCTGCTGTTCCTCTATCCGCTGACGATCACCCTGATCCTGCTCACACTTACGTCCAGAATCTGGGGCGGACACAGATCCGTTTACCGGTGGGTGACCGGTTTTACCGCGGCCGCGGGCCTGCTGGACTTTCTCAATGCACTGCCTGAAGGAGCGGCGGCTGTGCTGCATCTTCACGAAATACTTCCGCCTGTCACCGGGCTTCTTCCTTTCTTTGATGCGGGTTTTGGCTGGATCTGCCCCGCATTGCTGGGATTATTGATCGGTCTTTGGCGTTCCCGGACCGCTTAGACATACTTTCTTCCCTTTTGGTCACAGAATCGTCATAATTCTTAAGACTTTATTATTTTTTTCGCAAAGAACTTGTAATATTTTAAAAAAGTGGTAATGTCTTTAAGGTTATATGTATTCCTATTCAAAACTAATAGTCAGACAGGAAAGGGAAGATTATGTATCATTTCACAGAGAATTTTAACACAACTGTTGCAATCATCCTGACTCTGTTATATCTCTATCAGTTGGGATATCTGTTGTTAGGATTTGCATGCAGGAAAGAGAAAACAGAATGCACTCCTCAGAAACTGCACCGATTCGCTGCCATTATATCGGCCCGCAACGAGGAGAACGTCATCGGCTCGCTGATCGCCAGCCTGAAGGCCCAGAACTATCCGCAGGAACTTCTGGACATTTATGTAATTGCAGACAACTGCACGGACCAGACGGCACAAGTGGCCGCTTCCGCCGGCGCTTTCGTCTATCACCGCTACAACAAACATCAGATCGGCAAAGGCTATGCTCTGGATTTTCTGTTCAAACGCCTTGCAGAAGAAGGAAAAGATACCTATGACGGATATTTTGTATTCGACGCCGATAATTATGTAGATCCGGATTTTGTGAAGGAAATGAACGCCACTTTCAGTTCCGGAAATTACGCGGCCCTGACCAGCTACCGGAACTCCAAGAACTTCGGCGCCAACTGGATCTCCGCCGGGTATGGACTTTGGTTCCTCCGGGAGGCGCGTTTTCTGAATGCTCCCAGAATGAAGCTGGGTGTAAACTGCGCCATCTCCGGCACCGGTTTTCTTGTATCCGGCGATATTATCCGCGAAAACGGCGGATGGCCGTTCCATCTGTTGACGGAAGATATTGAATTTTCCGTAGACTGCGCCTTAAAAGGACGGGTTATCGGTTACTGCGAAAAGGCAGTCATCTATGACGAACAGCCGGTCACCTTCCGCCAGTCCTGGGATCAGCGGCTCAGATGGTCCAAAGGCTTTTATCAGGTAGATTACCACTACAGTTTTCCCCTGATCCGGAATATTTTTTCGGGGCTTCGCAGAGGATTTTCCTGCTATGATATGTTCATGACCGTGGCTCCCGGCATGCTGCTGACCATGGCGGCCATCTGGTTCAATGTGGTGATCCTGGGATCCGCGTTCTTCCTGCCGCAGCGTATGGCGCGCATCCTGATCCACGAGAATGTATCTTTTATTATGGAGACTATCCTCGCCTTTTATATGGGTCTGCTCCTGTACGGCGCGCTTACGACGCTCAGTGAGTGGAAAAAGATCTCTATATCGGGCTGGAAGAAACTGCTGTATTTATTCACATTTCCAATATTTATGTTTACATACATCCCCATCGCCGCAGTGGCGCTGGTAAGCCGGGTAGAATGGCGGCCCATCTATCACGGAGCCAGCCAGAGAAAGCTGTCGGGAAACCGGATGTGAATATAAGATTCAAGGCTGATGCAGGGCGTTCCCTGTACCAGCCTTTTCTTTATTCTATCGTGTCCAATAACTTTTCAATATCTCCGGTTCGTTCTATGATATAATCCGCCTCTGACTGATCAAAAGCAAAGCGTTCATCTCTGCGCGCCGCCACCTGCAGTCCGGCGCGCTTCGCCGCCTGGATGCCGTATGTAGAGTCCTCCACCACGATGCACGCTTCCGCCGGAAGCCCCAGCCTCGACAGCGTATAGAGGTAAACCTCCGGGTTGGGCTTGCTCTCTCGGAAATTCTGGCCGCTCACCGTCAGGGAAAAATACTGGCTGATTCCGGTTTCCTTCATCATATTTCCGATGGACTCATCCGACGAAGAAGAAGCGATGGCCAGCGTCAGGCCTTTCTCCTTTAAATGCTTTAAAAGCTCCGGAACTTCCGGAAATATGACCTCCCTGTACGGCGCATGATGCGGACCGTACTCCGACCGGAAGATCCGTTCCACTTCTTCCGCCTCCGCCTTTTCTTTCCACATCTGAGCCACCAGCCGCCAGGTCCTGGCCCTGCTGGCTCCCGCGATGGCTTTCATCAGAGATTCATCCACATGCCCGCCGTGCCGTTCCAGGAACTCCCGGATATTTTTCAGGTAAAAGGGCTCGCTGTCGATCAGCACTCCGTCCATGTCAAAGATCACCGCTTGTTTTTTCATGATTCTCTCCAATCAAAAAATGATGCTGGTCAGATATTATACTGCCAACATCATTTTAAAATTCGTTCCTTTTTCTGTCAACTGCTTCTGTTTGTGATCGTCCAGCCTCCCAGGGACCAGGTATGCACTTTTTTCTCCGGCTGTTTTTCCGGACGTTTTTCCCTCCGGATGTCCTTATAACGATATACGCTGAGCACGATTCCCAAAAGGATATAAGATACCACAAGCTGGCTTCCTCCTACGGAGAAGAAAGGAAGATTGACCGCCACCGCCGGTATCAGATTCAGATTTACCATAATATGCATTACCGACTGCAAAAGAAATACCAGACCGCTGGCGCATCCCAGGATCATTCCCAGCTGGTTTTTCTGACGCAGAGAGATCCGGAAAATCCGAACGATCAGATATACAATCAGCGCTGCGGCCAGCACTCCCGCCAATATGCCGAAGGTCGTGATCAGGCTGACAAACACATAGTCGCTGTTGCATCCCGGCAGGTTCTCCCACAGACCGGAGGTCTTCGTAACATTGCCCCCTACCAGAGTACTGCCCTCCAAAAACTGCCTTGCCATCTCTGAGACATAACTTGAATCCGAAGTTTTTCCCAGAAACGCCATGATCCTTGCGATCTGATATTCCGCAAAACCTCCCGCCAGGAACCCGTATCCCATCCATGCCAGAAACAGTATGGCCATGCCGCCCCACAAAACTGCCAGTATTTTCTTCCGGTTCACCCGGTACCAGCCGTGCCATACGGCAACGGAAAACAAAAGAGCGAAAGCGGCAAGCAAGATCGCCGTGGCAGACAGGGAAGGTATCCGCCAGGATATCCATGCAGGAACCAGCGCCCATAGGAAAGGCTTCCACATATCCCGGTATCCGATGCCCCGGTAGTCATACAATACTGCCCCGTATAGCGGAATATAAAGATACAGCAGGGCCGGTACCGACATCCGTATAAAACCGATATTAATATAGACAGCGCCGGCATACAAACTCCCGAACAGCATAATTCCCGCAGCCACCAGAACTAAATATACCGCTGCGATCCGTCGCGCCCGTCCTGCCAGGGCGGTATAATCCAACCGGTATACCGCCAGCATTAAAACAATTCCTAAGATCGTATAACGAATATGTCCGTTCAGCCAATATAAGCCGTCACTTCCGGACACATTTCCACCTTCGGCGGACAAGGCTGCCTGAAGCACGATGCCGAAGATTCCCAGTGCACCTGCCAGCGCCAGCGTACCCCACGACATATGCGGCCTGTGTATCCGGTCCAGGGCGACGCCCGTCTCCACCGGATCCCCCATGTCGCGCACCGCTTTCTCCAGCGCCTCTTTCTCAAACATTCCTTCCGCCTCATAAGCCTCGGCCTGGTCTCTGATATGTTCCCGAAGCTCTTCCTCCACCATGTCTCTGGCTCCGGCGCATCGGATCTGGTCTGTCACTGTATGCAGATATTCTTCCGGCTTCATCCGAACACCTCCAGTGCAAGGACGTCTGTCACCGCCCGGGAATATTCCTCCCACTCTGCTTTCTTTTTCTCCAGATAGTCTTTTCCCTCCCGGGTGATCCGGTAGTATTTCCGCACTTTTCCCAGGACTTCCTGTTCATAAGACGTCAGATAATGCTTTTCTTCCAGTCCGTGAAGCAGCGGATACAGAGTGCCCGCTTTCAGTTCAAATACATTCTGGGACCGCTTCCTCAACGTGTCAATCATTTCGTATCCGTACATATCCTTCTCCGAAAGCAGTCTCAGGATCAACATTCCCATGCTTCCGGACAGCCATGTTCTGTCTGCAGCCATATGCGTACCTCCTCATATATTGATGATCTATATAATAGATCGATCATCTATATATGTCAAGGATTTTTTATGACCGGCGTAAAATCTGCCGTGTCACCGCAGAAGAATCCTCCCAGTCTTCCGGTCAGACTTTCCATAACCGGCCTCAGCGCTTCATAGGCGTCCTGACGGATCGTCGCGGCAAATACTGTACTGATCCCATGTTCTTTCAGGAAACCGTTCCCTTCCTCATCCCCCAGATCACAGGGTGACTCTTCCAGGTCCAGGGAACCCGCCCCCGGCACCTCGATCTCCATGGCTCCGGCTTCTTCCCAGAACTCCACGCGGAGTCCCTCGTCCTCCCGGCACAGATCATAGATCTGTCGCAGACTCACCTGGTCCGGAATCAAGTACCACCAGTCCGCCGGCACATCATATGCCGGTTTTACAGGTTTTCTGGCATCCTTTTTTCTTTTCATCTCATTCTCCTTTGCCTTTTTTGCTTCTATTATAACGTTACTATTCACAGCCGCCCCACCCGCATTCGCACCCGTCGCCTCTTCGAGGCTCCAGTCCCGCGCCTTGCGGCGCTAAGGCTGCTCATGAGGGTGGGGTAACTGCTTCGCAGTTCTGATTCAGAATGGACAACAAGTGCTTACGTACAAGCACGACGCACGTGCTGCCCATTCTGAATCGGCTGTGAATAGTAACATTATAACAGGAAATACAAAAGATTTCTCTTGACTTTTTCCCTGAATCGTGTTGCTATAAAAAAGTATAATATAGATATGACGCAGCATAAGGAGGACCTACTTACTATGTGTGGAATTACAGGATATATCGGGAAAAAGCAGGCGGCGCCTATCCTGCTCTCCGGACTTTCCAGGCTGGAATACAGAGGATATGACTCTGCCGGCATCGCCGTGCGCAGAGAAGAAGACCAGAAGATCGAGATCATTAAATCCAAAGGACGCCTTCAGGCTCTGATCGAGAAAACCGACGGCGGCCGCGCTGTCCACGGGACCTGCGGAATCGGCCACACGCGCTGGGCCACCCACGGAGAGCCGTCCGTGACCAACGCGCACCCCCACTGCAGTGACGACCATTCTGTGGTGCTGGTTCACAACGGCATCATTGAAAACTATACGGAGATCAAAGAAAAGCTCCAGAGATCCGGCTATTCTTTCTATTCCCAGACAGATACGGAAGCGGCGGTAAAACTGATAGACTATTACTACCGTAAATCCTCTTCCCCGCTGGAAGCCATCTCCAAAGCCATGCTTCGCCTTCGCGGATCCTACGCGTTCGGCATCATGTTTGAAGACCAGCCGGATAAGCTCTTCGCCGCGCGCAAGGACAGTCCGCTTATCATAGGCGAGAGCAAAGACGGCCATCTGCTCGCTTCGGACGTCCCGGCCATTCTGGACATGACGCGCACCGTCTACTACATCGACAATATGGAGATTGCAGAACTCACAGCCGACGAGGCGCATTTCTACAACATCGACCGGGAAGAGGTCCAGAAAGAGCCGTCTCAGATCCAGTGGGATTCGGAAGCTGCTGAAAAGGGCGGCTACGAGCATTTCATGATCAAGGAGATCCACGAGCAGCCAAAAGCAGTAAAAGATACCCTGGGCGCTTACATTGCGGACGGACAGATTGATCTGACCGCCGTAGGACTTACTGACGACGCAATCCGGACACTGGACCGTATCTACATCGTGGCGTGCGGTTCCGCCTACCATGTGGGAATGGCTGCCAAATATATCCTGGAAGATCTGGCGGATATTCCGGTAGAAGTAGATCTGGCGTCCGAATTCCGTTACCGCAACCCGCGGATGATGCCCAATTCCATCGTTATCGTCATCTCCCAGTCCGGAGAGACGGCAGACAGCCTGGCCGCGCTCCGTCTGGCCAAAGAGAAGCATGTGCCGGTACTGGGTATTGTGAACGTAGTAGGCTCCAGCATTGCCCGCGAGAGCGATTATATCATGTACACATACGCGGGGCCTGAGATCTCCGTGGCCACTACCAAGGCTTACAGCGCTCAGCTTATCGCCATCTACCTGCTGGCCGTGCAGAGTGCAAAAGCGCGGGGAAAGATCTCCGAAGAACGCAGTCTGGAACTGATCCAGGAGCTGCAGACACTGCCTGACAAGATCCAGAGAGTCCTGGATGACAAAGAACGTATCCAGTGGTTTGCGAGCAAATACGCCAACGCCCACGACGTCTTCTTTGTAGGCCGCGGCATCGACTATGCCATCAGTATGGAAGGCAGCCTGAAGATGAAAGAGATCAGCTACATCCACTCCGAAGCCTATGCGGCCGGTGAATTGAAGCACGGCACCATCAGCCTGATCGAAAAAGGCATCCTGGTAGTCGGTGTACTGACCCAGAATGCGCTGTTTGAAAAAACCATCAGCAATATGCTGGAGACCAAGAGCCGCGGCGCCTATCTGATGGGGCTGACCTGTTATGGGAATTACAGCGTGGAAGATACCACTGATTTTACCGTATATGTACCAAAGACCGAGTCCTGGTTTACTACCAGCCTGGCAATCGTTCCTCTGCAGCTGCTGGGATATTATGTCAGCGTTGCCAAAGGCCTCGACGTGGATAAGCCGCGGAATCTGGCGAAATCCGTCACGGTCGAATAATCAGTCCAGGCAGAACTGTTCCCGGGGCTGTATAAACACCCGGATATCGCAGTCCGCGCAGTGTTTGCCGTTGACTGCCAGCTGATATGCGATCAGCACCTCCAGCCCTTCCTCGTCTTCAGCGACGCGCACGCTGGTAGTGCTGGTCTCCACCTGAAAGCTCCCGTAGGGCACCTGATAGATGCTCTGCCGGGAGCTTCCTTCTTCAAATACCATATGGGCCGCCACCGGCCCTTTTTTACGGATCTCCAGTCCCCTGTCCTTGATCTTTATGATATTGCGGACCGGCTCCGTCATGCCCTCCATCATCTCATCAAACAGGATATAATGAGTCCCATTTTTCTTATAATATTCTCCTACGTGCACCAGTTCGATGGCGTCCTGATCTTCGGATTCTTCTCCGACAGTCTGAAGTCCCGCAATCGTAACCATTACTTCCTTCGTCATCTTTTGCACCTCTCTCTTCTGTAACGTGTAACTATTTTATCTGTTTTCCGCGAACTGTTCAAGACCTTTCACCCATTGGAAACGCACCTTTACCGGCAGTCTTTCCGGGTTTGGCCGTTCTGTAATCAGCGTCCACCATGCTACTGCCTGGTGTTCCGGTCTGTATCCGCTCACCCGGATCGCCCAACCTGTCGTCCCGATCCCCAGGAGCAAAAAGCACAGTAACGCCAACAGAATTCTGCGCATCAGTCTGTCTCCTTTCCATACCGCCGGAGCGCAGGGCCTTATGCCCCGTCCCCTGTTTTAGTCTCAGTATGGCCAGGATATCTCCCCTTTATACCGGTGATCCTCTGTAATCACCGGAATCCGGCAATTTTCTTCATTGTACCAGGCGTTTAAGATCCGGTGCAGCGGCGTCCCGCTCTCCGGCTGTTCTTCTTCCCAGGCCTCATCGGACGCCGCGGCTTCCGTCACATATACAGAAGTCCCGCGGGAATAAGCCCCGTCTGTCTGCAGTTCCTCCAACAGTTCCGGAAAGATTTCCAGATCCAGTATTTCTTCTGAAAAATAAAAATTCTTCAGATGATTAAAATCCATATTTTTCTGAAATTTATCATAATAGGCTTCTTTTGCTTCCCGCATGGATCCGGCTTCCGTCTCAAAGGGTTCCTCCGGATCATCCTCCGACGCCCCAAATCCGAAGGTCAGATGATACGCTTCCTCCTGCCCCGGGTCCACACAGACAGACATCACCAGACTCCTCTCCTCCAGTTCCTGGCCGCCGCATCCGGTCAGGAAGAGCACCGGAAGCAGGATCGCCGCCAGCATCCTCCGGCCGTGTTTTCCGATCCGCCGAAGTCCGCCGAATAACAGAATCAGGATCTGGATCGGCATGGATACCATATAAATAAATTCCTGTCCCCAGTCCATGGACGCCGGATTCAGGGCAAAGGCATAAGAAGCCGCCAGCAGGGCAAACATCAGATATTTTTTTCTGGTATCCGGTTCTCCGTCCTGAAGAGGCGCCAGAAGCGTACTGCACAGAAGAAACAGCCCTATGACCCATGCAAATACGAAAAGCGCGTCCAGGCGCCCCACAACTTTTCCGGGAAAATGGGCCAGAGTCATGGCGGACGCCATGGGAAATACCAGCCCCGTATGCCCCGCGTTCCCATAGATGCCATAAGAGAAAATGCTGAATGCCAGGATCACGGCTGCTCCGGTAAGCCAGATCCTCCCCACTGTTTTCCCATATTTTTCCGCAGGCATCGTCCGTCCCCGCAGATGCCACAGACTTTGTACTGCTCCCAGCCAGCAGAAAAGCTGATATCCGGCTTCCAGCCGGCGGCCATCCAGGGACAGCCGGAGTTCAAAACAGCGTTTCAGATCTACTTCTCCCCACATCATAGCAGTCAGGAAAAGCAGCAGAACGATAAAGAAAGGGAACAGAATCTCGCTGACCCGGTTGCGGCATTCCGCGCCTTTATACAGATTATAGAAGCAGAAAATATAAAACCATCCCAGAATCAGCCACAGTCCGGTGTCGTTCAGCAGGAATTCCCGGATCAACAGCCCGGTCATCCGCGCCGCCATCGTCCCCAGCACCCAATAATGTACATAGCAAAGCGCCTTGATCCAGACAGATTCCGGTCTCGGCACATATACAGTTCCGAAAAGCCATGCTCCCAGAAACAACAGCGCCCACAGGATCTGTGTCAGGTTTTCCCGGTTCATGGCCAGCGGCGCCAGCAAGGCTCCCAGGCTGATCAGTCCTGCCGTATAATTTCGGTATAATTGCCTGCATGAGATTTTCTGATTTCCTGAAAACATTTCCGATCACCCTTTCTTTCGGAGCTTTACCCTGGCGTCCCTTCGGGCAAAGACAGGCCTTCTGGTAATCATCCGGAACGGAAACCGCAGCAGGGCGTCTTTCTCGTCCGCATATCCATTCAGATCAGATGCCACATACGGCATCAGATACGGAATACCAAAACTGTTCAGATGGGACAGATGGATCAAAACCCACAGATAGGACAGCAGCACCCCGTAGAGCCCCAGCCATGCGCCCATAAACATACAGCCGTATTTCAGCAGCCGAAACGCAGAAGCAAATTCTTCGTTGGGTATGGCAAAAGAGCAGAGGGCGGTAAAAGCAACCACAATCACCACAATGGGACTGACCAGGTTGGCTGTCACCGCGGACTGACCAATGATGAGTCCTCCCACAATACCTATCGTATTTCCTATGGGCCCCGGCAGCCGGATACCTGCTTCCCGGATCAGCTCAAAGGATATTTCCATGAGCAGGACCTCACCCAGAGACGGAAACGGCACCCCTTCTCTGGCTGCCGCCATGGACAGGATCAGGTTGGTGGGAAGAAGGCTGGTATGCCACGAAGTCACGGCCACATAGATAGCCGGGAAACTCATGGCGAGGATCGCTGCAAAAAAGCGCAGGATTCTTGCAAAAGACGCGGTTTCAAACCGGTTGTACCAGTCGTCGCTGGTCTGAAAGAAGCTGTTGTAATCCGCCGGAAATACCAGTACAGTAGGAGAATGATCCACCACCAGTACGACACGCCCTTCCAGAACGGCCGCCGCCGCCCGGTCCGGACGTTCCGTAGACTGAAACTGCGGAAAAGGAGACAGCCAGTGCTTTTCCACCAGCTGCTCCAGCATACCGCTGTCCAGGATCCCGTCGATCTCATAAGCGTCGAGTCTCTCCCTGATCGTGTCCAGCAGACGGGGATAGATCAGATCTTCCATATAGACCAGCGCCGTCATGGTATGAGAACGGGTTCCTATGGTCTGCTCCTGTACTTTCATGCGAGGATCCCGGAGTCTCTTACGTATTAACGCCACGTTCAGTTTCTCACTCTCCGTAAACCCTTCCCGGGAACCCCGCATGACCTTCTCGCTCTCCGCCTTGGACACGCCTATGCCCGGATACCCCTTGCTGGATATTTTATAGACGGTGTCATCCCCTTCCAGGAACAGTATCCCGTTTCCCGCCAGCAGCGCCGCTTCCGCCTGCTCATATCCGTCAAGAGGCTGCACATCCGACAGACCGATCACATGCTCCTCCAGCATCAGATTGCTGACGGTCACTTCCACATAGACCAGATAACCCTCCTGACGTCCTTCTCCCAGGAATACCTGACGTTTCAGGATATCGTCGCATTTTTCAAAACGCTTTTTCACCCATTCCTGGTTCACGGTCAGGTCTTTTGACACTCCGCCCATATACTGCACGCTCCTTTTTTGTTTTCCGCATCCGGGGGCCCGGCGGTCGGATGCCGGGGCATGAAAAAAGGATGGCATTCAGCCATCCTTTCTGTATTATGTCCCTATCGCTTCACATTATACGGAGTTGTGAGATAAACCTGTTTCGCCAGCTTCCTGGACCTGAGTTCCCGGTATGCCTGCCTCGCTTTCCCTCTGGTGTCATAGATGCCGAATACGGTCGGTCCGCTTCCGCTCATCATTGCGCCCAGCGCGCCATGCTCCACCATGAATCTCTTGATCTCATCGATCACAGGGTAGGCCGGAACCGTCACCGTCTCCAGTACGTTCCCCATCCGGGAAGCCAGCAGACCCAGGTCTTTTTTCTCCATGGCCCGGATCATGGCGTCCACATCCGGATGCTGCTCAGGCCTCAGATCATTAGCGTGGAGATTCTCATACACAAATTTTGTGGAGACGCTGATCCCCGGTTTGGCGATCAGGATATAGCACTTCGGCATGGGCGGGAGCACGCTCAGTTTTTCTCCGATCCCTTCCGCCAGCGCCGTTCCTCTGAGCACGCAGTAAGGCACATCCGCCCCCAGCTTTACACCACGGTCCATCAGTTCCTGCCTGGAAAGTCCCAGTTTGTACATCTGGTTCATCCCCCAGAGTACGGCGGCCGCGTCAGAGCTTCCCCCTGCCATCCCCGCAGCCACAGGGATCCTCTTGCGGAGCCGGATGCCGATGCCGTCCCGCAGACCGAATTCGTCTTTTAAAAGCTGCGCCGCCTTATATACCAGATTATTTTCATTTGTGGGCAGATAATACAGGTTTGTTTCCACCTGGATGCCCGGCTGTTTTGTCCTGCGGATCTCCAGTTCATCACAAAGTCCGATGGTCTGCATGATCATCTTGACTTCATGATATCCGTCCTCTCTCCTGCGCAGCACATCCAGTCCCAGATTGATCTTTGCCAGTGCTTTCAGTTCTATCCTGTCCATTCGTTTCCCTTTCCGCTCCCCGTCCGGTGCCGCCTCCTTCGCGGCTGCCTGCTTTTCCTTTTTACGATTATAGCAGGAAGCGGGAAAATACGCAACGCAAGTTATTTCTTCCGTGCCGCGGCTTCTTCCAGGTCGTCAAAATCCCCCAGATCCTGTATTCTTACATGAGACGCATCCACACCGCTTCCCGGATGCTCCAGCTGCTGACGAAATGTGGAGGGATAAATCTCTTCCAGCTGTCCCCGGGCGCTTTCGGCCCGGAGCAGACAGATCTCTTTCAGCGTATCCAGCGCTGTCAGAAAAGCCTCATAGGTACAAAATGCTGTAGGATCCTGCCGCACATAAGGCGCGATCATCTCCCCTGTCTCCTGAGTCTTTTCTTCCAGATATCCGCTCTCTATATACCCTTTAAGGAACTGGTCAAAATACTCATGATACTTCTGAAAATATTCATCGTTCTTCATCAGATTGTGATACAGAGGGCGTTCCTGCATAACCTCTCCCGGCGCGGGTGTATTGATGGGATAATTGATCAGCACGTCAGGATCCCGGATCGGGTCCGTCATACCCAGCGCATACGTCCCAAACGCAAGATTATAATCCCATGGAAGGATACTTAAGACTCCGTCTTCCTCATAGAGAAAATAATTATGTCCGGTCCGCCCAAGATAACTGTCCCAGTTCATCACGAACACCTGGACTGCAAAATACCGCAGGACTTCATCCACGTTCACAGCCGTCTCCAGGTCTTCTCCCCGGTCAAGCGTACGGAGAGCCTCGATCAGCCGCTCCTGGTCCTCTTCACTCACATGAAATTTCGCGTTGCGGAAAATGTTGTCATAACTTTCAGGATTCTCGTCTACATACCGCAGCGCCACGTCCGCATTCTCATCTGACAGCCGCCGGTAGTCCGGCTTATACAGTTTTCCGTGGTCACTTCCAAAATTTCTCCTGGCAAACGCCTCTTCCGGCTCCTCTACCGCCAGAAATAGTCCCCAAGGTTCACCGTTCACCGTAACCCAGACGTAACTGCAGAGCGGGGCAGGAACTCCCATAAAATTCATCATGTCATATACAAGATAACTTTTCATATAACTGTTATCCTGAAAAGAAGAATCCAGGGACAATTTATCCAGGCCATAATAATTTCTTCCGTCCTCATAGTGATCAAACTCCAGCTTCATGCTGTAACGGTGAAGCCCGTATTCTTCCGTCAGCCGCAGGGAATTATTTCCCTTTGCCCTAAGGCCCGCCCGGGAGATTTTTTCTCCATCCACCACCACGTCGCAGGGAATATAGGTTTCCCCGCCGGCCTGTTCCAAAAATCCATCCCAGTCTTCCACCTGCAGATCTATGGTATGTACCCGGCTGTCATCGAAAAGGCGGCTGACATATCCCGGTTCATTTCCGGTCTCTCCATGCACATTCCCGCCAAAGAAAACTCCGGCAAACAGCAGGGCCGCGGCCGAAGCCGCAGCCAGGCAGATCCTGCCTTTGTGTCCCTGTCTCATATCTGGGACCGCCTTTCCCTCTCTGCATCTTTTTCAGAGAGAATCAGTCATCGTAATCAGAACCGCCGTCGTCGTAGTTGGATCCGCCATCGTCATAATTGGAGTCCCCGTCGGACGCCTCCAGATCATAATCGGATCCGCCGTCATCATAGTTAGTATCCCCGTAACTGCTGTCTCCGGACGGAGCAGGCACTGGCGATGGCGCAGGCGCCGGTTCCACATAGTCGGTCACTCCGTCCGCGTTCGGACCATAATCCGTGTCGTCATAGTCCGTCACCCCGTCCGCATTCGGACCATAATCCGTATCGTCATAGTCCGTCACTCCGTCCGC
>CALWDO010000041.1 GCA_944376715.1 uncultured Lachnoclostridium sp. | reverse complement strand
AAATACCCAAAGGTGGCCGTATTTGCTCTGGCGATCCCTGTGGCGTTAAAGCTGTTTACTCCGCTGGCTGCCGCATGGGTGATCGTGATCACCGTATTCGGAACGCTCTTTATCGCGAGGATTTTTTATAAAAAAGGGATGCTCGCGTAATATATAAAAACTATTATTAAAATGTGGAGGATAAGAAAATGTGGGAACAGTGCAGAGACCTGCAGGATGAACTGGTGGCCATGCGCCGGGAGCTTCATCGGATACCGGAGCTCGGCGGCGATCTGCCGCAGACAAAGGCATATGTGGCAGGAAAATTAACGGAGATGGGAATCCCCTTTGTGGAGAATAAAACGGACAGCGGTCTGGTAGCCCTGATCCAGGGTGGAAAGCCCGGCAGAACCATCGCTCTGCGCGCGGATATGGACGCGCTTCCGATTACGGAGGAGAATGAAGTGCCTTATAAATCCACTCATGAAGGATGCATGCACGCCTGCGGGCATGACACCCATATGACCATGCTTCTGGGAGCCGCGAAGGTACTGAACGCTCACAAGGACCAGATTCCGGGAACTGTGAAGCTGTTATTCCAGACAGACGAGGAAGGTTCCAAGGGAGCGCAGAGAATCTGTGAGGAAGGCCATCTGGACGGTGTGGACGCCGTATTTGGAACACATATCGGGACAATTATTTCCAAAGATATTCCGGCCGGCACGGTGATCTGTACTCCGGGATGCTGCATGGCTTCTTTTGACCGGTTTGTAATCAAGGTCAAAGGTTTCGGCTGCCACGGCTCCACACCGGAAAAAGGAGTGGATCCGGTCAATATCGCGGCTCATATTGTGATCAGCCTTCAGGAAATTCTGGCAAGGGAGATCGCCGCAGTAAAACCGGCGGTTCTGACCATCGGCCATATCGAGGGCGGATTTACTTACAATGTAATTCCTTCCGAGGTCCTGATCGAAGGTACGATCCGTGCGTTGGAAGAAGATGTGCGCCAGTACCTGGCAAAACGGATTGAAGAGATCGCAAAAGGTACGGCGGCTGCTTTCCGCGGAGAAGCGGAAGTGGAGATGGACTGGGGCGCTCCGCCTGTGATCAACGATCCCAAAATGGCGGAACTTGCGGCGGATGCTGCAAGAGACGTCGTCGGAGACAGCATGGTGATCGATCATGTGGACGCTCCGAATATGGGAGGCGAAGACTTTGCTTATTACCTGAACCGCGTGCCGGGGGCATTTATGTTCCTGAGTTCTGCGAATCCGGAAAAGCATACGGATATTCCTCATCACAATCCCAGATTCAATGTGGATGAAGACGTATTCTGGATCGGATCGGCTCTGTTTGTCAGAATCGTGGAAAAATATCTGGGAATGGCAGAGTAACACGGAAAGGAAGAAATGGATATGGGCACGATGACGCCGATGCTGCTGTTTGCCGCGTATGCGGTGGTTCTGGTGGTGGCGCTGTATATATTTGTGTACATCCCGAACAAAAAGAAACAGAGACAGATGAAAGAACTGCACAGTTCTCTGACGCCGGGCGACGTGGTGATCACCATGGGAGGAATCGTTGGAACGGTCACGGAAGTGAACGGAGACTATGTCACCCTTCTTCTGGATAAAAATACAGGGACTACTGTGGAAGTGGTACTGTACGCGATCAGCCAGGTCAGAGAAAAAGCATCTGAATAAGACAAGATAAAATGTGAAAACGGGGATAACCCCAGGCGTTAAGCTTGCTTATAAGCCTGGGGTTATCCCCGTTTTTCTGTCATTCTGAGCAGCTGCAGTAAATTACAGATAAGACTTATATTTTACTTGACATCCGGTGACTACTATTGTAGACTGTAAATGACTACAGAAGTAGACACTACATGGAGGTGCAGATATGGAGAAGAAAAAGAATGTCTCCGATGCGGAACTGGAGATTCTGGAAGTGCTGTGGACGGCGGGAGAGCCTTTGAATACAGCCCAGATCCGGAGTATGCTGGAAGAGAACAAGAGATGGGAGCGCACGACAGTGCTGACATTGATTCAGAGACTGGTGAAGAAAGGAATGCTTCGTCAGGAGAAGAGAGAAGTCTATTATTACAGTCCGGCGGTCAGCCGTGAAGCGTATGTGAAAGAAGAGACGAAAAACTTTGTCAACAAGTTCTTTCACGGCAGAAGCGGAAATATGGCGGCGGCGCTGATGGCGGATGACGACCTGACGAAAGAGGACATCAAAGAACTCAGAGACTTCTTCAACAGCCGGTTCTGACAAGGGGAGGTGTTGGTATGGGAAGAGAGATCGTTTTGGAAATACTTAAGCTTTCCTGGATGGGGACAGTTCTGGGGCTTGTGCTGCTGCTTGTGCGACCGCTGACCAGAAGACTGTTTTCCTGGAAATGGCACTATTATATCTGGGCAGTGGTTTTCCTGCGGCTGCTGCTTCCGGTGCATCCGGATCCGGGCGCGGTTCCTGCCCCTGTGATCTGGAATCCTGTGCAGTTTCTGGAAGAGAGCGTACAGACCGGACAGGAGGAAGTTACCGCAGATACGGCGGCAAAAAAGACCGCAGATACCGTGGATACAGCCAGTATGGCGTCCGGGGAGTCGGACGGCAGTACGGATCTGAACGGTTCGGGATCCTCGGACAGTATCTCTGTGGGAACATCTGCCGGGATTTCCTTACAGACATCTGCGGCAGGCGATTCCCCAGAAGCGGCAGGTTTCCCCTTGTTCCAATGGATGTTTCTGGTCTGGGGATTTGGCGCGCTGCTGATACTGCTGCTGAAAATCAACGATTATCGAAATTTTGTCCGCTATGTGAAGGCCGACTGTACCTGTGTGGAGAATGAAGGGATTCTGCGGCAGGCAGAAGAGATCCGCCGGGAAATGCACATCCGAAAATGGGCCTGGATCTGTGAGAGCCCGCTGGTAGCCAGCCCGGTACTGATCGGAGTCTTCCGGCCGTTTATTGTACTGCCGAAAGAGAAGATGACGCCGGAAGAATCGGCGCTGATCCTGCGGCACGAACTGACGCATCTGAAAAGGAAGGATATTTGGTATAAATGGCTGTTCCAGATCGTGCTCTGCCTTCACTGGTATAACCCGTTCGTATACTGGTTTGGGAAAACGTTCGACAAAGACTGTGAACTTTCCTGCGATGAGAGCGTGGTGAGAACTTTGACAGAAGAGGAGCGGCGCAGTTATGGAAATATTCTTCTGGATACGGCGGAACGGCATATGAGATTCCGCGGAAGCGTGCTTTCCACAACGCTTCTGGAGGGAAAGAAGGATTTAAAGCGGAGACTCTCAGGAATCGCCGGATACCGGAAGCGCGGTTTCGCGGCGGCGTGCCTGTCGGTGCTGGTGTTCGGGTGTGTGACCGCGCTGGCCGCCTGTACGGATACGGCAGGACGGAGCGGAGACGGTTCCCCATATGTGTCGGCTGTGGAAACGCACGACGCAGCCGCGCAGGAAGAGGGGGAGACAGGAGGATTCTGGTCGCGTCTGTTCGGGACTGTGTCCCGGAACAGTTGGAGAGACAGCGTGATGAATGAACCGTTCGGGGTGGATACCTCGGATGACGCGTACAGAGTCTATGACGATGACGCGCTGATGGCAGGAAAAGATGTGGAAGATACCGTATGGCGGGCTTATTTTTACAGCGGAGGAGACGAGACTGTGAAAGCAGAGGTATTTGCCTTCTGCGGTTCGGATTCCGTGCTGGTTCTGGAGGCCGCGAAACCGGTGGAGATCTCGGTGGATGCGTCCTGGGAGGCCGTGGACGGAGATTTTAAATTAGTGCATGTGTCTCCGGACGGGACAGTTGCGACGGTGAAAGAAGAAGGCCAGGAGACTGTCACTCCCATTGAGATGGAGATCGGGCGCAATGTGGTCAAAATGGTCGGCAGGGAAGCGAGGCTGGAGAAACTGAATATTCAGTTTAAAGGATTGAATGCCGACGGGATCTCTGCGGTCTACAGCTCCGAGGAAGAAGAAGATTCTGTACATCTGGCGGCGCGGATTGCCAGCGGAGACGCTACAAAGCAGGAATATCTTGAAGCGCTTCCAACATTGGACGAGAGCGAAGCACTGGAAGGATTCCGGAGATTCCTGGAGCAAAAAACAGAGTTTTCGGACAGTGAATTACAGGAAATCTTTGTCTATATTGACGGGAAAAAGGCGGGAGACGCCCTGCTTCAGGCAATCCGTGAAGACGGCTATCCTCATCCCCTGCAGGGGACGATTGACAATCTGATGGTATGGACGGATGACGATACGACGGCGGCGCTGGTAGAAGAACTGACAAAGGAAGAGTATTCTTTCAACCTGCTGGAAGACCTGCTGCTCTATCTGGACAGCGAGGCGGGGGAACGGTGCCTGGAACACTATTATGCGGTTGGAAACCGTCTCACAAACAGTCAGTACAGCGATATTGAATATATGCTGGATGAAAATGTGAAGAATAAACTGAATGCGTGGATGCAGGAAGAATAATGTCCCTCCCGATGGTTGCCGCAGTCCACAAAAGTGGACTGTGTCAACAAATCGGGTCAGCAGTTTGGAAGAGGGAGCCTCTTTTTGCAGACGTGATTAAAAAACGAGATCACACGGCCCACACCGATGACGGCGCATACGGTGCCAAGTCCGATACCTACCAGATGTCCTGTACACAGAAGGCTCAGGGTAAAGGTAATAAGGATATTGCAGGCGTCAAAACAATTTTTGGTAAATCCTACGCTTTTTCCGAAAAAGTCGGAGATTGTCTGGACAATACCGTCGCCCGGATTGGGAACCAGGCGCATGTCCAGAGACATGGCCGCGCCAATGCCGGTCAGCAGAATGGCGATGAAAAGCACCAGAAGACGTTCTGCCAGGTTCCGGGAAGAAAAATCCGGGATATAGGCGTTGAACAGATTCATGAACCGTGTGAATATCAGACTTAACGGAAACTGCAGGACGTCCATCAGTAAGACATGCGGCAGAGAACGGGCAGGAGTTTTTCCGCTGCGGCGGATGCGCCGGTCTTGGATTGTATGTAAGATAATCTGTAAAACAATGAAGACGCCGTAGAGTACAAAGGTGGCGTTCCCGAAATTAAATTTCCAGATCGTCGAGGTGCTGTAGGAGACAGAGATGATAGGTGATACGCCCAGCCCGGCTTTGGTATTGGAGATCAGGCCCAGGGCAAGGATCAGCAGTCCTGCCGCATAAAACACTCCTCGGCATATAGTTTCTTTTTTCATAAATTAACACTTCTTTCTACTATTATTTCCCAACGATTATCATACCATAAAAAATGAAAAAAAGAAAAGCACTGTGCAGCAAAGATTTTTCAGATGCCGAAAACTGCAGGTCAGAGGCTCAAAACTGCAGGTCAGGGCAGAAGGGATTGCGCGGATCGAAAAAGCAGTTTATACTATGCGAAAGACGTCAGAAGAGGAGGAAAATGGTTGAAGATCAGAATGGAGGAAGATCCGTCCGCGGAAGATCTGGAAATCACGATTCGGTGCAGGCAGACCAATGAACAGGTGATCCGGATCCTGGAAATGCTGCGGATGGCGGACCGGAAACTGACCGGTCACAAGGATCAGCAGACCTATCTGCTGGATGTAAGCCAAATCCTTTATATTGATACAGTAGAAAAAAAGACATTTCTCTATACGGATACCGAGGTGTATGAGACGCCTCTGCGCTTGTATGAACTGGAGGAACGTCTGGAGAACTGCGACTTTTTCCGCGCTTCCAAATCGCTGATCATTAATTTCAACCAGATTCAGTCACTGAAGCCGGAGTTTGGCGGAACCATGCAGGTGACGATGAGCAACGGAGAACGCCTGACCATATCCCGGCAATATGCGAAAACGGTGAAAGAAAAACTGGGATGCCTGTAGGAGAGGAGGAGAGGATTGTGAAACGTATATGGAATTTATATCGGGTACTGAAGCCGGTGTGTATCGGCACGGCCTATCTGTTCACTTCTACCAGTGTGCTGTCCCTGGCAGTATATACCTTGTGGAGCGGGGGAGAAGATATCCCGGTTAAAGCGGTATGGATGCTGCTGCTGTTTTCTTTCGGATGCTCCGCGCTTCAGAAACTGCTCCTGGGATCCCGGATATCGGAAAGAGTCTGGTATCCGGCGAGATTTGCAGCTTATCTTTGTCTGGCTGCGGCGCTTGCCTATGGCTGCCTGGCCGCGCTTGCTGTGAACGGTTTGCCGGTTTCGGGAAGATTCGCGGCGCTTCCGATCCTGGCGGCAGGGATACTCTGCTGCGGGGGACTGGAGCTTTTTAATCGTTACCGGATGCATATGTACAACACGCTTCTGGAACAATATAAAAAGAGGAAAAAATTATGATCCAAAAAATCCGTATGATTTTCAATCGAACGCAGAAGATCAAATTTGTGATTCTGTTCTGTATGTTATTTGTAGGATCTGTGCTGGAACTGATGGGCGTCTCTCTGATCCTGCCCTTTGTACAGATGGTCATGAATGCGGACGGGACAGACAGCGAGCTGCTTCAGTGGTTTGGAAGGCTGGTGGGGGCAGAATCCCGGAGAGAGCTTCTGATCTGGCTGGGACTGCTGCTGATCGCCGTCTATCTGATAAAAAATGCTTATTTACTGTTTGCAAAATACGTTCAGCTCCGGTTTGTATTTAACAACCGGCTGGAACTGTCGGGACGGCTGATGAGAAATTATATGAAGAAACCTTACCCGTTTCATCTGGAAAAAAATTCCTCAGAGATTCTGCGCAGTGTGACCTCCGATGTAAACAATCTGTATGAACTGGTGATGGATGTGATCGATCTGGTTTCCAACCTTTTGATCATCGCCATGCTGGCAGTCTATCTGCTGTATACGGATGTGGCGATTACACTGGTGGTGGCAGCGCTGCTGGGACTGTGTTCTTATTTCTATTTCGCAATCATGCGGAAGCGTACCGTCGATTATGGAAAACAGAATCAGATTTATAACGGCAAAATGATTCAGGCTGTCAACCAGGCTTTGGGCGGAATCAAAGAGATCAAGGTTCTGGCACGGGAAAATTATTTTGTCCGTGCGTATGAAGAAAATGGAAAATACTATGCGTCCAGCCTGAAAAAGAGCCAGTTTTACCGCAATGCTCCCAAATACCTGATCGAGACGGTCTGTGTCTGCGGAGTGCTGGCGACGATCCTGGTAAAGCTGCAGATGGGAGCCGACGTGAGCGAACTGGTGCCCCAGCTCTCAGTTTTCGCCATGGCTGCGTTCCGGCTGCTTCCTTCCGTAAATCAGGTGAACAATCTGTTGAATGGCATCCTGTTTTTGAAACCTTCCATTGACCGTATTTATGAAGATTTGCAGGAAGTGGGAGCCAGGAAAAATGAACGTCCGCCGAAGGACGACTATGTGCAGCTTCCCGCTGCGGATGCGATTCGGTTTGAGCATGTAACGTTTCAGTACCCCGGGACGGAGAAAGAGATCCTGTCAGATCTGTCTGTGGAATTGCCTCTGAAGAAGTCGATCGGATTCATAGGCAGCTCCGGAGCGGGCAAAACCACATTTATGGATCTGCTGCTGGGGTTGTTAACCCCGGATAAGGGGCGGATCTGTTATGGGGAAAGCGATATCCGCGATTATCCGGACGCCTGGGGACATAAACTGGGATACATTCCCCAGAGTATTTATCTGGCGGATGACACGATTCGCCGAAATGTGGCTTTTGGTATTCCGGATTCGGAGATCTCGGAGGAGAAAGTGCGGCGCGCGCTGGAGGAAGCGCAGCCATTGGAGTTCGTGGACAGTCTGGAGGACGGACTGGATACGATGGTGGGCGAGTCGGGAGTGCGTCTCTCCGGAGGACAGCGTCAGAGAATCGGGATCGCCAGAGCACTGTACCAGCAGCCGGAGATCCTGGTGCTGGATGAGGCGACTTCCGCGCTGGACACCGAGACAGAGCAGGCGGTCATGGAGGCGGTAGAGCGTTTCCGGGGCAGATGTACTTTGCTGATGATTGCACATCGTACCAGTACTCTGGAAAACTGTGATCAGATATATCGTCTGGAAGACGGGAAGTTGTATAGAACTGCTTGACTTTCTATTATGGGAAGACTATAATGAAATCGTGCAGAAGATGCTGTGCCAAGTGCGCGCCGTCAGGCGTGAAGAGGGAATCAGGTGAGAATCCTGAACGATCCGGTCACTGTATTCGGAGAGCCCGCTCTCGATATCCCATTGCATAACCCTGATACATGTGAGAAGGGGAGAGCGAGTGTCAGATCCGTAAGCCAGGAAACCTGCTTGGCATATGAGATGAGCTCCCGAGGAGAGCTTTCCATCCAACAGAGGGGATGAATGGCGCATCCTTTCTTGAAACGTCGGCTGGTGGGTGAGGCGGCTTTTTCTATTGGAAATCTCAGGAGATATGCACAAGATAAAGTCTGGTGTCCGTGCAGCAAATCCTCCATAAAAAAGACATCTGCATGGGAATGGCACTCCAGACAGAAAAAAAACTCCTCCGGGCGCAGGTTCCTGAACCTCCTGCCTCCCGGGGGAGTTTTTATGTCTTATATTATTTTGAATGCAGTTTCACAATTAATGCTTCCTGAAGAATCTGGGAAAAATTCAGCCCGGCATTGCAGGCGGCTTCGTTCAGCCATTCTGGGATACTCAGAGTTTTCTTTACCGCTTTGGATTTAGTTCGCTTTAAATAAGCCAGCATGTCAAATTCAACAATTACAATCTTTTCTTTTTCTGAGACCGACAGTTGACGGAAATCGGAGGGCTCAGGAATTTCTTCCTTTTCCTGTTCACGGGAGGTTATGGCCAGACCAAGGGCTTCAACGGCCATATGGTAGGCTTGAGACATATCATCGCCTTCAGAAAGACATTCTGGAAAATCCGGAAAAGTAATCCAGAATCCGCCTTCTTCCGCTTCATGAAAAATTGCCGGATAAAAGACTTTATCCATAAAATAACACCTCCTAATCGTGCTTTTTCAGAAGACGAATCATCTCCTGCGGTGTCATTGGCATATACAGGCTCCTTTCCTGCTGTAACTATATAATAATACGTAATAATACGTATGTCAACCGTGCGGTAATATTATATAGAAAGCAAATAAATATGAGATTTAGGGGAACTTCTGGTGAGATACCGAAGATTGTACCGAACGGTATATATTAATCATATCTTTAAAAAAGACAAGTTTCAAGGGGGATATCATAAAAAAGAAAACTGAACAGCGGATGAAGCTTCAATCTTCATCCGCCATCCGGTATCCTACCCCTACTTCCGTGAAAATATAAATGGGTTCCGCCGGGTTCGGCTCAATTTTTCGACGGATGTTCGCCATATTGACGCGGAGGATGGTATTGTCATTTTCCGAATAGGGCCCCCAGATATGTTCAATCAGCCGGTCGTAGGTGAGCACCCGGCCGCAGTTTCTGGCCAGCAGCGCCACGATCTTGTACTCGTTCTGCGTCAGGTGAATCTCTTTTCCGTCTCTGGATACAATTCTTTTTTCAAAATCAATCAGAAGTCCTTTAGAACGGTAGGGCCGGTCCGCCAGTCCGTCGTCCGTCTGCATACGGCTGCTGTGGCGCAGCGCGGTGCGGATTCTGGCAAGCAGCTCGGAATTGCCAAAAGGTTTGGTGATATAGTCGTCGGCTCCGGCGTCCAGCGCCTGTACTTTATCTTCTTCCAGGGCGCGCGCCGAGATGACCAGGATCGGAAGACTGGACCATTCCCGGATCTTTTCAATGATCTCCATGCCGTCGATGTCCGGAAGCCCCAGATCCAAAAGGATCAGGTCCGGGCACTGGGAGGAAGCCAGAGACAGTCCCTGCGCGCCTGTGGAGGCGGGAATTACCTGGTAGTGCGAAGAAGAGAGAACCGAGGTAATAAAACTGAGTATATTTTTTTCGTCTTCAATGACGAGAATCTTGACCGTCTGATTCATAATGGAAATCCTCCTTTGGAAGTATAAAATAAAATTCAGCTCCGTCCGCGTGACTGACGGCGTGGATGCTTCCGCCGTGGGCGCCTATGATCGCTTTGCAGATGGAAAGTCCGATGCCCATGCCTTTGCGCGTGTCAGACGCGGAAGACGGGGAAGACGGAGCGGCGTCAAAGATATCGTCCGTATGCTCTTTTGGAATACCGATTCCGTAGTCCCGGATGTGTACGCTGACAGAGTCATTCGAGGAGCTCAGAAAACATTTCACCGGCTTCTGGCTGTGGGCATGGAAATGAGCGTTTTCCAGCAGATTCATGATTACCTGTTTGATCAGCAGCGGATCCATGGGAACGATCAGCAGTTCATCCGGAAGGGACATGTGTATCTGCATGGAAGGATAACGTTTTCGTATCGTAGAGATGGCGTCTAAAAGGACTTCTTCCATGACTTCCGGACTTTTTTTCAGGGTGTTGGCTCCACTGTCGGTGATTCGGGTGACAGACAGCAGATTCTCCACCATGTGAAGCAGCCAGTCCGCGTCTTCGGAAATCTGAGAGACAAGGACGCGTTTTTCTTCTGCGGAAAGAGTCTCTTCGTTGTCCAGATAAGAGGAACTGGCGCCGATGATACTGGTCAGCGGCGTGCGCAGGTCGTGAGATACCGCCCGAAGCAGATTGGCCCGAAGTTTTTCTTTCTCGGCTTCCATAATCAGATTTTCGTCATCTTTGATGCGTCTCGCCTGGTCTTTGAGACGGAAGGTAGTGGCGCTGGTCAGGATCGAGATAAAATACATGAAAAGAAAAGTGAGCGGGTATCCCGACATGGCAAAATTAAATTCAAAAAACGGATAAGTAAGCAGGTTAATGAAAAAAACGCTGCAGATGGCCGCCAGGATCCCGTAACGGTATTTGTCCGTATGATAGGAGATCAGAATCACCGTCAGGATATAGATCAGCGCGATGTTGGCTGTCCCGGCGGGATTGATCCGGTGATAGATAAGGGACAGGGCAGTGGCTGCCGCCATGGCGCTGACGGTGATCAGTCTGCTTACATAAGTGTTGTATGTGTGGGTTTGAGAGATAATGTCTACAAAGCGGGTAAACCGGTTCCAGATAAAGTGTCTCAAGATGCTCCTCCTTCTATACTAAACGATAAGCATTTTACGCCGGTGCTCGTTCTGATACGGTATACCGTGGGCAAGAGAACGGACAGATTCGTAAAGCCGGTCAGGGTAGAAAGCATGCTCAGGAAGACTGCTTCCCGAAAGGCCGGTAAGCAGAGGAAGCCGGCCATGGGCGCTCAACAGGTTCAGAAGAATTTTAGCCTCTTTTCTTAGACCCAGTACCCGCAGATGATCCGCCCGCCGGTACCGCCGAATATCCAGGAGGATATGCAGGAGCGCCCGGTTGACTGCGGTACGGGTCAGGTTCCGGGACTTCAGAAGCTTTGCGAAATCGCTGAAAGAAGTAAATTCATCCAGACGGTTCCAGATCCGGTTGGAGAGTTCTTCCGGCACATCGAAAAATGAATCCAGGGATGTCCCCTGGATGCTCCGCAGTCTTTGCAGAAGCAGAAGCGAGAAGGCATCTTCCGTAAGGGGAGCTTTCCCTTCGTAAGAGCGGTAGATGCCGGGGGAAGGAAGCTGCGCCTGTATTGCCTTGGTGAAGGTCCCTTTACTGTGAATCAGTTCCCGGCGGATGGCACCGGCAGAGGCGTAGTCTCCTTCTTCCATGGTCAGATCATGGTATCCGTTTCCTTCTCTGGCTATCGTGTGAGGGCGGATGCCGCTTTCTCTTCTCTTCAGCGCTTTCAGGTATTCGATGCCCAGCAGATTGTTGGGAGAAGACAGAATATCGGGGGATGCAGAAGGAAGAGCCTCCTGCAGCGCCATGGCTCTGGCCAGGGGAAAAGAGACGCCCTTTCGCAGATGCCGGCGCAGTGAGGAGCGGTATTCCTCCGGCTCGTCGGCCAGCAGGGACGCCGCCTCGGAAAGCACCTCCAGATCTCCGCATTCGCTGCCAAAACAGAGGTCGGTAACAATGCCGGTCTGTATGAGCAGATCCACGGCTCCATCCGCAAAATATTCCGCGCTCCCGCAGGCGGCGGAAAGAGGCAGCTCCAGCACCAGGTCCGCTCCGCCCAGGAGAGCCGCTTCGGCGCGGGTATATTTGTCAAACATGGCAGGTACTCCACGCTGGACATAGTTGCCGCTCATGACGACGACCAGATAATCTGCTCCGGTCAGTTCTCTGGCGCGGGACAGATGGTATGCGTGGCCCCGGTGGAACGGGTTGTATTCTGCGATAATGCCGGTGACGGTCATGGAGGGCTCCTTTCTTAATACAAGCAAGCTTGTAACGGTTCTTGCCATTATCCCTGAGCGCGGGCGCGGGGAGTGTCTGAAAAGCGAACAGGGGAATTACACTCATTCCCGTTTCCGCATGGCGAACTGGAACGTGGACATTATACCATAAATATGCTAAAATTGTCAGGGTGAACGGAGAAGAAAGAGAGAAACATGGGTAAATCTTTATATATTGCGGAGAAGCCCAGCGTGGCGCAGGAGTTCGCGAAGGCGCTGAAGCTGGGGATGAAGAGGCAGGATGGGTATCTGGAATCGGAGAAGGCGATCGTGACCTGGTGCGTGGGGCATCTGGTGACGATGAGTTATCCGGAGGCGTATGATGAAAAATACAAGAGATGGTCTCTGGATACCCTGCCGTTTCTGCCGAAGGAATGGAAATACGAAGTGATCGACGGCGTGAAGAAGCAGTATCAGATCGTCAGCGGCCTTCTGAACCGGCCGGATGTGGACTGTATCTATGTGTGCACCGACTCCGGGCGGGAGGGTGAGTATATCTACCGTCTGGTGGAGCAGATGGCCGGAGTGAAGGGGAAGGTGCGACGCCGGGTGTGGATCGATTCCCAGACTGAGGAGGAGATCCTGCGTGGGATCCGGGAAGCGAAGGACCTGTCGGAATACGACAATCTGTCGGCGTCCGCGTATCTGCGCGCCAAGGAAGATTATCTGATGGGGATCAATTTTTCCAGACTTCTGACACTCCAGTACGGACGGGCCGTGTCCGGCTTTCAGAATACAAAATACACGGTGATTTCGGTAGGCAGGGTCATGACCTGCGTGCTGGGCATGGTGGTGCGCCGGGAGCGGGAGATCCGGGAGTTTGTGAAGACGCCTTTTTACCGGGTGCTTCTCGTCCAGGAGCTTTCGGGAAAAAGATTTGAAGGCGAGTGGCGGGCGGTGGAAGGAAGCGCCTATTACCAGTCGCCGCTGCTTTACAAGGAAAACGGATTCAAGAAAAAGGAAGACGCGGAAGAACTGATCCGAAGGCTGAAGGAGATCAGCCCGGCAGAGTCCAAAGTGGTTTCCGTGGAGCGGAAAAAGGAAACGCGCTATGCGCCGCTGCTTTTTAACCTGGCAGAGCTTCAGAATGAATGTTCCCGCAGATTCAAGATCAGTCCGGATGAGACCCTGAAGATTACACAGGAATTATATGAGAAGAAACTGGTGACATATCCCAGAACGGACGCCAGAGTGTTGTCCAGCGCGGTGGCGAAGGAGATCCGGAAGAATTTAAGCGGCCTTGGCCAGTACGGACCGGCGGCGGAATATGTGCGGGAGATTCTGGAAAAGGAGAGTTACAAGTCTATCGGGAAAAGCCGGTATACCAATGATAAACAGATCACCGACCACTACGCGATCATTCCCACGGGTCAGGGCCTGGGGGCGCTGAAAAGCCTTTCCTCTGTGGCTGGGCAGGTGTATGAAACGATCGTCCGGCGTTTTCTTGCCATCTTTTATCCTCCGGCGGTCTATCAAAAGGTGGCGCTGACCACACAGATGGGGACGGAAAAGTTTTTTGCTAATTTCCGGGCGCTGCAGGAAGAAGGATATCTGAAGGTTACGCCGAATATGAATGATAAGAAGAAAGAAAAAGAGGAAGAGACCGGATGCGACGCGGCCATGCTGGAAGCGCTGATGAAGCTCAGGAAAGGAGCGGCGCTCCCGGTAAAAGGCGCAAAGATCAAAGAAGGTGAGACATCTCCGCCGAAACGCTATAATTCCGGTTCCATGATTCTGGCCATGGAAAACGCGGGCCAGCTGATCGAAGACGAGGATCTGCGCTCCCAGATCAAGGGGAGCGGTATCGGGACCAGCGCCACTCGGGCGGAGATCCTGAAAAAACTGGTCAATAATAAATACATAGCGTTGAATAAAAAGACGCAGATCATCACTCCCACGCTTCTGGGCGAGAATATTTTCGACGTGGTGAACGTGTCTATCCGCTCGCTCCTGAATCCGGAGCTGACGGCCAGCTGGGAGAAGGGACTGACTTATGTGGCGAACGGCGAGATTACATCTGATGAATACATGCAGAAGCTGGAACATTTTGTGAGAAGCAAGACGGAGCAGGTACTGCACAGCAGGCAGCATTTTGCCATGAGACCGTATTTTGAGGCGGCGGCAGTTTATTATAATAAGAAAACAACCAAAAAGGAGACCTGACAATGAGCAAGATAACAATTCACGACCTGTATGACCTGAATGAGACGATTGCGGCGGATCTGTTTGAAGGGCTGACCTATCCATGGGAGGCGCTTCCGAAGATCGGAGCTTTTATCCTTCAGCTGGGGGAGACTCTGGATCCGGAGGAATATGAGAGACGCGGCGAAGACGTATGGGTGGCCCGCTCTGCGAAAGTGGCGCCTACCGCGTATATTCACGGACCGGCCATCATCGGCAAAGACGCAGAGGTACGTCACTGCGCCTTTATCCGCGGAAATGCTCTGGTGGGAGAGGGCGCCGTGGTCG
Organism: uncultured Lachnoclostridium sp.; assembly: GCA_944376715.1. Lineage (GTDB taxonomy): Bacteria > Bacillota > Clostridia > Lachnospirales > Lachnospiraceae > Hominiventricola. The sequence continues at coordinate 12,786 of CALWDO010000041.1, read as the reverse complement.
GCAATTCCACCGAACTGAAAAATGTGGTTCTGTTCAATAAGGTACAGGTTCCTCATTATAATTATGTGGGGGACTCGATCCTGGGCTACAAAGCGCATATGGGAGCCGGTTCCATCACTTCTAATGTGAAATCGGATAAAAAGCTGGTAAAGGTGCATACGCCGGAAGGCGATATCGAGACCGGAATCAAAAAATTCGGCGCCATGGTGGGCGACAATGTGGAAGTGGGCTGCGGCTCGATCCTGAATCCGGGAACGGTGGTAGGCAGAGAGAGCAATATCTATCCGCTGTCTTCTGTTCGCGGCGTGGTGCCGGAGAAGTCGATCTATAAGAGGCAGGGAGAAGTAGTGGAGAAATATGAAGACTAAGGCAGGCGTTACCGGAAGCACGCTGAAATGGGTGGCGATCATCCTGATGGCAGTGGACCACATCGGAGCAGGCATCCTGGAAAATTTTGTGCTGAACGCATGGGGACGTTCTCCCATAGGATATCATTTCGCAGGACAATGGGAGGCCATCTATGGCGTGGACCTGCTGATCCGGTTCATCGGACGCCCCGCGTTTCCTATTTTCTGCTTTCTGTTGGCGGAAGGCTTCTGCCACACTCATGATGTGAAAAAATATGCGGTACGGCTGGGGATCTTTGCCCTGGTCAGCGAGATACCGTTTGATCTGGCACTGTGGAATCAGGTTCCCGACTGGCGGTACCAGAACGTATTTTTTACACTGTTGATCGGACTGCTGGCGCTGGCCCTGGTCAGACGATACGGGACCAATATGGTTTTGAAGGTATTGATCCTGGCCGCGGGAGCTGTATTGGCGGAACTGCTTCATACGGATTACGGAGCTTTCGGCGTGTTATTTATCGGCATCCTGTATCTGCTCCGGGACAACCGGAAACTGCAGTGCGCCGTGGGCGCCGCCTGCTGCCTGTGGGAACTTACGGCGCCGCTGGCGTTTTTGCTGATCTGGAGATATAATGGAGAAAGAGGCCGTCAGCCCAGATGGCTGTTTTACTGGTTCTATCCGGCGCACCTTTTGCTGTATTATGTGATTGGAGCCTGGATATTGCCGGCGGTACTGGGTATTGTATGACAGAAGAGAGGAGACTTGTATTATGGAAACAAAAGTGACGAGAGAGCAGGCGCTTGCCCTGCTGAAAAAATATAATCAGGAGCCGTTTCACATTCAGCATGCGCTGACCGTAGAGGCCGTAATGCGCTGGTATGCGAAAGAACTGGGCTATGGAGACGAGGACTTCTGGGGACTCTGCGGACTGCTCCACGATGTGGACTATGAGAAATATCCGGAAGAGCACTGCAAAAAGGCTCCGGAACTGCTGAAAGAGATCGACGCGGAAGATGCGCTGGTCCATGCGGTATGCAGCCATGGGTACGGGATCTGCAGCGACGCAAAACCGGAACATGAGATGGAGAAGGTGCTTTTCGCGGCGGACGAACTGACGGGGCTGATCGGCGCCGCGGCCAGGATGCGTCCGTCCAAGAGCTGCACAGATATGGAACTGTCCAGCCTGAAAAAGAAATTCAAGGATAAACGCTTTGCCGCAGGATGTTCCAGAGATATTATCCGTACCGGAGCAGAGCAGCTGGGCTGGGATCTGGACAAACTTCTTGACATGACTCTGCAGGCCATGAAAGCCAGCGAAGCGGATATTGAAGAACAGATGAAATAATATTATCCGAGGCAGCCGCCGGGTGGACATGCAGGCATGTCCGTCCGGCTCGCGGCCCGCGGAAAAAAGAATTAGTCTTTGGGCGGATCCGGCAGGAAAGGATAGAGTTCCTGATAAGATTCCAGTTCCGCCTCATCGCCCGGCCCGGATGGGATCAGTCCGGTACAGTCCTGCATGGAGCAGGAACTAAGATCAGAAGTACCTTCTGCCGTCTGCCGGCCGGATTTTTTGTGCTTGGATGCCGCACTGTGTCTGGACATGGAGATTTTCACCTCCTTTCTCTCGTAGGATGTGCCGCGGAAGGAAGGGATATGCATGACAAAACAGAGCGGCAGGAAGGAGTTATTATGGATGTACAGCTTTTACATATGATTGAAGGCGCCAAAAAGGCAGAGGGAACGACGGTCATCATTGATGTTTTCAGGGCATTTTCTCTGGAGTGCTATCTGGCAGCGCGGGGAGCGGAGAGGATCCTGCCGGTGGGGTCCAAGGAGAAAGCATATGCCATGAGAGAAGAGCATCCGGAATATTTGCTGGTGGGCGAGCGCCACGGGGTGATCCTGCCCGGATTTGATTATGGCAATTCGCCTTCCCAGACAGAGCAGGCGGACCTTGCGGGGAAAACAATTGTACATACTACCAGCGCAGGAACCCAGGGCGTGGCGAATGCGCTCCACGCGGATGAGGTCCTGACCGGAAGCCTGGTGAATGCCAGGGCGGTGGCCCGTTATATCAGGAAGAAGGGCTGCGAGAAAGTTTCACTGGTTTGTATGGGACTGGAAGGAAAGGAAGACGCGCCGGAGGATGTGCTCTGCGGCCGTTATATCAAAGGGATCCTGGAAGGCCGGGAGCTGGACATGGAAAAGGAACTGGAGAGGCTCCGGGAGGATCCCACAGTGCAGAGGTTCTTTGACCGTGAGAACCAGGTGTTCCCGGAAGCGGATTACTGGATGTGCACAGATGTAGATAAATTTGATTTTGTTCTGCGTGTGAGCAGGCTGGAAGAAGATGTATTTGAAGTCCACCGGACAGACGTATAGAATGATATGCAGGGTTTCTTAAGGTTTTCTTTAGAAATACCTGCATTTGTTTTTAAGATTCTGGCGCTACAATGACTTCGTCAATAGGAAAGACGGAAGGAGGGAGCGGCGCCTTATGAAAGGCAGGAGGAGAAAAGACTATGGAGAAATATCATGTGCTGGTAGTGGAAGATGATAAAGAGATCCGGGATGGGATCGAGATCTATCTGAAAAGCCAGGGTTACGAAGTATACAAGGCGGCGGACGGGATCGAAGGACTGGAGATTATTTACCGGGAAGAGATTCATCTGGCGATTGTAGATGTGATGATGCCCCGCAAGGACGGAATCCAGATGGTGATGGAAATGAGAAAGGACTATGATTTTCCGGTCATCATGCTTTCGGCCAAATCCGAAGAGGTGGATAAGATCCTGGGGCTTAACATGGGGGCTGACGATTATGTGACGAAGCCCTTTACCCCGCTGGAACTTCTGGCGAGGGTGAATTCCCAGCTCCGCAGGTACAGCAGGTATCTGGAGAAGCTGAAAAGCGGAAACAACGATGAAGGACACATATACAGGATTGGCGGTCTGGAACTGGACGAAGAGAAGGTGGAGCTTCGTGTGGACGGCGTCCCGGTAAAGGTGACGCCCATGGAGTACCGGATCCTTCTTCTGCTCATGAAACATCCGGGCAGGGTATTCTCCGCGGATGAGATCTATGAAAGAGTCTGGAATGAGAAAGCGGTGAATTCCGACACGATCATGGTCCATGTGAGAAATATCCGTGAAAAGATCGAGATCAATCCCAAGAATCCAAAATATTTGAAGGTGGTGTGGGGTGTTGGCTACAAAATGGAAAAACAATAGCGGAAAAAGCATACTGATCGTGGTACTGTGCGCCGCGGTCGCGTCCACGGCCATGTGCGCCGTATACCCGTATTTTCGTGGAAAAGCCCAGAAGAACATAGCGGAAGCCGAAGCGAGCTTTCAGGAGACCGGGGAAGATGCGCCGGTATTTTCGGTGGACGATGAATTTATGAGGTATGTGCGTTCGGCAATCTATTATATGAATTATGAGACGACGCCGGACATGGACGCTTATGAGTATTTTACTCAGAGAAGCAATGTGAACGAACTGACAGAAGATGAGATCGCAAACCTCCGGGACGCTTCCAGCAGGCTTATGCGCAATATGCGCAATCAGTACACAATGGTTCAGAGCATGAACGATTATTCCAGTTACGCGGTTGCTGTTGACCGGGAATACGGGACTGACGGGAATCTGACGGATGTGATCTATGACGACGGTTCTTTCGTGAAAGAATACTATGAGGCCGGTCTGGTGATCTCCTATGACAGCCGGGGCGTGCCCAGCGTGCGGGACTCCTGGAATATGGAGATGGGATCGGCAGAATTCCTCTATTATCTGCAGGAAGGCACTATGGCGGACCTGATGGAAGACAACGGTCTCTATGACGGAGATTATTATACGGAAGATGAATATACGGAGACTTCCTATGCAGAAGAGACGGCGGATACATCTTCAGGGCTTTCGCAGGAAGAAGTGGCTTTAACCGCGGATGTGGATCCGTACCAGGGCGACGAACTGCTGATGCAGCTTTCCAGACCGCAGATCCAGAACGCCACATTCGCATTCGGGGTTCATACGATTTCCGATTACGGAACAGGATATAACGACTACTGGATCCGGCAACAGGCCTATGAGCACAGCGGATATATCGTGGGCGTGCTGGTACTGACGGCGCTTATGATCGGAGCCGCGCTGGTGCTGCAGAATGTTCCCGTGCTGGAGCTTCGGAAAAACTGTCTGTTCTGTCTGCCCACAGAAGTGGTGGTATGTATCGGCACAACGGGATTTGCCTTTTCCGTATTGGCGGTACTTACAGAATTTGGGTATTATACATTATCCAACAATCTGACAGATAATCTTATCAGCGCGGGGATCGGAGAATCCGCAGTGGCGAATACCGCGACCGGTCTGATATGGCTGTTCTGGTTCTGTTACGCATTCTGCTGGTATTGGCTGGCGGCGTCGGTACTGCCTTATCTGACTCACCCGATCCGTACCCTGAAAGACCGGATGCTCTGCGTAGCGGTCTGCCGGTGGCTGAAGAAACAGTGGATCCGCCTGTATCATTGGGCGACGGATGTGGAACTGGACGAGAACCTGACCAAAAATATCTGGAAACTGGTAGGGTTAAACGGAATCATCGTGATCGCCCTCTGCTGTATCTGGATCGGCGGCGTGGCCGGGGCAGTGATCTATTCTATCGTGCTTTATATACTGATCAAGAAGAAATGCGGTGAAATACAGGAGGATTACCGGAAACTGCTGCATGCTACCAGCGCTATTGCCGACGGTGATCTGAATACGCCGACGGATGAGGATATGGGACTGCTGAACCCGATCCGCGACCAGCTTACGTCCATCCAGGCGGGATTCCGCAAAGCAGTGGATGAAGAAGTCAGAAGCCGCAATATGAAGACAGAACTGATCACCAACGTGTCCCATGATCTGAAGACGCCTCTGACCGCGATCATCACATACGTGGATCTGCTGAAGAAAGAAGATCTGACAGAGGAAGAGCGCAAAGAATATGTGGATACGCTGGACCGGAAATCCCAGAGACTGAAAGTTCTGATTGAAGATCTTTTTGAAGTGAGTAAGGCGACCACCAATAATATCACGATGAATTTCGCGGATGTGGATCTGGTGAATCTGATCAAACAGGTGCATCTGGAGAATGAAGACAAGATCGCGGAAAGTACGCTGGATATCCGGTGGAACCTGCCCGATGAGAAGTGTGTCCTTTCTCTGGATCCCCAGAGAACCTACCGGATCATCGACAACCTGCTTCAGAACTGTCTGAAATATTCCATGCCTCATTCCAGAGTCTATATTGACCTGAAAGACCAGGATGGAGAAGTGACTGTAACATTTAAAAACATGTCCGCGGTGGAGATGAATTTCTCTCCGGACGAGATCACGGAACGGTTTGTGCGCGGAGATCTGTCCCGGAACACCGAGGGCAGCGGCCTGGGCCTTGCCATCGTGCAGAGCTTTACAGAACTGCAGAATGGAGAATGCAAGGTGGAGACGGACGGAGACCTGTTTAAAGTGACGCTTAGGTGGAAACGGGCGTAGGAAATAAAGACTGTTAAAGATAAGGGACAGCCGCATGAGGAATTTACTCCTTCGTGCGGTCTGCCCCTTTTTCTATGTAGTCATTCGCTCTACGATGGAAACCGGAAGTACACGATGCTCCGTTAACCGGCTGTGCTGTTCCAGCTGTCTGAAGAGCAGCTCTATAGTGTTCTTGACCAGAATATCCGGATCCTGGCGTACTGTGGACAGGGCAGGATAGCACTGGCAGCAGGCGGTAGTATCGTCGTATCCGATGATTTTTACCTGGGAGGGAACCTCGATGCCGCTCTGTTTCAGGGCTTCCAGGGCGCCGCTGGCTCTCAGGTCGTTGGAGGCGAAGATCCCGTCGAAGGCAACTTTGCGCCGGATCGTGTAATAGACCAGGTTCTTGGTTCGCTCGAACTGCTGGTCAGAGCCGCCGATGTCCAAAATCAACTCCGGATCGGTGCTCAGCCCGTAATCCTTCAAGGCGTCGGAATAACCCTTCTGACGGAACCGGCTGACAGACGCAGGCTGATGCCATCCGATATATACGATCCGGCGGCAGCCTTTGCGGATCAGAAGTTCCGTTGCCATATATCCGCCAAGATAGTTGTCAAATTCCAGGCGCAAAAATCCCTTTTCCTCTTCAGGAACCTGATCGATGAATACAACGGGAAAAGAAGAACTTCGGGAAAGAGCCGCCAGTTCGTCTGAACCCAGGAAGGAGATTACTGCGGCTGCTTTCTGGGAGACAAAACCTTCAAAACAGAATTTTTCTCTGGAAGGATCTTCACCGGTGCTGCAGATACAACAGTGATAATTATGAGCATACAGCTGCTGCTCCAGCCGCCTGGTCACATCGGCGAACCACTCGTTGGTCAGATCCGGAACCAGGATGCCAACAGTCGGGACTCCGGCGGATCCCGTAGAATAATTGTATTCCTCGACAATATCCAGAATCTTTTTCCGGGCTGCGTCAGAATATCCCCCCTGTCGGTTCAGAACACGGGATACAGTGGCGGTGGAATATCCGCTTCTGGCAGCAATATCCCGGATGGATATTTCCTTTTTGGGTTTCATAGAGGTCTTCCTTTTCTGTGTTTGATTAGTTATTTGTCTATATATCATATCAAATCCGTTCCATAATGTAAAGAAAATCGTCATAATTTACGTAATGTTACATAAAATAAGAAATAAAATACAAATAATTGACAAACATATATGAATATGATATGTTTGTTTCAAGAAAAATCAAAATAAGTAAGTAACATTACGTTAAAAAGGAGGTTTCTATGGCGAGTAAAGTGGAGAAGGCATATCAGCTGGCAAAAGAACGTTATGCAGAATTAGGGGTGGATACGGAGAGCGCGATCCAGACTTATCTGGAAACACCCGTAACATTTAACGCATGGCAGCTGGATGACGACGCGGGATTTTTGAAAGTGGAAAGAGGCAGCGGAGGAGGAGTTATGGCTACCGGTAATTATCCCGGCCGCGCCAGAAATGCGGAAGAATTGATGCGTGATGCGAAAAAAGTATTTTCTCTGGTTCCGGGTACGCATAAACTGAGCGTGCAGTCAAAGCAGATCGCGACGGACAAAGACGGGGTGGATCTGGATAATATTGAAAAGGAATATTATCAGCCTTATGTAGACTGGGCAAAAGAAAACGGATATGGCCTGGACTTCAATCCCAGCTGTTCCGGACATCCCATGGCCGGCACCGGATTTACGCTGGCAAGCGCGGATGAAGGGATCCGGAAATTCTGGGTGACACATTTCCGCAAAGCGAGCGAGATCGCGGAGTATCTGGGAGAATCCGTGGGCATGCAGTGTATCACAAACTACTGGATCCCTGATGGGTATAAAGATTACCCGGCAGATATGTATGCGCCCAGAGTCCATCTGGAAAAGTCGCTGGATGAGATTTTTGACCGTCCGCGTCGTCTGGAGTATAACATCGATACACTGGAATCCAAACTGTTCGGCATAGGCATGGAGGCATATACGGTAGGGTCTCATGAGTTCTACATGGGATATGCGATCAGGCATGGTATTCCGCTCTGCCTGGATGCGGGACATTTCCATATCAGCGAGGATCTTTCCAACAAGATCTCTGCCCTGATGCTGTCCTGCAAAGAGCTCCTGCTTCACGTAACGAGACCTATGAGATGGGATTCGGATCATGTAGTGGCCTTTGACGATACGACACAGGCGATCCTGAACGAGATTGTCCGCAACCACTGGCTGGACAGAGTACATATCGGCACGGATTATTTTGACGCTTCTATTAACCGGGTAGCTGCGGGCGTGCTGGGGTTGCGTAATACTGGCAAGTGTTTCCTTCGGGCACTGCTGGAGCCGACAGAAGCGATCCGTCAGGCAGAACGGGAAGGAAACTACAGCAAACGGCTGGTGATGCTGGAAGAGAGCAAGACTCTGCCCTTCAACGCAGTATGGGATTATGTATGCGAAAAAGAAGGACTGCCGGTAGGCATGGCATGGTTCCAGGAAGTGGAACAGTACGAGAAAGACGTACAGTCCAAGAGGGGGTAGTCAGATGGATAATCAGATCACGAAACAGCAGATCCTGGACAGATATGCGGAGCAGGGGCTTCGTCTTACTTCAGTAAAGCTGGATGATGGATATGAGATTCTGGTAACAGAGTATGGGGGCCGTATCTTTGGTCCCTTCGGCCCTGACGGCGTCAGCGTATTATGGGCAAACGGCATATTCCGGGATGCGGAAGGGTTTAAAGATTTTGTACAGAGCCGTAACTGGAACCTGGGAGGAGACCGCCTCTGGTTTGAACCGGAACTGGATTATTTCTGCACTTCTCCGGAAGCTTTTGATGAGAGCTATACAGTACCCGAAGGTATGGATCCGGGATATTATGCGATGGAAGTCGGGAAAGAGGAGGTCTATCTTCGGAATAAGGTGGAAATGCGTCTGCCTGCGGACGGCCGGGATAAATCTTTCGAAGTATTCCGCACGATCCGTCCGGCGGCAAATCCTCTGAAGTATCTGAGAGGAACACAGTGTAAGGTGCAGTACTGCGGCTATTTTCAGGATATCGATGTGAAAGATACCTCTGCAGATAAAGGATTGTATCCGGAGCCGTGGATCCTGACTCAGATCAATCCGGGAGGACGGGTACTGGTGCCGTTCCTGGGAGATTTTGAATTTGTGGATTATTATGAGCCTGTGGATGAAAACTGCCAGTGCGTATATGAAAATTACGCGGAACTGAATATTACCGGACAGAGAAAATACAAAACGGCATACCGGGCGGCCAATACGTTCGGACGTATGGCCTATGTGAACCGCACAGCGTCGGGCAGGCTGTATCTTATGATCCGCAACTATTACAACGACCCATCCCTTTCTTATACCAGCGGACCATGGAGAGAACCTCAGAACAGAGGATGCTCCATGTATTTCTACAATGATGGCGGCAGCGAGGGCGGATATGGAGAATTTGAAAATTCCTGCATGCCTTCAGGGCCGGAAATAGAAAGCCATACTTCCCACAGTACCACTGCGCTCTGGTTCTTCTTTGGAGAAGCGGAAGAACTGGAAAAAGTTATTTATAATCTTTTAGGGATTAGTTACAAAATTACAATTTGAAATCAGTTGAAAACAAAAGGAAAAAAGGAGATAATGAAAATGAAATATGGAATCTACACCCCCTACTGGACTCATGAATGGACGTCTGATTATGAGTATTATATTCCAAAGGTAAAAAAGCTGGGATTTGATGTGATGGAGATATCCTGTGCCGCTCTGCTTCAGAAGTATACGACGGATGACCAGCTCAGGGAATTGAAAAAGGTTGCCGATGACAATGGAATTATCCTGACTGCAGGATACGGACCGACCAAAGAACAGAATCTGTGTTCAGAGGATCCGGATATCGTGAAAAAAGCAATGGAATTTTTCCAATGGCTGCTGCCCAAGCTTCAGATCATGGATATCAAGATCCTGGGAGGAGGCCTTTATTCTTACTGGCCGCTGGATCCGACTCTGAAAATGGATCGAGAGGCGGAGATTGACCGCGCCATTAAGAATCTTAGAATCCTTTCCAAAACGGCGGAAGACTGTGACGTAACGCTGGGTATGGAGGTACTGAACCGTTATGAAGGTTATATGCTGAATACCTGCGCGCAGGCAAAAGAATTCATCGATGCGGTGGGAAGCTCACATGTGAAGATTATGCTGGATACCTTCCATATGAGTATCGAGGAGGATAATATGGCGGCTGCAATCCGGCTGGCAGGCAAAGATCTCTGTCATCTGCATCTGGGAGAACAGAACCGCAGAGTTCCGGGTAAAGGCTGGCTTCCGTGGGTAGAAATCGGTCAGGCGCTCAGAGATATCAACTATCAGGGCGCAGCGGTTATGGAACCTTTCGTCATGAAAGGCGGCACGATTGGTTCGGAAATCAAAGTCTGGCGCGATCTGGTGGAAGATCCCACTGAAGAGAAGCTAGATAAAGATGCGAAAGGCGCTGTGGAATTTGTGCGGCATGTATTTGGAATCTAAAAAGGGTTTGTAGATTATCCATGCAATAAAACAGCAGATTGGATATGTACATAATGAAAACGATAGGAATCGATATCGGAACGACTACCATCAGCGGTGTGGTCCTGGATGCGGCGAAAAGGCAGGTGCTGGAAGCCAGGACGGTACAGAATGGAAGTTTCATAAAAACGGAGCATGAATGGGAACGTATCCAGGATGTGGATGTGATTCTTGACAAAGCGGTAGACCTTATAAAGGAGCTTCTGGCATGCTGCCCGGAGGCAAGCTCGACTGGCCTGACCGGACAGATGCATGGAATCGTATATCTGGACCGGAATGGAAGACATGTTAGTCCTCTTTATACCTGGCAGGACGGGAGAGGAAATTTCTCATCAGATGGGCAGAAGCCCTTGACGGAACAAGTGATGGACAAAACAGGATTGTTTATCGCTTCCGGTTATGGCCTGATCAGTCATCTCTATAATCTGAGAAACAGTCTGGTTCCGCAGGAGGCGGTATCTTTGTGTACGATAGGAGACTATCTGGGAATGGTTCTGACAGGAAGGAAACATCCTCTGGTACATATAAGCAACGCGGCAAGTCTTGGCTTTTTTGACGTTCAAAAAGGGGCTTTTCGCAAAGATGCCATGAAAGAGATGGGGATTGATCCGTCCATTCTCCCGGAGGTAACGGAAGATTTCGCAGAGCTGGGCAGATACCAGGGGATTCCCGTTACGGCGGCACTGGGGGATAATCAGGCAAGTTTCCTGGGCTCCGTGGGAATACATAAGAATATACTTTTGCTGAACATGGGTACCGGGGGCCAGATCTCGGCGCTTTCAGACCAGTATTTTGAAGCGCCGGGGATAGAGGCACGTCCTTTTGTGAAAGGGAAGTATCTGCTTGTAGGAGCTTCTCTGTGCGGCGGGCGGGCTTATGCGGTGTTGGAGCGTTTTTTCAGAAGCTATGTAAAAGCGGCAGGGATGGAAGAAACTTCTCAATATGCCGTGATGGCGGAACTGGCGGAGAGAGGAATGAAAGACGCAGACCGTCTGAAAGTCTGCACTGCTTTTAACGGAACGAGGGTAGAGCCCAGACTTCGCGGAAGTATTACAAACATCGGCGAGGATAATTTTACTCCGGAAAGCCTGACCTATGGCGTACTGGAAGGAATGGCCCGGGAATTGTATGATATGTATTGTCTGATGCGGGAAGGGACAGATCTGAAGGCAGAGCGTCTTGTGGCATCCGGCAACGGACTGCGGATGAATCCGGTACTTCAGAAGATCTGCAGCAGCATGTTCGGGGCGGAGCTTATTCTGGCAGATTTTAAAGAGGAAGCGGCCTGCGGCGCAGCTGTCAGCGGAACTATGCACAAAGGGATTATGGAAGCAGACACTCGTGAGGTGACGGAACAGATGCTGCCAGAGGAGCTGAGGAATTGTGTTGAGTAGATTCGGTATTTGAGGGTTTTTCTCTGGGTGTGAGACGGTCGTATTGTGTAATGATCTTTCCTGTTGAAAGCGAGATTTTTTCTTTTTTTTAGAAGCGTATATACAGCCTGTCCTTTTGTGTAGTCTTTCCCTTCTTTCGGAAAGAAGGACCTGCAGAAAAAGGTATCTGGCTCGGGAAGCTGGTCAAGAAAAATATATATGTCAGTTTTTTCATATGGAGTGGAGAGGAGATATTCTGCTTCGATCAGAGAAAAGGACTGGAGCTTTTGATTATATCGGAAGATGAGTTTGTTGCTGTCTAGGAAATTTTCAATCTGTTCAAAAGGTTTCATTCGTTTTTGAATCATGGGGAAATACCGGCTCTTCTTTAAATCCGCTAAAGAAAGTTGACCATCAAGGATCTGATAGAAAATTTTTTCGCGGTTGCCTCTTGACAGACGCAGATCGTGCAGCTTATGAATCCCTATAAGATGATGAAATTCAGTTGGGGCAAAGAGAATATTCAATTCGGTCAGTTTTCCCTTTCGTCCGAGAATAATGTGATATTTTATATTGAGCAGATGCTCAAAAGATTTTGCGCATACTTGCAGGTAATCCATTATGTGCTCCTGATTAAAAAGTTGGTATTGGGATTTGTATGGAAAAGAAAGAAAACCGTCCTGCATCTGCAGGACGGTCCCGAGCATTTTCTTTCGGCTGATGCCTACTCCGGTTTGAGGTTTCACTGCACAACCCCTCTCGAAAGCTCTGCATAACAAGGCATTCCGGTACGCTGTTATGCTTCAGCGCTTAGACAGACACACGACGTTGCCTGTCTGATACTATTATTATATGCGGGATGCAAAAGTATGTCAACAAAAACAATTTTCTACGACGGCGTAAACTTACTGTAGGGATTATAGCGGTAGAAACTGCCAGATGTGTGTCAGATATATCAGTTCAATACCTT
>CALWDO010000040.1 GCA_944376715.1 uncultured Lachnoclostridium sp. | reverse complement strand
CCTGGGGCGAATCCCACGGGAAAGGGCTCGGAGCGGTGGTGGACGGCTGTCCGGCGGGCCTTTTGCTGGATGAAACCTGGATACAGAAATTCCTGGACCGCAGAAAGCCTGGCCAGAACCGCTATACCACTGCACGCAGGGAAAGCGACGCCGTGGAAATCCTCTCCGGCGTTTTCGAAGGCAAAACCACCGGGACTCCCATTTCCCTGATGGTGCGCAATACTTCCCAGCGTTCCAAAGACTACAGCGAAATCGCGTCTTACTACCGGCCCGGCCATGCAGATTATACCTATGATAAAAAATACGGCTTCCGGGATTATGCCGGCGGCGGACGTTCCTCGGGACGGGAGACCATCGGCCGGGTGGCCGCGGGCGCAGTGGCCGCGAAGATCCTGGCGGAACTGGGAGTCTCGGTTCAGGCTTACGCGAAATCCATCGGCCCCGTCTCCATCGATTACAGCCGTTTTGATCCGGCTCAGGCGCTGGAGAATCCCGTTTGTATGCCGGATGCCAGGGCAGCCGCGCAGGCCATGGACTATCTGGATCAATGCCGCCGGAACCAGGATTCCGCAGGGGGCGTAGTAGAATGCATCATAAAAGGGCTCCCCGCGGGTATCGGAGAACCCTGTTTCGATAAATTAAATGCCAGTCTGGCAAAAGCCGTCTGCTCTATCGGAGCCGTAAAAGGCTTCGAGATCGGCGACGGTTTCGCCGCCGCCCGCTCCAACGGCTCCGTCAACAACGACCCCTTCCACGCGGAGGCAGACGGCCGGATCGTCAAGCTGACCAACCATGCGGGAGGCGTACTGGGCGGCATCAGCGACGGAAGCGACGTGATCTTCCGCGCGGCATTCAAACCCACCGCTTCCATCAGCGCGGAGCAGCAGACGGTTTCCCGTTCCGGCGAAAATATTACAGTCTCCGTCCGCGGCCGCCACGATCCCATCATCGTCCCCAGAGCCGTCGTCGTGGTAGAATGTATGGCTGCGCTCACAGTACTGGATCTTATGATGGTGGGAATGACGTCCCGCCTGGACCGTATCCGCGCTTTCTGGAAGGATGTGCGGGAAGAGGGCTGATCCTCAGGATCAGTACCATCTGGTCATGGGAAGATCGTTATTGATCCCTTTCGTGGCCAGGATCTGATGCAGATCGATGATTCCGTTGTGGAAGGTGGCCGCGCATGCGGACAGATACAGGTCCCACATTCTCACGAAACGTTCATCGAACATGGCTCTGACCTCTTCGATATGTTCGCGGTAGTTTTTCTCCCAGCAGAGAAGCGTCTTGTTATAATGCAGGCGGAGATTCTCCACATCCAGGATATGGAAATTATCCTCTGCCATGGCGTTGACCATTTCTCTCAGACTTGGAACCACCCCGCCCGGGAAGATGTATTTTTTAATCCATGCGTCTCCCGGGTGTTCTTTCAGGGCGCTGATAAAATGCAGAAGGAAGATTCCTCCGTCTTTGAGCACGTCTCTCACGCAGTCGTTAAAGAGCTGATAATTCTCTCTTCCCACATGCTCCACCATGCCGACGCTGACCACGCGGTCGAACTTTTCTCCCAGTCTCGGCAGGTCCCGGTAGTCCATCAGCTCCACTTTCAGAGAGTCCTCCAGTCCTTCTTCCTTGATCCGGTTCTGGAACTCCTTATACTGTTCATGGCTCAAAGTGATGCCGGTTCCCTTGATCTTATACTTGCGGGCAGCTTCCAGCAGCAAAAATCCCCAGCCGCAGCCAATGTCCAGAAGGGTCATGCCTTCCTGAAGATGCAGCTTCTGAAGAATGTAATCTACTTTATTTACCTGCGCCTGGTACAGCGTATCGTCCGGATTCTTAAAATAAGCGCAGGAATAACTCAATGTATCATCCAGCCACAGCCGGTAAAAATCATTGCCGATATCATAATGGCTCGTCACTTCTTTTTCCTGGTTCTTCTTGTTGACGGAAGTAAAGATCAGTTTCTTCAGCGCTTTCTCATCTGTGGAAAATTTTCCCATCTGTCCCAGGAAATGGTCCAGCGCTTCATAGAGATTTCCTTCAATCTCCAGATCTCCGTCCATATATGCTTCTCCCAATGCAATGGAGGTGCTGTTCAGCAGATCCGACACCGGGATCGCCTTTTTAAAGTCGACGACAAAAGTCGGCTCTCCTTCTCCGATCCGGTATTCCCGGTCCTTGAAACGGATCATAAACGGATTTTCATCAAACTTGCTCATGAATTGCACCATGGCTTTTTCTTCCAGTCTGTCTCCGGCTTCTTTCAGCATAGTTGTCTCTCCTCTCTCGATAAAATCTTCCTTAAACAGCCTACGTTCTCCATTTTATCACCATGCTTTCCGGAAAGTAATGAGATTATATTATCACCAATAAATTATTTTTATCAAAAATACCGGGAAGGCGGTTGGCCCTCCCGGCAAATGGATCTTATCTCAGCCGAGCATGGATTCCGGCTTGAACAGAGATCTTACATGCGCGATTTCTTCCTGCGACGCTTTGTCCGCAGGCACATAATAAGATTTCTCTCTGGCTATCTGATACAGCTGTTCCTGCGCCGTCTCCGTCTTGTTGCGCATCTGCTTCAGCGTCTGTTTCAGCTGAGGATTCTCCGTCTGCGTAATATAGTCCGCATATGCTTTCAGTTCTCCGTTGATACCTACCAGCGCATCGCTTACCATCGTCTTCTCATCCATTATAACCGCCTCCTATTTCAGAAATCCCATGAGCTGCTGTTTATTTTCCTTCGCAGACTGAGCCGCCTGCTGAAAATACTGTTTTACCTGCGCGTCCGTCGCCTGCTCCGCATACGCGGTAAATTTGGCGTGGCAGGTCTCGCTTCCGCCGATCAGATGGCGGAGATTCTGTACATCCAGTTCTGACAAATCTGACATAAAAAATTCCTCCTTGTTTTCCATACTTGCTATCCTAGTATGTGAAAACAAAGAGGAATTATGCGTTCCAAAATCTTCAGACACAGCCTTTAGCGGGTCAGTTCCTCATACAGTTCTTCGTATTGCTTCGCAGAATTGTTCCAGGAAAAATCCGCCGCCATAGCACGGTCTACGATCTTATTCCAGGACCGTTTTTTATCGTAATATACAGACTGTGCATACCTCACTGCGCCCAGCATCTCATGCGCATTATAATTTGCGAAGCTGAAACCGGTGCCTGTCTCTTCATATTCATTATACGGCTCCACGGTATCTTTCAGCCCGCCTGTCTCCCTGACGATCGGCAAAGAACCGTAACGCAGGCTCATCAGCTGACTGAGTCCGCAAGGCTCAAACAGAGAAGGCATCAGGAAAGCGTCGCTGGCCGCATAGATCTTATGTGCCAGTTCATTGGAATAATAGATGCAGGCAGCCACTTTTCCGCTGTATTTCCATGCGTAATGACGAAACATATTTTCGTAGCGGGCTTCTCCGGTACCGAGCACTACGATCTGAACCGCATCCTGGCACATCTCATCCATGACCGCATCGATCAGGTCAAACCCTTTCTGGTCTGTCAGCCGGGATACGATGCCGATCATCATTACATTTTTGTCCTGCGTAAGTCCCAGTTCTTTCTGAAGCTCCAGCTTATTTTTCCATTTATTCCGGCGGAAATTATCCGCCGTGTATTTTTTGTATATGAGTGTATCCGCTCCCGGATCCCACTCCTTGTAATCCAGACCGTTGACGATCCCGTGAAGCACATTGGAGCGCGCCCGCATGAGCCCGTCCAGATGCTCCCCATAAAAAGGAGTTTTGATCTCCTCCGCATAAGTACGGCTGACTGTGGTCACCATATCAGCATAGACAATACCGCCCTTCAGATAATTAGCATCTCCGAATGCTTCCAGCTTATCCGCCGTAAAATATGACATATCAAGCCCCGTCGCGTCCTGCACTGCCTTAATATTCCAGACCCCCTGGAATTTCAGGTTGTGAATCGTGATCATAGACTTCATGTTCACATAAAACTCACCTTCATGGAAACTGTCCTTCAGATAAACAGGAACCAATCCGGTCTGCCAGTCATGACAGTGTACAATATCCGGCTGATATCCCACTACCGGCAGGATCGAAAGCGCCGCCTTGGAAAAGAATGCGAACTTCTCCACGTCTTCATAAATATTTCCATAAGGACGTTCGCCCGCAAAATAGTATTCATTGTCGATAAAATAATACTGAATCCCGTCATATTCCATCTCCATAATACCTACATACTGGCTCCGCCATGCCATATCCATGTAAAAATTCGTGATGAAATTCATCTTCTCTTTCCATTCACGCCCAATACAGAGATAATTGGGAATGATTACCCGCACTTCATATTTATCCTTGTCAAAATATTTCGGCAAAGACCCCACTACGTCAGCCAGGCCTCCGGTTTTCACAAACGGCACACATTCTGACGCTATAAATAAAACCTTCTTCTTCATGTTTCCCTCCAAATACACGATATCATATTAAAAATTATACCGCAAACCAGAGGGCAATAAAAGAAGTTTTCAAAATTTATGCGTGTTTTTTATAGTCCAGGCGTATCTTGTCCGCAATCAAAGCGATAAACTCCGAATTCGTAGGCTTTCCTTTTCCCACGCTGACTGTATAGCCGAACAGTTCGTCAATGGTATCCATCTTTCCCCTGCTCCATGCCACTTCGATGGCATGACGGATCGCACGTTCCACCCTGCTGGGAGTGGTCTTGTGATTCTTCGCGATCGTCGGATACAGAATCTTTGTGATGGAATTCAACATATTCATGTCTTCCACCGCCATCATGATCGCATCTCTGAGATACTGATACCCTTTGATATGGGCAGGTACCCCGATCTCATGAATCATGTTGGTCACATCTGTCTCCAGATTTCTCTCCAGATAGTCGGCTCTCGCCTCATAAGGAAGCATCTTCATACCCTCCGGCCTTTTTCTCTGTCTGTTCTCCTTCAGGCTGCGGATTCTGCTGAGCAGCATGTCGTGGTCAAACGGTTTCATAATATAATAGCTGGCTCCCAGCAGAAACGCGTCCTCCGTGATTCTTTCCTGGCCGATGGCGGAAATCACTACGAATTCCGGCTTCTTCCGGATATTGGCATCATGCCCGATCCGCTCCATGACGGTCAAACCGTCGAGCTTGGGCATGATGATATCCAGGAGCATGATGTCCGGCTCTTTCTCACGAATCACCTGACATGCTTCTTCTCCGTTTCTGGCAATGCCTACAATCTGGAGTTCTTCGTCCTGGCGCAGGATTCCGTCCAGAATCTCCACCATTCTTTCGTTGTCGTCCACAATTGCAACACTCCATCTGCTCATCCATAATCCTCCTCGTTTCCCATTTTTCCTGTCTCCTTTCAACAGCTTCATACAAAAGCTTTCATCATTCACAGTGAAAATTATAGAGAAACCGGCAATTCCTTACAAGCAGATAATATCGGGGGTTTTCGACATATTACGCCTCGTTCATTTTCTGTTCTTTTTTGTATTTTCTTCCGTAGAAGATCAGGTAGAAGACGGGCATGAGAATCAGGATCAGCAGCGTGGACGCCACCAGACCTCCAATAATAATGATATACATGCCCTGCATCATCTGATTTCCTTCTCCCATGCCCAGCGCTCCGGGCACCATGGAAATGATCGTCGTCAGAGTTGTGATCAGAATCGGGCGAAGCCTTGTCTTGGCGCTCTCGATCAGTGCATCTTCCAATGGCATCTCCGTTCGCAGCAGATTTACACCGTCCACATACAGGATACCGTTGTTCACCACGATACCCGCCAGCATCAGTATACCCATCAATGAAATCATACTGAAGGAAGAACCTGACAGGAACAGAAGTCCGAAGGAACCGATCAGGCTGAAGGGGATGCTCAGCATCACCATCAGCGAATACCGCGGAGACTCAAACTGCATAGCCATCACCAGGAATACCAGAAATACCGCCGCCGCGATCGCTGTTCCCAGTGAACTGAATGTATCATTCATCATCTCGTCCATTGTATTAACCGAAATTTCCACCGAATCCGGGAAATCAGACCCGGCTGCCAGCCGGTCCATCTCCTCCTGCACGGCATCCGCATCGTCTGAGAGGCAGGTGGTCGATACAGTCATTACATAGGCTCCGTCTTCCCTGCTCACAGTCTGCTGCGCGTTGGTATATTCCAGAGAGGCGATCTCTGACAAAGGTATTCCGGAGATAGCAGCGTCCATCAGACTGCCGGCATCCGTATAGGTTCCTTCCGGGTATTCCAGTATGACGCTGTATTCCTGGCCGTTGGATGTGACCGTCATGGCCTCCGTACCGCTGATCATGCTGTACAGGCTGCCCGCCGCCTGGGCCGGAGTCATCCCATAACTCATGACTTCCAGCGGATCGATCAGCACGCGGATCTGCGTGGAGCTCTCGCCCGCATCTGTGCTCACGTTGAGCACACCGGGAATATTCCAGGAAGCTTCTTCCAGTGACGCGACCGCTTCCTGCAGATCTTCCAGGTCTGTGGATTTCAAAGTCACGGATCCGCCTGCGCTGGAAGACAACATGGAGGACATGGTACTGCTGACGGAAATATCCAGCTGCATGTCTGTAATATCTTTCGTCTCCTCTGTCCACTGGTCCGCCACTTCCTGGCTGGACATGCTTCTGTCATCCTTCAAATTGACAGAAATCGAACCGGAACCGTTGGATGCTGTCATGGTATAGCTTTCCACGTCCTCATGGGCCGCCACCATATCTTCCAACTGAGCCATCCGTTCTTCCACAAGAGAGACTTTTGTGCCCGGGCGCATGGACGCGGTGATACTGACCGTCCCTTCATCCATGGTCGGTATCAGTTCCGTATCCATAAAACCTACCAGCACCAGAGAGAATACCAGCAATGCCACGGATACGACCACTGCCGTCTTTTTACGATGCAGCAGCTTCCGCTCCATTTTTTCATATGCGTCTTTGATCTTATCCAGCAATGTATTTATCTTCAGCTCTTTCTTCTCTTTGGGCCGGAAATACTTGAAGAACAACGGCACCAAAGTAACGGCGGATACCAGAGACGCCAGCATGGCGATAATGATCGTATATCCCAGCTGTCCAAAGATCTGTCCGGTAAGCCCCTGCTGCAGACACAGCGGGAGATATACAACAACCGTCGTAATTGTCGACGCGACGATAGAGCCTACTACCTCGCCGGTTCCGCCCAGCGCCGCTTCATTATGATCCAGCCCTTTGTCTTTATACCGGAAACAGCTCTCCAGTACCACGCTGGAGCTGTCTACCATCATACCGATGGCAATGACCAAAGCGCCCAGAGTAATCATGTTCAGTGAAAAGCCGCACACTGCCATCAGGATCACTGTAGCCAGAAGGGAAATCGGCATGGAGCTTCCCACGATCAGGCTGGCCTTGATATCTCCAAAGAAAATCAGGAGCACCGCCATAGTCAGGACAACTCCCAGCGCCAGCGTGCTTCCCACAGAGCTTACAGACTCCATGATCATATCAGAAGCATCGTAGGAGATCTCCATGGTCATTCCCTCATGCTCCTGTGCCATACGGTCCATGACTTCCTTTACATCGTTCACCATGCCGATGGTGCTGGCGCTCTGATTCTTAGTCACACTGATCGACACCGTATCCTGCCCGTTAAAACGGCTCACACTGTCCGCTTCCTGCACTGCCCAGCTCACATCCGCCACATCCGAGAGACGGATCAGGCTTCCTGTGGAAGTGTAAAGCGGAATTTCCTGCAGATCCTGCACGGTCTCGACATCCGCGGTACTGATTGCGCTGATGGACTGGCTGCCCTGCTCCAAGGTTCCCAGAGGAATCATAAAATCCGCGGCTTCTACATACTGGGCCACCTGGCTCATGCTCAATCCGTACTGGTTCAATGCCTCTTCATCCAGAAGCACCCGGATATAATTTTCCTCCCCTCCGGTCACATCCACACTGGCCACCGTGCTGACGGCTTCCAGCTCCGGAACAATCTCGTCATTGACCAGCATCAACGTATCTGTGCCTTCTTCGGCGCTGACCGAGTAACTGATGCTCGGCATGGAATTGATATTCATCTCAATGACTACCGGTTCCTGGCAGTCATCCGGCAGCGAAGCCGCTGTCGCATCCAGCGCGGCCCGCAGATCCAGGTAAGCCTCGCTGGTATCTACACTGTAATCATACTGCAGGATAACCATAGAAACATTTTCCTGAGAGTAAGTCATAACCGAATCCACACCGCTTAAACTGGAAACATCACCCTCGATCTCGGTGCTGACCAGCTCATCCACTGATTCCGGATCAGCGCCCGGATAAACGGTCATGACCATCAGGATCGGCATATCCATGTCCGGCATCAGTTCCAGACGAAGCGTGGTAAGCGCAGAAAATCCAAACACCGCCAGCGCTAATACAATCAGAAGCGTGGAGACCGGTCTGCGCAGCGATAATTTTGTCAGACCCATATTTATTCAGCCCCCTCTTCCTTGGCCGGAGCTGTCTCTGCAGGCGCTTCTTCCTCAGCCGCCTCTGCCTTTTCATCGGCAGGAACCGTCTCTGCGGGCTCCGTCTCTACAGGCTCCTCCGTCTCTTCAGTCACGGGAGTCTCGCCGTTGACGGACGCCACTTCCGCGGGCGCTCCGTCACGCAGTCTGGAAGACCAGTTCTCCACTACCAGACTGTCTTCTGCAAGTCCTTCTTCGATTACCGCCTCTGTATCGCTCATCAGGCCTACTGTTACCGGCGTCCGTACAATCGTGCCATCTTCCACGCAGTACACATATGCGTTTCCGGCGGAGAAATAGAGAGCGTCGTACGGGATAATCAGTTTGTTATCTTCTTCATGGGTCGTCGCGTACACTTTGACCGTCACCCCATTAGGAATCTTCTCACTGGCTCCAGCCACTGACGCTTTGACTGTGAACAGATGAGTCTGAGCGCCCGCCATGGTACCTACTTCTGTGATCGTCCCTTCATATGTATCGCCGCCGCGCTCCACAGTCACCGGATCCCCCACAGCCAGAGCATTCTTTGCCTCTTCTGTAACCTGGAAGGTCACTGTCATGGATTCTTTATTGGAAATCACATACGCGGCAGTCCCTGCCGACACCATCTGATCTTTTTCCACGCCCACAGACTCGATCACTCCGCTGATAGGCGCTTCCACCGTATAGTAATCCAGCTGCATCTGCGCGGAATCAATCCCTACCGCGGCGCTTTCCAGCTGTGCCGCATAGGTGGCGTCGGTATCCGGATAGACTTCATTCTGGGTGATCGCGTAAGACTGCTCTGCCGTCGCCAGATTTTCGTTGATCGTCTCCCTGCTGTCCTCGGCTGTGTCGATGCCGGATTTCAACTGTGTCTTGGCGGATTCGTTGGCCGCAATCTGTCCATCGATCTGAGTTACCGCTGCCTGAGCCTGATCGAAGGCGGTCTTGCTCTGATTCAGCTGTGCCTGCAGGCCGGCAAGTTCACTCTGCGCCTTCTGCAATTCTGCTGTCAACTCGGAATCAGACTGCCCTTCCGACGCATCGGTTCCGGACTGTACTTCTGTGATCCGTTTCTGAATTTCTTCAATCTGCGGCTGCAATTCGCCCTGCAGCGTATAATATGCCGTTCCTGCCTGGTCTGCCGCCGCCTGGGCCGCGCTTTTCGCCGAAGACAGCTGTCCTCCCGCATCTCTCAGATCCCCCAGGTTGCTCTCCATCTCGTCGATGCTTTCATCCACATCGTTCATGCTGTCCCGAAGCTGCTGGATGCTCTGTTCGGTCTGGTAGTTCTGCAGATCTCTTGCGCCTCCGGTCGCCGCCTGTACTCCTGCCTCCGCGGAGTGGTAAGCCGCCTCAGCACTGGCCAGCTGGAGCTGCGCCGCTTCGTCATCAATCCGGAACAACAGGTCTCCCTCCTGCACCGTATCGCCCACCTGAAAATTCACTTCCGTCACCGTTCCGGAGACCATAGGCGTCACATAGACCTGCTGCTGCGGGGCAGCCGTTCCCATATAAACGGTATCCGTGGACAAAGAACCTCTCTCCGGAGTGACCACATCCACTGCCGCTTTCTCTACTTCTTCCGTTTCTTCACTGGATCCGGAGCATGCCGTCGCCGTCATTCCAAGGACCGCTGTCAACCCCAGAAGCACACATCTTTTCCCATTCATTCTTTCATCTCCATTTCCATATATTCATTGACATTCTGATAAACCATCACAAAATCCCTTATAGACTATTCTCTTTTTTTAAACAGAATGTAAATTCAGCCGTTCATATAACGTTCATAATTCTCGGATATGATAGTACAAAATCATAAATCTGCATTTACAATCCGAGGTGTATCTAATGTTTCATATTATGGTAGTGGAAGACGATCAGGCCCTGAACAAGCTGATCTGCCGGGTATTAATCAAGAATAATTATGAAGTAGTCCCTGCTTTTGACGGAGAGGAAGCGCTCTCTCTGCTGGACCAGAACTACATCGACCTGATCATCACTGATCTGATGATGCCGAAAGTAGACGGATATGACCTGACCAAAGAACTTCGGGAAAGCGGCTATCAGCTTCCGATCCTGGTGGTCACGGCCAAAGACACTTTTCCTGACAAGCTGAAAGGATTCAAACTGGGCATCGACGACTATATGGTAAAACCCATCGACGTAAATGAACTACTTCTGCGGGTGGAAGCCCTGCTTCGCCGCGCCAGGATCATCTACGAAAAAAAGCTGGAATTCCCCCATGTCTGCCTGGACTATATCAACCTGACCGTTACGGTAGACGGAAAATCCCAAATTCTCCCGCAGAAAGAGTTCCAGCTCCTTTATAAACTGCTGTCCTTCCCCAATCAGACCTTCACCCGCCAGCAGCTCATGGATGAATTGTGGGGATATGATTCGGAGACGGACATCCGTACTGTAGACGTACATGTGAACCGTCTGCGGGACCGCTTCCGGGAAGTCCCGTATTTTCAGATACTGACTGTAAGAGGTCTGGGATATAAAGGGATGGTTGAAAAATGAAAAAACATTTTTATTCTTTATGGTTCCGCGTAGTAGCCACATTTTTCTGGGCCATGGTAGCCACCGTTTTACTCATGGGATTGATCATTCATTTGATGAGGGAAACATTCCTGTGGAACTATTTTCCATTCACCGGACTTGGTTTTCTGGCCGTACTGGCGGTGGCCTGCATCCTGCTGGGTACTCTGATCAGCGTGGCTATCGTCCATCATGTCATGAATCCCGTCAGCGACCTGACCCGGGCCATGCAGAAAGTGGCCGCCGGAGACTATACCATAAAGCTGGAATCCGGACGGTATATCGGAGAACTGGCGGATCTTTACAATAGCTTCAATCAGATGGTACAGGAACTGAACAGCACGGAGACGCTGCATTCAGACTTTATATCCAATGTATCCCATGAATTTAAGACTCCTCTGGCTTCCATCAGCGGCTACGCCACGCTTCTGCAGGATGACTCTCTTTCAGAAAAAGAGCGGGATGAATATATCGAAATCATCATTCAGAGCGCCAAAGAGCTCTCCCGGATGACCGGAGACATTTTAAGTCTTTCCCGTCTGGAGACCCAGACTATCATCAGCGAAAAAGAATATTTCCGTGTGGATGAACAGATCCGGCAGATCATCCTCCGGGCAGAACCTGCCTGGTCTTCCAAAAATCTGACCATTGAGCCGGAGCTGGATCCCATCTCCTGGTACGGGAATCAGGAACTGACCGCCCATATCTGGAGCAATCTGCTGGACAACGCGGTGAAATTTACGCCTTCGGGCGGAGAAATCGACGTCACTGCCCGGATGGATCACGACTGGCTCACCGTAACCTTCCACGACACCGGTATCGGCATGACGCCTGAAGTGCAGAAACACGTGTTTGATAAATTTTATCAAGGAGATACTTCGCATAAAAAAAAGGGCAGCGGCCTTGGCCTTGCCCTTGTAAAACGGATCGTATCTCTCCATCACGGCATGGTCTGTCTGGAAAGCGTCCCGGATCTGGGAAGCACCTTCACGATCCGTCTCCCTGTAGAGCGCCCGGACACTTCCCCATGATACCGGTTTCTATCCCGGGACACGCCGGAGAACTTCTCTGGATACAACCCCGATCACGGTTCCGGTAACGGCGCCTGCTACCACCAGTACCGGCGCATAATAGATCAGGCTTCCGGTTTCCAGCGCCAGCACTGCCAGCGCCAGCTGTCCCATGTTGTGCATGATACCACCCACGATACTGACGCCCACCACCGGTAAAAGGCCGCTTCTTTTTACCAGGTACATGCACAGAAAACTTACCAGCGCGCCGGCCAGACTGTACAGAATCATAGAAAGATTTCCAAAAAGGAAACCTGCCAGAAAGATGCGCAGCAGATTTACCAGCAGCGCATCCCCCGGCTTTAAGGTATACAAAGCCCAGACAATAACCAGATTGGCCAGACCCGGTTTCACGCCCGGGATCCCTATGGGGATCGGAATCAGGAACTCCACATAGCTTACGATCAGCGCAAGCGCTGTGAGGAGTCCCATGTATGCAATTTTCCCGGTTCGATTTTGAAAATGTTTCATAAGCCTGTTATTTTACAAAAATCAATTCATAGTCACGGTTTCCAAGCCCGATCTTCGCCGCATGGTCAAGGCAGGTCTTGTATTCGGAATCCGGAGTCGTATTTTCAAAATGATCATGATGATCGCAGAAGTCTTCGCTGTGCATCCGGTCATACAGCTGGCTGTTCGGCAGCGGATCGCACTTCAGACAGGCCTCCACGCATGCCTGGTCGAGAGCCAGCGGATCAAAGGATGCGAACATGCCGATATTCGGCAGGATCGGCGCGTCGTTCTCCGCATGGCAGTCGCAGTTTGGCGACACATCCACCACCAGAGAAATATGGAAATTCGGACGTCCGTCAACCACTGCTTTCGTATATTCCGCCATCCGGCAGTTCAGTTCCTTGGTCGCCGCGTCATTGACAAATTCGATCGCGTCAAAAGTACAGGCCCCCAGACATCTGCCGCATCCTACGCAGTTGTCGGCATTGACCGTCATTTTCTTTGTCTCTTCATTAAATTCCAGGCCGTTGTTCGCGCATTCTTTCTGGCAGCGGCGGCATCCCCGACAGACGTCCGGATCGATGCTGGGTTTTCCATTGGAATGCTGATCTTTTTTCCCCGCGCGGGATCCGCAGCCCATGCCGATATTCTTGATGGTTCCGCCGAAGCCGGTCATCTCATGTCCTTTAAAATGCGTCAGACTGATGAAAACATCGGCGTCCATAATAGCCCGTCCGATTTTGGCGTTCTGTATGTACTCGCCGCCGTTTACCGGCACTTCAATGTCGTCGGTTCCCTTCAGCCCGTCGCCGATGATGACCGGACATCCCACCGTAAGCGGAGTAAATCCGTTCTCCCAGGCACACTGCAGATGTTCCAGAGCATTTTTCCTGCTGCCCGGATAAAGCGTATTGCAGTCTGTGAGGAAAGGCAGGCCGCCCATTTCCTTTACCACATCGGCAACCGCCTTTGCGTAGTTGGGACGCAGAAAACTGAGATTACCCAGTTCTCCGAAATGCATCTTGATCGCTACAAACTTCTGGTTCATGTCGATATCTTCGATACCGGCCTTTTTGATCAGTCTTTTCAGTTTTGTGGGCAGACCTTCGCCCAGTTTAGTTCTGAAATCTGTGTAATATACCTTTGATTTTTCCATTTTTCTTCTCCTTTCACTGTCTTTGAAATCACCTTATCATGCGTCAGGGAGTCAGTCAAGCCGGTAAAAACAGAAGTTCTTAATAATAAAACCCCATCCGTCTCCGGACAGGGCCTTTTTCAGACTTCCGCGCTCTGGGCGGCCGCTCTGTATGCTTCTTCAAAGAAATATTCCTGGGAGTTCAGCGGTTCTTCTCCTTCTCTTTGCTCCACTCTCATATAATTGCCATCCGGCATCTGTACCCGCGCTTTCACGTTGTCCCTGAGCATGATCCGGAACATACGGCGGATGCGATCTTTCAGCGCCGGATCATAGACGGGTACTCCCACCTCCACCCGGCGCAGGGTGTTGCGGGTCATAAAATCCGCGGAAGCGATATAAATCTTCTCCCGTTCCCCGCACCCGAAGACATAGATCCTGGAGTGTTCCAGATACCTGCCCACAATGCTGATCACACGTATATGGTCCGTCTTTCCCGGGATCCCGGTCTGGACGCAGTTGATCCCCCGGATTACCATATCGATCTTCACGCCCGCTTCGGACGCCTCGATCAGCTTGTCGATGATCTTTTTATCCGTCAAAGAGTTGATCTTGATCCCGATATACGCTTTGCGGCCTTCTTTCACTTCCCTGATCTCTTCCTCTATCATGTCCAGAATCCGGTTCTGCAGACATCTGGGCGCTACCAGCAGATGTTCTGTCTTTTCCACCACGTCTCCCAGAGAAAGAGCCTGAAATACCTGCGCCGCCTCTCTGCCGATCTTTGGATTGGCCGTCATCAGGGACAGGTCCGTGTAGAGACGCGCCGTCTTTTCATTGTAATTTCCGGTACCGATCTGTGTGATATATTCAATCCTTCCTTCTTCCTTGCGGGTGATCAGACAGAGCTTGGAATGTACTTTCAGCCCGTCCAAACCGTAGATCACGTGGCATCCGGCGTCTTCCAGCCTTCTGGACCATTCGATATTATTTTCCTCATCGAACCGGGCCTTCAGTTCCACCAGCACATCCACCTGCTTGCCGTTCTCCGCGGCTTCCACCAGCGCTTCCACCACCTTGCTGTCTTTAGCCAGCCGGTACAAAGTCATCCTGATAGATACCACCTTCGGATCAAAGGCCGCTTCATGAAGCATGCTCAGGAAGGGTTTGATGCTCTCATAAGGGTAGGACAGCAGGATGTCTTTCTCCAGGATCTGAGGGATCACCGGTTCTCCATAGCGGATCATGGCGCTTCTCTGGGGCACCCTCTTCTGGAAGAAAAGTTCCGGCTTCCGGCGCAGGCTGTCCTGGATCTGGGACAGGAAAGAAAGATCCATAGGCGCTCCGGTGAGAAACACCTGCTCTTCTTTCAATCCCAATACCTGACAGAGCCGCTCGATGATCCGTCCGTTTAACTCCCTGGTCATCTCCAGACGCACCGGGCAGAGTTTCCGGCGCAGCTTCACCACTTCCGCCATATGATCCCTGTAGTTCAGATCCTCGTCGTAGATGCTGTCCGCATCGATATCCGCGTTGCGGGTCACACGGATCAGAGACTTCTCTATAATCCGGTATTTTTTGAATACCTTAGGCAGGAAATGCAGGATCAGATCCTCGGCCAGCATGAACGAGCCCGGTCTGGACGGGATCGCGATCAGCCTCTCGAAAGCGTCGCTGCCGCAGGGAATGATAGCGATCTTCTCTTTTTCTCCTTTGGTCTCCAGCACCGCCACCGCGTAGATGCCCCGGTTGCGCAGGAATGGAAAGGGCTGTTTCCTTCCAACGATAATCGTAGACAAAAGCGGCTGGATCTCCCCGACAAAATAGCGTTCCAGATATTTGGCTTCTTCATCGGACAGGGAGGCGAAACGGATCAGCCGGCTGCCTTGTTCCGCCACCTGTACCATCAATTCTTCGTAAGCCTGGTCACGGCGTTCCGCCAGCACATGAATCCGTTCCAGCAGGGCGGCAATCTGTTCACGGGCGGTCATATTTGTCTTATTTTCCCGTTCCTCTTCCTTCAGCAGCATCATATCGTGCAGAGAACCGATACGCACCATGAAGAATTCATCCAGGTTGCTCTGATAGATAGAAAGAAAACTCAGCCTTTCGCAGAGAGGAATGCTCTGGTCTTCCGCTTCCTCCAGTACCCGTTCATTAAATTTCAGCCAGGACAGTTCCCGGTTCTGATAACAAATCACATCGTTCATGTTTGTCTCCTATAATATTTTCTTCTTCTTGAATATAAAGATACAGATAATTACCACCAGAATACTGACGAGAATGACGACCGGATATCCCCCGTCCAGTTCCGGCATGTCCCGGAAATTCATGCCATACCAGCCGGTAATCAGGGTCAGCGGAAAGAAGATCGTGGATATCATGGTCAGAAACTGCATGTTCTCATTCTGCTTCGCGTCAATGACCGCCTGATAGGAATCCCTCACCTGCTGGGCATATTCCAGCAGATGACTGGTCCGGTCTTTCAGTCGGTCCGCCCGGTCTGCCACAGTGCCGAAATACCGAAGCTGCTTCTTGGCAAAATAACGGTTCTCATTTTCTTCCAGATCCCTGCCCATATCCGCGATCTGATCGTAATACCCCCGGAGAGTCAGGAGCTGTTTGCGGATGGGCTGGATCCGGCTGCGGATGTCTTCCACACGGCCTCTGCCCGCCTGGTCTTCCATCTCCATCAGTTCCCGTTCGTAGTTCTCCAAAAGGACCGCATCCTTCGAGATAAACTCCGCCATAAAATTATAGAGAAACCGCTCCCTGGTCTCCCCCTGATGGGCTTTCTTCCTCCGGATCCGTTCTACCAGGCGTTTGGCGAAACCGTCATTGTCCACCAGCACCACATATTTTTCCGTGATCACGCAGGCGATCCGATATCTGCTTCCCAGCACATCCAGAAGCCTGGGAATGGCAAATGTCCCGTACAGACACTCCTGTTGAGCTTCTACTTTACAGAAGCAGATCTCGGAGAGCGGACTGTCACTCTCCGCATTGATGGACAGTTCTTCCATCACCTGCGGGAACTGTGCTTCCGTGATCAGAAAAATCGCCGGGATTCCCGTAGTCAGCACGGTCTCCATATCTGTCTCTTCCATCTGACTGCCCAACATATATATCATCTTGCCGCTTTTCCTCCAGAAATCATCATATGCTCAATAAATACAAAAAATTCCCCCGCCACGCAACGTGCCGGGGGTATCCGTATACTGCCTGTGTCTTATTCGTCATTGCTGTGTACGCCGGTCACTGAGTATTCTACCCACTCTGCGATATTGACTGCATGGTCGCCAATCCGCTCAAAATATTTGGCAATCATCAGGATGTCGATACAGCGCTCACCTTCCTCAGGATTTTCAGCAATCAACTGGATCAGTTCTGTTTTCACTTCCATAAAGAGATCGTCTACAGTGTCGTCCTCTTTCATTACCTGCCTTGCCAGCAGCAGATCCTTTTTCACGAAGGAATCGATACTGTCTGTCAGCATGCGCATGGCCGCTTCCGCCATCTTGCGGATATGTACCTGCTGGGTGATATTGCTTCCCTCCAGGAATTTGGCGATATCCGCGATGTCAGACGCCTGGTCGCCGATCCGCTCCATATCGGAGATCATCTTAAGCGCCGCAGAAATCGTCCTTAAATCCCGCGCCACCGGCTGCTGCTGAAGCAGAAGTTTCATGCAGAGAGCTTCGATATCCCTCTCTTTATGGTCGATCTCATATTCTACCATAAATGCTTTCTGTCTGGCCTGTTTATCGGAGTCCAGCAGTGCCGTAGTAGCGTCCGCGATGGCTTCTTTACACATGGCGCCCAGTTCAATCAGGTCCTCATTCAGCTGTTCCAGCTGCTGGTCAAATCTGTTTCTCATCTTCTTATTAACCAAACCTTCCTGTGATATAATCTTCCGTTCTCTTGTCTTTCGGCATAGAGAACAGTTTCTCCGTCTTGTCATACTCGATAACTTCTCCCAGCAGGAAGAACGCAGTATTGTCGGAGATACGCGCCGCCTGCTGCATATTATGCGTTACCATGATGATCGTATAGTCTTTCTTCAGTTCCAGCGCAAGATCTTCTACTTTAGAAGTAGAAATCGGGTCCAGCGCGGAAGTAGGCTCATCCATCAGGAGAACCTCCGGCTGTACTGCCAGAGCCCTGGCGATACAGAGTCTCTGCTGCTGTCCGCCGGACATACCAAGCGCGCTCTTTTTCAGCCGGTCCTTTACTTCATCCCAGATTGCCGCGTCACGCAGGGATTTTTCCACGATGTCATCCAGCTTCGCTTTGCTGCGGATGCCGTGGGTACGGGGTCCGTAAGCGATGTTGTCATAGATGCTCATGGGGAACGGATTGGGTTTCTGGAATACCATTCCCACCTTCTTGCGCAGAAGGTTAACATCGATATTTTTATAAATATCCACGCCGTCCAGCGTCACCTCTCCGGTGATCTTGCATCCCTCCACCAGATCATTCATTCTGTTCAGAGATTTCAGAAGCGTGGATTTACCGCATCCGGACGGACCGATAAACGCAGTGATCTCTTTCTCCGGAATGTCCAGATTGACGTTCTTCAGGGCATGGAAATCACCATAATATAACTCCAGGTTCTTTATATTAAACTTTCCCATATTTAGCTCCTTGTAAATTTCTTGGCAATCAAGCTGGACAGAGCGTTAATCAACAATACCATAACCAGCAGGACAACTGCCGTTGCATAAGCCTGCTCCATATACAGACCTTCGTTCAACAATGCATACATATGAATCGCCAGCGTACGCCCGGAAGCGAGCACATCCAGAATCGGGAATTTACCGATGTGGGTAGTCGGAATACCCGCTACCGTGCCTGCCGTATAGATCAGGGCTGCCGTCTCGCCTGTAATACGTCCGATACCCAGGATCACTCCTGCCAGAATACCCGGCATAGCGCTGGGCAGGATCACGACGAACACGGTGCGGAGCCGTCCGGCGCCCAGTCCGAAGCTTCCTTCTCTATAAGAGTCCGGAACCGCTTTCAGAGCTTCCTCCGTCGTTCTCATGATGGACGGAAGAATCATAATCGCCAGTGTAAACGCGCCGCTTAACATGGAGTATCCCCATCCAAACGCCACGCCAAACATCAGGTATCCGAACAGGCCGTATACGATGGACGGAATACCCGAAAGGGTCTCTGCTGTCGTACGGACCACAGACACCAGTTTATTTCCTCTTCTGGCATATTCCACCAGATAAATTGCAGAAAAGATACCCACCGGCACCGCCAGCAGAAGGGACAGGATCGTCATAACGATTGTATTGATGATCGCCGGCATCATGGATACGTTCTCCGTAGTATATTCCCACTCAAACAGCTTCGGGGACAGATTCGGAATACCCATAATCAGGATGTAAGCGATCAGCGCCACCAGAACGCCTACCGTGATCACTGCCGCTGCCCAGACGAGCACGCGGAGTATCATCTGTACAACTCTCTGTCTTCGGAGGCTTGCTGCTTCGCCTTCTTTCAGCAGGGCAGCCATATTTGTATTACTCATTTGCATCCCTCCGTTTCACCAGTGAGAACAACAGGTTGATGATCAGGATGAACACAAACAAAACCACGCCTGTCGCAATCAATGCTTCTCTATGTAAACCTGCCGCATAGCCCATCTCCAGCACGATGTTGGCGGTCAGCGTACGCACGCCTGCCAACAGACTATTTGGGATGACCGCCTGGTTGCCGGCCACCATAATGACAGCCATAGTCTCACCGATGGCGCGGCCGATTCCCAGAATCACACCGGCCATAATACCGGATTTGGCCGCCGGAAGCACTGCGCGGAATACGCTTCTCTCATGAGTATCTCCCAGAGCCAGGGCCCCTTCATAATAGCTTTCCGGGACCGCTCGAATCGCGCTCTCGGACACGCCGATAATCGTCGGCAGGATCATGATCCCAAGTAATATTGATGCTGCCAAAACACTTTTTCCACTCCCGCCGAAGATGTCCTGCATCAACGGCACGATTACTACAAGACCAAAAAATCCATATACGATGGAGGGAATACCCGCCATCAGCTCAATCATCGGTTTCAACACCGGATAAATCTTTTTCGGACAGAACCTGGCCATAAATATCGCGCAGAGAATACCGATCGGCACTCCCACAATAATGGCTCCGGCTGTCACATAGATACTTCCCACGATCATGGGGAAAATTCCATAAATATCATTTAACGGTTTCCATCTCATGCCGCCCAGAAATTTCAGCGGGCCGATCTCGATGATGGCCGGGATTCCGTTGGCAAAAAGGAATATACAGATCAGGGCGACTGCCAGGATGGAAACACACGCGGCGCCTAAAAAGACGCCGTGCATGAGATTTTCTTTCAGACTCTTCATATTCTCTTCCTTACGTGTGTTCCCGAAAGATTACTGTACTTCAGCCCAGTCGGTAATCTCTCCGGTATAGATCTGCATGATCTGATCAGAAGTGATATTGGTAAGCGGGTTCTCCGGATTTACGATCACTGCGATACCATCCATAGCGATTACGGTAGGTGTCAGGCTTGCCAGCTCATCGTCATTCAGTTCGCGGGAAGCCATACCGATATCATAAGTTCCGTCGATGGTAGAAGTCATACCTGTGGTAGAATCGCTCTGCTGTACTTCGATCGTAGCATTCGGATTTACCGCCTCATAAGCCTCTGCCAGTTTCTCCATAACCGGGGTAACGGAAGAAGATCCGCCTACGGTGATGGTTCCTTCGGATTCGTCGCTGGTGAATGCGCCGGTGCTGCCCTGGCTTACATAGCCGTCCTCAGATACAACTGCCTGTCCATCATCGCTCATGATGAAGTTGATGAAGTCTGCCGCAACCCCTTCCGGCTCGCCTGCGGTAGCGATATTGAACGGACGGGCCACTGCGTAAGAACCATCCTTAACCGTATCAACCGTCGCCTCTACTCCATCTACGTTCAACGCTTTTACCATGCTGGTATCCAGAGATCCAAGGGAAACATATCCGATTGCGTTAGTGTTGCCTGCTACAGTAGTCATCATAACAGAAGTGCTGTTGGTGATCTCAGCGGTGTCAACTGTCATGTCTACTTTGTTTCCGTCAGCATCTTTCTGCTCGATGCCCATCAGCTCGATGAAAGCGCCTCTGGTGCCGGAACCATCCTCACGGGACAGAACGGTGATCGCACCGCTCATGGAACCGCCTGCTGCTTCAGTTTCCTCTGCAGGAGCTTCCTCAGTGGTCTCTTCCTCTGCTGCTGCGTCCTCAGTGGTATCGGTCGTAGCCGTAGTATCCGCGGTAGTGTCGGAAGAGCTGCTTCCGCATCCGATCACAGTCGTTGCCGTCATAGCAGCAAGCATAAGTACAACAATCGCTTTTTTCATAATATTTCTCTCTCCTTAAAAAATGGTTTCAGATTTTACTCTGTTTTTTATGTACTCCTCAAGTACATACCTGATCATACAGGTCCAATGTAAAATCTAAAACCATCTTTAAGTAAAATATATGTAAAATCCATCAGAAACAGCTTCCCAGAATGTAAAATCCATTTCACATACGGCGTTTCTTTTCTATCCGTTTCCGGCACCAGAAAAAGGCTGGAATCAGGAACGCGTCTGCAAACAGCCACGCCATAGGATGCGCCATGCAGATCGCCGCATAGCCCAAAAACGGCACCAGCGCCACAGACGCCAGTATCCTCGCAATCATCTCCATGATGCCGGAGACAATGGCAAAGATCGAAAATCCCATCCCCTGAATCGTAAACCGCACAGTATTTACCAGGGTCAGCAGACAGTAACCTCCCGTACAGAACAAAAGAAACTCATAGGAATACTCAATAATCTGCACCTCTGCAGCGTCTACAAACAGAAGGGTCAGTTGACGCCCTCCAACAAGAGCAATCAAAAAACAGATCAAAGACGCGCCAAAACCGATCAGGGACGCAGACCGCAGCCCTTTTCCGATACGGTCAAGTTTACCGGCTCCCATATTCTGTCCCGTATACGGAGCCATAGTCTGCCCCAGCGCTTCCACAGGGCAGGAGATAAAAGAATTGATCTTCTGGGCCGCCGTAACGCCTGCCACCACTGCCGCTCCCAGACCATTGACCGCCGCCTGGACTACCAACGTCCCGATCGCCGTCACCGAGTACTGAAGCCCCATAGGAATCCCGATCAGGCAGAGTCTCTTCATATAAGAAAGGTCCGGTTTCCACTCCTCTCTGGTTCCCCGGAGGATGGGATATTTCTTCCACATATAAAAAAGGCAAATCACACCTGACACGCCCTGAGAAATCACCGTAGCCAGCGCGGGGCCTTCCACATTCATCCCCAATAAACGGATCGAGACTATATCCAGAACAATATTCAGAAGGGAAGCCAGCGCCAGAAAGACCACCGGCGTCTTGCTGTCTCCCAGGGACCGGATAATCCCTGCCAGAATATTATACAGAAATGTGCACGGAATTCCCCAGAATATGATGACAATATAAATATAGGCATACTCAAAGATCTCCGGAGGCGTGTCCATCAGCGTGAGGATGGGACGGCAGGCCGCCACCACTGCCAATGTGAGTACCACCGAAAAAACAACGCACAGCCAGGCTCCGTTGGTCACAAATCTCCTCAGCCTGGACTCCTCCCTGGCTCCGAACATCTGCGCCACCGGAATCGCGAAGCCGTTGCACACCCCGGTACAGAATCCGATCACCAGGAAATTCAGCGAACTGGTGGAGCCCACGCCCGCCAGCGGATTGACTCCCAGGTACTGTCCCACGATCACCGTGTCCACCATACTGTAAAACTGTTGAAAAAGCATCCCTAAAAACATAGGAATTGCGAAACCAATAATCAATTTTGCCGGAGATCCGGCCGTCATGTCTTTCGTCATGATCTGTCCTCCTTTTCGCAAACGAAAGGATTATATCTCCGGCAAAGGTTCTTGTCAATCCGTATCTGATCCGGCGCCCTGACTATATTTCATCATTATATTTCACGCGTATAAATCCGCAGCCACTCCTGTTCTTCTTCATCCAGATAAGGAGACAGTCTCTCGTACACCCGGCGGTGGTAGATATTCAACAGTTCTCGCTCCCGGGGGCTCATTTCCTCCGGCAGGATGGCGTCCAGATCGATCGGGACGAAGGTCAGCGGCTCAAATCCCAGAAACCGCCCGTATTCATTCTGTTTTCTTTCTACGCATACCAGCTCGTTTTCCGTACGGATCCCATATTGGCCTTCCACATACACGCCCGGTTCATCCGTCGTGACCATGCCCGGTTCCAGCACGGCAGGCGGTTCTCCCGGCCGCATCTTCCATCGAAAGGCATTGGGGCCCTCATGGACATTCAGTAAATATCCCACTCCATGGCCGGTTCCGCAGCGGTAATCCATCCCCAGTTTCCACAGAGGTTCCCGGCATAAAATATCCAGACTGTATCCGGTGCATCCATACAGGAATTCTGCGTCCGCCAGATTCAGACACCCCCGGCATACAGCCGTAAACATATGTTTCTGCTCCACACTCAGCGGTCCCAGAGCGAAAGTCCGGGTAGTGTCCGTGGTTCCTTCCAGATAATGTCCGCCCGCGTCCACCAGCAAAAGTCCTTCCGGACAGAGCACGTCGTACTGTTCCTCCGTGGCAGAATAATGCATCATGGCGGCGTTGGCCCCATAAGCACAGATCGGATCGAAGCTCTGGCCCAGATAATGCTCCTGCTCTTTTCTTCGGTCATCCAGATACTCCGCTGCCGACAGCTCTGTGATCTCTTCCTTTCCCACATGAGTTTTTACCCAGCGCATGAAACGGGTGAAGGCAATGCTTTCTTTGCGGTGCGCCTCTTCCAGATTGCGAAGCTCTGTGCTGTTTTTCACCGCTTTCATATTCTCGGAAGGATTAGGAGCGTCCAGGATGCAGACACCATCCGGAATCGCGGATAACAGCTGATAATTGACCGCTCTCTTATCCAGCAGAACCGTCAGCGCCTCCGTACTCTGTCCCGGTGCGGAATCTGTCTTCTTCAGCGCAGCCAGATCCGTATAGATCTCCTCATAGTCTTTTCTCCGGACTTTACAGGAGGACAGATACCTGTCCACTTCCCCGCTTATAATCTCCGGACGCACATACCAGACGCAGTCGTCCTGCGTGACGCACAGGAAAGACATGATGACCGGTACGCAGGGAATATCCTCTCCCCGCAGATTGAGGATCCAGGCAATGTCGCACAGATCTGCCAGCACATGCGCATCCGCCCCCATCTGCCGCATCTTTTCCCGGATCCGGGACAGTTTGCTTTCCATGCTCTCTCCGCTCCAGCATTCGTCCAGGACCCACACCCGGACAGGAGGGATCCCCGGCCGGTCTTCCCAGATCTCCCCCGCCAGATCCCGGTCTGTGATCAGTCCGGCCCCTTTTCTTGCGGCCGCCTTTGCCAGACGCATGGCTCCGGCAGCTCCCATGGTACGTCCGTCGAATCCAAGGCATCCACCTTCATTAAGCTGGGATTCTACCCAGGCGTCCAGCTCCGGGACTCCCGGCTCCCCCATCCGGAAAAGCCGGATCCCGCTTCCCGCAAGCTGACGCTCCGCCTGGATAAAATACCGGCCGTCCGTCCACAGACCGGCGTCTGCAAGCGTAATCACCGCCGTACCGGCAGAGCCGGTGAACCCTGTTATATACTCCCGCGCCTGATAATGGGCGCAGACATATTCCGACTCATGGCAGTCGGAGGACGGGACCA
Organism: uncultured Lachnoclostridium sp.; assembly: GCA_944376715.1. Lineage (GTDB taxonomy): Bacteria > Bacillota > Clostridia > Lachnospirales > Lachnospiraceae > Hominiventricola. Next base: position 3,187 of record CALWDO010000040.1, on the reverse strand, counting down.
CATAGACGCTGATCCCCGCCTCTTTCATCTTCTGCCTCAGTTTCCGCAGCTGTTCCCGTTCCATCTTCCATTCTCCTCTCTGCCCGCGGCCTGCTACCAGCGTACTTTCAAAAACGCTCCGTATCCGCGGTATGCCTCATAGATGTCCGCCTTGCTGGATATCTCCCAGGGGCTGTGCATATTCAGAAGGGCCACGCCGCTGTCGATCACATCCATGCCGTAATTTGCCGTAATATAGGCGATAGTGCCTCCGCCTCCCTGATCTACCTTGCCCAGTTCCGCCGTCTGCCAGCAGACGCCGGCGTCGTCCATAACGCCCCGCAGCTGTCCGATATACTCCGCGCAGGCGTCGTTGGAACCGGATTTCCCTCTGGAACCGGTATATTTATTAAATACCATGCCCCGGCCCAGGTACGCCGTATTCTTCTTTTCAAATGCGGACGCATAGTTCGGATCGAAAGCCGCGCTCACATCGGAAGAAAGCATGTGAGAGTTCTGCAGGCACCGGCGCAGCGCAAGCTCGGAATACTGTCCCGCCAACTGCATCACTTCCGCCGTCACATTTTCAAAGTACCGGGACTGCATACCCGTAGCTCCCATACTGCCGATCTCTTCCTTATCGGTCAGCAGACACACGGAAGTATATGCCGGATCCTTCACTTCCAGCTGTGCCAGAAGGGACGTGAACGCGCAGATCCGGTCATCCTGGCCATACCCCATGATCATGCTCCGGTCCAGTCCGAAGTCCCTGGCCGTTCCCGCCGGTACCGCCTCCAGCTCCGCCGACAGGAAGTCTTCCTCCTCGATTCCATACTGCCCTTTCAAGAGCGCCAGCAGCGCTTCCCGGATCTTTTCCTTCTCTTCCGTATCCTTCAGCGGACGGCTGCCCACGATCACATTCAGATTTTCTCCTTCTACCACGACGGCCGCTTTCTTCTGCAGCTGCTCTGAGGAGAGGTGGATCAACAGATCCGAGATGCCGAATACCGGATCTTCCGGCTGCTCCCCGACTGCCATCTCCACTGTGCTTCCGTCTTTTTTCACCACTGTACCGTGCAGAGCAAGAGGAATCGCCGCCCACTGATATTTTTTGATGCCGCCGTAGTAATGAGTCTCCAGAAGCGCCATCTCTCCGTCTTCATACAGAGGATTCTGTTTGATATCGAGCCTTGGCGAATCAATATGCGCTCCCAGGATATTCATGCCCTTCTCCATAGGCTCTGTCCCGATGTGAAACAGGATCGCCAGTTTCTTTTTATGAATCGCATATACCTTATCTCCCGGATGCAGGCTTCCTTCCTCCCGCACCGCCTTTTCCAGCGGCACATATCCTGCCGCCTCCGCCATCTCCCGGATGCGGGCCGCGCATTCGCGCTCCGTCTTACAATCCGAGATAAACTGCCGGTACTGCTCCGCGATCCGGTTCACCTGCACCAAATCCTCTTCTCCATATGTATTCCACGCATTCTTTCGTTCCATGTCTGTGTCTCCTTTCTGTCGCCATACTGTCCGGAACGCGCTGTTCCGGGCGGTCTCTGTTACTTATTATATATATTTTTGCGGGGGTGTACAAGAATTAGAAAAGGAGATGATAAATTTGCACGATAATGTTGTATTTTCCTGATCTCTATGCTAAACTGAATCACATAGAGAATATCTCTGCCGGCAGATATTGCACTCTATTGAAATTCTTCAGACTGAATATTTCAGATGAGTTCTCATCATATTTCCCATTATAATCTATTTTTATCCGCATGGGGAGATTGCGCGCATTTTTCAATGTGGATATCCAGCTGCAAGGAGGCTGCCTATGAATCAATCCAAAAACAAATTACTGCAAACTTCCGCGTCACACACCCATACCATATGGAAGGATCCTCCCGATTCCAGAGAGTTCATAGAATCATATCTGGAGAGTGATCCTGTATTATATATCTCCTATCGGCGTATGACCTCGCCGTACCGGGAGCGGCTCCTGGATTTCCTAAGGGGCGCTAAAACACTTCCTCTGACTTACGACCCGTTTTTCAAGACGATCTTCGATCCACTCCTTCATCCGGAGCGTCTCTCCGGACTGATTTCCAGTCTCTTAGGTATCCCTGTAAAAGTAAAAGACGTTCTTCCCGCAGAAGACCGCATGCTGGATGGGGAATCTCTGTTAATCATGGACGTACTGGTAGAGTTAGAGGACGGTTCTCTGACGAATGTAGAGATTCAAAAGATACCCTATGCTTTTCCGGCAGAACGTATGTCCTGTTACTCTTCAGATCTGGTCATGCGGCAATACGCGCGGGCCAAGTCTCTTCGGGGCAAAGATTTTTCTATCGGGATATGCGGAAGGTCTATACGATCATCCTTTTCGAGAACAGCACCCATATCTTCCACCAGAATCCGGGCCGCTATATCCATCATGGGAAAACCGCTTTCGATACCGGTCTTCAGATGGATCTTCTGCAGGAATACTGCCTGGTAGCCCTTGACGTATTCCGAAAAAAACCTTATTCTGAAAATAGAAGCGAACAGACTGCATGGCTGTCTCTTCTGACCACAGAAACCATAGAAGACGCCGAAAAGCTGATAGCTGAGTATCCGTGGCTGGAAGATATCTACAAAGAGATCGCCATGCTCCGCCAGAAGCCGGAGGAGGTGCTGCATATGTTTTCGGAAGCATTAAAGATCATGGACCGGAATACGGTGCATTATATGATTGAAGAACAGCAGAAAGAGCTGGAAGAACAACTGGAAAAATTGAAAGAGCAACAGAAAAAATCTGAAGAACAACAGAAAGAATTGGAAGAGCAGCAGAAAGAATTAGAAGAGCAACAGAGGCTGCTCTCTGTGAAAGATCAGGAAATCGAAGCTTTGAAAAAACAGATAGCGGATCTTCAGGCACAGAAAATCTGAATTTAAAGATTTTCAAAAATTTTCAAAAATCCCGCAGAGGAACTCCGGAACAGGAGTCCGCTGCGGGATTTATTTAACTTTCTGATTCTATCCCAAAATCGCCTTATCATTGGTAAATTCTTCTCCGCTGACCTCTTCAAATTTATGGAGCAGGTCTTCCACGGTCAGTTTCTTCTTTTCTTCTCCCCGGATATCCAGGATGATTTTTCCTTCCATCATCATGATCAGACGGTTGCCATGGACGATGGCGTCCTTCATGTTGTGGGTGATCATCAGCGTCGTC
>CALWDO010000039.1 GCA_944376715.1 uncultured Lachnoclostridium sp. | reverse complement strand
GCCATGCCTTCCGAATACGTATAACTTACATTTTTGACTTTAATTGACATAACTCTTCCACCAGTTCTTCATTGCTCAGGATTCCGTTCCGAAGCGGAAATCCTTTTTTCTGTAGTTCATAAGCCACCAGTGTTGCCTGAGGTACATCCAGACGCAGTTCTTTCAGCCGGTCCACCTGAGAGAATACTTCCCGCGGCGTCCCCTGCATGACTACCTTTCCGTCATCCATGACGATCACCCGGTCCGCTTCGATTACCTCTTCCATATAATGAGTAATCAAAATCACTGTGATCTTCTCTTCCCGGTTCAGTTTCTGTACCGTCCGGATCACGCTTTTTCTGCCGTGCGGATCCAGCATGGCGGTGGGCTCGTCCAGCACGATACAGCGGGGATGCATAGCCATGACGCCGGCGATGGCCACTCGCTGCTTCTGGCCTCCTGACAGCCGGTTAGGCGAATGCTTCCGGTATTTCAGCATCCCTACTGCCTTCAGGCTCTCTTCCACCCGCTCCCAGATCTCATCTGTGGGCACTCCCAGATTTTCCGGCCCGAATCCCACATCCTCTTCCACAACGGTGCCTATGATCTGATTATCCGGATTCTGGAACACCATCCCCGCATCCTGGCGGATATCCCACAGCTTGTCTTCATCCTTGGTGTCCATCCCGTCTACCCAGAGAGTTCCTTCTGTGGGCAGCAGAATCGCGTTGATATGTTTTGCCAGCGTGGACTTTCCTGATCCGTTATGCCCCAGGATCGCGATGAACTCCCCGGAGCGGACCTCCAGATCCACCCCGTCTATGGCACGTTTCCAGGACTCCACGTTTCCTTCTTCATTTGTTTTTGCGTAGTCAAATGTGAGCTTTTCCGCTCGAATCATATGTTTTCACCTGTATCTTTCCTGTCACTGCGCTTTATCTTATCATTAACATAAGAAAGTTTCAAGGAATTTTCTTGTCCGGCTTTTACCGACAGATGCAGCATTCTCTCCGCCGGGCAGGTCTCCTCCATCTGAAATCCCAGCGCCCGCGCCGTGCGGACCGACGCTTTGTTATCCTGTCCGGCAAACAGATGAATCTCCTCCAGATCCAGCGTGTGAAAGGCATAATCCAACACTGCTCTTCCGCACTCCCTGGCATATCCCTGTCCCTGAAATGCCGGATCTATGACATATCCCAGCTCTACCGCATTTTCCAATCTGTCCGACGGGAAAAGCCCCGCCTGTCCGATGACTTCGCCGCTTTCTTTTTTCAGTACGCTCCACAGTCCGAAATCATAAAATGCGTACGCATGCGAAATGTATGCCCACATGAACTCTGTCTCTTCCTCCAGCGTTCTTGACGGCTGGACAATCTCCCGGATCCCCGGACTGTTGTAGATCTCAAAAATACGGGGAACGTCCTCCATCACCGTCTCCCGGATAACCAGACGCGTTGTCTGCGCAATCAGCACCGGAAGTCCTTCTTTTCTCCTGTGGTCTCTCTCCACAAAGGCCGGATCCAGTTCCGGGTACTCTTCTTCCCACATTATACATTCCTCCGAAGTGTCTTTTTTCATCTTACCGCGGGATCCGCGCCCCGTCAATGCCGCAGAGGAATTTATCCTTTACGTCCGGACTTTCTTCCGCTACAATAAAAACGAGTAACAGGTTCAGGACGGCGGGAACTGTTACAAAAACAGATACAAAAAGGAGAATCTATCATGGCACAGAATCCAATTGTCACATTTGAAATGGAAGACGGCAGCATCATCAAGGCGGAGCTTTATCCGGATGTGGCTCCCAATACGGTCAACAATTTTCTCAGTCTGGTAAACAAAGGCTTTTACGACGGACTGATCTTTCACCGCGTCATCGAAGGTTTTATGATCCAGGGCGGCTGTCCCGACGGCAACGGCATGGGCGGACCCGGATACACCATCAAAGGAGAATTTACTCATAATCGTTTTAAAAACGATCTGAAACACACGAAGGGCGTCCTCTCCATGGCGAGAACCATGATCCCGGACAGCGCCGGAAGCCAGTTCTTCATCATGCACAAGGACGCGCCTCATCTGGACGGAGACTATGCCGCTTTCGGAAAGGTCATCGAAGGTATGGATGTGGTAGACCGCATCGCCGAAGCCGATACAGATTACAATGACCGTCCGATCGTTCCGCAGGTTATGAAGAAAGTCACCGCAGAGACTTTTGGCGTTTCCTATCCGGAGCCGGAGAAAAAATAAGACTTGAAAAGGACTGCAGCAGGCGCCGCAGTCCCTTTCTTTGCCTATGAACGACGTTTTTTATGAATTAAATACAGGATTCCTGCCATAGACGCCCCTGCCGCGCCGATCCACACGGCTGCCATTGCCTGGTCCCCGGTCAATACCGGCGAAACAGGACCCGGCGCTGAAGGCTGCGGCGCAGACGAAGTACCTTCACCGGATCCGCCTCCGGAACTTCCAGGTTTTCTCTGGTTCACCAATACGAAACTCTGTACTTCCGGCGTATCCAGCACTTCCAGTATCATATCTTCCGCTTTCCGGTAACCGGACGGAGCTTTCGTCTCCCGCAGTGTATAGGTCCCTATAGGAAGTCTTTCTATCGTATATGCTTCCCCGGTACTGGTCCAGACAGCCACAGCATTTCCTTCCGCGTCCAACAGCTGCAGATCCGCGCCGGCGAGCATGCTCACGCCGTCTGTCTTCGTCTTCCGGATCTCGACTTTTGTCACATCATCTTTCATGACAATACAGCGGTCGTCCTGCTGCTTCCATCCATCCTGATCGATCCAGACCTCTCTGAGCCCGCCCGTTTCCCTTACAAGAAAACGGATCTCTTCTGCGGTCACATACCCTTCCGCCGGGAGCGTCTCCCGAAGCACATAGACATGCTCTTCGCCCTCTGACACCTGGATACCTCCGATCCGATGCGGTCTTTTTTCAGATATCCACCGGTCTACTACTGTTCCGGTACTTTCTTCCACAATCTCCAGGGACGCTCCTTCGATCTCTTCTCCGTTGGTCAGATCTTGTTTGGATACTGTCACGTCGGATATCTCGTTATATATATCCTGCTCGAAATTCAGCGTCTCTTCAGAATCTGCTCCCTGGTAAGAAGCGTCAAAATACCACACCTCGTCTGTTTTCAGATATCCCTCCGGCGCCTGAAGCTCTCTGATGTAGTATTTCCCATTCGGTACATCTGCCTGGAAAACGGCCATGCCGGAAGCGTCGGTCTCCACCGTCTCAATAAGAGTATCCTTCTCCACCAATGCATCCGGGTAACGGCTGACTGCTTTCTCTTCTGTCACTGCGTAACCCGGCAGATTCTCAGCGGCATATAATCCGAAGACGGCTCCTTGAAGAGGCAGATCCGTGCCTTCTTCCATCTTGTGTATCTGGATACGAATCTTCTGACGTGTATTCACATACTGTACACTGTCCGGATACACCACCGGGATATCCTGCCCGGCATAGGAAAGCACTACTTCTTTTTCTTCCCTGTTCAGCAGGAAATTGCCGTCACCCGCCTTCGTCTCACGCAGATAATAGGTCCCCAGAGGAAGATTCTCTATGGATGCAAGCCCCTGCCTGTCTGTAGTCAAAGTTTCAATCCTGGTTCCTGCCTTCAATATCATCGTCTCCCCTGCCGCGTTGATCCAGCTGGCGTATTCTCCCGTTCCATCCGGCGTGAAAATATCTTCTTTTACGTACACTTCAAATTCTGCCTGTTCCACTCTGCCTGTCAGATACCGGAAAACCGTCAGGAACAGGTTTTTCACCCGGTCTGTAAAGCTTACCGCATCTTCCGTTCCCACAAAGAATTCTCCTTCTTTGGTTACTGAAAATGCGCCGACCGTACGCTGGTCTTTCAGGTCGTGTTCCGCCACAAGATTGCTGTCTTCTACCGTAAACATCACTTCCTCTGTAATCTGGTTGTCGATCTGATTCTGCTCTTTCGTATCATCGGAAGAAGCCTTCCAGCCCACATAATTTTCCGGCGCCAGCGTCTCTCTCAATATGTACTGCCGTCCCACTGTCAATCCTTCGATCAGATGGCCTTCCTTTACAATCAAATCTTTTCCTTCCGGCAATTCCTCCGGGGAAGAAATCTCCTTATAAAAGCCATTCTCCTCATAGAAATAATGCAGCTCTTCTCCTTCCGCCGCGGATACCCAGGAATCCGCAGGATGATCCGCCAGCACATAAGAACCGTCTTCATTTCGTCTGGCATTTCCCTGGTCGTCCAGGAGGATCTCCCACACCTCCAGATATGCGCCTGCAATATGGACGCCGGATACAATGTCAGATTTTGTGATGACCCTCTTTGTTTTCTGGTTCTGATATATCAGATCCGTGTGATCCTGTATCTCTGTCTCCTGTCCCTGATAGCTGCCGTCAACAGATTCCGTCTGATCCGTGGAGGTATAACCCAGCGGCGCCTCCAGCTCTTTCACATAATATTGCCCGAGAGGCAGATCCTCATCAAATACCGCCGCGCCATCCTGGTCTGTCACGGCCGTCGCAATCAGCGTGTCCGCCGGAATCAGGAGGCGTCCCTCTTCATCCGGGATATATTCAAATACCAGGTCTATATGACGGTAATCAGGCACTGACGGATCAGGGTTCTTCACGACCTGGCTGTATATATCTTCCGCATTGTACAGTCCGTACACGGCGCCTTCCAGCGGCTCCCCGCTTTCCACATCCTGCTTTACCGTTTCCAGGGCGATCTTCTGGCGTTCGTTTTTCCAGATACTGGACACCCAGGTAAGGCTCACCTTCTGATCCTGGGGAGTGATTTCAAATTCCTGAATCTCGGGGTTACGGACAAACCCTTCTCCCGCCACCGTTTCCTTTATATAGTATCTGCCGATATACAGGTCGGCCAGATATGCATATCCTGTAGAATCGGTAGTGATCTCCGCCACCTTCTGGTCCTTTCTCCATACCAGATAGTCGGATACGTCTACCCCGTATTCTTCCAGCAGATCTTTGTCTAATTCCTGTGTATAGATATTTTCCGCTGCATAGACTTCAAAGACTGCTCCGGCCACCGGGGCGTCCTGATATTCGAATATATAATCTTTTGCATCATAGGGATCTTCCCGCCAGATCCGGCGGAAATAAGAATCGTCCAGCTTCTCCTTCAGAGATGTGCCGCTGTCCTTTGCGTCATAAAGCTGTTCTCCATATTTGATCAGCTCCAGGACGCCTTTCTGTTCCTGGTTGTCCTGAAATACGGTACAGGTGATATTCCCGTAGGAATCCACCAGCGTATACTTATGTTCTCCCATCTGTCCGTCAGGATAGACAGAATTATTATCCAGAATAAAACGAATCGGCTCTGCCGGTGTATCCGTCACTTCATAAGCATTCAGATCTTCTGTACCGGTATCCGTGAGCGTCGTTTCGTATCCGTTCAGCACATATCCTTCCGGAGCCTGAAGTTCTGTGATTTCAAAGACGCCTGTCGGCAGCTTCGCCGGAAGCGTCAGGTAACAGTCTGTAATCTTCCCTGATCCGTCTCTTAAAAATGTGGGCGCAAAAGGAGACTCTTCCGTACCGTAAGTAATCCGGGATGTGGGTTCGTAATACCAGATATATCCGTCCCCGTCCTGCTTCCATCCCGTTTTAGCGAAAGTCTCCAACTCCCGGTCCGTCATGCTGACAATACGGATGCGATATTGAGATCCTTCTTTCAGCACTGTTCCCTCCGCCATCTCTTCCGGTTTCAGCACGGTACCGTCCGGAGGAAGAAAAGCGGTATCCGCTTTTATGAGCCGCAGCCAGGACTCTGTCTGATTATCAGATATATAACGGGTATTCTGGGGCAGACGTCCTTCTACCGCGTTCTCATCATATACCTCTTCATCTTTATATACCCGGCTGTTGGCATGATCTCCGAACCGAATATCCTTCTGCTCCGAAAAAGTTTCCTTGACCTCCTGACGGCTTTCATCGGTATAAACAACTCCTCCGTCATCGGTAATAAACACAAAAAACGGTCTCGCCATCACATGTTTCTCCGGCGTGGTAGTCTCGACCACCACATAGGTTCCATAGGGAAGTTCCGGCGACGTCAAAGCTCCATGTTCATCCGTAAACATCTCTCCTACCCGGTACTCATTCAGGTTGCCGCCCGGAACCGGCTTAAGCCACCGGCGGTCTCCTTCCGTCCAGGTCTCCAACGCTCTTTTATATACAGCAGCCGGCTGGTCTTCTGTGAAATCATAATCATAAAACTGCTGGATATCCATACCGGACCAGTCTTCTCCGTTTGCCGGGATCAGGGTTTTGTCCTTTACTCCCTGAAGCTCTGACACCAGGTAAACCGTAAATCCTGCCCCTGCTGCCGGTTCCAATTCCGTCTGAAACTGGTTATCGGAAGTTTTCACGATAGAAAAGGCTTTCTTCTGCACGTGATCCCCGGTATAGACCGTCTCATTTCCATCGTCCTGATCATCTATGGTCAGCGTATTCTTATCTTCCCTGGATGATTCGTCGCGCAGGATCACACGCTGTGTCTCGTCGTCATAAGTAAAGGTCAGCTCATAGGCAGTTTCATCCAGCATATAGCCTTCGCTGGCTTTTACTTCTTTCAGAACGTATTTGCCCAGTTCGATATTATAGAAAGAAAACTCTCCCGGAGTATCCCGATACTGGATCTCTCCTCCATTAGAAATATACCTCTGGCCTTCCGTGTTCAGCATGTATCCGGCCGCGTCCACCACCGGCGTCTTTCCGATCGTTCCGGTCATCACCAGATCTCCTGCCCGGTAGATCACGCCTGTATGTCCGTCCGCGTGAATGATATCTTCCGCCGCCCTCAACTCATAGACTGCGCCTTCCAGGGTTGTATCTCCCTGTATGATCTGGCTTTCCGATTCAGTATCATATTTTACCACACGTACGCGTCCTTTTGTCCGCTCGTTTGTGATCGTTCCCTGATTATCCGCGGAAGCGGTCTGAGTGGTCTGGTTATTGTAGCCCTCTACGACGCCTTCTTCGGTCCGAGATCCGGTAATCTCAAAATAATAGGCGTTTTTCCCGTCCGCGTCATCATCCTGCCAGCCCGCCGGATGTCCGGTGATCAGCTCCACCAGCCGGTCCTTCCAGTCTCCAAAATAACCTTTTCTGGCTTCTGATTCCACCAGATATAATTTCCCCTGATTCTGGTAATTCCAATACACCCAGTCGCTTAAGTATGTCTGATTTGCCTGTTCTGATACTTTAATGGTGACCGGCGCATAAGTCGTCTCTGCCTCGTAATCATTGCTGTCCCTGTTAAATCTCAGGATATCAAACCGTACTCCCGACAAAAGATTTCCGGTATTTTCATCGATCTTTATGGCCTGTACGCGGATCTTCCAGGGCTCATTGTATGCCTGGAAATCATGCATATTATCCGGCGCCGCCGAAAAGGTGCCTGCCTGGTTGTACTGATTGCCCTGAGCATATGTAATCTGTTTTTCTCCCGTGATCTCAAAGTAAAAACGGTTTGTCTCCCGATCAATCGTATAGCCATAGGGAGATCTGGTCTCCAGAATCATGAATTTTCCCTGGTTCAGCGGATTATAGTACAAGGGTCCAACCTGATAGGTACCGTCGCCCTGGTCCAGCATCTTCTGCCGGTCTGAGTAACGGTATAATTCGTACTCTCCTGTATCTTTATTGTACTCATACACACAGAATTCCGCGTCCGCCAGAGAAAAATCCGTCTGCCCGGTCACAGAGTCATGCTTTGTCACTTTGATCCATGCTTCCCAGGGTTTATTATAGAAATCATGGTATTTATGAGCTCCGTCCCCTGCCGATGTGTCATAGGTATTTTCTTCGTTATCGCAGTAGCCATAGGGCGGCGCCGTCTCTTCCGCATAGAAATCCGTACTCCAGCTGTCTGCCCAGTCATCCAGCTCATCCTGCACCTGCTGATTGGCCTCTCCCCAGGACGCGGAATAGGCTTCGCTATAGCTGTGATAATATCCGTGACTGTCCGCATCTGCCTGCTGCTCCGGCGTCAGGGAACCCCAGTCTGTCACATAGGTGTATGTGGAACCGCTGGCTGAAGCTGTATGCGAATCTTTCTCTTTATGTGTCACTTCTCCTGATTCGTCTGATGTATATGTTCTGCCGTTAATTTTAATGGAAGCTCCCTGCAGCACCTCCTCTGTAACGCTGTCATGCTTGGTCACCGTTACCCGGGCTTCCACGTCTATACTATCTTCTGCAGATGCGGATACCGACGCCGTTTCGTATTCTTCATCTCCTCCTGGGCCTGGTTTTTCCCCGCCCCCTTCATACGGATAAGTGTCCGGGAAATCAGAAGTAAAAATAGTCTGTGCATTTGCATTGTCCGAATGGAATACATAGTATGTCTCCGGATTCTGCTCAGCCCTGCGGTAATAATTCCAGATTCTGACAATCATGGACTCAATCGTGGTATCCGATTCATCCAACAATGCATATGCCCGTTCCTCAACTTCTGTCCGGGTGTAGGATGCCGACTCCAGGAACAGCCACAGAGCGATCTGTCCGCAGGCATAGTAATCTCCTGAGAACGCGGCGACTGTGGCCAGATACCCCTCTCCGCCGGTACGCACTTCATATTCTCCGGAATTTGCCTTGTACAGAAAGCCGTTCCTGGCGCTTTTGCCCCGGGTCGCGCAGATGGCGTCCACGCCTCCGATGGAAAGTTTCCAGATCGTTCCATGACCTGTTCCGGAAAATCCGGTGCTGCTCACAGACATGCTTGCCACCAGATCACCATCTGAAAGTGCATACAGCATGGGATTAACCGGCATGATCCGCTCCTCCATCCCTGCCAATGCCTCCAGACCGGCATCCGGTCCTGTTTCACTTTTCAGGCTTTGCAGATATTCCCGGAACAGTTTTGTATCCTCCCAGCCGCAGGCTCCGGCCAGAAACGCATACACATCCTCCAGACCGTATCCGTACTCCGACAATGTATACAGATCTTCAACGGTAAGTCCCTGATATACCGTGCCGTCAAAGAACGTCTCTGCCGGCACGCCTCCTTCCAAAATCCGAATGCAGGAAGACAGATCCTGTCCATCATATACCGTATCCGACAGATTTTCGATCAGTCCCACCATGAATTCCGCCAGGCTGCGCTCATAATCATACAGGCTGTTCCACCAGGAATCGCTGTAACCAAGAAGATCTTCAAACCCATTGGGTATGTACTTCTCTTTCCATGTCAGAATAGTCGACATATCTTCTCTGCTGTAATGATACAGGTCTTCCGCCGCGTAGACTGCCACGGGAGAGAAGGAATCCAGGCTGAAAGCCACCACTTCTCCATCCAGAACTTCCGCCTTCGGATATTCCACTCCGCCTGTGTCCGGGAAATGCACGACTGTAACTGCTTTTCCTTCCAGATTCTCCAGACGGATCCGGACATTAACGGTCTCTTCTGTCTCCACATGTACATCCTGCAGCCATACAAGTTCCCCGGATACTCTGGAAAAATCCACCTGCGCTTCCAGTGCTTCCGGATCGTCCACTTCTTTCAGCTCCACTATCAGCGGATTCCCTTCCTGATCCAATACCTGAAATTTCTGGTCTTCTTCCGGCGGCAGTTTCTCTGCCGTCTCCTCCGGCAGCTCCAGAATCTGCTCTGTGTTTTCGGAAGACGTCTCTGCATCTGTTCCTACAGCCCCCGGTGCTTTCTCTGGATCCTGCCCTGTTGTCCCGGAAGTTTCTTCTGCTGCGGACTCTGGTGTCTCCGGGACAGTCTCTGCCTCCGGAGCCGGGGTCTCCTGAGAACCTTCCTCTGCATGTATCGGGATATCCGGTGTTTCCGGAATTTTCTGCTCCGGCGTTTTGGAAGGCTCCGCAGGGTCCTGCTCGAGTTCCTTGGCAGACTCCGTTCCTTCCTGCTCAGGTATCTCAGAAGTCTCTTCCGGCACTTGTTCCGGTATTTCTGAAGTCTCTTCGGGTATTTGTGATGCTTCCCCAGACTCCTGCCCCGTCTCTTCTTTAGGACTTAGTGCAGGCTCATCCTGCTGCTCTTCGGTTTCCATCTCCGTTTCCGATACCGCCTCTTGTATTTCCGGCAGCACGGAAGCACTGACAGTGGATACGTCTCCTGCCAGCAGCGCGGCACTCAAAAGGAGCGCCCACAAACGTTTCCAAAATAGTCTCCTTTTCACAATCCTTCTCCTTTTCTAAAATAATTGGTAAGCGCCCTTAAAAAAATATAGATTTCCCCCTTTCTAAGCCCCCATGCGGGCACAAAAGGCCTCCCGGTCTTTCACACAGGGACACCAATATAACGGCTGCATGACGAAATACTGAAAAATGGGTATAAAAACCCTCTCTTTTTCCTGTCATGCGCCAGATTCCATAATAGTTTGGGAATTCATCAGCCGAACGGCTGATTTATTGGATAAGTTCATGTTATTACAAGCGGACGGATTTGTCAACAAAAACCAAAAATTTAACCCCCTGAAGTACTTTCTCCAGGGGGTACAGGCATCATTAAGATGCCATCTATGCGTTCCGATATTCTTCCATGATCTTCGCAAACGCCGGCATAGCGTCCACAATCGTCTTTTCCGCCACGCAATATGAAATCCGCACATATCCCGGACATCCGAAGCTGTCCCCCGGCACGATCAATACGTCATACTTTTTCGCTTTCTCAGAAAAAGCATTGGCGTCCGGTTCCGGCGACTTCACGAACAGATAGAAAGCTCCCTGGGGCTGCACACACTCATATCCCAGTTCTGTGAGACCGTTGTAAAGCAATTCCCGGTTTCTTTCATAAGCGGAAATATCTCCGGTCACGCCCGTACATTTTGCCACTACTTTCTGGAAAAGCACCGGCGCGCATACATATCCCAGCGCCCTCCCGGCGCCGTTCACCGCGGCCATCACCTTCTTTGATTCTGTCACTTCGTCCGGCACGATAATGTAACCGATCCGCTCGCCCGGCAAAGACAAAGATTTGCTGTAGGAATAGCAGACAATCGTATTGTCATAGTATTTGGTCACATAAGGCACTTCCACTCCGCCGTAAACAATCTCCCGGTACGGCTCATCCGTGATCAGATAGATCTGCGTGCCGTATTCTTTCTGCTTTTCTTCCAGCAGCGCGGAGAGCCTGCAGATCGTTTCCTCTGAATAAACAGCGCCGCTTGGATTATTGGGTGAATTGATGATAATACCCTTCGTCTTCGGGCTCAGCAATTTATCCAGTTCTGCAAAATCCATCTGGAAATCCTTCAGGTTCGGCGGGCAGATCCGAAGCGCGGCTCCGGCGTTCTCTACCCACACCTGATATTCCGGGAAAAACGGCGCGAACACGATAAACTCATCTCCCGGATTGGTCAGCGCCTGGATCGTAATATTCAGAGACGCTGCCGCTCCCACTGTCATATAAAAGTTATCTCCGGTGAAATGAGTACCATACCGGCGATTGACCGCTTCCGCCAGAGTCTGCTTCACCGCCGGGTCCCCGGACGCCGGAGAATATCCGTGCAGTTCCTCCGCCGGCTCTTCCAGCAGTTCAAGAATTGCCTGCTTCACTTCCGCCGGAGCAGGAATGCTGGGATTCCCCAGGCTGAAATCATAGACCTTGTCCTCTCCCACAACCTTTTTCCGCTCCAGTCCATAAGAGAACAATTCACGGATCACAGAACTCTTGCTTCCATATTCATACATCTTCTCGTTAATCATAACTCTTCCTCCACTCCGTCCTCGGATGCCATAAATTCGCGGGAGGACACCCGTTTCTTTATCCGTTCTTCTTCCACAGCATTTGAAATCAGGTCTTTCACTCGCCGGGAATCCTTTACGTTACGGATTATCAGTTTCGGTGAAGATTTATCCACCGTATCGCAGAGAATTGTCCCCAGGCCGAAAATCCGCTGAAGGAACGTCCTCTCCAACGTCAGATCCATAATCCGGTAAAGCCGGATCTCTTCTTCCCTCTGCCGCAAAACCCCGGTCTGTACCACAAACTTTTCCGGCGTGCAGGTATATTTCGTAAATGTCCACGGAAGACCGAACAACAGCCATCTCTTTCTGTCGCTCCATAGAATCTCCATATTATTTCCCGCCTTTCTTGTCTTTTACCCATTATAGAAGATTTCCCATCATTAAGCAACTGAAAAGCAGATATGTGGTTTTTCATCCGGATTCCACGCAATAAAACCCTGACAGAATATCTCACCGTCAGGGTTCTATTTATTTCATACAATTTGGTCAGCCTTTATATTCTTCCAGAAAAGCTCCTCTGTCTCTTAAAGTCTGACGAAGCTTGTCGGTATCCAGCGCGTTGGCCGGCTGCCCGTCCTTTGCGCTCTGGGCCGCCGCAGTCCCCGCTGCCTGAGCCACTGCCATGACAATAGGCGTTACCCGGATTGCCGCGCATGCCTCATGAGTAGCGCTGACACAGCGCCCGGCTACCAGCAGATTCTTCACCTGATCCGTCACCAGGCATCCGTAAGGGATAGAATACCAGCTTCCCGGTTTCAGATAACGATGGTTCGTCTGAGCTCCATCCGGTGAATGGACATCAATAGGGTATCCTCCCATAGCGACCGCATCAGGGAACATCCGATTAGCCAGAAGATCCTCTGCCGTCAGCTTATACTTGCCATCGATCTTGCGGCTTTCCCGAATTCCAATATGCGGACCTGTCTGGATGATCCGGCAGTGTTCAAAACCGGGAATGTATTTACGCATAAAGGCCACGATCTGATGTGCCTGTTTACGCCCTTCCACTTCCGCCTCGGTCAGATCAAAGGGATCCACTGCCGAACGGCGGATGATCCGGGACATGTTCAAAATACACTCTCCCGGCGTATTCGTTTCAAAACACAGCACCATATCCCGATCAATGTCAAACTCTCCGCGTTCTTTGGCCATCTGTATCAGGGAATAAGCTCCCTGGATGCCTGCCCGGGGCAGTTCCTCCAAACGGTCAAAGGGAATCGTATGCAGCATATCGTTCCGGTTTCCCTTGACAAAAGTGATCATTTCTTCCCGGTCCACATCCGCCACTTTGATATTCATCGTCATCGGCTGGGCCAAATGGTCGCTTTCTCTGCCATAGACGGACGAGACTCCGGCATGGGTAGCTAAATCCGCATCGGCACTGCAGTCGATAAAGACCTTGGCCTGGACCTGGAAAAATCCGTTTTTAGAGTAGAGACGCACAGAACGGATCTCGTCTCCCTCCTTCTCGCAGCCGGTGTAGACGGTATGATAAAGCAGTTGTACACCGGCTTCCCTTGCCATAGTCTCCAGTACCAGTTTCATCCCTTCCGCATCGAAAGGAGTCACGCTGCTGGCGTAGCCCACAAAGTCCTCCATATGCCCCGGCGACATACCGATGGCCTGGAGTCTCTCTACGATCTCTTCGGCAATTCCCCGTACCACCTGAGTCTTTCCCGCATGAAAAGTCATCTGGGGACCGGTTCCTGCCATGGTCAACATTCCTCCTAAATAACCATTCTGTTCTACCAAGAGGACTTTGGATCCCTCTCTTGCCGCCGCAATCGCTGCCACTGTGCCCGCCGGCCCTCCGCCGATCACGACCACATCATAATTCAATATGTTCTCCATTTTTTGGCTCCTCCTTTCTCTTTGCCAATTCATAATAGCTACGCGCAAAAGCATGAGCTCCGATCTCTGACAAAGCGTGTATGCCGGTCCGGCCAATTTTCAGCGGCCCCAGCTTTATCATTGATACCTGATATTCCTTTGATGCCTGGCCAATACCGTTCATCTCCAGATAATGAAAATATTCATGACTCAGGATAAGATTTTCGGCAGTCATAAGATCCAAGGAATTACTGTCGGCCCACATCTGCACAGAGCCCAAATACAAGGTCACTGTCTTCTGGCCGGATATATAATCACTAAAATAACGTCTTCCACCGGTTACATAATCCACGTCTTTTTCTATAATGGTAAGGCCGCTGTCTTCTATAATCTTTTTAAAATCTGTGCTTCCCCCATACTTCTCATAGACTTCGCGGGCGGCCCGGCATCCTTTCTGCCAGGCCCGTTCCACAATGACACCTCTGTCTTCTTCCGGTATCTTCCTGTAACACAAATCGTAAGACAGTTCCTGTTCCGCCAGTTCCCTTCCAGGAAAAGGAAAGATAAAATCCGCCATGGCTGCCTCCTCTTCTTATCTGCCATCCGATACTGGTTCTGCGTCAGGCATCCACACGCTTTGTAGCTGCCAGGATCAAAGATTCATCCTTTCCACATCCGGCCAGTTCCACATTTCCCAGCCCTGTGATCTGTTCCGGGCTTGTCATGCCGGACAGGTCCACGATCCGTTTGCCCAGAATCACATAGATATTTGGCAGGTTCGTTCCTCCATCATTATACTCGGTCAGTTCTTCCAGAATATAGTTTAACTCTTTTTCCCAGTTTTCCACCGTGGTCTGTCTAACCATCGCATTATTCTTCTGCAGACGGATAACTCCTTCCTCATCGATCAGTCTCAGAGGATGAGTTACTTTACTCAGCAGGCCAAAAAGTTTTTTTGTCTTTTTTTCATACTGGACCGCATACATAGAGCCATTTTCTGCAGCGACAGAGAGTTCTTCTTTCAGCACACCCAGATTGTCCGCCACGATAGACAAGAGCTCATCCTTCCCCAGCTTCTGCTGCAGGCGGTTTTTGCTGCGAAGCTCCGTAGCTCCCACTGCAATGGCACGCACTACATTTCTCTGAGTGTCCACCTCTACACTGACTTCCACAGTACCCGGCGCAGCGCCATTCTGAATGGCCTTCAGTTCCGCCTCCCGGCGCACGCTGATGATATCCTCCTCGGTAGGATTGGTAACGCTTCTTTCCACCATATCCCGCACCATAGCCAGAGCAACACCAATAGTGGAGATGACCGGTGCATTTTTTGCAATCCGGTGTTTATGTCCCATAGTCTCTGCCAGGTGAGGCACCACGCTGGCTGCTCCGCCGCCTCCTCCTACGAAGACTGTATGAGACGGATCCATATGATAATCTTTCATTAACTGGGAGGCAACTTTACTGTTCTTGGCTGCGGCAAAGTCCATTACTTTACGGGCAGCCTCTTCTACTGTGCAGCCCATATTGTCTGCCAGCGGCTTCCATGCTTTCTTCGCCGCTTCCACATTGCCATAAGCATAGTCCTCCGGACGTACATATCCGGCCAGATTGGCAGCGCCCGCCATAGTCAGGGCTACCCGCACTCCGCCGTCGCACTCTATACATGCATATTCCGGATCTGTAGGCGTAGGCTGTACGGCCACCAGCCTGGGATTTACAATTTTCTCCGGTTCGGTGTAGACTTCATAATCCAGTCCCGCAATATGAGCGCTTCGGGGTCCGGTCTCCACAGCTTTTCCATTTTTGATCTGAACCATGCTGCCGCCTCCGATACCGACCGTACGCACATCCAGACTGTTTAAATATGTTTTGTGTCCGCCCACCTCAGCATACTGGATCATAACCTTGCCGTCTTTGACACAGGAGATATCCGTGGACGTTCCGCCCACTTCAAAAAAAATACCATCCGTCAACTTCTCGTACATCAAAGCGCCGGCCACACCTGCCGCCGGACCGGACAAAATCGTCAGAATCGGGCGGCGGCGCACCTCATCCACCGTCATAACGCCGCCGTCGCAGCGCATTACCATCAGCGGGCTCTCAATGCCGGCAGCCTTAATACTCTGATCTGTCATCGTAGCTGCTTCCAGCATCTTGGGCATAATGCTGGCATTGACTACTGCTGTCCTGGTGCGGATTTTCAGACCGTAGAGTTTTGAGATATCATTGGTGGCCGTAGCAGGTACATTCTCTTCGCCGCAGATCTCCACCGCACGGTTCTCATTGGCCGGATCATCCACACTGAAAGCCTCCGCCGCTACAAAGCTGGTGCAGCCCTCATTCTGAAGCGTATGAACCGCCTGACGAATCGCTTCTGAGAGTTGATCTGTATTTCCTGTATCCACATAAGCATTCTGGGATACCAGGTATTTGCCCGGCGCAAGCTCTATATTTCCGATCGACGTATCACCTTTGCTCTTTGCGCCCTGAAGTCCTTTCCCCAGAGTGATGACGCCTACCTTTGCCACATCACCCTCCAGCAATGCGTTCGTGGCCTGAGTCGTGCCATGGGCGATAAACACCACATCCTCCGGTGCGATATGGCATTGCTCCATCACTTTATGTAAAACCTGGACAATACCGGCGGCCACGCCTTCCGCTGCAGTGTGCGTTGTAGGGGTTTTGACCGAGCCAATCAGTTCATAAGTATCATTGTCGATAGCGACCGCATCGGTAAACGTACCTCCTACATCGATTCCAATTCGAACTGCCATTTTTCTTTTTCCTCCTTTATAACTGCATTTTCTTCCGGATATTTTCGCTGCAGATGTGAATAGAAGTCGATTGTCTTCTTCTGCTCACATTTGAAGCGGAAACTTCTGGATCTTTTCAGTGCAGGGCTGCAGTAAATCTGCAGCCCCCATTATCTAACATCAGTTTATTAAAAATACAGGAATGCACTGAGGATAACGCCGATGATCGCAATTGCCCACAAATACGGCAACAGTTTCTTTGTTATTCCATTGACGTCTACTTCGACGAAGTTTGCCGTCCAAACGTTTTGTGTGTTGGTGGGGTCGCCGCAGCCCTGGATTCTCTCGGCCGCCAGAAAAGCGCCCATGACTGCCAGAGGCGTAAGGTTACCCAAACCAATAACCAAAGCTGCAATGCCGCTGCCCAGACCAAACAGGTTCATCGGTCCACGATACAGAGCCAGCGGAGCCAGGATCGCGAAGAAGATGATATAACCGATCCGGCTGGTAGGAATCACTGCCAGCAGGAAAGGATTCAGCACTGCAGTAACCATTGAGTGTGTCACCGCCAGATACAGAATACCAATACCGATCATCAGAATCACAGCCGGACCTGCGTCAGTGATACCGTCATAGCAGGTCTTCACCAACAAGTTCATAGCCTTGGAAAAGCTCTTGCTGGTAAACACCAGAATCCAGATAATGCCGGCAATGAAAGCGGGGCATACAGGTACGGAGAACACTGCCACCAGAACAATCGGAACGATAGGTGTAAACATAGCCAGTACGCCTCTCACACCAGTGAGCTGTTTGGACGGTTCTGCAGTCTCTTTAACCGGAGCAGA
The DNA here is from genome assembly GCA_944376715.1 of uncultured Lachnoclostridium sp. Classification (GTDB taxonomy): domain Bacteria; phylum Bacillota; class Clostridia; order Lachnospirales; family Lachnospiraceae; genus Hominiventricola. The sequence continues at coordinate 11,311 of CALWDO010000039.1, read as the reverse complement.
GAATGCGAATTTTACTCCGTTTTTCTTGAACTCCACAAACACCAGAATCAGCGTAGCAATCAGAGTAGCGACTACCATATAAATCTCAAAGCCCTGAATCTGGCTGATGTCCAGATTGAAGATACTGGAGAATGTTCTCCAGTTGGCAATGTTGAAGGTAAGGCCAGTATTGAACGCCATCAGGAAAATGCAGGCAGCGCTCATAGCCGGTACGCCTACAGAGATCAGAATTGGCAGAGCGATAGATCCTACCATAATGATGGATCCAAGACCGCTCAGGGTAGTGAACAGGATTGCACAGGCCACCACCATAATCAGTGTAACGATCAGCGGCCGGTCTCCCCCCAGCTCGGCGCTCTTTTTGATAATACTTTCTGTGACACCGGTCCTGTTCATCAATTGGCCCAGCCATGCGCCAAAGATGACTGCCATGATAGCACTGCCCATACGCACAGTACCGGCCTCCACCACGGTCTGCAGCCAGCCGATGGCATTGCCGTCTGCATCGGTACCTACAGCCGGAACGCCGGCAATGATGCAGATCACCACTGCCATCAATGGCAGCGCCAACAGAGTAGGAATCTTCTTTGTCATCATCAAAGCCGCGATGATGATAAAGGCGATAATTATTAAGGAACCTTGTAACATATTCGTACCTCCTTCTTGAGATATGTAGTGTATAAATTTTACCGCTCATGCGGCAACACTCTTATCCGTCCCCGCCGAACCTTTACAGTGCGTCCACAGCCTCACGAAAGGCTGCCGTAGCCGCTCTGACCTCATCAGGCCCCGGCTCCTTGCCCATAACGATAGCTCCGATCATCACAGCCTTGCATCCGGCTTCGTACAGATGCTTTACCTCAGATGGCTTGATCTTTCTCTGAGTAGGGATCAGGCAGGGTTTTCCGCTCTTTTCCACAATATCGGAATAGCGCAGGATATCTGCATAATTCAGATCTGTGCCATAATTTTCGCCTGGCTGTACCGAGCACTCCAGCACGTCGATCTGAGAATGTTTCACTGCATCCAGCGTATTTTGATTGTAGGTATAATCAATAGCCGCCATCTTCGTCAATACTTTGCTCTCCATCATATGGCAGGGCAAATGATGCGTATAGGCGCTGAAAAAGCCCAGTCCCATCTCCTCCAGCTCGATCCTCTCTTCCGGAGTGATAAATGCGTCTTCTCCGCCGGGCACCAGCCCCACGGGCACCTCCCCGCACAATCCGATCAGCTCTTTTAAAAATTCTTTGTTCTCCGCGTAAGAACCGAAAGTATGCCCGCTGGCACGATGCCATACATTGCAGTGGACTTTCACCGCCATGGCTCCTCCTTCCAGGGCCGCTTTCGCCAGTTCCAGACTGTTGGACGGAAGGCTGACTACCAGTGAAAACTTGTTGTTTACAATACGTTCCTTGAAATTCATGTCGATACCTCCTAAATATTTGAGAAGATTTTTCTCATATGATCAGGCAAACAATACGCTTTCGCGGACTTTCTCCGCCAGTACGTCTGCCGCCTGTGACATATCTTTCTGATCCAATCTCCGGATCCCTGGCATTTTCCCGCCTGCAAGCTGTTTTCTCACTTGGATCCCCAGATGACGCACCAGCTTATCATCGACTCCCGATCCGGATAAAAATATATCGTCTAATGGAAACAGAATACACAAAAGAGCAATGATGCGGCTCAGAATGTGCTCCTGCTGTATTCTTGTCTGTTCGCAGTCTGGTCTTTGCTCCTCCGGACTTTCTTCCATGTCTTCGGAAGACAGCTTCTCCAGAAATGGCGCCATATCCGCACAGAATCCTTCACGCAGAGGCAAAAGTTTTCCTTCCACGGTAACACTGGCAACCACATTGGCTCCAATCGCGATATGCGCGCTGTTTCGCACCACCTCATCCATCTTCTTTCCCAGAGCATTGGCAACAGTATAAGTCTGAGAATACTCTTCTTCTACAGGTACGCGATACTGGGTAATCAACGATTCTCTCAGAGAAATACTGGCAGAGGAAACTCCTGTAGAATAGACCACATTAAAGTCGCTGGGCCGCATGTCTTCCTGAAAGAGCAGGCCTATGCCTGCCAGAACACCATATTGCTGCGCTTCCCTCTCCAGGCTCTTCTGCACACCGGCTGAAATTAAGGCTAATAATTCGTTGCCCTCCACCAGAACGTCTGACAAACAATAACTCTCCTTATTCTGCAGCGCCATATCAAACCGGTTCAGGCAGATTCCCTTTCTCCCTATCTCAACGACCATAATATAACCATAATCCCCGTTGACTGTCAGCTCTGTCCGGCTGCGGCCTGCTGTGGATATTTTCACATCGCTCTCTTTTAAAAGTCCTTCATCCAGAAGTTCGCTGACCAGACTGGACACTGTACTGGGCGATAATTCCGTTTTTCCGGCAATTTCGATCCGGGACAGAGATCCGTATTCCAAAACAGTGCGCATAATCAATTGCCGGTTTTTCTTTTTCATATCACGCAGTCCGCTTTTCCTCATATTCTCTCTCCTGTCCTTATGTATTCTTTTTTCGGAGTAAAAAATCGTTTTTTCGATCTCCGAAATAAGTTATTTTTAATATAACATTGAGCAAAAGCTTTTTCAAGTTTATTATACATTTTCTCTTTTATAGCTAAAATTTTTTCTATAATTTTATGCATATTGACAATACATCTATAGTATTATCTTATTGTTATAAGTAGATTTCCATTAAAAAAGGAGCCTTAAAAGCTCCTCTTTCTTATTGATAAAATTATGACTGTAATCCCCTATCTCCTCATCTTATTCTGGCACTCTGCAATCAGATATTCCGCTTCTTCCTCGTCCTTTGGTCTTACATACACGTAATACAAAATTTCCAGACTCACGTTTTCTCCAATCCTGCCCCATCCGCCGCTCCTGCGGTTCTGGCTGCCGGTGTTGATTATACGCGTCTCATAGGGAATCTTGTTGTCGTGCAGGGCATTCTGTACCATCCCAAATAATCCGGCATCCTGGGTAAGCAATACTTCTCTAAGTCTCCATCGAAACATACCTGTTTTCCCCTCCCGATGTCTTTTTATTTTGATTTTACTATAAAGGATTCATCTGGGCTATGCAATCTTTTTCAGACATTAAATGAACCTGGACAGGAAAAAACTGCCATGAAAACAAACTGTTTTCATGGCAGTCCTTATATCACTCTGTATGGATTTATACCAGCTCCAGCAGTACTTCCATAGCTGCATCGCCTTTTCTCTGGCCGATCTTCACGATTCTGGTGTAACCACCGTTTCTGTTCGCATATTTCGGAGCGATCTCGTCAAAGATCTTTGCAACCATGTCTACTTCCTGGGTTTTCTTCTTCTTGCCCTCTACCGGAGCCTTCACCGGGTAAAGAACTTTCAGCATCTCTCTTCTGGCATGCAGTCTGGACGGAAGATCTTTCTTGATCTCCTTCTCTACCTCGTCGTATACGGTTACTTTCTTGCCGTCTACAACTTCTTTGACTCTCTTGCCGTCTTTATCTTTACGTGCAACTTTCGCGGTTACCTTTACCATCTCGAAGTTGTCTTTCTCTTTTACGCCAAGAGCAATCAGGCCCTCTGCGATTTTGCGGACTTCCTTTGCTTTTGCTTCTGTGGTAACGATCTTGCCGTTAGCCAGAAGTGCGGTTACCTGGCTTCTCAGAAGCGCCTTTCTCTGGGAAGAGGTTCTGCTCAGTTTTCTATATTTTGCCATTTTATTTCCTCCATTCGTTGCGCCCGCGGGTCACGCTTCTTCGGTCTTACTGGCCCGGGGTCTGGCATCAACTTTTTCACTTCGTTCAAAAGTTTTCGCGAATCCATGGGAGATTCGCTGCGCGAAAGGGATTCGCTCACTCCTGAATCATTTTCTCACGCCTCAAACAGCAAGTGTTTGAGGCTGCCTGAAAAAATTACAGCTATTATTTTCCTTATTCCTCGCTCTGGTTCAGTTCCAGGCCGAGCTCTTTCAGCTTTGCAAGGACTTCCTCCAGGGATTTGCGGCCCAGGTTACGAACCTTCATCATATCCTCCGGAGTCCGGTTGCACAGCTCTTCTACAGTATTGATTCCGGCTCTCTTCAGGCAGTTGTAAGAACGGACAGAAAGCTCCAGTTCATCAATGCTCATTTCGAGAACCTTCTCTTTATCATCAGTCTCTGTCTCTACCATGATCTCTGTAGACTTGGCGTTCTCAGACAGGTCGATGAACAGACTCAGATGCTCGCTCAGGACTTTTGCCGCCAGACTGACAGCCTCGTCCGGAGCCAGAGTTCCATTGGTATATACGTCTAAAGTCAGTTTATCGAAGTCGATTACCTGACCTACACGGCTGTTCTCAACAGTAAGATTCACACGCTCTACCGGAGTATAGATGGAATCTACTGCGATGATACCGATCGGAAGATCGTCGTCTTTATTCTTGTCCGCACTCACATATCCGCGGCCTTTGGTAATGGTCAGCTCCATGTACAGTTTGCTGTCCGCGCCGCCGTTCAAGTGCGCAATCACCACATCCGGATTTAAAATCTCAATATCCGGATCACACTGAATATCAGCAGCCGTCACAACGCCCTCACCCTCAAAATCGATGTAGGCAGTCTTCGCCTCGTCGGAATCGCTGGTGTTGCGGATTGCCAGGCTCTTGATATTCATGATAATTTCCGTTACATCTTCTTTTACACCCGGGATGGAGCTGAACTCGTGAAGAACGCCGTCGATCTTCACCTGGCTGACTGCAGAACCCGGCAGAGAAGAAAGCATGATCCTTCTCAGAGAATTTCCGAGGGTCGTACCATAGCCTCTTTCCAACGGCTCTACTACGAATCTGCCATATCTCTTATCTTCTGAAATCTCTGCAATTTCAATCTTGGGTTTGTTAAATACTACCACTAAAAGCCCCTCCTGTTCTGTGATGGGTGACGAAACTACTTAATTATTTGGAATACAACTCGACGATCAGCATCTCATTAACCGGAACATCGATCATCTCTCTGGTCGGAAGCTCCTTAACGGTTCCTTTCAGGTTGTCAAGGTCAGCCTCAAGCCACTCCGGCACCAGTCTTCCGCCGGTTACCTCTACGATCGCTTTATAACGGTCAGAGCTCTTGCATTTTTCTTTGATCTCGATGGTATCTCCGGCTTTTACCAGATAAGACGGAATGTTCACCTGCTTGCCGTTTACCAGCACATGCTTATGGTCAACGATCTGTCTTGCCTCCTGACGGGTTCTGGCAAGGCCGAGACGGAATACTACGTTGTCCAGTCTGGACTCCAGCATGATCATCAGGTTCTCACCGGTCATGCCCTTCATACGGTCCGCTTTCTCATAGTAATTGCGGAACGGTTTCTCCAGTACGCCGTAGATGAATTTTGCTTTCTGCTTTTCTCTCAGCTGAAGGCCGTACTCGGAGATCTTTTTATTTCCCCTCTGGGTGTTTCTGTTGGATTTTTTATCAATTCCTAAATAGACCGGATCCAGTCCAAGGGATCTGCATCTTTTAAGGACAGGTGTTCTGTTTACTGCCATTTCTCATACCCTCCTGATTAAACTCTTCTGCGTTTTGGTGGACGGCAACCGTTGTGCGGTACCGGAGTAACATCGGTAATGCTGACAACTTCAAGTCCGCATGCCTGCAGCGCGCGGATTGCAGCTTCTCTTCCTGAACCAGGTCCTTTTACGAATACATCTACAGTCTTTAATCCGTGTACCAGAGCTGCTTTGGTCGCAGTTTCTGCAGCCATCTGTGCAGCATACGGAGTAGATTTCCTTGAACCTCTAAAACCAAGACCACCGGCACTTGCCCAGCTCAGAGCATTACCCTCTGCATCGGTCAGGGTAACGATCGTATTGTTGAAAGATGACTGGATATGTGCCTGTCCGCGTTCAACGTTTTTTCTGACACGCTTTTTTGTCACTTTTTTCGTAACTTTAGCCATTTCTAAACTAACCTACTTTCTTCACTTTCTTCAAATTATATGGTACGCACTCATACTCATACGGCAAAGATTGCCCTGTATTCGCCAAGCGCTTTATTTCTTCTTATTTGCAACGGTCTTCTTCGGACCCTTTCTGGTTCTTGCGTTGGTCTTCGTCTTCTGACCGCGAACCGGCAGGCTCTTACGATGACGAACGCCTCTGTAGCATCCGATCTCCTGCAGTCTCTTGATGTCCATAGCGATCTGTCTTCTCAGATCACCTTCCACAGTCTGAGTCTCATCGATCACAGAACTGATTCTCTTCACTTCTTCGTCTGTCAGATCTCTGACACGGGTATCCGGGTTTACCTGAGCTTCTTTCAGGATACGGTTGGAGCTTGCTCTACCGATTCCATAGATGTAAGTCAGCCCGATCTCTACACGTTTCTCTCTTGGTAAATCTACACCAGCAATACGAGCCATGTGATTATTCCTCCATTTTCTACACTACAATATTTTCCTAAATGAGGCATGAAGCGTCTGCGCGCACTCACACCCAAATGGGTAAATACCCATTCTTTCCGGTACTCCTCTCGCAGAACCTTCCCGGTTTTAAGCAATATCATTTCGCATTTAGCCATGCGTGGATTTGGCAGAAAAGACTGTTCAAGCTCGCTTGAGACAGGCTTTTTTGACAAAGACACATAGGGCGCTTGCGCCCGAGCGAGGCGTAGGCCTGACGAAGCCGAGCCCGCATGGCGGCATCCCTGAGCCAAATGCACAATCCTTGAATAATCCTACCACTCTAAGTTCTTTTATATAAATCAGTTGTTACACGCTTCCGTGTGTTTCAACTGCAGCCGCTCATATAAAAAAGCTACAAGTGCTAACATTCACAGACCATTAGCCTTGTCTCTGTTTATGTTTCGGGTTTTCACAGATTACTCTGATACTACCTTTTCTCTTGATGATTTTGCACTTTTCGCAAATAGGTTTCACCGATGATCTAACCTTCACAGTAAAGTCCTCCTTTCATCATTTTCCTTTCCGAGGGCATACGCCCCCAAAATCATGCCTACATATTATAGCAGAGGCATGTAAGGAATGCAAGTACTTTTTTATTTATCTCTCCAGATAATCCGTCCCTTGGACAGATCGTACGGGGACATCTCGATAGTCACCTTGTCTCCCGGCAAAATACGGATGAAATTCATCCGAAGCTTTCCACTGATGTGGGCAAGCACTTTATGTCCGTTTTCCAGTTCCACCTGGAACATGGCATTGGGAAGTTTCTCAATTACGGTTCCTTCAATCTCAATTACATCTGCTTTCGACATGTTTATCCTCCTGCCTGTCTATGACTCTGATTCAATTCCTGCTATGATATATCCGTCTGTCAGCGGTTCCCCTGATACCAGCGCTTCTTTCACCGGCTCCGGTATTCGGCGGATCGCCTGTATGTGTTTCTTATTTTTCTTTTTAGGATTTGCCGTCGTATGGCAGCGTCCGTCCGCTACCCATACATATTCCGCTTCCACGCGGATTATGATATAGAGTTTGCCGCGGTCATGCCCTGCCAGCGACCTGGCGAGCATGCCCGTTTCCATATTTATCATAGGATCCTCCTGTTCCCGCCTACTCATGCAGGGTCAGGATCTCCGGTTCACCGTCCGTGATCAGAATCGTGTTTTCATAATGCGCTGATACGGAATGGTCTGCGGAAATAACCGTCCAGTCATCATCCAGCCATTTCACTTTCCAGGTTCCCATATTAATCATGGGTTCCACCGCCAGCGTCATGCCGGGCACCAGGATAATGCCTTTGCGTTTCTGACGGAAATTAGGAATCTGAGGATCTTCATGAAGGCTGGTACCGATCCCGTGTCCTACCAGGTCCTGGACAATTCCATAACCAAAAGGAGTCACATAATCGTCAATGGCATTGGAAATATCAAACAGATGATTTCCCGCCTTCGCGTATTTAATTCCTTCAAAAAAGCTCTGCTTCGTTACATCCAGAAGTTTTTGTACCTCAGGAGCGATCTTTCCTACCGCATGGGTCCGGGCAGCGTCGGAATGATATCCTTTATAGATCAACCCTGCATCCAGGCTGACGATATCTCCCTCTTTCAGGATGTGATCTCTTCTGGGAATCCCATGGACCACTTCCTCATTGACAGACACACAGATCGAGGCAGGATATCCGGCATAATTCAAAAAATTAGGAGTACATCCCAGATCTCTGATGACTTTGTCTCCATATTCATTGATATCCATCGTGGAAATTCCCGGACGGATCATCTTCGCCATTTCATCATGTACGATCTCCAGAAGACGTCCTGCTTCTCTCATAAGTTCTATTTCTTTTGCAGATTTTACTGTTACCGCCATAGCTCTATGCTCCCAAAATATCTGTAATTGCCTGGAAAACCACATCCATATCCTTGGTTCCGTCTACATCTTTCAGGATGCCTTTTCCTCTGTAATAGTCAATCAGAGGCTGTGTCTGGTCGTGATATACGCTCAAACGCTTCTGCACAGTCTCCGGCTTGTCGTCATCTCTGAGGATCAGCTCAGCGCCGCACACATCGCAAACGCCCTCTTTTTTGGTAGGCGCATATACAGTATGATAGGTAGCTCCGCATCCTACGCATGCACGGCGGCCGGACATGCGGTTTACAATATGCTCGTCCGGCACATCCACATTAATGGCGAAATCCAGACTCTCGCCCATCTGTCCCAGAGCTGCATCCAGACTCTCCGCCTGCGGAATCGTCCTTGGGAAACCGTCCAGAATATATCCGTTCCTGCAGTCATCCTGTTTCACGCGGTCTACTACCAGATCGCAGACCAGTTCGTCCGGAACCAGAAGTCCCTGATCCATATAGGTCTTCGCCTTTTTTCCAAGCTCTGTACCGTCTTTAATATTTGCGCGGAAAATATCGCCGGTGGAAATGTGCGGGATCTGATATTTTTCAGCGATCTTTTTAGCCTGTGTCCCTTTTCCCGCGCCCGGTGCGCCCAACATAATAATCTTCATGTTTTGTATTCTCCCTTATTCAGTGTAACCAGTTTTTTCCATCCTATTCGAAAAGCCTGTGCGGAACCACCGCATGGTATTCCGTACAGGCTTATGTCTCGCTGTATCAGTCGTTCAGGAAGCCCTTATAGTAACGTACGAGCATCTGGGATTCGATCTGCTTCAGCGTTTCCAGGATTACGCCCACGATAATGATGATGGACGTTCCTCCAAAGGAGACATTAGCTCCAAACATGCCGCTGAAGAAAATCGGGATAATACATACAATGATCAGTCCCACTGCACCGACAAATACAATATAATTTAAAATCTTGCTGAGATATTCCGTCGTCGGCTTGCCCGGCCGGATACCAGGGATAAATCCGCCCTGGCGCTTCATATTGTTCGAAATCTCAATCGGGTTAAAGGTAATGGATGTATAGAAATATGCAAAAAATACAACCAATACAATATACAGCAGTAATCCAAGGGAATAAATCGGCCGACTTGGATTGCACCAGCTGGACTGGCTCAGTCCGGTCAAAATATGCGCTCCGATACTGTCGCCGCCCGAATATCCTGCCAAAGCTGCGATCACTCCCGGAAAGCTCATCAAAGATGAAGCAAAGATCACGGGAATCACGCCGGATGTATTGACTTTCAGAGGAATGTTGGTAGACTGTCCGCCCACCATCTTCCGGCCCTGTACTTTCTTTGCATATTGTACCGGAATACGGCGTTCGCCGCCCTGGAGAACAATGACAAAGATCACTGTGAGCAGGATGACTGCTAATATAATCACAGCTGCCAGGACTCCGTTCAGGATCGTCTGTCCCTGAATAAACTGTCTGTACAGATTTACGAAATCATCCGGAATCGTGGATACGATATTGATCAGAAGCACGATAGAAATACCGTTGCCGACTCCATTTTCTGTGATCTGCTCACCGACCCACATGAGGAATGCACTTCCTGCTGTCATAGCCGCTACTACAACGATCATATTCGGAACCGTTACCTCTTCCAGAAGGCCGCGTCCTCCGAAGCCGATCGTCATGGCGATACTCTGAACCAGAGCGAGACCTACCGTCAGATAACGGGAAATCGTCTGGATCTTCCTTCTTCCGTCCTCGCCTTCCTTCTGCATCTCTTCCAGTTTCGGAATCGCGATCGTCAGAAGCTGCATAATAATGGAAGAAGTGATGTACGGCGTAATACCAAGCGCAAATACAGACAAACTGGTAAATGACCCGCCGGTGAACGCATCAAAGAAGTTGAACGCGTCACCGGTCTGGGCTGCAAACCAGTTGGCAAAATAATCTCTATTCACACCCGGAATCGGAAGCTGAGAGCCGAAGCGCACAACCACAAGCATTAAAAATGTGAAAATCAGTTTTTTCCTGATATCCTCAATTTTAAGCGCGTTCCGTAATGTTTTTAACATTAGATCACCTCGGCTTTTCCACCAAGAGCTTCAATCTTTGCTACCGCACCGGCAGAAAATGCATTCGCCTGAACGGTCAGTTTCTTGGTTAATTCTCCGTTTCCAAGAATTTTAACACCGTCTTTCGGGTTCTTTACGATACCTTCCGCAATCAGAGTCTCTATAGAAACTACGCTGTCGTTTTCAAATCTTTCCAGCGCGTCTACGTTGATTCCAACGATCTCCTTGCTGTTGCGGTTGGTGAAGCCTCTCTTCGGAAGCCGTCTGTATAATGGCATCTGACCGCCTTCAAATCCCGGTCTCGGAGCTCCGGAACGAGCTTTCTGTCCTTTATGACCTTTACCTGCGGTCTTGCCGTTTCCTGAACCATGTCCGCGGCCTCTTCTGAAGTCGCCGCTGTGTTTGGAGCCTTCGGCGTACCTTAAATTCGATAAATCCATAGTGGCACCTCCTTACTTATCCAAAATTAAATTTCTTCTACTTTTACCAGATGTCTTACATGCCAGATCATTCCGCGAACGGCTTCATTGTCCGGCATCTCGACCGTTTTGTTCAGCTTTCTCAGTCCGAGCGCCTCTACGGTCGCTCTCTGTTTCGGAATTGCACCGATAGGAGATTTTACTAATGTGATTTTTAATTTCTCTGCCATGTTCATTCTCCTCCTTAAGCCATGATCTCGTCTACGGACTTGCCGCGCTTTCTTGCGACTTCCTCCGGAGAAGACAGTCCCGCCAGGCCTTCAATCGTTGCCAGTACCACGTTCTGTTTGTTGTTGGAACCCAGAGACTTGGTACGGATATTCTTGATACCTGCCAGCTCTACCACGGCACGGGCCGGACCGCCGGCGATGATACCGGTACCTTCCGGAGCTCTCTTCAGAAGTACGGAAGAGCTTCCGAACTTTCCGAAATTGTCATG
>CALWDO010000038.1 GCA_944376715.1 uncultured Lachnoclostridium sp. | reverse complement strand
AAACACCACATGACGGGAAAAGTGCCTAAATCTAAGGATTTCTACAAGGTTTCTCTTTGTAGCAACACTATTGTCTCCACATGCCCGCAAAACGGAAACATGTCCACCGGCTGGATCGCTTCCACCCGGTAATCTTTTTTCAGCGTCTTCAGATCCCTGGCCTGAGTCTCCGGATTGCAGGAGATATAGACGATCTTTTTCGGTTTCAGGATCAGCAGCGATTTTAAAAACGCCTCGCTGCTCCCGCTCCGTGGCGGATCCATGAATACCACGTCCACCTGCTCTTCCCGGTCCGCCATGCCTTCCAGGAACATGCCCGCGTCGCCCTGAACAAAACGAATATTGTCCATGTGATTGCGGACGGCATTCTGGGCTGCGTCCCGGACTGCCTCTTTGTTCAGCTCCACTCCGATGACTTCTCTGGCAGTCTTCGCCGCCACCATGCCGATGGTGCCGATCCCGCAGTAGGCGTCCACCACCCGGTCCCTCTTGTTCAGCCTTGCCAGCGTCATGGCCGTCTTATACAGTCTCTCCGTCTGCGCGGCGTTCACCTGGTAGAATGAAGTCGGTGAAATACGGAAACTGCAGCCGCAGAGCACGTCCTCGATATACCCTTTCCCGTAAATCGGTATATTGCGCTCGCCGAGCACCATGCTGGTTCTTCGTTCATTAACGTTCAGCACCACAGTGGTGATCTCCGGATGCACGGCTCGCAGAGCTTTTACAAAATTATTCTTGGACGGGAATATCGGTGTGCGCACTACCAGAACCACCATAATCTGTCCGGTAGCCGCGGCGGTGCGCACCATCACATGGCGCAGCAGCCCAAAATCCGTATCCTCGTCATAGACCCGGATCCGGAAAGATTTCAGCAGCCTGCGGATCGTGACTATGATCTCGTCCGCCTTTTCATTTTCGATCTGACAGGCGTCCACGGGGACGACCCGGTGCGTCCCTTCCTGATAGATGCCGGAGATGATCTCGCCGTTTCTCTTTCTGGAGAACACCGCATGGACTTTGTTACGGTAATGATACGGGGTATCCGCTCCCAGGATCGGGCGCACCTCCCCCATACTTCCCAGCAGTTTCTTTACCAGCTTTTCTTTTTCGAGGAGCTGCCGCTCATAGGGCATTCCCTGGTAATCACATCCGCCGCATTTCTTTGCCAGAGGACACGGCGGTATTTTTTCAGACGGCATCTATTTTACAACCACTTTCTTGAAATTTTTCTTTCCGCGCTTCACCACAATGCCTGCTTTCAGCTGCTCTGCCGTATAACTTGCGGCGATATCCGTCACTTTCTCTCCGTCCACGCTCACGCCGCCCTGCTGCACGTTTCTGCGGGCTTCCGAGCGGGATGCGCAGAGACCGGATTTGTGTACGATCGTCAGAATATCCGCTTTTCCGTCCTGAAGATCATCCATGGAAAGTTCAGCGGTTGGTATTTCCGCCGCGTCTCCGCTTCCGAACAGAGCGCGCGCGCTGTTCTGGGCTTTCTCTGCCTCTTCCTCGCTGTGCACCAATTTGGTCAGTTCATAAGCCAGGATCTCTTTTGCCTGATTCAGCTGGCTGCCTTCCCAGTGAGCCATCTCGTCGATCTGCTCCAGCGGAAGGAAGGTGAGCATGCGCAGACATTTGATCACATCCGCGTCGTCGATATTTCTCCAGTACTGGTAGAACTCGTACGGGCTTGTCTTCTCCGGATCCAGCCACACGGCTCCTTTGGCAGTCTTGCCCATCTTGTTCCCCTCGGAATTGAGGAGCAGTGTAATGGTCATGGCATGGGCGTCCTTGCCAAGCTTACGGCGGATCAGTTCCGTGCCGCCCAGCATGTTTGCCCACTGGTCGTCTCCGCCAAACTGCATGTTGCAGCCGTATTTTTCATACAGCATGAGGAAATCATAGCTCTGCATGATCATGTAATTGAACTCCAGAAAGGTAAGTCCCCGTTCCATACGTTTCTTGTAGCATTCATGGGAAAGCATGCGGTTTACGCTGAAATGCACTCCCACATCCCTGAGCATCTCAATATAATTCAGCTTCATCAGCCAGTCCGCGTTGTTCACCATCAGCGCTTTGCCGTCGGAGAAATCGATAAATTTGCTCATCTGTTTTTTGAAACATTCACAGTTGTGCTGGATGGTCTCCACCGTCATCATCTGTCTCAGATCGCTTCTGCCGGAAGGGTCGCCCACCATGGCCGTACCTCCGCCGATGAGCGCGATCGGCTTATTTCCTGCCATCTGCAGACGCTTCATCAGGCAGAGGGCCATAAAGTGTCCCACATGAAGGCTGTCCGCCGTAGGATCAAACCCAATATAAAAAGTGGCCTTTCCTTCATTTACCATCTTCCGGATCTCTTCTTCATTGGTCACCTGGGCGATCAGACCCCGGGCTACCAGTTCGTCATATACCTGCATCTTCTCTGCTCCTTTTCTTTCTCTTCTCCTAAAAACTGCTGGCCGGGGCTTTCACGCAATCGCAAAAAAAGCTCCCATCCTGTCAAAAGGACGAGAGCCAGATCCCGTGTTACCACCTTTTTTCACGGCATGCTCGCGCCTGCCGCCTCATCAGGTACGCCATGATACCCTGCACGATAACGGGTGCGTCCGTCTCCTCCTACTTGCCGCACGCGCGCCGCGGTTTCAGAGGGAAGCTCCAAGAGGTATTCATGATTCCTTTTCCCCGCGCCTCTCATCGACCGGCTGCTTTCTGTGGCTTCCGGGAATCACTACTTATTCTTTTCATCGCCTGTAAGTCATAGGGCCATTGTAAAGAAAACGGCCCGGAATGTCAAGACTTTTCTGATTATTGCGAAAGCTTATTTGGGAAGTACCTGACGAAAATACCGGATCCAGTTGCCCCCGATCACGCCTTTGACGTCTTCCTCCGGCATACCTCTCTGCAAAAGCGCCGCAGTCAGTTCCGGCACATGGCAGTGACTGACAAGACAGTCGTTGTGGTTCTTTTTCCGCGTGCCGCCGGCTCTCGCGTCATCATACGCGTCGCAGAAATCAAAGCCGTATCCCACCTTGTCTGCTCCCACCGACGCAGCCATATATTCCAGATGGCTGCAGAGCCAGTCCAGAGCTTCCTCTCCCTGATCCCGTCCTACCAGGAAACGGCATCCGTTTAAGCCGATGACGCCTCCCTGCGCCGCCAGCTTCTGCATCTGTTCATCCGTCAGGTTCCGGTAATTGAAATAAATAGTCCGGCTGTTGGAATGGGTCGCCGCGAAAGGCCTTGACGCCACCGCGCACACATCTTCAAAGCCGTCGTCGTTCAGATGGCTGACGTCCAGGAACATGCCCAGTTCCTCCATCCGGCGTACGGCTTCCACTCCTTCGTCCGTCAGGCCTCCCGGAACAGGGATCCGCTTTGAAGCCACGCAGCATCCGCTGGCCAGCGCGTTTCTCCGGCTCCAGGTCAGGGAAGCGCCGCGCACCCCGACTTCCCAGAGCGTCCTAAGCAGCCGGAAATCTGTCCCGATGAAATCCATCCCTTCCAGATAAAGCAGTACTCCGATCCGGTCTTCTTCCAAAGCCCGGTCCAGATCTCTTACATTTTTTACCAGCAAAAATTCTTCATTCTGATCCAGTTCCTCCAGCAGGACGCCGATCTGGTCCAGGGCCTTCCTGAGCCCCATCTCCGGCAAATATTCATTCTCCAGATACACGGAAGAAACGATCAGATTGAATCCCCCTTCTCTTAATTCGTCCAGGTAGTGACGCCGGAGCACCTCCCTCTCTCCGTTATTCACATGGAGCAGCAGTTCTCCTGCCAGGTCCAGATGAGCATCTGCCACCGGGCAGGTCTGGTGAAGTCTTCTGGCCTGTTCCATATACTGTTCCTGAATCTGCATAACCATCCTCCTTCATGGCGGCGCACATTTTTCTGTGGCCGGAATACAATACTTTAAGTTCAGATTTCGGGCCGGTCGGTCCATGAAAATATATGCGTATTCTGATAGCGGGTATCCCCGATCTTACAAAAAATTATGAAAACGCGCTCCGGCAGCTGGGAGCGGAAGTCCAGGTCGGCCTTTCTCCCTCCTCCGTATCCTTGTTCGACGCTCTGCTGCTGCCCGGAGGAGGCGATGTGGATCCGGCATTCTTCGGGGAAGAAAACCAGGGTTCTCTCCACATCGATCCCGCCCTGGATCAGGCACAGTTTTCTCTGCTGGACGCCTTCATCCGCCGGAACCGCCCGGTGCTGGGCATCTGCAGGGGCATGCAGCTTCTGAACATCTATTTCGGCGGCACGATTCTGCAGGATCTGCCCACATCCGCCGCCCATGCATGGGACGGAAAGGACCGCCTGCATACGGTAACCTGCCTGCCCGGTTCCGTGCTCCACCGCCTCTACGGAGCGTCCTGTCTGGTCAACAGCGCTCATCATCAGGGACTGGGCCGCCCGGGAAGCAATCTGCGGATCACCCAGACGGCTCCCGACGGAGTAGCGGAAGCCGTGGAACATACGAAAAAACCCGTCCTCGGCGTGCAATGGCACCCTGAGAGGACGGGGTTCTCTTTCCGGCAGCCGGGTCTGGCCGACGGAGAACTGCTCATTCGTTACTTTCTAACGCTGATGTGATCTTTCTCACGATTCCGCGGATGTCCAGGTCGTCTTCATCCACGATGATATGCGCGTACTTCTCATAAAACGGGGCCCGCATCTCCATCAGGTCCTGCAGCGTCTGGCCCGGCTTCAGCACCACGCCTCTCTGGTGGAGATCCCCCAGCCGCTCCTGAAGCTGCTCGCAGGGCAGGCGCAGATAAACGACTGTGGAAATATCCCGGAGATGCTCCATGGCCTCTTTCCCGAAAACTGCGCTGCCGCCGGTAGCGATCACAGACCGGCTGACCGTCAGCCCTGCGTTGACCCGGTTCTCGATCTCCAGGAATCCGTCGTCGCCGTATTCCTCGATCAGCTCATGGAGCAGTTTCCCTGTCTGTTCCTGAATCTCCAGATCGGAATCCAGGAAACGGTAGCCCAGCACTTTCGCCAGCACCACGCCTACAGTGCTTTTACCCACTCCCGGCATCCCGATCAGCGTAATGTTATCCTTAACCACGGATTGCTGCCTCCAGCGCGACTTTCATCATATTCGTAAACGCATTCTGCCGCTCCTGGGCAGTGGTCTCTTCCTTCGTAACCGCAGAGTCGGAGATGGTCAGCAGGCAGGCTGCTTTCTTGCCCAGCACTTTCGCGTTATGGAACAGCGCGAAGCTCTCCATCTCCACGCAGAGACAGTTCTTCTCTTTCCGGTAGTACTCATATCCGGGCTGTCCCGGCTCACAGTAAAACGCGTCGCTGGAATGGATCCTTCCCAGGGTCACCGGAATCCCCAGACGTTTTCCCGCATCCTGAATCGAATAGTTCAGTCCCGCGTCCGGATATTGTACGTCCTCCGTATCTCCGCTCTGGCAGAGCGCATACGAGGAACGGCTGTAGGCGCTGTCCGCCAGGATCAGATCATAGAGCTTCAGATTTTCATCATATGCGCCGGCTGAACCGATCCGGATAATGCTGTCCACATCATAGAATTTATAAAGCTCATAGGAGTAGATCCCGATGGACGGCATTCCCATGCCGCTGGCCATAACGCTGACCGGTTTTCCCTGGTATGTGCCGGTATAAGCCAGCATATTCCGCACCTGGTTTACCAGCTTCGCGTCTTCCAGAAAATTCTCCGCCACGAATTTCGCCCGAAGCGGATCTCCCGGCATCAGGACGCATTTGGCAAACTGTCCTTTTTCCGCTGAATTATGTGGTGTCGACATATCTATTACCTCGCTTCCCTTTTGTACTTTGATTTTATTTTCAGGGATAACCCCTTTTCTGTCAATGGATTTTTCACCAGATTTTCAGAAGGCGGACCAGCACAGACAAGGTTTTGTAGCGCAGATCCTCCAGTTCTGAAGACGCGGCCTTCAGTTCCTTCCGTATCTCGATCTTCTGAGGACAATGTCTTTCGCATTTTCCGCACCGGATACACTTGGACGCCGGATTCTGATTCTTCCGAAACGCCGTGGTCATCAGGTATTCCTTCTTGCCTACCCTGGGCTTTTCCGTGTACATCTCATTATAGCAGCGGAATGTTCCGGGGATATCGATTCCCTGCGGGCAGGGCATACAATAGCCGCAGGCGGTGCAGCCCACTTTGATCTTCCGGTTGATCTCCCTTTTCACCTTCTCCAGAAACTGCCGGTCTTCTTCTGTCATCATCCCGACCCTTGCTTCATCGGCAGTCTTTATATTTTCACGCACCATCTCCAGAGAGTTCATGCCGGACAGCACCACCGTCACTTCTTTCTGATCCCAGAGCCAGCAAAACGCCCACCGGGCAGGTGTGCCGTCCGGATCTTTTTCCCGGAAAAGCCTCTTCGCTTCTTCCGGAAGAAGCTCCACCAGTTTTCCGCCCCGCAGCGGTTCCATGATAATCACCGGTATCCCTTTGGCCCCCGCGTATTCAAGCCCTGCTCTCCCCGCCTGGGTATGCTCGTCCATATAATTATACTGGATCTGGCAGAAATCCCAGTCATAAGCATCCAGCAGTTCTTTAAAATGTTCCGTATTCCCATGGTATGAGAAACCGATATTGCGAATCTGGCCTGACTCCATCTTCTCGGCGATCCATTCCTCTACACCCTTCTCTTTCAATCGTTCCCAGGTATCCGCATCATTGAGCATATGCATCAGATAATAGTCCACATAGTCTGTCTGCAGACGGGAAAGCTGTTCCTGAAAACAGCGCTCCAGCCCGGCCTTCGACTTGATCAGATAATGCGGCAGTTTCGTCGCTATATATACCTGCTCCCGGCAGTTGTTCCTTTTCAGGATCTCTCCCAGCGCCGCCTCACTCCCGCCGTACACATAGGCGGTATCGAAATAATTCACGCCGCTTCGGATCGCTTCCATGATCTCGGCTTCCGTTTTGTCCAGGTCAATCTTCCCGTTCTTTTTTGTAAAACGTAAGCATCCGTATCCCAGGACAGACAGCCTGGTTCCTTTTCGGTCGGTTCTGTACTGCATAGCAGCCCCCCTTTCCGCAGTTCCTTTTCTGGCATTCAGTGTATCAAATCCATGTTCATCCGTCAAATTTCAGATAATTAATTTTTTTTCAAAAAATATGTTGACAAATCTTTTTATCATGATATAATAAACTCATAAAAACAAAGAGAAAACAAAAAAACAGAAATCCCGACGAAGAGGAGCATGTAAAGGAGGAGAGTCCAATCAAAACTTAACGTTCCACCCCATAGTACATCAGAAAGGAAGGTACGGACCACCGAACACATTTACTTATCCTTAAAACTAAATATTGAAACATAATATATAAGATTATTACCACATAGGATGTTGGTAGAACAGAAGATGTTTAGAGAAGGTAAAGGAACAATACCTTGTTAATAAAAAACCACATGGACCGGTGAGAGAACCGGGAAACGCCTTATATCCATTCTGAATGGACAGCAGGGCAAAAAGAAATCCGTAAGGATTCATAAAATATAGATGAAAGATTATGAGGTTTAAAGTCCATTGGAAATAACAGTACAATAGGCGGTATGAGAATTTTTAGAATAGATTCTTGTACCGCCTTTTTCATGCCTTTAAAATCCTTGAATGCCGTTTTTCCTTAATTTATCCACTACAGACGGATATCGGGAAAGATCCGTATGAGGAAGCGCCCGTGCCGCTCCCATCAGATGGATAAAATCTTCCACCTCCCCGAACTGCACATATTCCATCCGGTCCAGAATATCTGCCGCCTCTGCCAGGTATTCTTTATGGAGAAGCATTTCATACGCTCCTTTCAGAGAAGTATTCCCGGCAGAGATCAGACGGCTGCGCTCCAGATCCGGATAGAGACCGATGGTGACCGCGGACTCTTTGTCAATATACGCTCCGAAAGCTCCGGCCACCTGAAACTCTCCCACATCCTGCATGGTCAGTCCTATCAGATTCATCATATACTCCACCATGGTGGCGGCAGCCGCCTTGGTACTCAGGAACTCATCCAGGTCGCACTGATAGAAATACAGCGACGGCGCGTACTCCACCGCGTATTCTCCCTCTCTTTCCACAATCCGCTCTGACGCCTCCGGCACAAAACGCCCCCGGATATCCACCCAGCCGTGCAGGAAAAGCTCAGCGATCAGATCCACAATCCCCGAACCGCAGATTCCTTTCGCTTCTCCGCCGCCGATCACATCACATATAAAATGCTGACCGTCCATCCGTACATGCTGTACCGCGCCTGCCTGGGCGCACATGCCTGTCTTCACGCTGCCGCCTTCCAGGGCAGGTCCGGCCGCTCCGGCTCCGCAGAGAAGGAATTCCCGGTTGCCGACCACCAGTTCCCCGTTGGTACCGATATCCAGAAAGACGCAGATCTCCTCCTTGCGCGCGATCCCGGACGCGATAAGCCCGCTGATAATATCTCCTCCCAGATAATTTGCCCTGCCGGGATAGCAATAAACATACCCATGAAACGGAAAGCCCAGTTCCTCCGCCGGCAGAAAATCCGGATGATCCGCCCTCACCGCATATGGCGCCGAGAAAATACAGAACGGATCCATGCCGATCAGGAAATGAATCATAGTCATATTTCCCGCCACGGTCATAGCCGCGCAGGCTTCCGGAACAATTCCTGTCTGTCTCTGCAAATCCGCGAACGCATCCATAAAAGTATCTATCGTAGCCCGACGAAGCTCCTCCAGATGCTCCGGATGATCTTTCGTGTAAAAAATTCTCGTCAGGATATCCCCTCCATACGCCGTCTGCCGATTGTACACGCTGGATGAAGCCAGGATCTTACCTGTACGGCAATCCACCAGCTGCATCGCAACCGTAGTGCTGCCCAGATCCGCGCAAACTCCGTAATGCGCCGCAGTTGTGTCTCCTTTTTCCAGATTCGTCACTTCCCAGCGGCCTCCGTTCCACCCAAGCGTTACGGTAAGCCTCCAGCCTGATGCGTCACATATGGGATACAGCATCCGTAAAATCCTGTACGGCATATATACATCCCCATAATCCGCACGCAGCGCGCGCAGAATCCTTTCCTGGGAAGACACCGCGTCCTCCCTGGAAGGCTCTTTCAATTCCAGATATATCTTTCTGCTCAATCCGTCCATAAGTTTCCTCCTGTAAAATCCTGATCCTATTATATATGAAAACCTGCTCCGGCAAAAGTTTTTTATGCTATAATGTTTCCAGAATCGTTACGGAGGAGGGATCATCTTGCTTAATTTTCTGAAAGAAGAAGGAGTGTCCCCGGAACTGATCCGGGAACTGGAAGAATTCCGCGCTTCCTATGACGTGCCGGAGGAAGCGCGCCGCCGGATGTCTCCTCCCCGCTATTTTTATTACGGCCCCAGGCTCTGGGAAGAGGCGGTATCCGCCCTGCTCTGCGGAGAGAATCTGCTCCTGACCGGACCGAAGGCCACCGGAAAAAATGTATTCGCAGAAAATCTGGCAGCTGCATTCGGACGCCCTGTATGGAATATCTCTCTCAGCATCCATGCGGATGCTGCTTCATTAATCGGCTCTGATACCTTTCGGGACGGAGAAGTAGTCTTCCGGGAAGGGCCAGTGAGCAGATGCGCCCGGTTCGGCGGTTTCGGCGTACTGGACGAGATCAATATGGCAAAGAATGAGGCGCTGGCCGTCCTCCATGAAACTCTGGATTACCGCCGGTGCATCGACATCCCCGGATACGACCAGATCCGGCTTCATCCGGCCGCCCGGTTCATCGCCACCATGAACTACGGCTACGCCGGAACAAGAGAGCTGAACGAAGCGCTGGCTTCCCGTTTTGTCGTGATCGAGATGCCGCTCATCTCCGATGAATATCTGCAAAAGCTCCTGCATCGGGAATTTCCTTCTCTCTGCGATCTCTGGAACCGGCAGTTCTCCGAACTTTTCCAGGAACTTCAGAAAAAATGCGCGAGCGCGGAGATCTCGGCCAAAGCGCTGGATCTGCGTGGACTTATCGCTTCCGTCCGTCTGATCCAGAAAGGGCTGCCCGCCGTAAGAGCATTGCGTCTCGGCATCGTAAACAAAGTTTTTGATTCCTATGAACGCCAGCTGATCGACGATCTGATCCGTTCTAGGATTCCTCAGGGCTTAGACAAAACCAAGGTTTTCAAGGAGTGAGTGTCATGCCGCACGCTTCGGAACGGGAAGAACGCAGAGCGCAAAATATCATATGGAACGCTGCCGGAGACTATGATTTTACTCCGGATTTTCTTTCCTTCACGCCGGAAGGGGCGGCGGATCTCTATCTGAACTGTATCATAGGAGCTGTACACCGTTATTACGACTATCGTCCGCTGAAGGAACTCTTTGCGCGAATCGGACAGATGCCGGATGCGGTCCTGTATGAAGGACTTTTATGGCTCGGACTCGCCCACAGCGTTTACCCCGCCGCGAAAGAGGACCGTCCCGTGCTGGAAACTCTGCGGCTGGAATACGCGAAAGATGTGGTATCCTGTTCCCGTCCTTATTGGGACCAGGAACTTTTAGAACGTCTCCAGACCGCATACTGCGCGCGTCTGCTGGGACAGAGCGCCAGGCTGCGCGGCCGGGAAAGGCGTATGATGCAGGCGTTACTCTTCGATCCTGCTCTGGACTCCCGGGCCATAGCAGACCGTATGGTCAATATTCTCAGTGAATTTTTCCATTGCCGCCTTCCCGGACTGCATGAATCCAGAACACATCTTGTCTTTCCCTTCCGCCTGGTCATGACGGCGCTGCGCGGGCGTCCTGCCTTCGTCACTCTTGTCCGTTCCGACGAGGAGGGAAGCGGCGTACATACTCCTGTCACCCTGACTCTCCCGATCCTCCTCGCCAGATCCAGGAAACAGACACTGCGCTCCTGGCTGGAAGAAAACTTTGGCATGTCCGTCTATACTTCACAGGAACAGGAAGAACTGGAGCGCATTCTCTGTACAGAAGGCCACCGTTCCTGCCATCTGCACGTAACCCGCGGGGAATACCGGAATGCCGCCTCGAAAGCCCAGAATACTTTCCGCCAGACCATGCTGTATCAGAAGGAACGGAATCTTTCCTTTCATCACGCGCATCTGGCGAATCACATGGCCGCCATATCCCGCATGACTGACCAGATCCGCAATGTACTGCAGTTTGACGATGGAGAACAGCTCTGCCGGGCACGCAGCGGACGGCTGATGGCGGCACAGGTATGGCGCGGCGTCCGTCTTCATGACGAAAAGATCTTTGCCGGCACAGACCCTTGTGAAAAAGGAGATCTCTCCGTTGATATTCTCCTTGACGCCTCCGCCTCCCAGATAGACCGTCAGGAACGCATTGCGGCGCAGGGCTTTATCATCGCGGAAAGCCTGACCCGGTGCCGCCTTCCGGTCCGCGTCTGTTCTTACTGTACTGTGGATGGCTGCACAATTCTCCGTATTTTCCGGGATTATGAGAACCCCCAGGATAATAAAAGAATCTTCGAATATTGTTCCGCGGGATGGAACCGGGACGGTCTTGCCATCCGGCTCGCGGGATACCGGATGCTGAATTCCGACTATGAAAACCGGCTGCTGATCGTGCTGTCAGACTGCAGTCCCAACGATGACCGTCGATATTTCTCCCGAAAAGGACCGGTTCCCTTCTATTATGACTATGGCGGAGCACAGGGAGTCCGTGACGCAGCCGGAGAAGTCAGCCGGCTGCGCCGCCGGGGCATCAGCGTTCTTGCCGTCTGCACCGGGCATGAAAAAGATCTCCCTGCAGCCAGAGAGATCTATGGAAACGATGTGGTATGGGCCGGGACAGAAAACCGTCTGGCCGACGCGGCGGCTTACCTGATCCGTGAAAAATTACGCCGGTTTCAGACATGACCGTCCTGTCACAGATCCATATAAGCCGCCAGCACATTCTGCAGCTCCTGAAAGTCGATGGGTTTCGCAATGTGAGCGTTCATCCCTGCTTCTGTGGTCCGGGCGATGTCTTCCGCAAACACGTTGGCCGTGACAGCGATAATCGGCACGGTCCTTGCATCCGCCCTGGCCAGGGAACGGATCGCTCCGGCCGCCTCGCAGCCGTCCATGACCGGCATCTGCATATCCATCAGGACCGCGTCGATCCTGCCCGGTTCCTGAGCCGCGAAAATATCTACCGCCTCCCGTCCGTTCCACGCCTCCAGCACTTCAGCACCGAGCATTCTCAGGCATTCACCGGCCACTTCCATATTAATTTCATTATCCTCCGCCAAGAGGATTGTCTTTCCTTCCAGACTGAATGTTCCCGCATCCTCCTGTTTTTCCTCCTCGGGACTGTGGGTCTCGTCCAGATTCTGGAGCGGAATCGTCACTGTAAACGTACTCCCTTCTCCCAGGACGCTCTGCACCGTAATCTCTCCGCTCATCTGCTGAACAATGGTCTTCACGATGGGCATCCCCAATCCCGTTCCGGACACTTTTCGGGAAAAGAAAGATGCTTCGCGGGCAAATGGTTCGAAGAGACGTTCCTGGAACTCCTCCGACATGCCGATCCCCGTATCGCTGACCACAATCTGATATTTACTGTGCCCGGTCTTGTGATTGATCTCTTTGACAGCCAGACATATTTTTGCTCCTTCGCCGCTGTATTTCAACGCGTTGGATATCAGATTATTGACGATCTGTCCGAGACGCGCCGCATCGCAGAGCACCATCCGGCGTTCCACCTCATATTTTTCTTCCAGTATCTTATGTTCTTCTTTCGCCTGATCCCGGAAAATGGCCGCAGTGTCCCGAATGCACGCGCAGATATCCATGGGCGCGTAGTCCAGTACGCCGCCTTTTCCATGCTCCAGCCGTGACATATCCAGCACATCGTTGACCAGAGCAAGCAGCTGTCTGCCGGATCTTTCGATCTTCTCCAGATATTCCTTCATGGTTTTCCGGTCATTGTCCTCTCTCCCGGCCAGCTTCGCCAGACCGATGATGGCGTTCAGCGGCGTGCGCATATCATGGGAAGCATTGCTGAAAAACATGGTTTTCTGCTGTACCGTCTGTCTGGACGCAGCCAGCGCGTTCTGAAGCAGCGCATGCTGCTGCAGTTCCCGTCGCTTGTCCCGGTCAATCTCCCGAAAGGCCAGAATCACTTCATTCACATGGGCGCCCTCATTGTACAGCACCTGTATGTTTACCCATTTGTATTCGCCCCCAAAATTTCTCTGGTAATCTCCGCCGAAATCATAGACTCCGTCCCGGATCAGTCTGCGAATATTATTGATAGAAAGATTTTCTTCAAATTTCTCATGGGTCGTTTCATCCACCACTTCCTTCACCACGTCCAGAAGATGCCGGTAAGTACCGGAGTCGCCCAGAGCTTCTTTCACATCCGCCGATCCTTTTACCGTCGTATAAGTCTCGCTAATCAGATCAATCCGGTAAATCGCGTAGTACGAATCTCCCAGGATCTGAAGCGTCTGCGCGATCTGATTCGCCTTTTTGTCGCTGAAATAACCGCTGATCACGATAGAACCGGCGATCACAGCAAGGACCGCGCAGATCACCCCCAGCGCCAGGACAATATTATCCCACCCATCCTGAAGAATCACCGCAAGAGGCATGGAGACCACGGAAAGCCATCCGTTGCTCATCTCGTAGTAATATGCGCTCCATTTTCTGCCATCCGGCCCGGTGATCGTCGCGTCATGGGACACCATTTCTCCCTGGCGGATGCTGGTAACCAGCTCCTCCAGATAGGCGTCTCCGGCCTCCGCCGCAATATCTTCTTGTCCGGAGATATACATCAGGCTGTTTTGTGAATCAAACAGCAGATAGATACTCGCTTCCGGAAGAGAAGCTTTATTTTTATGGGTATGAAAATTTTCCATCAGGATGTCGAATGCCAGCACATCTCCTTCTTCATTCAGCGCTTTCGCCAAAGTGACAATCTTCTTGCCTGTGATAGCGTCCAGGTAAACATCCGTATAGACCACGCGGTCTGTTTGTTCCTCAGCTCTTTGGTACCACTGGGTATCCCGGTAATCATACCCTTCATCTCCTTCCCAGGGAACGGCTGCCAGGATCTTCCCATCCACCACCGCATAGGGGTCGATGATAAACGCCCCCAATACCTCTTCGATCTGGGCAGAGTATCCTTCCATCCAGTGTTGTATGTCTTCTTCAGACGCCCCTTCCGCCATGCTCTCCCGCAGTGAAGTGGCCCCTATCGACAGCAGCATGGAATACACGCTGATCCGGTTCTCCTCTTCCGCCGCATAACTTTCCGCCAGGTTCATTCCCATCTCATAGGCGTTTTTCAGCAGCTTCTCCCTCACGAGGAAGATTCCCCAGCCCAGCAGCAGCACAAACGCAAGAAGAAGCAGCAGTTTCAGGAAAAACGGTACCTTTTTCCGATAAATAGTACCTGTATATTGCTTCATATTTTCTCCTCCGCACCCATCATGGAGTATTGCTCCGGGCAAGGAATTCGTCTACATTTTCACTGGTAACTTCTGCGTATGGAAGATAAATACAGCGTTCTTTCTGAAAATCCAGTTCTTCCATACCTTCTCCGGTGATCAATGCCCAGCAGAGCTTTGCCATGGCCTTCGCCTGTCCTTCCTTATCATTATATACCGTTCCGGCCAGTTCCGAATCCACAACCGCTTTCAGTCCTGCATCCGTACCGTCTATCCCGAAAAACAGCGGAAGCGCGGCTTCTGTATAATTCAGTTTTTTGTAGGCGTCCATTGCCCCCAGCGCCATATCGTCGTTATTGGCAAGAACCAGCTCGATCTGGTTGGAATATTGTCCGATCAGCTGCTCCATCCGGTTCTCCGCCTGGGCACGGTTCCAGTTGGCGATCTGATAGCTCAGTTTCTCCAGTTCAATACCACTTTCGGCCAATGTCTTTACCACAGTTTCTGTACGGATAATCGCGTCCTGATGTCCGGCTTCTCCCTCCAGAACCACATACTGGATCTTTCCGTCCCGGTTTTTGTCCGCCTGGTCATTGGTCTTTATCGTTTCGGCCGCCAGCTCTCCCTGCATGGCGCCGGATTCTTCCGCATCTGCTCCCACATAAAAGAGCCGGTCCCACTGCATCAAGTCTTCCGCCACCGGCTCCCGGTTGAAAAATATGATCGGTACATCATGATCTCTGGCCAGATCGATGATCTCTGAAGGATCCGCCCGGTCCACCAGGTTCACGCAGAGGACATCGCATCCGGCATTGATGAGTTCCTTCACCTGGTCGTCCTGCGTCCGCTGTACTCCTGCCGCATCCCGGACCATAACCACCGTCTCCATATCCTCGTTCTGCATCTCTTTGAGCTGCTCCTTAAAACTGTCCAACAGTTCATTGAGGAACGTATCGCTCTGATTATAATACGCCACTCCAATATAGCTTTTGTCCGGAACATCCGGCTGTTCTTCCCCACAGGCGCAAAGGAAGAATATGCTTCCCAAAAAAGCAGCCCCGATCATACTCAATTTTCTCATGTTCGTATTCCCCCTACTGGCTCATGGTAAAAAGAATTTCCTGATTTTCCTTTGAAAACAAGGTTTCTCTGCGGATTATCGTATAAGAGACTTCTCTGCTCTCTGCTCCGTGCAGAAGATTTCTCAGACTGTCCGCGATCTCACTCATACTCTGATATCCCACATTAAATTCATCCGGCACCGCCAGACATTCCACCACGCCGGCGTCCAGATAATATGCGGCCTGGGTAGAATGAGCGATTCCATATACGACCGCTCCGTGAAGCTCATGTGCCGCGGCACGTTCCCCTGCTGCCGTCAGGCTGCTGTCATCGAGCGCTGCCACAAAGTCCACTTTCGCCTGGGATTCCAGATAGTCCGCTCCTCCGCCGTCGAAGTTTCCGGCCACAAACCACGCCAGAGTTACACCCGTATCTTTCAATGTGTCGCAGAATCCGTCCGTACGGCGGATCATCATCTCCGAATCCATGGTCCGGGAGACGATTCCTATCGTCTTTCCTTCCAGATTTCCGCTGTAATCCTTCAAAATCTCTTCCGCCAGAGCCGCTCCCAAGGCATAGTTATCCGGCCCCGTCACAGGAAGCGCAGTTCCCTCGTCATCTCCGGGCGTCAAATCTTCCACCAGCATAACCGGAACACGCTTTCTCATTCTTTTCAGCATCTCTTCCGCCCCGCTGTCCGGAACCGGCTGTACAATAACCGCGTCCGCCCCGCTGTCTATCTCATTTTTGATCAGCGCTTCCTCTTCCTCCAGCGAGAGCACGCTTTCTGTAGCGGCAATCACGACTTCAATTCCCCGGTCCTCCGCGGCCATCCTGACCCCATACTTGAATGCCGCCCATCCTGAATTATCCGAGTCACAGACGATCACAGACACTTTTGCCCTCGCGTCCCGGTTCCGTTCGCCCAGCATAAGTGCCGCCAGGACAAGAACCATGAACCCCATGACTACTTCCGAGACAATAAAAAATTTATTATTGTTTTTCATCCTAATCTTCCCCGCCAAACGAATGTCCCCTTTCCAGCGCCAGCGTGTCTTCCTCTGTATACGGCACCGCCGGAATACGAATGGTAACTTTGGTTCCCTCATCCGGCTCGCTCTCCACGGTCAGTCCATATTCTTTTCCAAAATAGATCTGGATCCGCCGGTTGACATTCACAAGTCCTACGCCTGATCCCCGTTTGCGGATACGGTTGCTGTCGGTAAGCACAAGGCCCGCTTCTTCTTTCGACATGCCGATGCCGTTGTCTGTCACGGAAAGCAGGATCTCGTCGCCCTCCATTTTTCCTTCCACTCTTATCTCTCCGCAGTCATCCATCTCTCCGACGCCGTAACTTATGGAATTCTCCAGAATCGGCTGCAAAATCAATTTCACGGTACAGTAAGCGTACAGTTCAGGAGCCACGTCAAATTCCACGGAAAAGGTATTCTTATACCGAATTTTCTGTATATTCATATAGCTCTGCGCATGCTGAAGTTCGTCTTTGATACTGATAATCGTGCGTCCCTTGGAAAGACTGATCCGGAACAGACGGGCCAGCTGAGAGATCATAAATACCGCGTCGTCGTTGCGCTCTCCCTCTATCATCCAGGTGATAGATTCCAGTGTGTTGTACAGAAAATGCGGGTTAATCTGACTCTGCAGCGCATCCAGTTCGCTTTTTCTCCTTTCGTTCTGTTCCAGAACGATTTTCTTCATGAGATCTTCTATCTGCTCATAAGATTTCTGGATGGACAGCCCCAGATGCCGGATCTCCTGCGGCCCTCCGATGTAGATCTCCGGTTTCTCTCCGGCTTCATACTCTTTTACCGAATCATTCAATTTCAGGATAGGCCTGGAGATTCCCACGGAAACAATGCGGTTGACGACCGCCAGCATCATGGCCATCAGCAGCATCAGCATAATGATGAAATATCTCATATTAATCATTCCGTAGGTAAACGCCGAATACGGAATCACTCCCACCAGCTTCCAGCCGGTATAACTGATCGTGTTCACCACGACTTTCCTGGCTTCTCCCTCAAAGGTCTCGTCATAAATGCCATCTCTGTATCCCGCCGCCGCGGCGCTGTTCTCGCTGCTGATTCCGTCGCTGATCTGTATCCTGCGCGGATGATAGATAATCTCGCCATTGCTGTCGCAGAGATAATAATACTGGCCGTTGTCAAAATTATTGATCTGATCCAGCATCCGTGAAATGACAGAATAGTCCATATCAACCAGGAGAACACCCAGTTCTGTTTTTCCTCCATTTGTGATCTCCACCGCGCGGCTCAGGGAGATCACCCAATAATAACGAAAAGTATTATCATCAAACAAATTCTGTATATGAGGCGTGGAAAAATGCATATTCTCCACCTCGTCCATCGCCTGTATATACCAGCCCTGTCCGGTAACATTCAGATTCTTTTTCTGTGTCGCGACCGGTTCTGCCGCCACAAGATTCCCGGACTGATCATAAAGGGCAATACTTTGCAGGTTATCCTGATTAGCCTCATAAAGAAGATTGATCCTGCTCTGGATATCCTCTCCATAACTGGAAAAATCATTCTCCTTGATCAGATGGTAATATGCCGTATCCGATATCTGCCGCATATCTACCAGATAGTCTTCCAGTGTCTCCCCGGTCTGCTCCAGCATCCTCTGCGTGCTCTGGACCGTCTCCTGCCGTGTGGACGTTGAGAAACGGATATACAGCGCAATTCCCAGAATCAGCATGATGGAAATCGAGATCACCGAAAAACTGATCGTAATCGTGGATAATATTCCTCTTGGGCCCGGGGTTTTGAAATATTTCAGATATTTAACTTTCACTTGCCGCATGCTCCGTTCTATATTTTGAAGGCGATACTCCAAAACGTCTCTTGAACACATAACTGAAATAATTCGGATCTGTATAGCCGACTTCTTTCGCTATCATATAGCTTTTTTCATTGGTCTCCACCAGACGTCTGGCCGCCTGATCCATACGGAAATCCGTCAGATAACTGATAAACGAGCTTCCGGTCTCTTTCTTGAATATCGTGGAAAAATAAGAGTTGGACACCCCCAGCTCCTCGCACATGCTGTCCAGCGACAGTTCCGCCTCCATATAGTGACTGCGGACATACTCCTGAGCTTTCTGCACAAAGGTCTTTGTCGATTTATTCCTGGTACTGATCAAATACTCCCGGAGAGAAAGGCAAAGCTCTATGAACCATTTTCTCAGGGAATCCGGCTCCATCTCCAGCAGTCTGCCGTACAATTCCCGCATATCTCCGGAAAACGCGCTTACCATAATATCATGATTGGATGCAAAGCGGTACATCACGCTCACCAGTTCCATCACCGCGATATGGTGCTGCTGCAGAGACTTGGCCGACTGAAACAAACGACTTATATATCTGTCGGCTTCTTCTGCCACTTCCTCTTCGGAATTGAACCGGATCATCTTGAGCAGGCGGGACAGTTCCGCGTCGTTCGGCATCTCGAACTCTCCCATCTCCTGCGGCGCAATCTCTTTGATATTGATAGCGCGCACCGCCCCGTAAAGAGCCCGGTAAGAGACGGCTTCTCTGGCGCTGTTGTACGACTGGGACAGATCCAGAATATTGGAGCAGACGCAGCCGACTCCCACTGTGACCACCGCGTCGATCATACGGCGGGCATATCTGCAGAAACGGTCGCACTCGTCGGTCAGTTCCGAGATCTCATTTTCACCGGAAAGCTGCGCAATCATCACCGTGTTCCCGAGGTAAGAAAAACATTTTACCTTCCATCTCTCCGCCAGATACTCTTTCGCCTGCTTCTGTACCGAGATGGCGAGCAGTACCGGATTCATATTCTTCGACACCTGCGTGGAAGAAGTATGGATGACCAGACAACAGTAAAAGGGCTCTGTAAAAGTGATCTGATAGTCCCTCAGATATTTCTCGATTTCGTTTTCATGAATCCTGCCTTCTATTAAAGTAGAATAGAAGTTATTCTTTAAAAACGGCAGAGACTCCATATAATAATTTTTCAGTATCTCCGTATTTCTTTTTTCGCTGATCTCCTGGTCCAGTTTTATCTTCAACTGTGTAAATACATTGGTCAGTTCCACAGAATTGACCGGTTTCAGTATATATTCCTCAACCTCCAGGTGAACAGCTTCTTTCGCGTATTCAAATTCGTCAAACCCGGTAAAGATCAATATCTTGGCAGCCGGATAACCGGACTTGATGCGCTTCGCCAGTTCCATGCCGTCCATATACGGCATCTTAATATCTGTCATGACCACATCCGGCTGATACTCTTCCACCATCTCCAGAGCTTTTACTCCGTTATCCGCATAACCTATTACGGAAAATCCAAGTCCTTCCCAGTTTATTTTCTTTTTGATGACCTGAAGCACCTCTTCTTCATCGTCCACCAAAAGAACTGTATATTTCCCCATCTCTCGTCTCCATATATCATGCCGTACGATTCTTCGGCTTTTCTGCTATTATAACAAAAAAAATCCACTCTGTCTGCCTTCCGGCAGAACAGAAGTGGATTTTCTGATACAGTCTTATTTCTTCTGAACGTATTTCAGACAGTCAAGCGTTACGGCTACCAGGATGATGATACCGGAGAATACGAACTGCAGGTTCGTATCGATACCAAGGATGGTCAGGGAGTAGGTCAGTGCGGTGAAGATCAGCACGCCGACTACCACGCCGGAGATCTTACCGATACCACCGGTAAAGGATACGCCGCCTACCACGCAGGCTGCAATCGCGTCCGTCTCCCAGCCCTGTCCGTATGCGGCAGAACCGGAACCAACCATTCTCGCGCACTCCAGCCAGGAACCGAAACCGTACAGGATACCTGCCAGAACGAAAGCGCCTACCGTCACTGCGAATACAGAGATACCGGAAACCGCCGCCGCTTCCGCATTGCCGCCCACTGCGTACAGGTTCTTTCCGAATGTGGTCTTGTTCCAGATGAACCATACGATCGCGACTGCAGCTACCGCCCAGAAAATGATCGTCGGGAATCCGTTTACTCTCGGAATAATCATCGACGGAATCGATGTCTCGATCGCACCGAAGGACACACCTTTCGTCGCATAGGTGATCAGACCGAAGATCATCAGCATGTTTGCCATCGTGGAGATGAACGGATGCATCTTGAACTTGGCCGTAAAGAACCCGGCAATGGATGTAAAGAATGTACACAGTACAATACACATAAACAGAGCAAAGACCATTCTCAGCGGGATGGGCCATCCGGTGAAATCAAAGATATGCCCGAAGACGCCGCCGGTATTGACGCCCTGATGCATGATGATCGTAGCTGTCGTCATACCCATACCTACCATACGGCCGATGGAAAGGTCCGTACCTGCAAGCAGGAT
Source organism: uncultured Lachnoclostridium sp. (assembly GCA_944376715.1). Taxonomy (GTDB): domain Bacteria; phylum Bacillota; class Clostridia; order Lachnospirales; family Lachnospiraceae; genus Hominiventricola. Next base: position 7,729 of record CALWDO010000038.1, on the reverse strand, counting down.
CAGGCCCGCCACACCGAGAGCCAGGAACATTCTGGGAGATGCCTGCTGAAGGATATTCAGCACATTGTTGTAGGTCAGAAGCGGAGTACCCTTCACCACCGGAGTAATGATACACAGAGCGATGAAGATAAGGATAATCGCTATGTACAGACCGTTCTGCAGAAGGAAACTTCTGCGGTTAAAGGTATATTTATAGTTCTCCCATTTCTGGGACATAGTCTGGCCAAAAGTGAATTTTGACATCCGAAGCAGGTCAATCAGGTGATATTTATGGGCAAATGCCGCATGCCTTCTGTCTTTGATCTCCTGAAAATCTTTCTGAAGTTCCATCTTGGCATCAAACTGACGATTTTTATATACATAATTTTCGTCTTTGATCTCCTGATGATCCGAAAGTTTGGAAAGCGCGGCCTGATGCTCTTTCTGGAGATCCGCCATACTCTTCTGGTATTTTTGTCTGGCCAGTTCTTTCTCGTATTTAGCGCTTTCATTTACCGGTTCATAGTATTCTTTGTCAAAGTGTTCTTTGATATAATTCTCTGCATCTGCAATCAGCTTGGAGATTTCTTCTTTATTTTTGCTTTCAACCTCTTTTGCTTTTGCAAGTTCTCCCTGAAGTTTTGCAATCGCCGCGCTGTTCTCTTCCTTGCTCCGGCTTTTGTCACGTTTCAGAGAATCAATTTTGTTCTGAAGGGAAACGACTTTATCCGTACCGTCCACCCTCAGGGCATTGATTTTTTCCTGGATTCCACCTACATAATCGTCTATCGGCTTACGCAGTTCCATCTCCCGCTCGGCCGTAAGAATCTTTTCATTTCCTATTGCCATATCTATCGTTCTCCCTCATTATAGGTATTTTGCACTGAGTCTTAAAAGCTCTTCCTGATTGGTTTCTTTTGTATTTACGATTCCGGAAAGATGCCCGTTGGACATGACGCCGATGCGGTTCGTGATTCCCAGTATCTCCGGCATCTCGGAAGACACAACGATAATGGTCTTCCCTTGCTTTGCCATTTCGATAATCAGTTCATAGATCTCGTACTTGGCCCCGACGTCGATTCCTCGCGTCGGTTCATCCATCATAAAGATCTGCGGCTCACGCTCCAGCCATTTTCCAAAGATCACTTTCTGCTGGTTTCCTCCGGAAAGACTGGTAATCATGTCCTCCGGCCCCATACATTTGGTGTGCATAACTTTGATCTCTTTTGTCGTTGCCTTTGTCATCTTTGTATCAGAGAGGGCCGGACCGGTTTTATAATGATTCAGATTGGCAATCGTCGTATTAAAAGTAAGATTGCCTTTCAGGAAAAGACCGTTTGCCTTCCGTTCCTCCGTAATCATGGCAAATCCATGTTCCATGGCTTCTTTGGCGCTGTTGAAATTCATCAGCCGGTTATTAAAATACACACGGCCGGCCGCTCTGGTACGCACGCCGAAGATCGTCTCCAGAAGCTCGGTACGTCCGGCTCCTACCAGACCGTAAAGGCCGAAAATTTCGCCTTCCCTTACATCGAAGGAAATATCCTGCAAATGAGGCTCGAACTTTGTGGACAAATGCTGAACGGACAGAACCACATCGCCGGGCTTGTTGTCTACCGGCGGGAAACGGTTTTCAAGAGAACGGCCTACCATGGCGGCGATCAGTTCGTTCATATTTGTGTCTTTCGCACTCTTTGTCATGACCAGATTACCGTCACGGAGCACGGAGATCTCATCGCAGATCTCGAAAATCTCATCCATCTTATGAGAAATGTAGATCAGCGCAATTCCCTGGTCTTTCAGCATTCTCATCATTTCGAAGAGCTTGTTTACCTCCTGGACGGTCAGAGATGAAGTCGGCTCATCGAGAACGATCACCTTTGAATTATAAGAGATTGCCTTTGCGATCTCACACATCTGACGCTGCGATACAGACATTTTCCGCATGGGCTGTGTCAGATCCACCGTCATTCCAAGCCTTCTGAAAAGCTCGGAAGCTTCTTTTTTCATTCTGCCCTCGTCCACGATCCCCAGTGAATTCTTCGGATAACGTCCGAGAAACAGGTTGTCAATTACATTCCGTTCCAGACACTGGTTCAGTTCCTGATGCACCATGGCAATACCGTTCTCCAGGGCATCTTTTGGTCCGGAAAAGTTCACTTCCTTCCCGTCAAGGAAGATCGTACCCTCGTCTTTCTGGTAGGTTCCAAAAAGACATTTCATCATCGTTGATTTGCCGGCGCCGTTCTCACCCATCAGCCCCATAACCGTGCCTTTTTTCACATCCAGGTTGATGTGGTCCAGCACCCGGTTCCGGCCGAAGGACTTACACATACCGCGTATCGACAAGACAACGTCATCCCTCTTATCTGCCATTCTATCTACTCCTGTATTAAAGATTAAAACTCCGAATAGATTATTAGGGAGAATTTCTTCTCCCCAATAATCCGTCATTATATATGTGTCTTTCTGTTATAAACTGATTTTACTGGCTAAGAAGTGTCGTATAAGAAGTTGCATTGTCTGTCTTAACCATGTTGATCGCGAATGCATCATACTGGCTCGGATTTCCAAGACGGTTGGTAATGTTGGACTCGGTCTGTCCGTCACCGCCGATGTATTCTACATTCAGGTTCAGAAGATCGTCGTAGTTCTGCAGAAGCGGCTGATAGGTAGCGCTCAGGAAGTTATCTGCTGCATTGTAGATGTTCAGCCATACGTTCTTGGTCGGATGAGCCTCTGCATCCAGCTGGTTGGATACCGGAGCGTAAACCACTGTGGAATCCAGGAAATCCTGATAGTTGTCAGCGGTAACTGCTACGTTCAGTGCGTAGTAGGAGCGCTCGTCTGCGTTGTAGGTAAACACATCGCTGCTCAGCACGTTGCCTGCTTCGTCCGGAGTGCCGATACCGGTATCGATATCAACGCCGTCCAGCGCGTTACGAAGTACACGAAGGGTCAGGTAAGCCTGTACGTCTGCATGCTGGCTGATGGTTCCGCCGTAGCCTTCTGCGATTGCTGCCACTGCGTCGCTGTTTGCGTCATAACCAAAGGTCGGCACGCTGTTGTCTTTGGACCATGCATTGAACATGGACATTCCCATACCATCATTGTTAGATACGACTACATCGATCTGATCGCCGAAGGATGCAGACCAGGTATTGATTGCGTTACCTGCGGTAGCCGCGTCCCAGGTAGCTCCCGCGGAGTTCTTCATCTCCTGAGAAGCAAGCTCACGAACCGTATAAGTCTGTCCGTTCACTTCAATCGTTCCATCCTGTACGATAGAAGAAGATCCGTCCGTGTTGGTTCCAACCGGCTCGCTGTTGATGCTTCCATCTGCGTCTACGCCGGTGCCAAGTGCGGAACGAACGCCTCTGGTACGTGCGATGGAATCGTTGTGTCCGATATCGCCGATCGCCAGAACATAGCCGATGATGCCGTCGCCGTTGCGGTCGATGCTGTCAATGTTTGCCTCAATATAATCCAGTACCATGGTTCCCTGAAGTTCTGCACCCTGATTTGCGTCAAATCCTACATAATAGGTGTTCTCGTTGAAATTCAGAGCAGCCATATCCAGTTCGCCGGTAGAGCTGTTGGACGGCTGGCGGTTAAACCATACCAGCGGCTTGTCCGCATTTGCCACCTCTCCGCTGGATGCGCTGTCGGCTGCCGCCGCGTCAGTGCTCTCTTCTGCAGCATCCGTGCTCTCCGTCGTATCGGTACTCTCCGTAGCGGTATCTGCACTGTCTGTAGAAGTAGTGCTGGATCCGCAGGCAACTGCTGATACTGCAAGTACGCCTGCCATAGCCATTACTGCAAGTTTCCTTTTCATAATTCCTTATCCTCCTTGTCTCCTTTTTTGTGGATATAGACAGTATAAGGGATGCCCCCTAAATAATATATAGAATATTTTTCTTTTTTCATTGAAATTTTAAAGATATTTTTATATATATTAACCAATATTATCCTGTTGTTGTGCCCGCATAATTCCATGTTTCTCCAGAATCCGGCGACTGGAACAGAACTCCCTCTTTCTCTCCCGCGTCCGGCACTGCCAGAACCGTCAGCACATCCCCTTCCTTCTCGGGCATATACAGATAGTCATAATCCTCCGTGCCATATCCGTATTCCTCCGCGGTCTCCGGGAGTTCTTCCTCAGAAAGCTCCGGCATCTGCATCTGCGTAAAGGTACGTCCTCCGTCTGTAGTTACATACAGTCTGGAATAAGACTGGGATGCGCCGGTCAGGCCGGCGATGCCGAATTCTTCATCATAGAATATCAGCCCTTCCGTCACTCCAAGCTGTCCGCCGAAAGGATCCGCATTGACAGTTTCCCAGGATGCTCCGCCGTCTTTAGATCCTTCCAGGGCATAGGTCCTGCTGCCCAACGCCGCGTCCGTCACGACCATGCACCATCCGACGGTATCGTTCAGGAAGAAATACATGGATCCGTCCGTATTGTCTGTGGTCCAGCTGTCCGATGCGATAGCGTTCTCCGCCTGTTCCTGCGCCTGCTGCGCGTCCAGTTCCTCCTGGCTGGTGTATTCAGGTTCCATCATATAGCGGACCGGCGTCACCTCGTCCGCCTCGGGAATATGCAGGGAGACCTCGTATCCTGTCACTTCGCCGCCGTCCCACATGGGAGGTGTTTCTCCGGTCCCGCTTTCCTGTCCGTCTCCATCCGCATCTCCCGGAAGATACTTAAGCCCCTCTGATGACGAGAAAGAACGCCGCCCCAAATATAATATTTCATAGCTCTCTCCGCCGCGCTCTGACGCCCACATTCTGACCTGCTCCTCCCAGGGCGCCTCCTGCAGGATTCTCAGCATCGGTTCCAGACGCATGCCGTCTGCATAAGACGCGTCTGCCCGACCATCTGTCCAGACAGTCATATTCCCGCTTCCTCTTCCGCTGTAATCCACCAGATAAGTCCTGGTTACACCGCTTTCATCTCTTCCATATAAGAAGGTGTAGATAGATGTGACCGTCCCCGTTTCGTCAAAAGACATCTGATATTCATTGAAAATGTACAACTCCTCCGGAAGGTCCAGGGCTTCATCCAGATCCGCAAGGATTCCTTCTACACCATCCCGGAAAACATTATTGTGTTCCAGCGGCACCGTTTTTCTCCGCATCCACTCATCCACCTTCCAGGACAATGCCCCGTTATAAGGGGTCGCCGAGTAGATAATGCCGCCCGCAAATACCGCCGAAGCCGCGGCGGCAAGAATGATCTCCGCCCACAGAATCCCCTTTTTGCGGCCAGTATCCGGATGTTCTCTCCTGACATGCCTCCGGGCAATCAGCCATAATACCACACCCGCCAGAAACACCAGCGCCGCCGGAAACATCAGCAGAAGATGTCTCCTGACGCCGCCGTACTGGCACAGGCGCCAGGTCTGATACAATAATAACACATAACAAAGCAAACTGATCTTTCCGCAGATCCGGTATATTGTCTTCATAAATGCTCCTTTCCGGACGGTCCGGACGCCTGCGCCGCCGCAGTCCCGGATAATCTCCTGTGAAATTCTTCTATCATAGATTCCAGAGTAATGCCTTCCATTGTACGCCGGATGGACTCCTCTATCTGCTGATAGGGCTCCTGCAGTATAAAACGGATATTTTGTGCCACCGGACACTTCCTGTCCTCGCAGGAGTGAATCCCGATCAGAGAAGACAGCCCCTCCGGTTCCAGCGCATTATAGATCATGTACAGCGTGATCTCGGAAGGATCTTTACACAGTTCAGCCCCTCCGGCGCCGCGCGACACTGTGATCAGTCCCGCTTTTTTTAAAGCGCTGAACACATTGCGGATCACCACCGGGTTACAGCCGGTACTCTGGGCAAGCAGAGTGCTTGTCACTCTGGCTTTTCCTTTCGCTTCATATATAAAAACCAGACAGTGCACCGCTATGGAACATTTCATACTAATATGCATGACAACCTCTTTTCCCCAACATAAACATATTTATTGATGTAAATCTTGACTTTACATCTTATAAATTCTATACTGTATATAAAATGTAAACCTAATTTTTACATCAATTTATTTTACCTGTTCACCAGAAAGAATACAAGGAGGAAATCTAAAATGAAACTTTATGAGATCTGTTTCAGCCCGACCGGCGGAACTAAAAAAGCAGCAGACATACTGGCACAGGCGCTGTCAGAGGAGACCGTTCCCGTCGATCTTACAGACAGCGGAACGAATTTTTCCGACATCTCCCTTGCCAAAGAAGATACCGCTGTCATCGCCGTTCCATCTTACGGCGGCCGCGTGCCGGCTCCCGCAGTCAGCCGTATATCAGCCGTAAACGGAAACGGCGCGAAGGCAGTCCTTGTCTGCGTCTACGGCAACCGCGCGTATGAGGATACATTGGTTGAACTTCAGGACGCCGCGGTACAGGCAGGTTTCCAGGTTATCGCTGCCGTCGCCGCCATCGCGGAGCACTCCATCGCGCGCCAGTTTGCCGCAGGCAGACCGGACGAGCAGGACAAAGAAACGCTCATCAAATTTGCCGGACAGATCAAAGAAAAACTCACCTCCGGAGATATGTCCGTACCGGCCATCCCCGGCAACCGTCCCTATAAAAAAAGCGGCGGCTCCGGCATGGTGCCGAAGCCAACCAAGGACTGCGTCAAATGCGGCCTGTGCGCGAAAGAATGTCCGGTCCAGGCCATAGACAAGGACAATCCTGCGAAGGTGAACAGCGACGCCTGCATCTCCTGTATGCGCTGCGTCTCTGTCTGTCCTCATTCCGCAAGGAAAATAAACAAAGTGATGCTCGCCGCCGTCAGCACCATGCTGAAGAAAGCATGCGCGGAACGGAAAGAGTGCGAATTGTATCTTTAATGCATCGCGGTCCGGCCCGCGGCGTGGGCTGACCAAAAACCATATCACATAGAATCAGGGATAAGTGAGGGCGGCGCTTCATTCGTCGGCCTCACTTCTCTAAACAGGATTATCAGACTTCGCCGCCTCATTCACACGGCGCAGCGCATTCAGACTGCGAACGTAATTTTAGCTTTGTCTTTTATTTAGATACTGAATATAGTCATTTCCCCATACTTCAAGCACAGATAGTACACTCTTGAATTTCTCTCCAACTTCACTTAGGCTGTACTCCACCTTGGGCGGAATTTGCTGATACTCCCGCCGGATAATCAATCCCTCATTCTCAAGCGTCTTTAATTGCCGGGATAGCGTTGTGTGAGTCATTTCTTCTGGCATCCGACGCTGTAACTCATTAAACCGTACAGGGCCATCTGATAACAGATACATAATGTACATCGACCATTTCCCTGTCAAAACTTTTTGCGCGGTGACATAAGGGCATTTTCCAAACAAATTCTTTTTCTCCATGGACGCGTTCCTCTCTGATACTGGTATCAATAAATATCGTACCTGCTATTTGGGTTCTACGAAATATAATTATACCAGTAATCAAGAAAAAAACAACCTGAACTTTGAAAGGAGTTTTTACTATGAACAAAGCAACAGAATATTTGAAGTCCTGCGGTACCTTCTATCTTGCCACTGATGAAGAAGGTCAGCCCCATGTCCGTCCATTCGGTGCTGTATGTGAGTTTGAGGGCAAACTATCCGGAATTGGTATACTTCTGGTAGTATCCGGTACCTTCATCCAACTATTCTCATCTTTATAGTAAAAATCCTATTTTACAATCCATTGTCCTGATTTGCGGCTGCCGATACGCTCGATAATCCCTTTTTCTCTCAGTTCTT
>CALWDO010000037.1 GCA_944376715.1 uncultured Lachnoclostridium sp. | reverse complement strand
CATAAATACCGGCCGGTAGGACAGCTTTGCCTTGCGGAGGCCTTCGTCTCCCGTGTCGTCCTCCCGGTTTACATACTGGTATGCCGATACTTCATGTTCCAGGAACTGCTGGTTGATCATGGTATAGGCTCCTCTTATATCTGCATATGCCTTCTCAATATGCACCACAAAGGTGTCGTCGCAGACCGGTTCGCCCATGGTGAACGCCACAATCTCGCCGCCCACCCGCAGAGCTCCGCCTTTCAGCTCCAGCTCCTTGAACAGCCGCAGGGAATTCAGCGCCACGCACATTTCCTTGTTTTTATTCGGGTCTCCCTCGCATCCGTTGAACTCTCTCCATCTCAGCGCCATCTGAAAACACTCTTCCACATTTTCATCCGTGATCGTCTCATAGGACCAGTCCGGATAAGACGCCTTGAACTGATTCAGATGATTTTTCTTCCCGTGATATTTCTTTCCTGACAGATTAATCAGTTTTTCTGTCTCATATACATAATCCGCGTCGTTTCTGGAATATTCTACCTTGAACTTCCCCGGGAAAAGTGCGTCCAGTTCCCGAAATTCTTCTTCGCTCACCGCATGGAGCTGGAAAGGATATCCTTTTTCCCGGCTGTCGGCCAGCAAAAGTTCCATCACCGCTTTGGGATCTCCTTTCCCTATGGGATATGTGTAAGAATATCTTCCATCAAATTCGCTGCGGAACACTGCGGTATCCAGAACCTCAGCCCAGGTCAGATTATAAAATCTGGCCCAGAGATAGACGTTGGCAAACGTGCGCTCGCACCCTCTGGATTTTCTGCCCTGAAAATGGCGCAGAATTGTCTCCCGGTCTTCAAGCTCCGGCCTCTTAAACGGAATCTCCATGTTTTCCTCTTTCTTTTTTAATCAAACAGTTTCTCTTCGTAGACGCCGGCGTCGATCAGCTCCCGGAAAGACCGCACAACTGCGGGTTTGTCTTCCTTATAGGTCACGCCGAACCATTTGTCCCGGGATTCCAGAACCGTCACATTCGCTTTCTGTTCCTGAATCAGTCCGTCCACGATGGTCGGTATCAGATATTCTCCCTTCATGGGATCTGAAAGGTTCGCCAGAAACTCCGCGAATCCTTTTTCCAGAACTCCGAAAAGTTCCGGCGTAAATCCCCACATATTCATAGATACCGGGCAGTCTGCCGCTACGGGGGTCAGATGTCCGTCTTCTCCCTGCACCGCCGCGCCTTCCGGCGTCTTTACGATATTTTTCGTCTCGGTCACTTTCGTCAGATGGCCGTTTTCATCCACACTGCAGATTCCCCGGGTTACGCCGCCGTTCTCACTGAGAGTATTGCCCAGCTGGAATCCCGCCATGCAGAAATTCATCTTTTCGCAGGCCGGATGCTCGCCGGCCAGATAGTCATGCACCTTAATAAAGGCTTCTTTTCCATAATAATCGTCCGCATTGATCACTGCAAACGGTTCCTGAACCAGGTCTTTGCAGCAGAGAATCGCCTGTCCGGTTCCCCAAGGTTTGGTTCTTCCCTCCGGTTTCTCAAATCCTGCCGGAAGATCATCCAGCTCCTGAAACGCGTATGCAGTCTCGACGATCTTCTCCATACGGTTCCCGATGATCTCCCGGAAATCCTTTTCCAGATCTTTCCGGATAATGAACACGACCTTGTCAAATCCTGCCTGGATCGCGTCATACACCGAATAATCCATAATGATCTCACCGGAAGGTCCTACCGGCTCCAGCTGTTTGATACCGCCGCCAAAGCGGCTCCCGATTCCGGCCGCCATGACGACCAATGTAGTTTTTCTCATGGTTTCCTCCTGATTATCTCTTTTACATCACGCTTTTCATCACATTGATGACTTTAGACACATATTCTTTGCAGAGTTCCTGGGTCGTCGCCTCTACCATTACTCTGAGCAGCGGTTCCGTGCCGCTTTCCCGCACCAGGATCCGTCCGTCCGTACCCAGAGCTTCCTCCACTTCATGGATCGCTTCGACCACTGCCGGATGCTCCAGGACTGCTTTTTTATCCGTCACGCGCAGATTTTCCAGCAGCTGAGGATATATGGTCACTTCCGACGCCAGGGTGCCCAGAGTCGTCTTTTTCTCCAGCAGCACCTCCATGATCTTCAGAGACGTCAGGATGCCGTCTCCTGTGGTGGCATGCTTGCTGAAGATAATATGTCCGGACTGCTCTCCTCCCAGAAGATATCCGTTCTCCATCATATTCTCAAATACGTATTTGTCGCCCACTTTGGTCTTCTGGTAACTCAGACCTTCCCGGTCGCAGGCTTTGTAAAGGCCGATATTGGACATGACCGTCGTAACAATCATATTATCCTTCAGCTGGCCCAGCTCTTTCATGTATTTTCCGCAGATATACAGGATCAGATCGCCGTCCACCACATTTCCGTGCTCATCCACAGCCAGGCAGCGGTCCGCGTCTCCGTCATAGGCGAATCCCACGTCCAGCCCTTTTTCCTTCACCAGCTGCTGCAGCGCCTCGATATGGGTGGAACCGCAGTTCAGGTTGATATTGGTCCCGTCCGGTTCGTTGTGGATCACATAAGTCTTTGCCCCCAGGGCGTCAAACACGCTCTTGGCAATCGATGAAGCGCTGCCGTTGGAACAGTCCAGACCGACTCTCATATTTTTGAAAGAACGGGTGGGCAGCGAGATCAGATAACCGATATAACGGTTTCTTCCTGCCGAGAAGTCCACGGTGCGGCCGATATTCTCGCGTACCGCCAGGGGCAGTTCTTCGGTCTTCCCGTCGATGTAGGCTTCGATCTGCTCTTCCACGGACGCCTCCAGCTTGTAACCCATGCTGTTGATTACTTTGATGCCGTTGTCATAAAACGGGTTGTGGCTGGCAGAGATCATGATGCCGCAGTCAAATCCTTCTGTGCGCACCACGTAAGACACGCTGGGAGTCGTCGTCACATGCAGCAGATATACGTCTGCTCCCGATGCAGTGAGCCCCGCCACCAGAGAATACTCAAACATGTAACTGGATCTTCTGGTATCTTTGCCGATGACGACCTGCGCTTTGTGGTCTCTTCCATAGTACCAGCCCAGGAAACGTCCTACTTTAAAAGCATGTTCCACAGTCAGCGTTACATTGGCTTCTCCGCGGAAGCCGTCCGTTCCAAAATACTTTCCCATCTTTCCAATCCTCTCGATTTTCTCAATTTTCTCCCATTTTTGCCAGCTTCGCCGCCTGATCCGCCGCGATACAGGCGTCGATAATCTCCTGAATGTCCCCGTCCATGATCTTGTCCAGTTTATACAGGGTAAGATTGATCCGGTGATCCGTCACACGTCCCTGAGGGAAATTGTAGGTGCGGATCTTCTCGGAGCGGTCACCCGTGCCGATCTGGCTTCTCCTGGCTTCCGCTTCCGCGTCATGGGCCTTCTGGCACTCGATGTCATAGAGTTTTGCTCTCAGCAGAGCGAACGCCTTTGCTTTGTTCTGCAGCTGGGACTTCTCAGTCTGGCTGTATACTACAATACCCGTAGGGTAATGAGTCAGACGCACGGCCGAGTCAGTGGTATTGACGCACTGGCCGCCGTTTCCGGAAGCGCGCATCACATCGATCCGGATATCTTTTTCGTCGATGTGCACATCTACTTCTTCCGCTTCCGGCATTACCGCCACAGTAATTGTGGACGTGTGAATCCTTCCGCCGGATTCTGTCTCCGGCACACGCTGCACGCGATGCACGCCGGATTCATATTTCATCATTGAATATGCTCCCTGGCCGCTGATCATGAAAGTCACGCTCTTCATGCCGCCGATCCCGATCTCATCCGCTTCCATCAGCTCCACTTTCCAGTGTCTGGACTCGGCGTAATGGACATACATACGGTAGATCTCCGCCGCGAAAAGAGCCGCTTCGTCACCGCCCGCGCCGGCACGGATTTCCACGATGACGTTCTTATCGTCATTGGGGTCCTTGGGCAAAAGCAAAATCTTCAATTTCTGCTCTAATTCCGCAATCCGTTTCTTGGAGCCGGCAAGTTCTTCCTTCAGCATCTCTCTCATCTCTTCCTCGGACTCTTCTTCCAGCATGGCCAGACTGTCGCTCTCCGTCTCTCTGCATTTTTTATATTCTGTATAAGTGTCCACCAACGGCTGCAGATCCGACTGCTCTTTCATCAATGTCCGGAAACGCTTCTGGTCATTGACTACGGAAGGCTCTGTCAGTTCGTTCGTAATCTCTTCGTACCTGCGCACCAGGTCTTCCAGTTTATCAAACATGTTACTCCTCCATCTATTCTATGAACGCAGGATGCCGCATACCACCCGGTCCAGGCCGGCAAGATCCTGCACGATTCTGACCTCGTCAAAAGCCGGAGCCAGAAGCCCGGCCACCGCTTCTCCCTGATCAAATCCGATCTCCAGAAAAATCCGCCCTCTGTCTTTCAGATATTTCGGACTCTGTACGGCAATCTTTCTGTAAAAATACAGCCCATCTTCTCCGCCGTCCAGAGCCATACGCGGTTCATGGCCCCTGACTTCTTCCATCAAAGCATCCACTTCCCGGCTGGCAATATAGGGCGGATTCGAGACAATACAATCATATTTTCCCGAAACCGGTTCAAACAGGTCTCCCTGTACAAAGGAAACCCTCGCTCCCAGACGGCGGGCGTTCTCTCCTGCCACCTGAAGAGCTTCCTCTGACAAATCTGTCCCTGTCCCTTCCAGACCGGCGCACAGCCTCATAAGACTCAGCAGGATACACCCGGATCCGGTGCACACATCCAGCACGCGCATGCCCGCGTCAAGCGTCCGAAGAGCCTCTTCCACAAGGATCTCCGTATCCTGCCGGGGGATCAGTACCTTTTCGTTTACAACAAAGGAAAACCCCATAAATTCCTGCCTGCCGGTCAGATACTGCAGCGGAATATGTGCGCTTCTTTTCCGGATCAAAGCCCGGTATAACTGCTCCCCGGACGGCGAAACCTCTTTTTCCGGATAAAGGAAATATTCGTTTCTCGTACAGTCAGCCGCATATTCCAGCAGATACCAGGCGTCCAGATCCCATTCCGGTATTCCCGCCGACTTAAGGCGTTCCCGCCCTTCTCTTAACAGCCCGGATAACGTCATGCCGTTTCATCCTCTCCCAGAAAGCTCTTCCAGTCGAATACCGCTTCTACGGCGGCGATCGCCACCTGGATCATGGAGTCGTCCGGTTCGCGGGTCGTCAGCATCTGCATCCCTTTCCCGGGCAGACTCAAAAGTTTGACCAGCGGATTTTCACTCTTTCCTGCCAGGCGGATAAATTCATAAGACACCCCCGCGATCACCGGCACCAGCAAAACGCGGAAAACCACACGCAGCACCGGCGATTCCACGCGGATAAAAATAAAGAAAATAATGCTGATGATCATAACGATAAACAGAAAACTGGTCCCGCATCTGGCATGGTAGCGGGAACTCTTCCGTACATTTTCCACATTCAGCTCCATTCCATGTTCAATACAGTTAATACTTTTATGCTCCGCCCCATGGTACATATATACTCTGCGGATATCCTTCATCGAAGAAATCAGCACTACATAAAGCACAAAAATTCCCAGACGGATCACGCCCTCCAGAATAGCCAGAAGGGTGTTGGACTCCACATATCTTCGGAAAAAGTTTGAAATAAAATAAGGAAGCAGCATAAAGACCGCCACCGCCATCACGATAGAGAACGCCACTGTGCATCCCATCACTACTTTTTCCGCTTTTTCGCCAAATGTATTCTGAAGAAATTCTTCGAATTTCCCCGGTTCCTGATCCTCTTCATCATCATAAAAGCTGGCAGAAAACGTCAGCGTCTGCATGCCGAGGATCAGAGAATCTATAAAATTGACCACACCCCGAATCAGCGGCAGTCTCGCCCACTGCCTGCCGCCGGCAATGCCGCTGTATTCGTCTGTGTGCACTTCAATCTCCCCGTCCGGTCTGCGGACAGCCACCGAATAACGGCTCTGGTTCTTCATCATAATTCCTTCCAGCACCGCCTGGCCGCCGATTCCTGATGGTTTCAAAATCTCACATCCTTTTATATTGCCATACTTTAAAAATAGGTTGAGATTAATCCTAACCTCAACCTTACTTTTAGCAAGTTTATTTGCTGATACCGTATTTACGATTGAATTTATCAATACGTCCGCGGGCAGTTGCGACCTTCTGCTGTCCTGTGTAGAACGGATGGCACTTGGAGCAGATCTCCACGTGGATGTCCTGCTTTGTGGATCCGGTTACAAATGTGTTGCCACAGTTGCAGGTCACAGTTGCCTGGTAATAATTCGGATGGATTCCTTCTTTCATATTCTATTCACCTCTCTCATATATTGTGAACTTCCGGCTCTTTGCCGATTTCCGGCCAATGCCGCTCCGATGTTTCCACGGCAAGATATCCCGGACTATCCCTGCAAGTCCCTGCAGTTCTTTTGACAGATGCTCTTAAAAAGTCTGTCCGGCGCCTTCGCGCCCAGTTTCAACGTTAGCTTTATGATTATACCACAGAGCAATCATGGATGCAAGATATTTTAGAAATTCTTTAGAAAAAGCGCATACGCTTCACACTCTGTATAAACTCTTCGTTGGTCTTGGTCTTGGTGAACAGATTCAGGATATTTTCCACCGCCTCATCCGCCTTCATGCCGTTCAAGGCTTTCCGTATGTTATCCATAGCCTGCTGTTCCTCCGGCGTCAGAAGCAGATCGTCCCGACGGGTACTGGATTTCTGAATGTCAATGGCAGGGAACACTCTCTTCTCTGACAGTTTCCGGTCGAGAACCAGTTCCATATTGCCCGTGCCTTTAAATTCCTCGAAGATCACGTCGTCCATCTTGCTTCCCGTATCCACCAGCGCCGTTGCCAGCACGGTCAGGCTGCCGCCCTCTCTCATCTTCCTGGCGGCTCCGAAAAAGCGTTTGGGCATGTGCAGGGCCGCCGGATCCAGACCTCCGGACAGAGTACGTCCGCTGGGCGGCACTGTAAGATTGTACGCCCGTGCCAGACGGGTGATGCTGTCCAGAAGGATCACCACATCTTTGCCGCCTTCTACCAGGCGTTTCGCTCTCTCGATGACCATCTCCGAGACTCTCTTGTGATGCTCCGGCAGTTCATCGAAGGTGGAGTAAATAACCTCCACATGTTTTCCTTCAATAGCTTCCTTGATATCCGTTACTTCCTCCGGTCTCTCGTCGATGAGCAGGATGATCAGATACATGTCCGGATGATTCTTTGTAATGGATTTGGCCACATCTTTCAGAAGCGTGGTCTTGCCGGCCTTGGGCGGCGACACGATCATGCCTCTCTGGCCTTTCCCCACCGGAGAAATCTCATCCACGATCCGCATGGCGATGCTTCCGCCCGGCCGTTCCAGACGGATCCTTTCATTGGGAAAAATCGGCGTCAGATCTTCAAAATTCGGTCTTCTGGTATTAGCCTCCGGATGCTGCCCGTTGATGCTCTTCACATAGAGAAGCGCGCTGAACTTTTCTTTCTCCGTCTTGACCTTGGTATTTCCGGTCACAATGTCTCCGGTCTTCAGATTAAACCGGCGGATCTGGGACGGGGATACATACACGTCATTTTCTCCCGGAAGGTAATTGGCGCTCCGGATAAACCCGAATCCGTCCGCCATGACTTCAATGATTCCATGGGCCGTCTGGCCGCTGTCCAGCTGTTCCATATCGGACACGCTTTTTCCGCTCTCTGTTGCCTGCGCCTTGATCGTCTCCGCCGCAGCTGTCTTCTCGTCTTCTGCCAGCATGGCCTGGATCACCGCCTCTTTACGCATGGCAGAGGTCCCTTTAATTCCCCGACTCTTTGCCACGTCGCGCAGCACTGCCAAGGACAAGGACTCATACTTTTCTTTCATATTCTCACTCATATTTCCTCCTGTTACTGTTTCATCTGGGTAGGGGAATCTCTGCCGGATCCGGCAGAATGCTCTCTGACTTGTCTATAGTATACACGTTTTAACTCTAATTGAAAAGCGAAACTTTTGTGAAAAAGCGTTCGCTTGATTTTCCGCCTTCTCTATGTTAGATTGAAGATATGAAATTTTGGAACGACAAACCTTACCATTCATTGGACTATGAACTGAAAAAGCGTTTTGGAGAAAAGGTGTACCGCATCGCCTTGAACGGCGGCATGACCTGTCCCAACCGTGACGGCCGCGCCGGATATGGCGGCTGCATCTTCTGCAGCGGCGGCGGTTCCGGAGAATTTGCCGCTGATCCCGCCCTTTCTGTCCGCGAACAGATCGGGGAAGGGAAAAAACGATTGTCAAAAAAACGGCCTGTCCGGACTTATATCGCGTACTTTCAGGCTTTTACCAACACATACGCCCCCGTCCCCTATCTGCGCGCCTTATTTACCGAAGCGATCTCCTGTCCGGAAATCGCAGTCCTGTCGGCAGCAACCCGCCCGGACTGTCTTCCTGACGACGTGGTGAATCTGCTTTCAGAGCTAAATCAGATTAAACCGGTATGGATTGAACTTGGCCTGCAGACCATGCATGAAGATACGGCACGGCGCATACGGCGGGGATATGACCTCTCCGTCTTCGAGGACGCGGTGCGCCGGCTGCGTCAGGCCGGGATCGAAGTGATCGTCCATGTGATCCTGGGACTTCCCGGCGAAGACGCCGCGCGGATGCTGGAAACTATAGATTATCTGAATCATTTGGACATCCAGGGCATAAAACTTCATCTGCTGCATATTCTGAAAGGAACAGATCTGGCGGAGCAGTATACCAGGGAACCTTTTCCGGTCTTTACTATGGATGAATATGTACAGATGATTGTGGCCTGCGTGGAACGGCTGCGTCCGGATATCGTCATCCACCGGCTGACCGGGGACGGGCCGAAAGATCTGTTGATCGCTCCTCTGTGGAGCAGCGCCAAACGCCAGGTGCTCAACAACATACACCGGGAATTTCGCCTGCAGGACACCTGGCAGGGTAAAAAATATGACCAAGACTTATAAAAGGAGGCAGAAGTTTCATGGCTGATACACAGACACTTTACAAACTGATTGTACTGAAGATGCTGGACCAGGCGGACGCGCCGCTCTCCAACTCTCAGATCTCCGAATTTATCTTAGGAAAAGAATATACCAATTATTTTACGCTCCAGCAGATTCTCTCTGAGCTGGATGAATCCGGACTGGTCACAGTCTCATCCACCCGCAACGCATCCCTTTACCGGATCACTGATTCCGGACGGGATACGCTGGAATACTTCGGGGACAAGATCTCCGACACTATCCGCCAGGAGATCCGGTCCTACCTGAAAGAAAAAGAGGTGGAGATCCGTGACTCTCTCTCCACCACTGCCGATTATTTTCCCAGCGCCCACAGCGGCTATCTGGCCAGATGCCAGGTGCGGGAACAGGATTCTACCTTGATCGACCTGACCCTCTCTGTTCCTTCTGAAGAGCAGGCGCAGGCTGTATGCGCCCACTGGAAAGAAAAAAGCCAGGAGATCTATGCTTACGTCATGCAGAATCTTCTATGAAGAACGGTCCCTTCTCCACTCGGAGACGGTTTCCAGCAATTCTTTAAAATTGCGGATTACATTTTCAAACGCCCCCGCATCATACAGCTGGATCAGGATCAGCCCCACCGGGATCGCAACAATCATACCTATAATCCCCGATATCCGATATCCGATGAAGATCAGGAACAGCGTGGTCAGCGTATCGATGCCTACGCTGTCTCCTACCATCTTGGGCTGAATCAGCTGTCTGGTGAACTGAGTCACACCGTATAGGATCAGCAGCCCCGCCGCGCGAGGCAGGCTTCCGCTGAGCGCGCAGTAGAGCGCCCAGGGCAGCAGTACTGTCCCTGTACCCAGCATAGGAAGAAAATCCAGCACGGAGATGACCAGCGCCAAAAGTATGGCATAATCCACTCTCAGAATCAGCAGGCCTGTCAGCATCAATACAAATACCACGCCCATGATCTTGAACTGTGCGCGGAAATAGCCGCCCACTGCAGATTTCAGGTTCCGCCAGATCATTCCCAGATGTTTCCGGTCTCTTTCAGAGACCAGCATACGCCCGATTTTCTGAACTCTTTCCCTTTCTGCCAGAAAAAAATACGCAAACAGAAGGATAAATATAAAAGAGATCAACAGGGAAGGAATATTCTTGGCAGCGTTTCCTGCCGCTTCCACAGTTCCGCCGCCCAGACTCCCCGCGATCTGACTCAGGCTGTCGGAAAGGGTTCCTACAATGTTTTCAATATTCGCCTGAGTTTCAGGCGACAGCCTGCCTGCAAATCTCTCCAGGTTCTCGCCGATCCGTCCAAAGCCTTCCATCATAGCCTGATAATACAGGGGAAGCCTTTCTATCAGCCCGGCGGCTTCCCTGATCATCCAGCGCACCGCTCCATAACAGGCAAGGACAATCAGAAAGATAGACCCTGCCATAATCCCCATAGAACCATGGCGCCGCACAATGTGCAGCCGTTTTTCCAGAAACTGAACCAGCGGATTCGCGATCTGCGCAATGATCCATCCTGCGATCACCGGCATGAAAAAGCGTACTGCCGGCGGCCCCACGAAAATCAATAACAGCACTTTTATCAGGAAAAAACCAATATTCAACAGATTTCTGCGGATCTTTACGGCCGGCGGCTCCTGATTGTTCTGCATGTTCCCATTCATGGTCATGCCTCCTTTGTCACATTCGCGATCAGTTCCCATATCTCATCCCGTCCCTGCTTTGTCTCTGCGGAAAACGGGATCACCTTTGTATCCGGCTTTAACTCCAGCCCTTCTCTCAGAATCTTCATCTGTCTGGAGACCTGGCTCCTTTTAATCTTATCCAGCTTCGTGGCAATAATGACCGGCTCGTATCCCTGATACAAGATCCACTGATACATGGTGCGGTCGTTTTCTGACGGAGCATGGCGGATATCCACCAGCAGAAAAACGGCTTTCAGCTGCCGGGAGCCATGAAGATAGCGCTCGATCATCTTTCCCCATTTTGCCCGGATCTCTTCGCTCACTTTGGCGTAACCATATCCGGGAAGGTCCACCAGATACAAGGTATCATTGACATTATAATAATTGATCGTCTGCGTCTTACCCGGCTGGGAAGAGGTCCTGGCCAGGGATTTCCGATTCAGAAGCCCGTTGATCAGAGAAGACTTTCCCACATTGGACTTTCCTGCAAACGCCACTTCCGGGCGGGACGTTTCCGGGATCTTGCTGCTGATCCCGCATACTGTCTCCAGCTCCGCTTTTTTTATAATCATAATGAATCTCCTTTACTCTGCAAACGCGTTGGCCAGCACTTCATCCATAGTCTCTGCATAGACGATCTCCATGCCTCCGGTGATTTCCCTGGACAGTTCTTCGATATCCCTGCGGTTTTTCTTCGGCACGATGACCGTTTTCATACCGGCATTCTTTGCTGCCAGGAGTTTTTCTTTCAGTCCTCCCACCGGAAGCACACGTCCCCTGAGAGTTACTTCTCCCGTCATAGCCACATCGGCCCGCACCGGTTTTTCCAGCATGGCCGAGAGCATAGCCGTCGCCATGGTGATCCCCGCGGACGGTCCGTCTTTTGGCACCGCGCCCTCCGGAATATGAATATGGATATCATGTTCCTGGAAAAATTCTCTTCCCAGATCATAGCGGTCCGCAATAGAGCGGATATAGCTGATACCGGCCTTTGCCGATTCCTGCATCACATCGCCCAGCTGCCCGGTCAGCTCAAAATTCCCTTTCCCCGGCATCAGGTTTACTTCGATCTCCAGAGTATCGCCGCCCACGCTGGTCCAGGCCAGCCCGCGCACAATGCCGATCTCGTCATTTTCATTGCGTTCCTGGTAATCATACAGCGGTTTCCCCAGGTATTTTCCCAGATTGCGCTCTGTCACACGCACCTTCTTACATCCCTTTTCCAGAATCTGCCGGTCTGCCTTCCGGCAGAGAGCTGCCAGACGCCGCTCCAAGCCCCGCACGCCGGCCTCTCTGGTATACTGGCGGATCAGGATTCCCATGGCCTTGTCGCTGATTTGGAACTGTTCCTCGTCCAGGCCGTGCCGCTCCCTCTGCTTGGGCAGCAGATGCTCTTTGGCGATGTGCATCTTTTCATTTTCCGTATAGCTGCTGATCTCGATCACTTCCATACGGTCCAGCAGCGGGCGCGGAATGGTCTGGATATCATTTGCCGTAGTCAGAAACAGGACTTCCGACAGATCCACCGGCAGTTCCACATAGTGGTCCCGGAAATGGGAATTCTGTTCACTGTCCAGCACCTCCAGAAGCGCCGAGAAGGTGTCTCCCCGATAATCTGTACTGATCTTATCGATCTCGTCCAGCACCATCAGCGGATTTTTTACCCCCGCCTGTCGGATACCCGCCACAATTCTTCCCGGCATGGCGCCGATATATGTGCGGCGGTGCCCGCGGATCTCCGCTTCATCCCGGACTCCGCCCAGGCAGATACGGATATACTTTTTATTCATGGCGTGAGCGATGGAACGGGCGATCGACGTCTTCCCCGTACCGGGAGGTCCTACCAGACACAAGATCGGGCTTTCTCCCCGGTTCAGCATTCCCCGCACAGCCAGGAATTCCAGTACACGGTCCTTCACCTTCTCCAGTCCGTAATGCTCCGATTCCAGGATTTCTTTGGCCTTTTCCAGATCCAGGCAGTCCTCGCTTCGCTTGTCCCAGGGAAGTTCCAGAAGGGTCTCTATATATCCGCGGATCACAGAAGCCTCCGCAGAGTTCGTCCCTGCGTTTACGAAACGCCGGATCTCTTTCTCTATCCGGTCTTTTACTTCCTGGGAGGCCTCCAGCTCTGATACTGCCTTACGAAACTGAGCCGCTTCCGCGCTGGTCCCGTCCTCTCCCAGTTCCTCCCGGATCACTTTCATCTGCTCTCTCAGCAGGTACTCTTTTTGCTGTTTGTCCACCCGCGCCTTGACTTTCTCCTGGATCCCTCTGCGGAAATGCTCGATCTCTATCTCATTATTCAGCATGATGCAAAGGGCTTCATAGCAGGCAGGAAGATCCAGCGTCTCCAGAAGTTTCTGCTGCTGCTCCCAGCCAAACGGAGTATGTATCATCACCTGCACCATGAGCCGTTCCAGATTCGGCGCATCCAGAACCTGACGGGCCAGATCTTTTCCCACTTTCCCGCTGACCTCACAGTACTTTTGGAAAACTTCTTTGAGATTGCGGTACATGGCTTCTTTGCCCTCCGGAGGAAGGTCGCCGAATCCTTCTGTTTCCACGGCGGCCACATCTGCTTCCAGATAATCGCCTTCTTCCAGCGACATAAGTTCCGCCCGTTCCAGGCCTTCCACCAATACGCGCAGGATGTTATGGGGCATCTTGACGATCTGTTTCACTTCTGCCACAGTTCCCATGGCAAACAGATCTTCCCTGGCGGGATTCTCGGTCTCCGGGCTTTTCTGTGTGACGATAAAGAGCCTCTGCCCCTGCTTCAGCGCCTGTTCCACTGCTTTCACAGAACGGGAACGGCTCACGTCAAAATGTGTGATCATTTCCGGAAGAATCGTCATCCCCCGCAGCGCCACCGCGGGGATTCTCTGTTCTGCTTTTTCCATTCTCTCTCCTGTCTGAAAAAGGGGCCATTGGCAGGCCCCTTTTCTCTTACTTTCTTGTTATTAACGGTTCGCCGGTACCTTCCACGGCTTCCCGTGTAATGGTACAGCTCTTAATACTGTTGTCCGACGGAATCGTAAACATCAGATCCATCATAGTCTCTTCCATAATTGACCGAAGGCCTCTGGCTCCGGTCTTTCTCTTCAGGGTCTTTTCCGCTATGGCTTCAACAGCCTCCTTGTCGAACTTCAGGTCTACGCCGTCCAGTTCAAACAGCTTTTGATACTGCCGTACGATGGAATTCTTCGGCTCCAGCAGGATCCTTACCATATCTTCCCTCGTCAGCGGATCCAACGATACAGAGATCGGGACACGCCCCATGAACTCCGGAATCATACCATACTTGATGAAATCCTCCGGCAGCGCATTGCGAAGCAGTTCTCCCACATTCTCTCTTCGTCTTTCCCTGATATCCGCATTAAAACCAATGGACTTGCGGTCCATACGGGTTTCTATAATCTTATCCAGGCCCTCAAAGGCTCCGCCGCAGATAAACAGGATATTTGTCGTGTCGATCTGAAGCAGCTCCTGATGGGGATGTTTTCTGCCTCCCTGAGGAGGAACCGAGGCCATCGTGCCTTCCAGAATCTTCAGAAGCGCCTGCTGTACTCCTTCGCCTGACACATCCCTTGTAATGGACGGATTTTCTGATTTACGGGTAATTTTATCAATCTCATCAATATAGATAATGCCTTTCTGAGCACGCTCTATATCATAATCGGCAGCCTGAATGATCTTGAGAAGAATATTCTCCACATCCTCACCCACATAACCTGCCTCCGTCAGTGTCGTCGCATCCGCGATGGCAAACGGCACATTCAGAATCTTGGCCAGCGTCTGAGCCAGCAGCGTCTTTCCGGAACCGGTCGGCCCCAGAAGCAGGATATTGCTCTTCTGAAGCTCCACATCCAGATCCTGCCCTGCCAGAATCCTCTTATAATGATTATATACCGCTACGGACAATACCTTCTTGGCATTCTCCTGTCCGATCACATAGTCATCCAGAAACCGTTTGATTTCCTCCGGTTTCAGAAGATTGATCTCTTCCGGCTCGCTCTCTTCTTCCTCAGCGCCCAGTTCCTCTTCAATGATCTCCGAGCAGAGTTCCACGCATTCGTCGCAGATATAAACTCCGTTCGGACCTTTTAAAAGCTTCAGAACCTGGCTCTCCGATTTGCCGCAAAAAGAACATCTGATTTCATTTCTTGCCATGCTGTTTTCTATTCTCCCTTAATGTCCTGCGATTACCTGATCGATCAGCCCGTAAGCCATCGCCTCTTCCGCAGTCATATAATTGTCGCGGTCCGTATCCTTCTCGATCACTTCCAGCGGCTGTCCGGTCCGTTCCGCCAGTATGCTGTTCAATTTCTCCTTTGTGCGCAGAATATGCTTCGCAGCAATCTCGATCTCCGTAGCCTGCCCCTGAGCTCCTCCCAGCGGCTGATGGATCATGATCTCCGCATTGGGCAGCGCAAAACGTTTGCCCTTCGCTCCTCCTGCCAGCAAAAACGCGCCCATGCTGGCCGCCATGCCGATGCAGATCGTAGATACGTCGCATTTGATATAATTCATAGTGTCAAAAATCGCCATCCCTGCGGTCACGGAACCGCCCGGGCTGTTGATATACAGATGAATATCTTTTCCCGGATCTTCGGACTCCAGGAAAAGCAGCTGAGCCACCACCAGGCTCGCTGTCGTCTCATTTACTTCCTCTCCGAGGAAAATAATTCTCTCTTTCAGCAACCGGGAATAAATATCGTAACTTCTCTCTCCTCTGCTCGTCTGTTCGATGACGTAAGGTACTAATGCCATTATGTTCTCCTCCTTCCAGGAATAAAAGGGCACGGCCAATCCGCCATGCCCTCAAATACTGCCTTCGCGTGAATTAAGCCTCTACTGCCGCCTCTGTCACCAGGTCAATCGCTTTCTGGATCGCAAGATCTTTCTTGATCTCTTCCTTCTGGGAATCGTCAAGAAGCTCTTTTACCTTCTCGACCTCCATCTTGTAGGTCTCTGCCATCCGATTCATCTCGGCTTCCATATCTTCTTCTGTAACCTCGATATTCTCTGCGGCTGCCACTGCCTCCAGCACCAGTCTGCTCTGAATGTTCTTCAGCGCTCTCGGCTTCATCTGTTCCAGATACTGCTCCTGGGTCATGCCGGTATACTGGAAATAAACCTGAAGGGACAGTCCCTGCGCCTGCAGTCTGCGGGCGAAATCATCCATCAGCTGCTCTGCCTGGAATTCTACCATGGCATCCGGGATCTCCATCTGAGCATTCTCGATGATCTTCTCGATCACAGCGTCCTCTTTCACCCGTTTTGCCTCGTCTTCTTTATCTTTCAGAAGTCTTGCCCGGATATCATCCTTATATGCATCCAGAGTCTCAAATTCGGATACTTCCTGTGCAAATTCATCGTCTGCTTCCGGAAGCTCTTTTACTTTGATGCCGTTTACTTTGCATTTAAATACAGCCTCTTTGCCAGCCAGCTCCGCATGGCCGTACTCTTCCGGGAAAGTCACGTTCACATCCAGCTCTTTACCGATCTCGGCGCCGATCAGCTGATCCTCGAATCCCGGAATAAAGGTGTTGGAACCGATGGTCAGGTCGTAGTTCTCGCCCTTGCCGCCTTCAAATGCTTCTCCGTCCACAAATCCTTCAAAATCCAGGGAAACGATATCGCTCTTTTCTACCGGACGGTCGTCTACCGTGATGGTTCTGGAGTTCGCTTCTCTCTCTTTATTGATCTCAGCGTCGATCTCGGCGTCCGTCACTTCTACCGGAGCCTTTTCTACCTGTACTCCCTTATATTCGCCCAGCGTTACGGCAGGCTTCACTGCCACGGTCGCCGCGAAGATGAAAGGCTTTCCGCTCTCCATCTGTACCACTTCCAGCTGCGGACGGGATACGATCTCTTCCCCGCACTCTTCGACTGCCTGTGCATACTCGCCCGGAAGCATCTCATCGATGGCATCGTTGTAGAAGATCTCTTTTCCATACATCTTCTCAATCAGCTGACGGGGCGCTTTTCCTTTACGGAAGCCCGGGATATTAATGCTTTTTCTGTTTTTCTGATATGCAGTCTGAATCGCCTTCTCTACTTTTTCGGCAGGAACTTCCACCGTAAGTTTTGCCATGTTCTTTTCCAGTTTTTCTACCTGTACACTCATTGTCTCGAAAATATCCTCCTTGTATTTATATATAAGTATATCCTTATTTACATACTCGTAGACATTTTGAAAGTATAACACAAAAAACCAAGGCTGTCTAGGCTTTTCCCGCAAATATACTGCGTTTTCGGGCCCAGACAGCCTCGGGATGAACTTTCTCTTTATCTGATCTTTACTGACCGGAAGACATCTGCTGTTCCTGCTTCATGATCATCTTTTTGACCATCTCTCCGCCGATGGAACCTGCCTGCTTACTGGTCAGATCGCCATTGTAACCGTCTTTTAACGGAACGCCCAGTTCACTGGCGACTTCCTCTTTAAAACGGTTCATGGCAGCTTTTGCTTCCGGTACAGCCATGCTGTTGCTTCCGGAACTGCTGTTCTGATTCGTCATGCTGTTCACCTCCATGCTCCTATTATCCGCCAAAATGCGGAGAACATGCTGGAAGTTTCTGCCTGAGACAAATCTTTAATTTTCATGGCCGTAAATAATGCTCTTTTTCACTTCAGCCGCTTTTTCCTTTGATACCAGCTGCTCTACCAGCGCCAGCGCAAACGGAATCGCGGTTCCCATGCCACGGCTGGTAGTCACGCTGCCGTCCACCGCCACTTTTGCCCGGGTTACGTTGGCTCCCTCCAGGCGCTCTTCAAATCCGGG
Source organism: uncultured Lachnoclostridium sp. (assembly GCA_944376715.1). Taxonomy (GTDB): domain Bacteria; phylum Bacillota; class Clostridia; order Lachnospirales; family Lachnospiraceae; genus Hominiventricola. The sequence continues at coordinate 11,247 of CALWDO010000037.1, read as the reverse complement.
ATAGCAGACGGCGTCTCTGCCCTTCAGGATCCCCAGATCGCCCAGGATGCTCGGCGCCGCGCAGATCGCAGCCACCTTTTTCCCTGATGCATGGAATGTAAGAAGCAGATCTGTCAGCTTCCTGCATTCACCCAGATGCAGTGTCCCCGGCATGCCTCCCGGCAGTACCAGCATCTCTGTATTCTCAAAATTCAGTTCTTCCATACAAGCATCCGCTTCCACCCGGATGCCATGGCTTCCCGTCACCATCTTTTCATCTGTAATCGACACCGCAGACACTTCCACACCCGCCCTGCGCAGGATGTCCACCACTGTCAGCCCCTCAATCTCTTCAAATCCGTCCGCAAGAAACACACATACACGGCTCATATTCTACGCCTCCTTTTCTGCTTTGCGTTCCATTCTTTGCCTATGCGTACAGTGTATCACTTTTCAAAAAGTTGTGCTATACTAATTGAGGAATATGAAACCAAAATTTTTTTGTTTTTTGCAGTCTGTCATATGAGGAGGCTCTTATGAAATCTTATGAAATCGAACGCAAATTTCTGATACAAACATTACCGGATAATCTGGCATCCTACCCTTCCAGCCAGATCGAACAGGGATATCTGTGCACGGAACCGGTCGTCCGCATCCGCAGACAGGACGAAGAATACTGGCTTACGTATAAGTCCAAAGGACTGATGGTCCGGGAGGAGTACAATCTCCCCCTGACCGCAGAAGCCTACAGACACCTGAAGTCCAAGATCGACGGGAAGCTGATCTCCAAGCGGCGTTACCGGATTCCCTATGAGGGATATACGATCGAACTGGACCTTTTTGCCTCTCCCCTGCCGGATCTGATCCTGGCTGAAGTGGAATTTTCTTCGGAAGAAGAAGCCCTTCAGTTCCGGAAACCGGACTGGTTCGGAGAAGACGTGACTTCTTCCCCCAAATACCACAACAGCAATCTAAGTAAGCTTTGACTTCTTTTTAATTTCTTCCAGCATCTCTTCGGGACTTTTTGCATCCGGCGGTCTTTTGACGCGCACAAACTTCAAACGCAGAAGACGCAGCCGGATGCGCATTCCAAAATATATTCTTTCCCACCGGTGTTTCATATAATCCCCCTTATACTTATGTCTTCATATATTGACATTTTATTATCTATTTTATACTTTTTATGTAACTATATGCAATAAAATTCTCCTATTTGTTTCATCCTAACATAAAAATCTGAGGAATTGTTATAATAAAGCGACATTGGAGGGGTGAGACATGGGGGACAATATGATTCCAAAGGCCTTAAAAGAGCTTCGTATCCAGAATGGCCTGACTCAGGCTCAGTTCAGCAAAAAACTAAATATTGCCCGCCAGACCTATTCCGCATACGAACGCGGCGTCCGCACCCCTGACCTGGATCTGATCAAAAATGTGTCAGACTTATACGGCGTCTCTCTGGACTATCTGGTTCGCGGCAAAGAAGAGACAGATCCGTTCGCGTCCCTTCCGGAAGACGCCGGACGGCTGTGCCGTACATTTTATGCGCTTCCTCCGGAAAGGCAGCAGGAAGCGCTGGACTTTATAGATTTTCTGGAACAGAAAAGCAGGACGGAACCGTAAATCCCGGTAATCCTTCCTGCTCTGTTTTTATAAACCGGATTTTTCTAGCGAAAAAGAAACGCAGCCGCAATCAGAAGCGCCGCCGCGGCGAATCCGCTGATCCCCACCCATACGATGATATTCTGGTCGTATCCCCGGATCAGGAACTGGCTGGGATTGTCCGGGTTATAACGCAGATTTACCCGATCCCCCTCTTCAAACGGGATCCGGGAGCGCCCTCCTGTCTTTTCCGTCCGGGCAATGCCCCGGATCGTCTGGCCTCCGGCCTGAAATTCCACAACCGGGGCGTAACTGTCCCCTTCAAAATTCGCGTTTCGATAAATATCCACTACGACACCCTGCGTTTCGGCGGTGCAGACGCCGAACTGTCTTTTCCCATACCAAATCAGCAGAATACCGAGAATCACCGAGAATACGGCGGCCCCGCACAAGATCCAAAACGTCATCTTTTCTCCTCTCATGTCCTAATCGAATGTCACATCTCCTTTAAAAATCCGGAACTGTTCCATCAGCTGGTCCGCGAACTTCATCTGGCTCTCGTCCTGATATCCCAGCGCGTAGACCTGCACGATCTTGTCGTGATTGAACACAAACGTCTTTTCCGGCGAATGATACCCCTGCGGATACAGACAGCCGGCATAATCGTAGATATCGGTCTGATTGTAAGGGCCGTATTTCAGATACCCCAGGATCATCATCCTGGTATCCGCGCCTTCCAGAAGTACCACGCTGCCGATGGGCAGCGGACGGTTCTTTCTACTCATCTTCCTGTCCCTCCTCTTTCTGCGCTTCCGGCTGGAAACTTTCCAGTTTTTTTACAAACTCCATCTGTTCCTGATCCTGATACCCCATGGCGATGATCCCCTCGATATCCGCCGCGTTCAGAAAAGAGGCTTCTATCGTGGAAGAAAATCCCACAGGATAGGGGAATGCGGAGTAATCGTAGAACTCGCCCGGAGTATCTTCGTCCTCCGGAAAATACCCGGCGATCATAAACGGGACCTCCGCCCCTTTTAAACGCACAACCGTACCGATCGGCAGCAGTTTCAACATCTTTTTTTCCTCCTGAATTTTATGGAATCATTATACGTTCTTCCTGTGTTCACTGTCAATTCTATGTCCATGGCAGAATATTGCTGAAATCGATCTCGAACTCCACAGACCCGCCGAACAGGAAGCATGCTCCCAGCTTCGCCTTGAATTTATGGTCGATCCAGCCGATTTCCCCTTCCAGCCCGAACCCGATCTTTCCGGTGGCTTTCGCATTCAGCCCCACGCCGGCCACCGTCGCTCCGCCCGACACGCTGCCTTCCACCATGTAGGCGCCCAGGTCGCCGGTCGCGCCCAGCTGGAATTTCCCGTCTTTATTATAACCGACGACCGCTTCGCCCTTGGCTTCGGCTTTCAGGGCGGATACCTCCCCTCCCACATGGAGGTTATAGTCCTCGGATCCCCATTGGCCTTTTCCGGTGATCTCCACCATGGCGATACTGGCGGATCCCTGGATGCCGGCTCCGAATTTCTTATTTTCTTCCGTCATGCCGATATAGGCATTGGCCGAGTATTTCCATGCTCCCGGAGTGGCGGTCATGGAGAGCGTCCCGTCGTCGCTTTTTCTTTCCGTCGGCTTTCCAAAAGCATTTCCGGAATCTCCGATACTGGCGAGCGCGACCGTATGGCGGTATTTTTCTATCTTGTCTTCGTTGCCGTTGTCATACAGGGGCTTTTTGTAGTTCTTTTCATTTTTCTTGTCATCCAGCCACCCGGCGGGCGTCTTGTTGTCCAATTTCCCCGGTCTGTACTTATATTTGCCGACCCAGTCCCACGGAAAACTGAATCCTCCGGGGCGCGTCCCGGGTGTACCCCCTGAAGCGCCGGACCCCGGCTGGCACGCGGCCGCCAACGGATTGTTGTAATTGTTTCTCAGGGCTTCGTCGCCTGCCGTCAGCGCGTCCCTGATGGCCTGGGCCTGGGCGGACTGATCGGAGCTCTCTGCCTTCAGTTTGGCTTTGTCGGCAATCAGCGTCAGGTTGCTCTCCAGCGCCATCATGGAATTTCCCACTTTGTACAGCTGTTTCCCTTTGGACTGGAACTGCACATCGGGAGTCGCCTCCCTGCCTTCGCCCACCGATATGGACATCCCTGCGGAAAAGGCGATGTTCTTCCCGGTCAGCGTCAGGTTCCCGTCCGTCCCCATATGCATGACGGAAGCCCCTCCAAAGTCAGACTGGAACGTGTAGGACGAAGGCGTCAGTTCCAGAGCCGCGCCGGTGGGGGAGGAAAACGTCTTGTGATCCGGGTTCCTGCCCGCGCCGGCATCCAGGTTAAGGGCATGCACGGCGACTGCCTGCCAGTCCTGCCGGTTGGGAAAATAGACGTGAGCCCGGCTCCCTACTTCGGGCATGCAGTAAAAACCGCTGCTCTCAATCCCATAAGTATAGAACAGGGACGGCTGCTCCGAAGGATAAGGCCGGTTCACATCGAATTCCACCTGTACCTGATTGTCCCTGCGGCCGATCACTGTAACCGGCAGGCTGATTCCCAGGATCTCATAGTTAAATTCCGGTTTTATGACCAGCCCGGAGGGACGGCTCAGAGTATATTCCTTCAGAATCTCACCCTTCCGGGAATGGATCCGTACCCCGGTCACCACAGAGTCGGTTCCGTTAAAGCGGAGATGTTCGCCCATGCACAGCCAGAGCGGGCTTCGCACCTGCCAGGAAGTGTATTCCTGTTTCATCCCCATCCCAAACCGGTGATACCGGTCCATGTCCTGGATGATCCTGTAATCATAATCCCATAGCTCCTGCCCCCGGTCGATGGGCGGCAGTCCGAAATAATAACGCTTCTGCGCAGCCCTGGTATCCGGGATCAGGAAAGTGGAAAAATGGCTGGCAAGCCGCCGCAGGAACTGCCAGTCCGTTTCTTCGTACTGCAGCAGGGTTCCCGGGCTTGGCTTCCCGCCGGTGATCTCGTCCCGCACGAGGATCCCGGGATAAAGCTCCGTCACCTTGTCGATAACCTCTCGATAACTCTCTCCCTGCCGGTAAAATACTCTGGAACGCTTCGTCACATCCATCTCATAAGATCCTGACAGATAGACGAGGTCCAGTTCCCATTTTCCTTTTTTCCGGGCCGTCTTTGCGGAATGCAGAAAGCCAAAGAATACAGTCTCTTCCCCCTGCCATACAGTGACGGAGGAGGCCAGAGAGGTCCTGGCGACCGCTTTTTCCCGGAAGTCTTCATCCAGCAGGCACTCCACTTTCAATGAGGAATGGCTGTTTAACGCCTCCTCCAGTTCCAGATTCGTGATCTCAAGAATCCCTTCTATGTCCAATTCGATTGCCAATTCGCAGAATGGTATCCTCATGTCTTTTCTCCCGCGGACTATTCCTGTCCCGCATCCGTGATCTCAATGACGCCGCCGTAAGCGCAGGCAAGCGTACATCTTCCAAGCAGCGCTTTTTCATCGTCGATATCCGTAAACTCACTTCCGTCTTCCCACTCCACCGCGGTGATCATGGGCGTACATGCCCCCGCGCATCCGGAGGCCAGCGCGGGCATACAGAAAGTCCCGGCAAAGGAAAGCGGCCCCTGTGTCAGTCCCCGCAGGGCCATCATCTTCGCCGTGTCCGGGTTGGAGGGACTTTTACATCCGCCAAAGGGAATCACATTGGTGATGCTTTCCTTATCCTTTACGTGAAGCTGCGCTTTCCCCCGGATAAAGATCCCGTGGTCGGCGTTCAGCACCAGCTGGCTTTCCCGCAGTCCCATAGAGCACCTGGTCTTCGCCCCGAATACAATATACTTATCCTCTAAATCTGCCATCTAACTTACCTCCACCTCCTGAAACTTCATCCCTGCCGTATGGCGCCGCAGCAGGCTTTCCACCGCGGCCAGGCTGAGCACCGGCCTTCTGGTCATGCTGTCCGCCAGGAAAAAAACATGATGTCCCCGGCACTTCTCTCGGTCCAGGATCACTTTTTTCTCCCTGCCGTCCGGATAACGGCATACTTCCGGAGACAAAGCCTCCACCCTGGGGATGAACGGAATATAAAAATTATGGGAAAGATCCCGTCCCAGGTCTACCAGATACACCTTCTTAAAGGCGATCTCATCCTCATACATGGAAAACACCTCCCGGACCAGGGCAGATACCATGATCGTAGGGCTCTGATAAAAATCCAGAACCGTCTCCTCCGGGCCTTTTTTTACATAGAGAAATGTGGCCTCATTGACCGTATCCCGCTCCTGCGTACTCATAACCCTCCGGGATCCGTTGACCAGGTCAAAGCCTTCCAGACGGATGCAGTCCCTGACCTGTCTGTCCTGCTCCGCAAAGAAATATCGCTCCATCATATTGATCCTCCTCTGTCAGAACCGCCGCCTGCTGCTCCCCATCCAGTCCCGGGGGAGACCCGGGACTGCAGAACGTATGAAAAAACGCGGCGTCTTTCCAGTCATTCTCCCGGAAACGGCAGTTTTCAAAGCGGGCCATGGACAGATCCGTCCCGGAAAAGCCGCACCCCGCGATCTCGCAGTTCCGGAATCTGGCTCCCCAGAGAGACGAACCCGCGAAAGATATCTGTTCCAGCGTGCAGCCGTCGAAAGTGATGTACTGCAGCTGCCGCTCCCCGGCAGACAGTTTCCGGAAGACGCAGCGGCTAAAATACTGGTTTTGCAGCGCGTAGGGAAATGTGAAGGACTGTCTGAGCAGCTCTTTCAGCCGTTCTTCCCCGCCCGGCCTGTCATCCGTCCGGAAAATAGTCTCTCCCTGATCCCTGTACTCTCCCAGCCGGAGGATCCCAGGGGAATCTTCCGGAAAAAGAGTTCTGATCTCCCTCTGATTCTCTTCTTTCCACAGCTGGAAGCGGAGCAGAAAGGCAATCTCTCTCGCATGTTCCATAGCCCTGTCCGCGATCAGGTACCGGACGTCCCAGTCGTTGACCTTCCCCGCGTAACGAAGTTTTTCTTCCGCCAGATCTTTTCCGGCCATCTTAAGGCCCTGAAAGAAATCCTGCAGATCTGCCCATGCTTCCGCTTCCAGGGGTTCCAGGATGTATCCCTCCCCCACAGTCTGGAGCCAGATCCGGTACTTCCCGTCCATAAGATCCGTCCACAGGAAAGAGCCGTAAATCCCCCGGCGCCGCTCCGGGCATCCCACTCCCTGCTCCTCCAGTCTTTTAAGTCCATCCCGCAGACGGCCTGTAAGCTCCGCGCGCCTCCGGAAAAGAAGCTCCCAGAACATACCGTCCCTGGCCTCTATGATCTGCCCGGCCGCTTCCCTGAACCGGTTCAACGCATCCTGCCGCTTCATCTTTCTCGCCCTCCAGGTTAATTGATCAGCACTTCCGCCCCGGTCAGGTTCAGATCGCTCTTCAGCTCCGCCCCGGCGCCGGATTCATTGGCTGCTTTTACCTGCTCTGCTCCGCGCACTGTAATCTTTTCCGCGGCCAGGGTAATCTTTTCCTCCGCCTTTACCAGAATCTCGCCGGCTCCCCACAAAAGAATGCATCCGCTGTTGTCGATGGTAATGCCGGAGGAACCGGCGCTGACCGCCACCCCCTGAGGTCCCAGGGCCATTTTCTGTCCGGCCTGGTTGCTCAGGTATTTGACCGCCGGATCTCCCATGCTGTCCTCTGCCCCTTTGGACACCGCATAGACACTGGCGGAGTTGATCACCAGGGCGTCCCCGGCGTATTTGTCCGGGAACTCTACCCTCACCCGCTCTCCCACCTCCGGCATGTAGTACCATCCGCTTCCGTTCAGGGAGGCAGACATGGTCGCATAGGGGAACCAGTAAACGTCCGGCCCGTTGTAAGGGTCGTCGATATCCATATGAATCCGCACCTGGTTGCCTTTCACTTCCAGGATCCTCCCCTCCAGCGCGATGCCCACCAGGGACACTGGATATACCGGATAACTCCCGATGCCGGCGCTGCTGCGCAAAGTATAGCGGCACTCCAGCCGGCCGCGCTCCAGCGTCCAGTCAAGAGAGGCGACGGACAGCCGGCTTCCTCCCACATCCAGCGCCGCGAACAGATCCTGGCAGCTTCCCGCGCACACCCGGTAATCCACGAAATCGGACTCCGCCGCTCCCATGGCTTCCAGACGCCTTACCTCCTCTTCGCTTTTGGACACCGCCTCCAGCTGGCACTCCCACTCTCCGCTCAGGTCCGGGACGCCCGCATAGAGATGGATCCCTTCCTGTCCCATACACGCGCCCAGAGGCGCGTACCGCTGGGAGAAAACCCGTTTCAGAAACTGCCAGTCTGTCTCCTGATACTGGACCAGAAGCTGTCCGATGGGTTCGTCGGGGACGGACAACAGATATGCGCTGCCGGGATAAGACTGGAGGATCTGATCCAGCAGCTCACTGTACGTCATAGAAGTGTCCTGAAAAGAGCGGGATTTTTTCTCCACATCCATCAGGCAGTCTGCGGTCCGGAAAGTCAGGATCCCGTAGCGGACCTGGTCCTTCCTGTAAAATTCCACCTGACTTAAAAGTCCCGCGAAAAGGAGCTGCCCGGTCCCGTACAGTCTTCCCGGCTGCCTGCTGGCAAGCCTGTAAAGGATCGTCTCCTCCTCTTCTTCCCCGACCTGCGCCCTGACCCTCATCCATCCATGTTCGCCGGGGCGGTTGTGGATCTCCAGTTCCACCACTGGGCCAAGGGAGACTCCCTCTATCGCAAGCTGGTCCAATGTAAAAAATTCCATACTGTCCCTCCCGTCAGTTCTGATAAATCTTGACTGCTTTCAGATCTGTCTGTCCCGGTTTCATCTGGACAGACGCCCCTGGATCCGCGGCAAGATCCATCTGGCTGTCCGCGGTAGCCAGGATCTCATTTCCCTGGAACGTCACCTTGCTTCCCGCGTAGATGGAGATGCTCTCCGCCGCGGTGATGCTCAAGTCTCCTCCGGAACCGAGATTGACCGCGCCGGCGCCGCCTTTCACCGAAATATTGGTCCCGCTCCCGCAAAAGGTCACCGTATTCCCCTGGGCCGTGGAGATGTGCTTGACCGCCGGATCCATGGCCGCGCCCTGATTTCCCAGGGTATTTCCGGACAGGGCCGATATCACATAAGCTTCCCTCTCATCGGCCTCCGGAAAGTAGACCCGGATCCTCTCTCCCACCTCCGGCATGCAGTACCAGCCGCTTCCGTCTGCAGAGCCGGCCACTGTAGAATAGGGAAACCAGTACTGTCCGGCCGTCCTCACATTGGTATCCACATCCATATAGACCTGTACCCGGTCTCTGGCGACATTTTTGATACTCCCGTCCAGCGAGATGCCCGGCAGCATGCTGTTGTACAGGGGCGGACCAATCTGCGTCTCTTCCTGCACCAGGGTATAGGCGTTTTTCAGGATGCCCCCGTCCAGCCATCGTTTTACTCCTCCCACCAGCCAGTCCCGGTCCCGGTAGAGAAGACGCGTCCCGAGGGGAAGGATGTCATAGCTTTCCACCTGCCAGGACAGATACTGCTGCGGCAGGACGCGGGGATCCTTGTTGGCTTTGACGTCCTCATAAGTGTCAAAGCTGACAGAACTGGTAAAGAAATCCTGCCCCAGAACCCGATCCTCCCGGGTCCCGGGGAAGCCGAACAAGAAGGCCGGCATTTCGGCCGACGCCTGCGGATAAAGACGGCTCTGATATTTCCTGGCCAGCCGATTCAGGAATTCCCAGTCAGTCTCTTCATACTGCAGCAGGAGTTGATCCGTGGGACCGTCCGAAAAATGTTCCGTGCAGACGCAGTCCGGATACTGTTTCAGGATTTCTCTCAAAATCTGGCCGCCCATCTCACCGGTATTCTGGAAAGAGCGGATTTCTTTTTTCAGATCCATCCGGTAAGTATGGGTCTTCGCCTCCAGATCCAGATAGAGATACTTTCCTTTTCTCTTCATAGAAGAACGGAACAGCATGCCGGAAAACAGCGTTTTCTCTTCCCCGCCGTCCCGGTAGAGAAGGCTCATAGTCTCCGGCACCTGAAAGAAAATCTCATTCTCCAGATCCGCGTCCAGCACTGCCGTGATAGAGAGCGTCCCATGCCGGTCCGGCAGTTCTTCGATCCGGATCCGGTCCACATGGAGAATCTTTGCAAATGAAAATGATAAATCTTTATACGTCAGCGCCGCTTCCACTGTCTGCCTCCTTTTTGCCATTCCCGGACGGCTGTCCTCCCGGCCTGCCATTCTGTGCCTGTTTCTCTTTCTGCTCCTTTTCTTTTTCTGCCAGCCACTGATCCATCCTCACCATGCACCGCCTCCTTTTCTCAGATCAGGAAAATATTCCGCTGTCCTTTCGAATCTGTCTCTGGATCTGCCCTTTCCTTCAGGATACTCAGAAGTCCTTCATACATGGGACGCAGCCCTCCGGCCGCCCTTTCCCCGGTCCTGCGCCGGATGTACTCGCGCACCGCCTCCGCCGCCACAGTTCCGCCGTTTGACAGGATATTCATGGCGAAATACAGATCCTCCGGCCTTGCGTTTTCTTTTCTCATTATCTCTCTGGCAAACTGTACCGTCAGAAGGGGATTTAAAGTGCTGTTCTTTTTCCCGGCCCACGGAGCGTAAGTAAAATCCACGGTGTCATACTCTGTGGAAAAATCCTCGAAATTTTCATGCTGATCCCTGAGCCTTGCCCCTTCCTGAAGCCGGAACCGGCATAATTCCAGTTCAAAAGCTTCATCCACTTCTTTTTCATCCAACACGATCCGCGCCTCTCCCCGGATCTCTCCCGGCAGTTTTTGCTCCGGCAGGATCCGTACTTTCAGATAACGTACCTGGTCCAGCGGCCCGCATTCCATAGCGTAAGGTTCTTCCATAAAATAAAACTGTTTATTTTTATAGATGATCCCGCTGCCCACCGTCAGTTTTCCGTCATTCCAGGATATTCTGCAGCCGGATACCACTCCCTGGGCGCAATCCTGCCACAGGCTCCTGGCAAAACGCAGCGGATAATCCCTCAGTTCCTCCAGCATCTGCGCCCGGAGAAGCCTTTTGCTCTGAAACTGCGGATATCGATATTCAAACATGCATGTTCCTCCCGTTAAAAATATCAGCATAAAGTCATGTCATCCAGTTCCATGGTACAATCCACGCCCATGATGCCGAAATGGTGTTCATAATACAGTTCCACATGATAGGGAAGTTCCACAAACAGACGGATCAGCAGATCCATCTTTTCCCGCATCAGTTCCGTCTCCTTCTGGCCGATGAAGACCAGGATCTCATAAAAACTGTCATTGCTCTGGTATACGATGCTCTCGTCGACCAGGTCTTCCATCATATCCTTGAAAATGTCCAGGGAGCTTCCGGTCTCGTACTGCCGCAGAAGCCCGCTTAAGATCACTTCCCTTTCCTCCCGGTTAAAAAGCCCCAGCTCTTTTCGCGCGTCCTCTCCGAAAGCGCCATCCTGAAAGTCCTGATACAGCAGTTCCTTATAGTATTCTTTCCGGCTCATGCCGGAGAGGACGTCGTTCCCGGCCAGTTCATGTACCGTCAGGTTGATCAGTTCCCTGGTCAGCTGCGGAAATTCTTTCTGTTCCGGATGGCATAAATCTTTGAAAATATGGTAGAACCGATAATACAGATTGACTTCAACCATCGGAAGTTCTTTCAGATCCTCCTGGTTCAGATATGGATTG